>CAVPMI010000001.1:0-204268 GCA_963705975.1 uncultured Pseudomonadota bacterium
AATGTTCTACACCTACTGGTTCGTTACGTATTGCTTCACCAAATCCTTAAGGACTATCGATTCGCCCAAGATACAACAGCAAAATCAAACACCATAGGAAAACATCGCATACTTATAATGGCGAAGAGCAATTCAAAGCCTAAGAAAAGGTATGCGATGAAATATACCTTGCTAGCAGTAGCGAGTTTTCCTGCCTTAGTTGAGGTATTTTGCTATTCAGGTAAGGACTTATGTTGCCGGTTGTCCTGCTTCCAGCATTACTTTCAATTTCGAGCCAGGCTTGATATCTGCTTTATTTTTAGGGACATTATTCCACTTGCGTAAGTCAGTCACATTGATGTTAAATTTTTTGGAAATTTGCCCAAGCGTATCTCCGTTTTTGACCGTATAGCTGATCTGTTTGAAAGTGGGTGCATTTGAAGCTACAGCTAAGTCACCGCTTTTCTTAATCAGAATTTTTTGTCCAAGTTTTAACGCTGATTTATGCGATAACTTGTTCCAGCTCAAAATATCATCCTCATCCACCGCAAAGCGTTCTGCAAGTTCAGATAAGGTATCGCCTCTTTTTATAGTATATGACTGTTTGGATGGCGGTTGTTGCAGGTGAGGATGGCTGACGACTGCAACTGCCTGTGTAGTCTCGCCCTTTAAGGACTGATAAGAAATGGGAATTAAAAGCACAGTACCTTGCGCGACGATATCCTCATACAAGTGATTAACTTCTTGGATTTCTTCGACTGTCGTGTTGTGCTTTTGGGCAATGGTTTTCAAGCTTTCATGATTGGCGACAGTGTGGTGCACCCATTTTATACGTTGATGCTGGGGCAATTCCGCCAATTTTTCTTTGAATGATCCCGCTTTTTCAACTGGAATCAATAACCGATGCGGTCCGTTTGGATCGGTGCTCCAGCGGTTAAAGCCCGGATTAAGTTTAAAAAAATCATCCAGCGGGGTTTGCGCCATTTCCGCAGCCATACCTAAATCTATTTGGGATTGGACGTCAACCAATTCAAAATAGGGTTCGTTGGGGAACTGATGCAAATTGAGATTGTACTTTTCCGGATTGGCAAAAATTTTGGCAATTGCCAATAAGCGCGGTACATAAGCTGCTGTTTCACCATTTAGATCCAAGGACCAGAAATCAATGGGTAAGCCGCGATCCGTATTTCTATCAATCGCGTTTTTTATATTGCCTTTACCGGCGTTATAAGACGCCAAAGCTAAGAGCCAGTCGTTATTGAAGGTGTCACTTAGTTCTTTTAAGAATTTGGTTGCTGCTTGGGTGGATTCCACGACATCGCGCCTACCGTCGTACCAACTGTTTTGTTTCAAACCGTACATGCGTCCGGTTGGCGGAATAAATTGCCAAAGACCAGAGGCTTGAGCAGGAGACTTGGCTTCGGGCCTGAAAGCGCTTTCTACTACCGGTAATAATGCTAATTCTCCTGGAATATTTTTGGCCTCAATTTCATCCAGTATAAAATACAGGTAGGGCTCAGCGCGTTCTTGAATCCGGGAGAGATATTCAGGATTTTTCAGGTAAAAGTTTACTTCCCGGTCAATTCTGGCATTATCCATTTCCGGTAGAGCATACAGCGATAGCATGCGGTCCCAAATAGTGGCATGCTCCTTTGCTTCAGTTTGATCTTTGTTTTTCTTATTGAGATGAAGTTTGCCGCTGCTACCTCGGGTAAAAACCGCAAATTTACCATTGGCTGCATCGGAAAGTTGTACCTTAGGCGTGGTTTGACTACAACCTGTCGCCAGCAAAATAGGCAGCAGATAGGACAGATGTCGAGCCGATTTTCTTGAAATAGAGCGGGGCATTGTCTTTACTCGCTAAAATAAAAACTTTGATCGTATCATGGCTTACCCTAAAAAGCCAAAAATCATAGCCTTTTGGGCATAAAAAATGAAAAGAGATTTCCTATTTGCTTTATACCAAACACCACGCGGTAAGCTACTGCAAGACATGGAGAGCCAATATTTGAAGCGTTCCATCACCAGTGGCTGCAAGCAGAGGCAGTTGCAAATCGGCGGTCTCGGCTGGGAAGCCAATTTTATCGACTGCTCCTTGTATCAAAACTATCTAATTCTGGACGGCAAAGGCATGGGTAGCGATTCGGCATTGAAAATTAACGCGAAAGCTTTTAACTTACCTATTCAAACCGAATCAATGGATTTGGTGATCCTGCCGCATTTGTTGGAATTCGATGCGCAACGTTTCCAGACTATGCGTGAAGTCAACCGTGTGTTAAAGCCAGGCGGTGAATTAATTATCTTAAATTTCAATCCATTCAGTCTATCCGTGCGCTTTCAATTTTTATGGGATAGAAAATTTGCAGATTCTTGGCGCGCCCATTTTATTACTCGATCCCGTATGTTGGATTGGTTAAAATTAATGAATTTTGAAGTGCTGGCCACAGTGGAATTTGGTTTGGATAGGTTTAAAATTACTTACGGGGTCTATAATTTCAGCACTGCGTCATTGCTTTCTATGGCGTTCGGCATTAAGGCAGTAAAAAGACAGTATTCTTTAATTCCTTTGACACCGGTTAGCCAAGGCAAAAAAAACCTAGTGGCGGCAGGAGGCTTAATGGAATTAATTTCGCATCTTGAAGAGCAAAATGACTAATATTGTCACTATATATACCGATGGAGCCTGCAAGGGCAATCCCGGGCCGGGGGGCTGGGGGGTGATTTTAAAATATAAAACCTTTGCTAAAGAACTTTGCGGAGGGGAAATGGAAACCACCAATAATCGCATGGAGCTGTTGGCAGCGATTCAGGCTTTGGAGGCATTGTCCGGTTCTTGCACTATAAAATTGCATACCGATTCAAAATACGTTCTGCAGGGGATTACAGAGTGGTTGGTTAATTGGAAAAAGCGCGGCTGGAAAACAGCTGCAAATCAAGCAGTGAAGAATGAAGATTTATGGCGCAGACTTGATGCCGCTATTCAACGTCACCTGATCGAATGGGTATGGATAAAAGGCCACTCCGGAGATTTGAACAACGAACGAGCTGATGAGCTGGCAAATCTTGGTATTAAGGGATTAAACAGGTCAAGATGACACATTGGTCGGTCTATATCATTCTATGTAGTGACAGGAGTTTGTATACCGGTATTACTACTGATATTAACAGACGTTTTCAGCAACACTCCACCCTAAAAGGCGCAAAATATTTTAGACATTGTCAACCGGAACACATTGTGTTTTTAGAGACCGGACATAGTCGCAGTTCAGCCAGTCGACGTGAAGCTGCAATCAAAAAGCTGACGCGGGAAAATAAACAAAAGCTGCTAACTGAGGCTACGCCTGCTCAGTCAGCATCTCCGCAGTCGCTACAATTTTCTCCAATTCTTCATGCTGATTAGCCAATATTTCTTGGCTATGCGTCCGATCCAAACCTAATTGTACCCACACGTCATCCGGACAAGACTGATTGATGCCATCGCCAACGCCTATTTGCCCTAACAAGCAGTCGCTGAGATAGGTCAGCAAATTCAGCCGATAGTTTTTGCCGCGATAGCAAGGATTGTGGTGGTGATAAACAACATCGGTTATTGCATTTGGCATAGACCAAGCATTCATCAACCAGGCCCCAATTTCGGCATGATTTACCCCAAAGCTAAATGTTTCCAGATTAAAAATAATTAGTAATGGATTGGCGTCTATCAGTTTGCTTAAATACACGAATTCGTCCGGAAATTCATGTCCGAATAAGGGGAAGCCTATATTGTGCATTAAACCCGCTAAAAAGACTTCTTGCCGGGGCAAGCGCAATTCCTGAGGTAGCTTCTGATCAAGTTGTTGCATGACGCGCGTACTGGCCAAGGCATGAATCCAGAACATTCGGGTGCCTATTGCGCCGGTAGCTGGGGCTTTTAAAGGCGCCAGCACCGCCAATCCTAAAGCCAGGTCAAGCACGAAATTGAAACCCAAAACTCGGGTAATCGCATCATGGACACTTGTGATCTTACCGCGATAACCATAAAGTGCAGAACTCGCCCAGCGAATGATTTGTGCTGTCAATAGTGGGTCGAGTTCGATAATCTCCACCAATTTTTCGACATCGGCTTTTGGGTCGGAAAGTAGGTTTAGGATACGTGTCGCGCTACCAGGTAAGGGTGGCAAGGCTTTAATTTTGCTGATAGCCTCACGCATATCCATAGGCGGCGTTATCCCATTGGGTTGGGAATTGATATAATCAAGCGTCCAGTTTACCATTTTAGATTCCATCATTGAGTTGACGCCGCCTAAGAAAGATTGAGTCTATTAAGTTTTCGATATAGAGTTCTTTCACTGATATTCATCTCGGCAGCCATCAGTTTGCGATTTCCTTGATATTTTGCGATAAGACCGGATATGAAATCCGCCTCAAAACGCTCCAAGGTGCTCATGGTTTCGGCTTTAAATACTTCATGGTTTATGTCCTTTATTGGCTCTAGGAAGTTGGTCGACCGCCGCACAAAATTAATATCGGTGTCTTGTATATGCCGGTTTTCACACAAGCCCGTTGCTAATTGCAAGCAATTTTTTAATTCACGAATATTGCCTGGCCAATTATGCTGTATTAGTTTGATCAAGGCTGACTGGGAAATAGAATAGTCCGCGCCTTGCATTTGTCCAAAATGCGCCAAAATATGTTCGACTAAAAGCGGTAAATCCTGGCGACGCGCCCTTAATGGCGGGATTTCGATAGGAAAAACGGACAGCCGATAAAATAAATCTTCACGAAACCGGCCTTGTTTCACCATCTCCGCTAAATTCCGATGCGTTGCACTAATCACTTTAACCGTCGATTTTAGCGTCGAAATACCGCCTACCCGCCGGAATTGACCACTTTCCAGAGCGCGTAACAATTTTGGCTGTTGGGATAACGGTAATTCGCCGATTTCGTCAAGAAACAAGGTGCTGTTATTAGCCAACTCAAATAGACCTTTTTTATGGCTCAAGGCGCCGGTAAATGCGCCTTTTTCATGGCCAAACATTTCGCTTTCAAATAAGTCTTCGCTAAAAATCGTGCAATCGGCAATCACTAATTCGTTCTGTGCTTGCTGGGAATGTCTATGAATAAATTCAGCAGCAAGTTCCTTGCCCGTTCCAGTTTCACCTAACAGCATTACCGGCGCCCAAGTTTCCGCTGCCTGCTGAAGCTTGGTTTTAAGTGCAGTAAATTGGGCGCTTTTTCCAATCATGTTTTCAGCGTTGCTAAAACCAACAGATTTGCTAAAAACACTTAAGGACTCTCCAATATAAAGAGTGTTATCGGCATCCAGCAACGGGTAGCCACGCACATTCAATAATTTTTGCAAGTCAAAAGGTTTTGATGCCGGAAAAAAACCGGCATAAGGTTCTAAGGTCTGAAACAGACGCTTATGGCGACAAAAACCATTTTCATGACAACAGGGTTGCCCAATCTGACTTTGCCGGGAAAGTCCAAAGCAATTTTCCCAGGCGCGATTCACTGCTACGACTTTTAAGCCGGCATCAATAATGACAAACGGTAAATCATGAGTGTCCAACAAGGTCTCAAGTTTAAACATAGTCTGTGACATGTATTCTTCTAGATTCAAATCATTTCCTGGGCACTGACAATCACCTCGGCGAACTGCCATAATTGGCGGAGAGTCTGACAATTATGTCAGACATTCTTTGGTCAGTTTAGCCTTAATCCCATAATTTCCAAGTCAAAATTTATTTGGCGCGCAAGTTGCGTTGAAGATTAACAAAATCTTCTGACAAGGTTGCTCATGCAAAACACTTTAGAAAAAATCTATCAATTATGCGGCGCATATTTTCTAGTTAAGACGCTGCATGCTTTGGCGTATAAAATTTCGCTAGAAATGACCGAAAAATTGATCATTTGGCCAATGTTTGGTATTTTGAATCGGCATGTGTTTGGCAGCCATAAACCCGTATTTTCTATTTTGAAGCTAAATTCGCAGACCAATAAAAATCTACGTAAATCCAGCTGCACCTCGGTAAAGCTGTTACGCAGAGATCTACGCAACAATGCTTTATTGTTCAAATTTATGCGGTTAAAGAAGTATGATCGTTTTTAAAGCTTTATCCAGCGTAAACGGTTAGCGTTACTGACTACCGTTACTGACGACAAGGCCATCGCAGCACCTGCCAGCATCGGATTTAAAAAAATTCCAAATAAGGGATAGAGCAAACCGGCGGCCACTGGAATACCAATAGTGTTATAGATAAATGCACCGAGTAAATTTTGCTTGATATTCCTTACTGTGAGTTTCGACAAAGCGATGGCTTCGGAGACCTTTAGCAGCGAGCCCTGTAACAACACTATATCGGCGCTTTCAATGGCGACATCCGTTCCTGAGCCAATGGCGAAACCTACATTGGCCTGCGCCAAAGCAGGCGCGTCATTGATTCCGTCGCCCACCATGCCGACTGTTTCGCCCTCAGCTTGTAAGGTTTGCACAATTAAAGCCTTGTCTTGCGGCAATACTTGAGCCCGAATTTCGCGAATACCGACTTGGGCAGCTACAGCATGGGCAGTCATTTCATTATCACCGGTCACCATCAACACCCGAACGCCCTGAGCAAGTAAGTTTCGAATTGCTTGAGCAGAATCGGATTTAACGGGGTCGGCTACAGAAACTATACCGACTATACGATTTTCGACCACTAGAAAGACTGGCGTTTGCCCAAGCGCAGCCAGTTCCGCTATTTTATTATTATATTGTACACTCTGAATGCCGTGTTCTGCCAGCAGCGCAACATTGCCTAACAAACATTGCCGCTCCGCTATGCGTCCAACTATTCCATGTCCGGTTATAGCCTGAAACTTCCTGACTTTATCCAGCTTTATAGCTTTTGCTTCCGCTGCTGCAAGAATAGCTGCCGCCAGCGGATGTTCTGAGCCGGATTCAAGGCTTGCTGCCAAGCGCAACACTTCGTTCTCGTCAACCCCGTCAAAGGCAATCACGCTCGCCAAACTTGGCTTGCCGGTAGTGACGGTTCCGGTTTTATCCAATACTAAACAACTCAGCTTTCCAGCGCTTTGCAGGGCTTCTCCTTTGCGAATCAAAATGCCCATTTGTGCAGCGCGGCCAACCGCGACCATGACAGAAATCGGCGTCGCCAAGCCCAGAGCGCATGGACAAGCGATCACCAAAACCGTCATTGAGGTAACAAAAGCGTAACCCAGGGCTGGTTCGGGTCCAAATGCCAGCCAAAGCAAGAAAGTAAACAGCGCAAATGCGACCACCCCCGGAACAAAAATGCTGGAAATTTTGTCCGCTAGTCGAGCAATGGCAGGCTTGGCGTTCTGCGCTTGACGGACGCTATGGATAATTTGCGCCAAGGCTGTATCGCGGCCAATGCGTGTGGCGGTAAATAAAAAGCTGCCTTGCTGATTAATGGTGCCGGCAGCTACAGTTACGCCTTGGAGTTTTTCTGCCGGGAGGGGTTCGCCGGTCAGCATAGCCTCGTCGACTGTTGAATGACCCTCTAGCAGAACACCATCAACCGGGATTTTTTCACCCGGCCTAACACGTAATGTTTCACCCAAGCCTACTTGATCAATAGCAATATCTATCTCCAAGCCATCACGTACCACTCGCGCAGTGCGCGGTTGCAAGCCGATAAGTGCGCGAATTGCGCTTGAAGTTTTTCCTCTGGCTCGGGTTTCCAGGGCGTTACCCAGATTAATAAAAGCTAAAATCACCGCTGAAGCCTCAAAATAGGCATGCGCTGAAAGTGGCGGCAGTAGTTTGGAATAATCGATGACCACGCAGGAGTACAGCCATGCCGATCCTGTACCCATGGCAATCAAAGTATCCATATTGGCTTGCTTAACACGCAATAGTTTAAAAGCATTTACATAAAAATGCCCTCCGGAATAGAACAGCACCAACAATGTAAGCAGCGCGACTTCCGACCAAAACCAGGTGCCGCTAGGCGTTCCCATATCAGGAAACCAGCCGAGATGAGCTCCGGCCATTAAGGGCAGGCCCAGGCCTCCCGCTACGAAGGCTTTCCTCATCAAATCTTGATAACGCTGTTGTTCTTGCTGCGTTTCTAGTTCCGGATCTTCAAAGCCTTCCATAATAGCCGCATCATAGCCGGCTGCTTTTAAGGCTTGTTTCATGAATTCAGGTTCGGCATTCCCTGTCACTGTGGCGGAATGATCGGCAAAATTGACATCCACCGTTATCACTCCCTCAACGCCACGTAAGGCTGTATCTACTGCAGCAATGCAACCCGCGCAACTCATGCCCAGAATCGATAAACGAATTTCCTGCTGCAGATCCTGTTTGGTTAAGTGCTGAACATTCATGTCGTTTACCTTGGTTTAAACGAGCTTAAAACTGTAATTATTACTCAACAGTAAAACCAGCGCCTGAAATTGTATCCTCAATTTCATCTAGCTCAACTTGTAAAGGATCATACTCTACATCCACCTGTTTTGCTTGATGTGAAACCTTTACCGATATGACGCCGGCCAAGGCCAAAAGTTTAGTTGTGACATTATTTTCGCAGCCACCGCATTTCATACCGGTTACCGTTAATGAGACTGATTCGGTCATAAACGAAGCTCCTGAGTTATATACATTGATAAAGTGTGGTTATAGGTAAAAGTACAATCAACTGAAAGTCGCTGAACATGGTATAAATACGCTGAGTTTGCATCATAATTCATTGCTTGTCAGTTCGTAAATCCAATGGCTGATTTTCTAATTGATCGCAGACAAGTATTAGACAGCAACACGACAACCATAGCGTAATAAATTTTTTATTTTAATGCCAAATTAAAGAAGCTGATATATCCCGAAAATGCAAACAAATGCTGTTGAAATTTACCCAAGAATGTGTTTTTAAGTTGTCATGCTAATTTAAAACTTGCAGAGCCAATATCAATAGGAACATGTCTTTAAACAACATTACCAATCAAACCATAGCCTTAGCTGGCATCGCACAAGCCTGCACTTTGGTTCATCATTTCGCCACAACCGGCAATGCTGATGCAAGAGCCTTTGAAGCCAGCATCGGCAGTCTATTGAAAATTGATTCCAGCAGTGTTCTTGATGTTTTCGGCGATTTGAAAGGGGTTCAGTTCGGATTGCAACAGCTAGATCTACAGCTTGGTGGTAAAGCGTTAACCAATCCAGAGCAGGCCCGCTATGCTGCGCAATTGGTCTATCTACAAAAACAGTTAGCTAGGCGCTCAGACCTGCTGGAAACCATACATATCGGCATTGCCAAAGCCCAGGCTCAGGCCGAGCATTTCGGTGTGTTGCACGCCAATGTCCAAGCCAATCTTGCTGATCTATATCACAGCACTGTCAGCACTTTACAGCCACGTATCATGGTTCTTGGCGATCAACAATATTTAGGCGCTCAAAATACTGTTAACAAAATTAGGGCCTTATTGCTGGCCGGAATACGCGCCACCCTGTTGTGGCGGCAATGCGGCGGCAGTCGCTGGAAGCTTTTGCTGTTTAGAAAAAAAATTCAGGACGAAGCGCGGTTTTTATTAGCTCAGATTGACGCCTGATGCCTGAATTACCAGAGGTTGAAACCAGCCGCAGAGGCATTGCGCCGCATATAGAAGGCAAGGTGGTCAAAACCGTTATCATTCGCCAGCCACAATTGCGTTGGCCAATTGCGTCGGAGTTGACGACCATATTGCCAGGGCTTGTGTTGGAAAGTGTTAATCGCCGAGGCAAATATCTATTGCTATCAACCTCTCAAGGAACTGTTCTGTTACATCTAGGCATGTCCGGTAATTTGCGCATTACTGCTGCAGATCAGCTTCCCGGTAAGCATGATCACATCGACTTTATTTTCGCTGATGACACCGTGCTGCGTTTCAATGACCAGCGAAAATTCGGCGCGGCTTTGTGGAGCTTTGGGCTAGTTGATCAGCATCCTTTATTGCTCAATTTAGGTCCGGAGCCTTTATCTTCGGCTTTTAATGGTGAATATTTACTGGAGCGGGCCGGCAATCGCACTATTTCTGTAAAGTCTTTGTTGATGGATAGTCATGTTGTCGTGGGCGTGGGAAATATTTATGCTAACGAATCTTTATTTATGGCCGGTATTACGCCCAGTAGACCAGTAGGAAAAATCAATCTTGCAGAATATCGCCGATTGGCTGAGACAGTAAAAACTGTGCTGCAGTCAGCTATAGAGCAAGGCGGCACCACTCTCCGCGATTTTACCAACGCCCAAGGTAAGCCCGGGTATTTTCGCCAATGTTTAAATGTTTATGGCCGTGCCGGTCAGCCTTGCCTGATCTGTGCCGAACCCATTAAGTTAATGAAAATCGGTCAGCGTAGCAGTTATTTTTGCAGCGTTTGCCAAGCCTGAGTCGAAAAATGTTTCCATCTATAAAATAAACTTGAATTTAGTGTGCTGTTTAAGTAGAATGCTTTCTTTTATACATAGCCTCAACAGAATTTAAGAAGCAAAGATGAAAACATTTAGTGCAAAGCCCGCCGAAGTTAAGCGCGACTGGTACGTGATTGATGCAGAAGGAAAGACGCTTGGTCGCCTTGCTACTGAAATTGCACGACGTCTTCGCGGCAAACATAAACCAGAATTTACGCCTCATGTCGATACCGGCGATTATATTATAGTCATCAATGCCGAGAAAGTCGGCGTGACCGGTAACAAAGAAAAAGATAAGATGTATTATCGTCATACAGGTTATGTCGGTAACATGAAGTCAACATCTTTGGGCAAATTGAGACAAACATTTCCTGATCGCATCATTACCACTGCCGTACAAGGTATGTTGCCTAAAAATCCCTTAGGCCGCGCCATGTTCAAAAAATTAAAAGTTTACGCAGGTTCTGAGCACAATCATCAGTCTCAACAACCTAAAGTTTTAGAATTTTAAGCAGGTAGATAGTCTATGGCAGCTCAATACTACGGAACAGGTCGTCGCAAAAGTGCAATCGCACGCGTGTATGCTACGATCGGTTCAGGAAAATTCACCATCAACAAACAACCTGTTGAAGTATATTTCGGTCGTAAAACCGACGAAATGATTGCTAAACAACCTTTGGAACTGTTAGGCAAAGTGACTGACTTTGATGTCAATATATTTGTAACTGGCGGTGGCCCATCTGGACAAGCCGGCGCAATTCGCCACGGTTTGACACGTGCGCTGATGGTTTTCGACGAAACTTTAAGACAGCCCTTGCGCAAAGCCGGTTATGTAACGCGCGATGCTCGTGAAGTTGAACGTAAGAAAGTCGGTCTGCACAAAGCTAGAAAACGTCCTCAGTACTCAAAACGTTAATCGTTTCGCAGTTGGGAACGAAAAAAAGCCGCTTTTGCGGCTTTTTTTTGCTCAAATTAAATTTTCCATACTGCTCTGTTTAATGAGGAGTTCGGCATTAGGTGCAACCACGGCGCCGCAAAGCCCTTGCTCCAAGGAAAGCTCTATGATCCGCCAATCTTGCGCCAAGCCATATTCCGTAGGTACTTTATCCAACTGCGCAGCTGACAAACTGACTTCGCACTGATCGAGGCCTAAAGCGATGCCTCGCCCAACGGCCTTTACAAAGGCTTCTTTTTGGGTCCATATCTGATAAAAAGCCATCTGCCGCTGGGTTTCCGGCAACAAGCGCCAGGTAGCAAATTCTTTAGCAGAAAAGCAACGTTCGGCAAGCTGAAATAAGCTACTGCGTGGCATATTCTGTTCAATATCGATACCAATATGCTCCAAGTCGGATGCCACAATCGCTAAACTGTCCGCAGTATGAGACAGGTTAAAGTATAATTGTTGGCTACATAAAGTCGGTTTGCCGTATTCGCCTACAGCGAATTGCAAACCAGTTGGGTCGGTGTTTAGATAATTAGCTAAAATTGTGCGCAGCAATCCGCGTGTGGCAACATATCGGTCACGAATGACCTGCAAAGTAAACGTGTTGGCTCGCTGCTGTTCATGTTTGTCTAATAGGTCATGCAATTTACCCAAGTCTTTTGCATCTAAGGCCATATTCCCTAACCAGATGTCTACAAAATGCATTGCAATAACTCTCTCAATCTTAAGCTCCAGTGTAAATTACAAAACAAACATACGTATTTTCTTGACGAAATCTCCAAAACACAGTAGCTTATCCAACCTTTTTTGTAAAATAATTCTTTAGAGCAGTTTAAATTCACTCGCCAACAGAAAACTATGCAGGCGATGCATTTAAACAGCTTATACTTCAGATTCAGTCGTTTTTTTTCGAGGGCGTTAAAGTGGAACTCAGTGGTGGACAAATCCTTGTCCAATGTCTTAAAGACGAAGGTGTTGAATTTGTATTCGGCTATCCGGGCGGCTCCGTATTGCATATTTATGATGCCATTTTTCATCAAGATGATGTGAAACACATTTTGGTGCGGCATGAACAGGGAGCAACCCATTCGGCCGATGGCTATGCGCGGGCTACCGGCAAACCCGGCGTGGTATTGGTTACCTCAGGGCCTGGCGCTACTAACGCAGTTACCGGCATCGCTACGGCTTATATGGATTCGATACCGATGGTGATTCTTTCTGGTCAAGTGCCGTCTCCGGTGATCGGCAGCGACGCATTTCAAGAAGTGGATACGGTCGGCATAACGCGTCCCTGCGTGAAGCATAATTTTTTGGTAAAAGATGTTCACGACTTGGCAGAGACCATAAAGAAGGCGTTTTACGTCGCCTCCACCGGGCGTCCGGGACCGGTATTAGTTGACATACCTAAGGACATCACTGACCCTAAGATCAAAGTACCTTATAAATACCCGAAAAAAGTCACGATGCGCTCCTACAACCCGGTGTTGATCGGCCATAAAGGCCAAATCAAAAAAGCCGTGGAATTGCTGATGATGGCGCAAAAACCTATCATTTATGCCGGCGGCGGGGTTATTTTGAGCGAAGCTCATCAGGAGCTCACCGAATTGACGCGCTTGCTGGGTTTTCCGATTACCCTGACCTTAATGGGTCTGGGTGGCTTTCCTTCGCCCGATAAGCAATTCCTGGGTATGTTGGGCATGCATGGCACTTATGAGGCCAATATGGCCATGCATGACAGCGATGTCATTTTGGCCGTTGGTGCTCGCTTCGATGATAGGGTTACCGGTAAACTCACCGAATTCTGCCCTTATGCCAAGATTATTCATATAGACATTGATCCGGCTTCGATTTCCAAGACCGTTAAAGTCGACATCCCGATTGTCGGTGATGTAAAGCCGGTGTTGGAGCAGATGCTTGAAGTAATTAAAGAAAGCAAAAGCAAACCTTCAAAATCGGCGCTGGAAACCTGGTGGAATTTGATTGAAAGCTGGCGGTCTGTGAATTGTCTGGAATATGAGCGAGCCAGTCCAATAATCAAGCCGCAATATGTCGTTGAGCAACTGTATCAGGTTACTCGCGGCGAAGCTTATGTTACGTCGGATGTCGGCCAGCATCAAATGTACGCCGCGCAATATTATCATTTCAATAAACCTCGACGCTGGATTAATTCGGGTGGCTTGGGGACCATGGGCTTCGGCTTGCCGGCCGCTATTGGCGTTAAATTGGCATTTCCTGACGCGGATGTGGCTTGTATTACCGGTGAAGCTAGCATCCAGATGTGTATTCAGGAATTATCGACCGCACTCCAGTATAATGCCCCAGTTAAAATTGTTAATCTCAACAATCGCTATATGGGCATGGTAAGGCAATGGCAGGAGTTTTCCTATCAGAGCCGTTATTCACAATCCTACATGGACACTATCCCTGACTTTGTGAAATTGGCTGAAGCATACGGACATGTGGGCATGTTGATCGAAAAACCCGAAGACGTACGCGGCGCTTTGGAAGAGGCGTTTGCGTTGAAAAACAGAACCGTGTTCCTGGATTTCATCACCGATAGGACCGAAAACGTTTATCCCATGATAGAAGCCGGCAAAGCCCATAATGATATGAAATTGCGCATCGCGGCTAACGCTCCGCTGGACAGGGAGTTGTCGTAATGAGACACATAATTTCCATTCTGATAGAGAACGAGTCCGGCGCTTTATCACGCGTAGCTGGTCTGTTTTCCGCTCGTGGTTACAATATAGAGTCCTTGACGGTTGCGCCAACGGAAGATCCTAGCCTATCGCGCATGACTTTGGTCACAAGCGGCAGCGATGAGATTATCGAACAGATTACCAAGCAGTTGAATAAACTGATAGATGTGGTCAAACTGGTCGATTTGGCCGAATCGGCGCATATCGAGCGGGAGTTGATGCTGGTCAAGATCAAAACCACCCAGGAAAGCCGTGAAGAAGTTAAACGCATGGTGGATATTTTTCGCGGCAAGATTATCGATGTCACCGCCCAAAGTTATGTAGTGGAATTGACCGGCCAACCCAGCAAACTGGATGCATTCCTGCACGGCTTTGAGGAAGGCAGCATAATCGAAGTCGCGCGTTCGGGACCTACCGGTATTTCCCGTGGCGAGAAAGGCTTACATCTGTAAAAAAAATTTAAAACCCAGTAACGAGAAAAAATATGCAAGTTTATTACGATAAAGACGCCGACCTCTCAGTGATCAGAAGCAAGAAAGTAGCTATTATCGGCTATGGATCACAAGGACATGCTCACGCCAACAACCTGAAAGACTCAGGCGTTGACGTAGTGGTAGGTTTACGCGCCAGTTCGCCTTCCGTCGCTAAAGCCGTAAATAGCGGCTTAACAGTTAAAGACGTGCCGGAAGCAGTTGCCGGTGCTGATGTGGTGATGATTTTGACTCCCGATGAGTTTCAGTCACAACTTTACAAAAACGAAATCGAACCGAATATTAAACAAGGTGCGGCCTTGGCTTTCGCGCACGGTTTTTCAATTTTGTTCAATCAAATCGTGCCGCGCACCGATTTGGACGTGATTATGATCGCGCCGAAAGCGCCTGGTCATACCGTACGTTCCGAGTTCGTCAAAGGCGGCGGCATTCCGGATTTGATTGCGATTCATCAAGATGCTTCCGGCATGGCGAAAGCGGTGTGTTTGTCTTACGCTTCTGCTATTGGTGGCGGTCGTTCCGGCATTATCGAAACTACTTTCCGTGACGAAACCGAAACCGATTTATTTGGCGAACAAGCGGTGTTGTGCGGCGGCGCTGTGGAATTAGTGAAAGCTGGTTTCGAAACTTTGACTGAAGCGGGTTATCCGCCGGAAATGGCTTATTTCGAGTGCTTGCACGAATTGAAATTGATCGTGGACTTGATGTATGAAGGCGGTATCGCCAATATGAATTACTCGATCTCGAACAATGCCGAATATGGCGAGTACGTCACCGGCCCGAAAGTGATTAACGCGGAAAGCCGTTTGGCGATGAAACAAGCTCTGGCGAATATCCAAAAAGGCGAATACGCCAAGCAATTCATCATGGAAGGCGCTACCGGCTATCCGGAAATGACCGCAAAACGCCGTTTGAATGCTGAGCATCCAATTGAACTAGTCGGCGCTAAACTGCGGGCGATGATGCCTTGGATCAAAGCTAACCAAATTGTTGATAAAAGCAAAAACTAAAATGTAGTAAAAATTGCTGTAGGCTGGGCTGAACTACGTGAAGCCCAGCTTTAAGGTTTAACAGAACGAAGCGTCGAGTTAATTCAAGTTAATGGAAACCGACGAATTTGGAATCGATGAAGGGCTTCAGAGGGCGCGGCGAGTACGTCCATGTAGGCTAAAGTCGGCATCCATTTGAGAGAGGAATAGCCATGACCCATTCTGTTACAGCCGAAGAAGTGATTTCTACCGTAAAGCACATGCCGTCAAGTGAGCGGGCGCGCTTTTTTACCTTGCTGGGTATCAGCGCCTTTCAAAGCCAGGATTTTACGCACGAACAAGTTTTCGGTGATCTGCACTCCGAGCAATTTAGCTCTACGGAAGCCGCAGAATACCTTGAGGTATCTATCTCAACGTTTAGAAGATACGTTCAAGCTGGGAAGATCAATCCAGTTCAGGTCGTAGGCCGCAACCAATTCTTTGCTCCTAAAGACCTGAAAGCTATTAAACGTTCATTACGCGCTGTAAAGGGCTAAGCAGTTTGATCTAGCCTAACGTTTAAAGAATGGTTAAAAAACCTCTCGTCTAAACAGGCTAAAATCAAATACCAGTGATCAACAAATCAATGGCTGCTAAAATTTCGCTGCGGAGCCCGTAAAGATCAGTTACTTTCTCACCGATAGTTTTCGATGGAATTGCGGCCATTTCTTGCACTATCAGCAAATATTGCTCATGCTCCCACGTAAATTGCGGATTCAAGCGCGATATAGGCTTATGGTTAGCTAGTTTTACAACAGGAATAACCAAACGCGTTTTTAACGCCTCTAGAAAATCGTTCTGTACATCGAGCAAAAAAGGGTAACGATTTTGGGTTTGCCGGTTGGTATTTTGATAAAGCGTGAATTGCGCCATCAAAAATTCTTGAGGCTGTCACTAAAACAGCCTGTCGATTCGACTCGTAGATTGTACTCCATGATAGCTTGCTCATTGTCTTGCAGCCACTGTTGGTGTTGTTTATCGCGAATGACTTGAACCAAAGCCTGTTCCAGGGTGGCGGATAGGTTGATTTTCAGGGTTTTGGCCTGATTCAATAAATCACTGTTAATACTGAGGTTTGCTGCTTTTTTGGCTGCGTTGGAATTGAATGTAGATTGCATAGTGCTTGTATCTGGGTTTTATGTGCGCATGTATTATACGCATAAAATTTAGGATTGAATAACTTCTTTCTGTAAAGCAGCTAGCAGAGGACTTTATAAATTTATTAGGCTTTATCACCAATCGAAACCCTAAGCAAAACACTCTGCAAAAGCCAAAGTTACCCCTATCTGGTCTTTCCCGGATAAAGTCGGCGCGGCAGAGAAATGCCAGTCTATGCCGATTGCGGCATCATTCCAGATAATACAGCGCTCGTGTTCAGGTGAATAATAATCGGTTGTTTTGTAAAGAAACTCAGCTGTCTCTGAAAGGGTGACAAAGCCGTGCGCAAAACCTGGTGGTATCCAAAGTTGTTGCTGGTTGGCTGCGGATAATTTTTCCCCCACCCACTTCCCAAAAGTAGGCGAGCTTTTCCGAATATCCACGGCGACATCAAAGACTTCTCCAGCAATGACGCGAACCAGTTTACCTTGGGCTTTGGGCGGTAGTTGATAATGCAATCCCCGAAGTACGCCTTTTTGCGATTTAGAGTGGTTGTCCTGCACAAAGTCCAGATTCAGACCGGTCAATGCCGTAAATTTCTGCTGGTTATAGCTCTCGTAGAAAAAGCCGCGTTCATCACCAAATATTTTCGGTGTAAACAGTATTAAGTCGGGTATAGCTAATCGAGTTGCCTGCATAAGTGTCATTGGCTTGGGTTTAATGAAGTTGGTATTGGCTAAAACACAATCAAAATACTTGTTGATTCAGTAGCTGTAATAAATATTCTCCATAACCACTTTTAGCCAGCGGTTTTGCCAGTTTGCCAATATCTTCGTCGCTGATCCAGCGGTTGCGCCAAGCGATTTCTTCTGGACAGGCTACTTTTAGCCCTTGGCGGCTTTCTATGGTTTCGATAAAGTTACTGGCTTCGATAAGGCTTTGGTGTGTGCCGGTATCTAGCCATGCATAGCCGCGTCCCATAATTTCGACGTTGAGTTGTTGCAGATCAAGATAGGCTTGGTTTACATCGGTAATCTCCAGCTCTCCGCGCGGCGATGGCTTTAGATTGGCGGCAATATCAACGACTTGATTGTCATAAAAATACAAGCCCGTGACGGCATAATTGCTTTTGGGTTGGGCAGGTTTTTCTTCCAGCGAAATGGCTTTGCCTTGCGTATCGAAGCTGACAACCCCGTAACGTTCCGGGTCTTTGACATGATAGGCAAATACGCTGGCGCCGGTATTTCTATGGGTCGCGTGTTTGAGTTTTTGGTGCAAGTCGTGACCATAGAAAATATTGTCGCCTAGCACTAAGGTGCTGGGATGATAGCCAATAAAATCCCGGCCAATAATAAAGGCTTGCGCCAGCCCATCCGGACTGGGTTGTACCGCGTATTGCAGATTGATACCCCAGTCGCTGCCATCCCCGAGGAGCCTTTGGAATAATGGCGTGTCCTCCGGCGTGGAGATGATCAGAATATCACGTATGCCGGCCAGCATTAGCGTACTGAGCGGATAATAAATCATGGGTTTATCATAAATCGGCAGCAATTGTTTGGAGATTGCTTTGGTTACCGGATGTAATCTCGTGCCGGAACCGCCAGCCAGGATAATGCCTTTACGTTGGTTCATAATTTTTTCC
Source organism: uncultured Pseudomonadota bacterium (assembly GCA_963705975.1). Lineage (GTDB taxonomy): Bacteria > Pseudomonadota > Gammaproteobacteria > Methylococcales > Methylomonadaceae > Methylomonas. The sequence goes on from CAVPMI010000001.1 coordinate 18,269, forward strand.
AAATATTAGTGGCTTTATAGGCTGCGATCAGCATAGTTTTTCTCAACCCAGTCACGGTAGTTTCCGGATTGTACGTTTTCCACCCATGCCTGATTGTCCAGATACCATTTTACAGTTTTACGTATCCCGGTTTCGAAGGTTTCCGCCGGTTTCCAGCCCAGTTCGCGTTCGACTTTGCCGGCGTCAATTGCATAACGACGGTCATGTCCCGGTCTGTCTGTGACATAAGTAATTTGCTGGCGATAGCTTTTGCGGTCTGATCGGCCTTGAAGTTCATCAAGCAGTGTGCAAATAATATTAACTATATCGATATTGGGTTTTTCATTCCAGCCGCCGATATTATACGTTTCACCTACTTTGCCGATCTCTAGAACACGTCGAATGGCGCTGCAATGATCTTTTACATACAACCAGTCGCGGATTTGCATGCCATCGCCATACACCGGTAAAGGTTTGTCGGCTAAAGCGTTTACTATCATCAGAGGAATCAGTTTTTCCGGGAAATGGTAAGGCCCGTAATTATTGGAGCAATTGGTAGTTAACACCGGCAAGCCATAGGTATGATGGTAAGCCCGCACTAAATGATCGCTGGCGGCTTTGCTTGCTGAATAAGGACTATTGGGTTCATAGCGCGTACTTTCGGTAAAGGCGGGATCATCCTTGTGCAAAGAACCATACACTTCATCGGTCGAAACATGCAGGAAGCGAAATTCTAATCCGGCTTCGCTTGGTAGGCTGCTCCAATAGGCGCGGACAGCTTCAAGTAATCGGAAAGTGCCGACGATATTGGTTTGAATAAAATCTTCAGGGCCATAGATGGAGCGGTCAACATGGCTTTCAGCAGCAAAATTGATGATTGCCCGAGGTTGATGTTGAGCTAGCAGCTTGGTTATCAATGCGCTGTCGCCTATATCTCCTTGGATGAAAATATGCTTTTTATTGCCATTTAGTGAAGCTAGATTCTGCAGATTGCCGGCATAAGTCAGCAGGTCCAGATTAATGACCGGCTCGTCGTGAGTTGCCAGCCAGTCCAGCACAAAATTTGAGCCGATAAATCCAGCGCCGCCAGTGACTAGAATACTCATGGTTTTAATTCCAAATTTACTTAAAAAAAACATTATTTTAGTTGAACAGGAGGATCTTCAACTTTTTATATGCAAATTGTAATATGGAATGTCGTCCAGTGAGCGGTTTAGTTTGTCAAATCATCCGTATCTGTAAGATAAATGTTCTAATAAGCCTTATCTCCGACAAATCCTTTGAAGATTGTCAGTGCGACTATTTTTAAATCTAAAAACACCGACCATTGGCGAATGTATTCCAAGTCATAGTGGATCCTGGCCTCCATTTTATCGATGGTCGCTGTTTCGCCACGAAAACCATTGACTTGCGCCAGTCCGGTAATGCCGGGCTTCATTTTGTGGCGCAACATATAGCCTTGTATCTGCTTGCGATAAAACTCATTATGGGCAATAGCATGCGGGCGTGGCCCGACGACCGACATCCGGCCTTGCAAGACATTAATAAATTGCGGTAGTTCGTCTAATGACGTGCGGCGTAAAAAACCCCCTAGCGGAGTAACTCTTATGTCATTGACAGTTGCTTGCTTTATCACATCGCTATTTTCGCAGACTGTCATAGAACGGAATTTCCATATTTTAATGGGTTCGCCGTTGATGCCGTAGCGTAGTTGTTTAAAAATGACTGGCCCTGGCGAAGTGATTTTAATGGCAATGCCGATGAGCAGCATAGGTAAGGCAATCAGCGGTAGAATGATGGCGCATAACACCAGGTCTTCAATGCGTTTGGCTAACCCATCCAAAGGCGAATCCAGCGGTGTGTCAAATACACTGACTACAGGTAAACCTCTTAAATTAGTGACCTTGGAATGCATTAAGTTAAACATAAAAAAGTCGGGGACGATGTTGACTGAGACAGTGCTGTCGGCTAGTTCTTGGATAAGCCCGTTGATGCGGTTCTCTGCGCGTAAAGGCAGGGTAACATATATGTGATCTATCACGCCGCGCTGGGCGTTTGCGAGCAGTTCCTTGAAGTTGCCGGTGACTGCTTGGTCTATGTTAATGGGCGGCCGTTGCGTATTTTCCTCAAGCCGATCATCATAAAAACCGACAAAATTGTAGCCTAGCCATGGCATTTCCGTGAGCGTTGATTTAAGGCGTTGACCGAGGTCGTTGGCGCCCAGTATGGCGTAATGTCGAACATTGAAGTGCTTTGATCTGAAATATGCTAACAATGACCGGCGTATGGAATGAAGTATGATAATGCTCAAGGGAACTAAGGGCACCCAAAGTTCTAGTACAGGTTTTGAAAATTCAAAGTCTGAATCGAAGATAAAAAAGCAGCCGGCAACCAATGAAAAGGCTGAAATCCATGAACCCAGGATACGCAAAGCAATATTGAACAAGGGTTCGCCGCGCCAGCCATGATAAATTTCGTTATGTTCTGCAAAAATACCGAAAACAATAGTACAGAAAATAAAAATTTCTAGGTATTTGCTGCTCAAGGGAATATTGTAATTACCCAAAGCCAGGTACAGCGATAAATAAATTAAACCTGTGTCTATGGCGCGTTTGATGCCTTGCAGTTCAATTTGCAGAGGACGGATGTAACCAGTAGGCCGGTTTCGTTGCATTTGAAATATATGTTAGGTTCAGGATGTTGGTCGTATAACTAATTGAGTTAGGCAATAAATAAAAATTATAGGTAGTTATACCTATAATTGCATAGAAAGTACAGACAATAAATATGAAAAAAATGTGAAAACGGAATTTTAACGCTAACAGTTTAAATATGCTTGTCTATTGTTTGCAACATCTCCCGCGCATGAGCTAAGGTGTTCTCTGTGATGGTGACGCCACCCAACATGCGGGCGATTTCGTTGACCCTTTCCTCTGTATTTAAACGTCTAACTGTGGAAGAGGTGATCGCCGCTGTTTGGTTTTTGGCAACAAATAAATGCTGATGAGCTTGAGCTGCAACTTGCGGTAAATGCGTGACGCAGAGAACTTGGCGGTTTTCGCTCAAACGGCGTAATTTTTGACCGACAATTTCAGCAATCCCGCCACCGATACCGGAGTCAACTTCATCGAATATCATGGTCGGCGTGGTTTTATCCGTGCTGGTGGTGACTTGAATGGCTAAGCTAATGCGCGATAGCTCTCCGCCGGATGCTACTTTCGCAAGTGGTTTGGCAGGAAGCCCTGGATTAGTGCTGACCAGGAACTCGATATTGTCCTTGCCGTTGCGCTGAGGTTCGGTGTCTTCTGAGCGACTGAGTTTGACGATAAATTCGCCATGCGGCATGCCAAGTTCCTTAATGGCGGTGGAAATGCGTGTTTGTAGTTCAGCGCCATAGGTAATGCGCCGGGTTGAAAGTTCATCGGCTAGCTTATGGTAATAGTCCAAGAGCTTTTGGCTCTCGTGGTTTAAGTTTTCGATGCGTTCGCTGCTATGACTAATCAAATTAAGTTGTTCGGCAAGTTGTTTTGCATGTGCCGGTAACTCTTCCGGAAGAATTTTATGTTTACGGCTCAGGCTTTGAATGACGCCAATTTGGTTTTCCAGCCAGGCGAATTGTTGTGGGTCGGCTTCCTGGTTTTCCAGAAACCGCCGCAATTGCTGAGCCGCTTCGTTGATTTGAATTTCTGCGTCGCTCAGCAGATCGGAGATACTGCTGAGCTCGCCGGCGTATTGGGATAATTCTCCAATAGCCCGTAGGCAATGGCCGAGCATTTCGGTGACGGATTGTTGTTCGTTGTCGTAAAGAATATCCAGTTGCTGTTGACCTATGCTGAGAATTTTCCCAAGATTGGCTAATTTATTGTGTTCGTCGGCTAAGGCCTGGAAATCGAAATTTTCCAGATCCAATTGCTGTAGTTCTTCTAATTGATAGCGTAATAATTCTTCGCGTTCGGCTTGATCGCTAGAGGCTTTAATTAATTGTTGCAATTCTTTGTGCGCTTGTTTCCAATGTTGGTAGCAAGCGTTAAGTTGGTCGAGTAGCGGCTGGTTATTGGCGAAGCCGTCCAGAAGGCGGCGCTGTTCATCTTTATCCAATAAAGTCAGGTGGGCGTGTTGGCCGTGAATTTCCACCAGTAAACGGCTCAGACTTTGCAGGGTTGGCAAATTAATAGGCCGGTTGTTAATATAGGCTTTAGAGCGGCCGTCATCGCTAATGGTGCGACGGATTAGGCACTGATTTGCATCATCCAGTTCATTGTCAAGCAACCATTGTTTGGCCATTGGAGCATCGACTAAATCAAATTCCAGATTAATTTCCGCACGTTTGCAGTTCGGGCGAATATAACCGGAATCGGCGCGGTCGCCTAGGGCCAAACCCAGCGCAGTCAGCAAAATTGATTTGCCGGCGCCGGTTTCGCCGGTCAGCACCGACATGCCGTGCTCAAGTTCGAGGTCCAGTGCGTCAACTACCGCCAGATCAATGATATTTAGATTTAACAGCATGATATCAGGCGGGATAGCCGCCGCTCCAGTTGAGTTTGCTTCTGAGAATGTGAAAATAATCGTAATCTTCGGGATGTAAAATTTTAATCGGTTTTGCCGCCTTTTTGATCACTATTTTATCGCCGATCAGCACATCCGGAATTTCCATATGGTCGCAGGTCACTAAGGCGTTGATTTGCTTCGTTTGGCTAAAACGGATTTCAATTTCAACCTTATCGTCAATAACCAGAGGTCGATTAGACAAGGTATGCGGGTTTAGAGGCACCAGCACCAGTGCATTGAGTCCTGGATGCAGGATGGGTCCGCCGGCTGACAGCGAATAGGCAGTGGAGCCAGTTGGTGTTGCTACAATTAGGCCATCGGAACGTTGCGTGTTGAGATAAACGCCGTCGATACTGGTGACAATTTCAATCATGCTTGGTGTTACCCAGCGATGTACGACTACTTCATTCACTGCGGTTTGGCTGTGAATAATTTGACCGTCACGTATAATCAAGGCTTGCAGCATCCAGCGCTGTTCGGTTTTGTAGTGTCCGAGTAAAATCTGTTCCAGATGTTTTAAAAGCTGTTCGGGAGAAATATCGGTCAAAAAACCTAGCCGACCGAGATTGACACCCAACAAGGGAATTTCATAATCCGCAGCGGCTCGCGCTGCGCTTAAAAATGTGCCGTCTCCACCTACGGCAATAACTAAATCGCAGTGTTGCGGTAAATTTTCAATCGGCGAACTCACTAAGTTCGAGTTGATAAAATCAGCGTTTTGACTATCCACCACCAAGGTATGGCCGCGGCTTTGCAAATAACGGCAAAGCTCGGTAAGCGTCGAGGAAATGCCGGGGTCGCCGATTTTGCCGATGATGCCTATGCGCTGAAATAATAATGGCATGGATGAGGGTGGCCGTTTAGTTGGTATGGATTATACAAATAAATGCGCTTAAGGTTGTGATCGATATTCTTTTTGCTTCCATTATTGTTTGTTAGCGGTGGCTTGAGCTTGCCGAGGAAGGTAATCTTGCATGAAAAATTCAATTTTGTATAAATACAAAATTGTATAAATTCAAAGTTTATCAACGTTAGCTGAACTGTGGTTAAACGTATTGGGTGTACTCGCAGACAGTTGGGAGCAACAAGGCGCAAATCCTATTGAACTGGCAAAACTCGATCTTGAAGTTGCTCGAATTAGAACCCAAGAACTGAGTGAGCAGGAAACAGCGGCGTTAACGCTGTTGACTAATGTGATTAAGCAGAGCGGGAGGCGGTTGCTGTTATTGATAGATAGCACCGATCAGCTATTTGGAAATTTGTCTACAGATAAAACAAAAGGATCAAGTATAACGACAGGCAGTACGCAGCTTTGGCGTTTACGGAAAACATTGTCGCATTGCCCGGAATTATTCTGGCTCGGAGCTAGTTATCAAGCTTTGGAAGTCAGCCAACATTATGGCGATGCTTTCCATGATTTTTTTGAGCTTATCGAATTGCGCCCTCTAACATTGGAGGAAATGCGGGACGCGATGCTGGCTTTAGCTCGCACATTCGGTATCAGCAGTCATCCGGCAGGAAATGCGGCGGCAGAAGAAATGCAACGCAATCTGGATTCTCGCCCTGAGCGCTTAAAAACCTTGCGGGCTATTACCGGCGGCAATCCTAGAACTACAGTCATACTTTACGATTTGTTTGCGGCGGGTTGGAAAGAGGATTTGCATAGCGATCTCAAAGCCCTATTGGACAGCATGACGCCTTTATACAAAGCCCGGATGGAAAATCTGGCGGAACAACTGCGGAAAATTCTAGCCCATGTTATGGAGCAGTGGTCGCCGGTTGCCCTAGGGGAGTTAGCCAAGGTTTCGGGTTTAGCCAGTACCACGCTAAGTGCGCAATTAAAGCGCCTGGAGCAGGAGGGTTATATTGAGAAAGTTAAATTGCCCGGTACCAAGCGAAGTGGCTATCAAGTCAGTGAACGCTTGTTCAATATCTGGTATCTGATGCGCTATACCTCGCGTTGGGTTAGGCAAAAATTAAGTTGGTTAATTGAATTTATGCGTATTTGGTATAGCGTGGATGAATTGCGCGACTTTGCTCGGGCGAGAATTCAATCGCACAGTCAGAGCGGAGTACAGGAAAGTTCTAATCAGGAAAGTTCTAATTTAGAGCTCTCGCTGGCTTATGCAGCAGCAATACCCGACAATTGTAGTGAGCGCTATCCTGATGCCGAAATGGCTTATCAGCAAGCACAAACAATTAATCCGCAAGATCCCTATCCTTGTGCAAATCGTGCGCGTCTGGTTGTGCAAACTGGGCAAACGCAACATGCATTCGATTTGTATAGGCAAGCAATGCAATTGGCAGTTAAAAAACATGAAAAGGAAGGCGGAATTGTCTGTCAGGAATTACTACTGCAAGCCAATTTATGGTTGAACAATCGCGATGCCGCGAATTTAGCCTTAGAGAACTTGGCGCAAGCCGCCAGTAGTGGAGATAATTTGGCCTTGTTAAAGCTGCGGGAACAAGCCGGTGAGGCTGCTGCTATTGGTTTAGGTTTGGCATTGAGTGAATTAATGGCTGGTTCCCGCTATGTAGATTTTTTGCAACCTATGACTTTAGCGCTACGCGCGGCGGCGAACGTACCAGACGCCCTTGAAGGGGTGGCGGCTGAGATTAAAGCTATGGCCTTAGAGGTATTAGCCGATATTTTGGCGTATCGTAATGGGAAAAGGAGCGATTAGGTTCATTGTTAAAGCCTGATGACAATTTGATTGATCATGCGTACAGGTTGACAAGGCTTGAACTTGCTGATAGTTTTCGCTGGCACTCCATCGCTTAGAGTGCTAGTCGCCATTCGCGGGGGGAAGGTGTGAGTAAAAATCAGGATTTAAACGAACGCTCGCTTTATTTATTAAAAACCTTGGTAGAGCGTTATATACAAGATGGTCAGCCGGTTGGTTCGCGGGCATTGTCGAAAGATCCACAATTGAAATTGAGTCCAGCCAGCATTCGTAACGTGATGGCAGATTTGGAAGATATGGGACTGATACATTCGCCGCATACATCGGCTGGACGCGTACCGACCGTCAGTGGTTATCGCCTGTTTGTGGATAGTTTGCTGACGGTGAAACCCTTGGCCTCCAGTGAAATGGACCAATTAAACGCCAGTCTGTCAGTCGAAGCCGATCAAATGAGCGATGTGGTCGGCAAAGCTTCAAAATTATTGTCGGATGTGACGAAAATGGCCGGTGTTGTTACCTTGCCGCGCCGTAAGTCATTGATATTGAGACATGTCGAATTTTTGCCAATGTCCAGCACTCGGGTGCTGGTGATTTTCGTTACCGACGGCGAAGAGGTACATAACAAAATCATCCATACCAGTCGCTTATTTAGTGCTGCGGAGTTGCAGCAGGCTGCTAATTATTTGAATTCAGTCTATGCCGGCCTGAGTTTAGCGAAAATTCGCGAATTGCTGGTCAGCGATTTGGAAACAGATCGGAATTTAGTTAATCAAGGCATGATAGACGCCGTTAACATGGCGCAATTAATTTTTACCCAGCAACAGCCAAAAGATGATTATGTGTTAAGCGGTGAAACAAATTTAATGGGCTTTTCGGAATTATCGGACATGGAGCGTTTAAAACAGTTGTTCGAGGCATTTAGCCAGAAACGTAGCGTCATTCATTTGTTGGATCAGTGCCTGGCGGCTGAGGGTGTGCAGATTTTTATCGGCGAGGAATCCGGCTATCGGGCCTTTGATCATTGTAGCCTGGTGACCTCTGCCTATTCAGTCAATGACGAGGTGGTTGGGGTGCTGGGTGTGATCGGGCCGACCCGGATGGCGTATCAAAAAGTCATCCCTTTTGTCGATGTGACTGCAAAATTATTGGGTGCAGCCTTGAATCCTAAATAAAAGTCCCTAATGTTAAGGGCGAGTAGAAATTAAGAACTTTGGAGTCAATAAATGAGTCATCAGCAATCCAGTCACGAACAGAAACCGGACAGCGAATTAATCGCCGAAGTGCTTGAGCAAACCAGCCAGGCGTTTGTCGAGCCAAATGAAGTGGAGCAGTCCGAGGAAGTTACAGAAGTAAGCGCGGAATTAAGTATTGAGACCTTGCAAAAACAGTTGGACGAAGCCAAACAGCAAGCGGCAGCTAATCTGGATAAGGCGCTACGTGTCCATGCGGATATGGAAAATCTGAAAAAACGCGTACAAAAAGATTTAGAGGACGAACGAAAATATGGCTTGGCAAAATTTGCCAAAGAACTGTTAAGCGTCCTGGATAGTTTGGAATTGGGTTTGCGCGCCGCTACCGGGGACAGTCCGGAAATAGTCAAGCTCAGAGAGGGCAATGAACTGACTATGAAACAATTTGAAGCGGTATTTGAAAAATTTAATGTCGAAGCCATAGACCCTACCGGCCAGCCGTTTAATCCCGAATTGCATCAGGCGATGGCGATGCAGCCTAGCACTACGGTGGAACCCGGCACTGTGATTACCTCGTTCCAAAAAGGCTATGTTTTAAATGGCCGCTTATTACGTCCGGCTATGGTCGTGGTCGCCAAAGCCGAAGACAAACCGGCCGATAGCGTAAAAATTAATGAGCAGGCTTGAAAAATTAACTATCAACCGCATATCGCATACAACTTTTAAATTATTACAAATTCAAGTCTGGAGAAATCAATGGCTAAAATGATCGGGATTGACTTAGGAACGACCAATTCCTGTGTTGCAGTACTGGAAAACGGCACTGCACGGGTGATTGAAAACAGCGAAGGCGCAAGAACCACGCCATCAATTATCGCCTTTACCGGCGACAATGAAGTTTTGGTTGGTCAGTCTGCTAAACGTCAGGCGGTTACCAATCCGGAAAATACTTTATTCGCCATTAAACGTTTGATTGGGCGCAGGTTTAAAGAAGAAGCGGTACAAAAAGACATCAAAATGGTGCCGTATAAAATTATCGAAGCCAATAATGGCGATGCCTGGGTAGAGTGCCACGGCAGAAAAATGGCGCCGCCGGAAGTGTCTTCCCGGGTGTTAATGAAAATGAAAAAAGATGCGGAAGCCTTTTTGGGCGAAGAAGTCACCGAGGCGGTAATTACCGTTCCCGCCTATTTTAACGACTCGCAACGTCAGGCGACTAAAGATGCTGGACGAATTGCTGGCCTGGATGTAAAACGTATCATCAATGAGCCGACCGCAGCGGCTTTGGCTTTCGGAATGGATAAACCGAAAGGCGATACCACGATTGCTGTTTACGATCTGGGTGGCGGCACTTTCGATATATCCATCATCGAAATCGCCGAAATTGAAGGTGAGCATCAGTTCGAAGTATTGGCAACCAATGGTGATACCTTTTTGGGTGGTGAAGACTTTGACTTGCGGATAATCGACTTTTTAGCGGCCGAATTTAAACGCGATAATGGTATTGATTTACACAACGATCCATTAGCCTTGCAACGATTGAAAGAATCGGCGGAAAAAGCTAAAATTGAACTGTCCTCATCTGAACAAACCGACATTAATCTACCGTATATCACCGCAGATGCGACTGGCCCTAAACATTTAAACGTTAAGCTGACGCGTGCCAAATTGGAGTCTTTGGTAAGCGAACTGATAGAAAGAACCAAAGGCCCTTGTTTGCAAGCGATTAAAGACGCAGGAATTGCTACTTCGGCGATCAATGACGTGATTCTGGTGGGCGGTCAAACGCGTATGCCTAAAGTTCAGGCATTTGTGAAAAGCCTGTTTGGTAAAGAGCCGCGTAAAGACGTTAACCCTGATGAAGCGGTAGCCTTGGGTGCGGCAATCCAAGCCGGCGTATTGGGTGGCGATGTTAAAGACGTATTGCTATTGGATGTTTCACCTTTGTCCTTGGGTATTGAAACCATGGGCGGCGTGATGACCAAGTTGATCGAGAAAAATACCACGATCCCGACCAATGCTGCGCAAGTGTTTTCAACTGCCGAAGATAACCAGACTGCGGTGACTATTCATGTCTTGCAAGGCGAGCGGGAAATCGCTGCCGGTAATAAATCCTTGGGCCGTTTCGATTTACAGGATATTCCGCCGGCGCCACGCGGTATTCCGCAGATTGAAGTATCGTTCGATATTGACGCCAATGGTATTTTGAATGTCTCCGCCAAAGACAAAGCGACCGGCAAAAAACAGTCGATTGTCATCAAGGCGTCCAGCGGTTTGTCCGATGAAGAAGTACAACGAATGGTCAAGGATGCTGAAGCTCATGCCGAAGAAGATCGTAAGATTGCCGCTTTGGTGAGTGCGCGTAACTCAGCGGAAGGCATGATACACGCCACCGAAAAATCAATGAAAGACTTGGGCGACCAAGTCTCTAGCGATGAGCGTAAGGCCATTGAATCGGCGATAAGCGATTTACACGCAGTGATTAAAAGTGACGATAAGGACGCGATTGAAGCCAAAACGCATGTTTTGACTGAACTGTCCGGTAAACTGGCTGAGCGGGTTTATGCGCAAAAAGGCGGTGATACCGGTCATGCGGGGCATTCTTCAGGTTCTGCTGAGCATGCAACAGCGGCGGGCGGTGAAGAAGATCATAATGTACTTGATGCCGAATTTGAAGAAGTTAAAGATGATAAAAAATAATGTCATTCTGATAGCTTTGCCCTATAGTTTGTGCGATTAAGGGGTAGCTGAAAAGGGCGGAATTTATTTCGCCCTTTGTCGTGTGAGGCAGAGATTAATCTTACTACTAGCAAGGTTTTGACTTGCTTGGCGTAATCAAGCTTAGCCCGATACAGGCAATATCCTCAATATAGAATGATAATTGCAAATGTGGGTGGCGACTTTAAGATTTTGGCAGTTTTGATAAATACGCAGACCGGGTTATAGGTTGCTACGTCGGTAGACGATAGTCGAAATAAAAATTATTGTGTTAAATCACCCAGAAATATAAATGGCCGCAAAAGAAGATTTTTATAAACTGTTGGAGCTCGATAGAAACGCCAGCGATGCCGAGATAAAGAAAAGTTATCGACGCATGGCGATGAAGTTTCATCCTGATCGCAACAAAGAAAACCCTGAAGAAGCCGAAGTCAACTTCAAGAAGATTAAGGAAGCTTACGAAATTTTGTCTGACCCGAAAAAACGCGCAGCATACGATCAATTTGGTCATGCCGGCGTCGATCAGGCTATGGGCGGCGGACGTGGACCTGGCGGGGCGGATTTTAGCGATATTTTCGGCGATGTTTTCGGCGATATTTTCGGCGGCGGACGTCAGCAGCGCAGTAATGTACAACGCGGCGCCGATTTGCGCTACAACCTGGAATTAACGCTGGAAGAAGCGGTCGGCGGCACTGAAGCCACGGTGAAAGTACCGGTGCTGGTTGCTTGCGGTGAATGTAACGGAACCGGCGCGAAAAAAGGCAGCAGTCCGGTAGTTTGTTCCACCTGTCATGGTCATGGTCAGGTGCGCATGCAGCAAGGCTTTTTTTCTGTGCAGCAGACTTGCCCAACTTGTCGCGGCGCCGGCAAGCAAATCAAAGATCCATGTCCTAAATGCTATGGACAAGCGCGCGTGCAGGAAACCAAAACGCTATCGGTTAAAGTGCCGTCCGGTGTCGATACCGGCGACCGGATACGCTTAGCCGGCGAGGGCGAGGCAGGACTGAATGGTGGGCCGGCTGGTGATTTGTATGTGCAAGTTCAGGTTAAAGACCACGCTATCTTTACCCGTGATGGCGCTAATCTGTATTGCGAAGTGCCGATCAGTTTCCCGACTGCCTGTCTGGGTGGAGAACTGGAAGTGCCTACGCTGGATGGAAAGGTTAAACTGAAAATTCCACCGGAAACTCAAACAGGAAAACTTTTCAGATTACGCGGTAAGGGCGTCAAACAGGTGCGCGGCGGCGCAATTGGCGACTTGCTGTGTCGGGTGCAATTGGAAACGCCGGTGCATTTGACGAAAGAGCAAAAAGCCATGATCGAAAAACTTAGCGAATCCCTGTCCGGCGGCGGCAAGCATCATAGTCCACAGGAACACGGTTGGGTTGATGGCGTGAAAAACTTTTTCGATAAATTGACAGGATAAAGCATGCAGCGTATTGCCTTGGTCGGCGTGTCCGGTCGTATGGGATTAAGTTTAATCAAAGCAGCGGCGCTGGCTCCGCAGGCAGAGCTGACGGTGGCGGTTTCCCGCCCGGAAAGTTTAGCCATCGGTAAGGATGCCGGCGAATTGGCCGGTATTTCCTCGCTGGGTGTAACTGTCACAGATAATTTAAGCGTTGCGGTTGAGCAGTTTGATGTGTTGATCGACTTTACCCGCCCTGATGCGGCCATGAAATACTTAGAAACTTGCTGTCAGGCCGGTAAAAAAGTGGTGATTGGCACCACCGGCTTTAGTGAGGCGCAAAAAGCTGCGATTGCCGAAGCTGCGCAAGATATTGCCATCGTTATGGCCCCAAATATGAGCGTCGGCGTCAATCTGTCGCTGAAGTTATTGGAAATGGCCGCCAAAGTCATGGGTGACTATACCGATATTGAAGTCATAGAAGCGCATCACCGGCATAAAATAGATGCGCCGTCCGGTACTGCCTTACGTATGGGGGAGGTCGTGGCGGCGGCGTTGGGACGGAATCTGCAAGACTGCGCTATTTATGGCAGAGAAGGCGATACCGGCGTCCGCGACCGGAAAACCATAGGCTTCTCGACCATCCGCGCCGGCGACATTGTCGGCGAACATACAGTGATGTTTGCCGATGAGGGCGAGCGTCTGGAAATTACTCATAAAGCCACCAGCCGGATGACGTTTGCCAATGGGGCGGTTAGGGCTGCGCTGTGGTTGGCGGATAAAGACAACGGCTTGTTTGATATGCAGGATGTGTTGGGGTTGAAGGGCTAAGCTCAACTATTCTGGATTTAAGTGATATGGCAGTAGAATATGCTGGCACAAGGATACGCTTAATTGCATTAAGGGTAAATTGCTAAGCATAGAGCTCGTCATGCAACAGCTGATTTTAAATTATTCCCCAACCCTGCTAAGTTGTATGAACTAAAACGACTTTCCATTGGAATGGCGGCAGCATTAATTGAGATGGAGCGTGTAGAGTTTTTGTTTAATCTGAGCCGCTATGGCGTAGCGGTGCATGATTTGAGTGCTGAAGAGTTGCAGGCAGACTTTGATAATGCCTAACAGCAAAGAAATTGTCATCAATACTACCTCTATTTACATCAAAGACTTTGTTGTCAATTGACAACAAAAAACCCGCTAAGCTAGATAGCTTGGGGGTTTTAGAACGTCTTTGAATCTGTTTGAACCTACCAATGGAGGCTGAGGCCGGAATCGAACCGGCGTACACGGCTTTGCAGGCCGCTGCATAACCACTCTGCCACCCAGCCATAGAGGTCAAATAAAAAACCGCGACATTACGCGGCTTTTTTAAATTTTGGAGCGGGAAACGAGACTCGAACTCGCGACCCCAACCTTGGCAAGGTTGTGCTCTACCAACTGAGCTATTCCCGCGTTGCTATTTATTCGTTCATTATAGCGCCAAAAATATGTCTGTCAACAAATATTGCAATCTTATTGCAGGTTTATTGCCAGCGCCCAGCCTCTTTTACCTTGGCAATCGCCAGCTACCATCTCAATTTCGACGAAAACATCTTTTTTGCCATAAGCATCCTGAGATTGGATGACTTTAACCGGTGTACCTTCTTGAATATGTTTACAGCCGCCTTCGCGGTCGTCCACTTCGGTATCGTCATAGGCAGCCATAGAACCCGGTACGGAAACTAAACGGATAGTCGAATGTGGGTCATATGCATTAGCGCCTTTTAAGACATAACTTTGACCGATGACTATGGGTTTAGCCTGGTGAACAGCCAATTTGGCATTCGAGCCGCCGCCTAGCGAAAATATTAATATCAGAACTAAGACGATTGCGCCAATACCGCCAAAAAAGACTTTGGGATTGGAGTCTTTAAGTTCTAAAAGGGTAGAAAGCAAGTTGCCTGCGGCATTTTTTGCAGAATCCACAGAGGCTCCAAGAGCTTCGGCTGTATGACCGGCATGTTCCGGTTGTGCGCCTTCACTCTGATTTGAGCTTCCTGGTTCGTTGGTGTTTTCATCAATACTCATGTTATGTGTCCTCTCAAAAACTAGTTATTATTATTCGGGAAGGGTAAAGTTACCATGCTGTTAAAACATTTCAAGCATTCATTTTACAGTAATTTCCCTTCACGGGTAACCACACTTTAAAATCAAGAAGTTATACGGGTATACTGGGGGGTGTGGTGATTATTTTGACTCGTAAAACAGGGTAAAATCCCCACTTAAATATATAATATTCGCACACTTCTTGATCCAATTCAAATGTTATTTTACATTAGACCTATGTGGTTGAATCAAAATTAATTTTTTGTGCATCAACACCAAAATCCCATAAAAAAGCCGGTTGCTACATGGCCTATATAAATGGTGTTCTCGGTTAAATATTTCATGACCACCAACTGTCACAGTTTTATGTTTACTTTAAAGCGATTCGATCATACAGGGAAACCTAGTGTTCAAATCAACAAAAATTTTCACTTTCGAAAGGACACTAACATGTTCTAAGGTTATTTGCGAGAAAAGCTAAGTTGCTAATTTTGAAAGTGAAATTTAATGAGGACATGCTAATTTTTGACATCTATCTGTAATAATTAACTATTTCAATAGGTAGAGTTGCCAATAAAGTTGGTTTTTGTTAGAGTCACATTTAAGAGAAAAAGCTAAGCCTACAAAAAGGTAGGTATGGAAAATCTCAGGGTTCGTGTTGCACGGATAACCAGATTGCCTCTTGATTTGTTACATCAACCAGGCCGTAAGCGGCATTTTTTAAGACAATCTAAAGAGGCTTATTCATGGATTTAAGATTAAATAATTATAAAAGTATATATTTCTTCATAGCATCATTGTTGACATGCTCACATGCCAATGCAGATATGTTCAACTTAACCTATACAGTGAGTTCAGACACTGTTACAGCGACATTCCAAGGCACTGCGTCAGGAAACGATATTACGAATATTTCAAATGTTTCAGTATGGTTAAATGGCATTGCTCTTAACGACAATGGAGCATTAGCTACCGATAGTTGGAGCAGTTCGCAAGGTTGGGTTAGTGGGGGATCTGTTGTTTCATTTAACGGTGCTGATAATAATTTTGCTTTTATCAACTATGTTCCAAATAATCCCTCAACATCATCAAATCCAAACGATTTTTTATCAGTTGAGAATCAGGCTGGAATAGGTCATCAGTATATAACCGAAGTTTATTACCCAGCAATAATACCCAGCATCGTACCCAGCATCGGTAGTTATACTAATTTCTTAGTTATTCTTGATCCAATGACTAGCACCAATTACTCCGTATCAGCAGTTCCTGTACCATCTTCAATTGTACTGTTTGCATCTGGACTTATCGGTTTTACTGCTTCACGCAAAAGAGTAAATTATTCGTAATAAATAGCACTCTGGATGTAAACAAATTATTAACGCTGGATGACTGTTTAAAGCCATCTTTCGAGGTGGCTTTTTATGCTTAATGCCTAATTTTCTCAACGACCGCTTGTCTATCAGATTTGACCAATTGACGACAATAGGGATAAGTGAAATAAGAACTAGCGTATTCACCACTGATACAAATGTTGAAATCCTCCATCACCAACTCTACACCAACCAATTCTTGAACAGTTTCAACCAATTGAAATACATCCTCTGGTGAACAGGAACCACTTGATAATTCATGATCGACCAGTGCAATAGCTTGGTCTTTCTTCAAATGGTAGTCAGATCGACTGATTCCGTAGAGTTCGGAACAAAAGGATTCTCCCAACATGCTACCGAGTTCCCAATGACAGGGTTCAACGGTTTCTAGGTCAGAAGTGATGTGATGAATTGCGTGAAAGACCTCGTGAAAGAGGTTTAAGATTTCGTCGTCGGTAAGACAGTCAAAGGAAATTATATTCAGATGAATACTACCATTACGTCTACCATCAGTTGGTTCTTCAATGTCGAACCAATTGCCTTCAGTAGTATGGACAGAAAAATATCCCAATACCTTATACTCAGCAGTCGTGACAGTCAATATATCTGTACAAATATTGGTCAAAACCCTGAGATTCAGGTATTGGAATATAGTTTTATAGCAATCGTTAAGAACTTGTTTTAGATGCATTCTGTACCGCTGTACCAGTTGATTCTACAACTGAAGATACTGCATTGGTGACAGGTACTAGGGCAGCATTACCACTTGCAGTTTCAACTGCATCAGCGACCACTGTAGCTGTAGGGGTCAAGGTTACTGCTAAATGAGCAAGACCTAAGAAGAATGATTTTGCTGCTTGTTCAAAGTGACCAAGGGCGGTTTCTATTGATGCGACTGACATAATTAATTCCTTTTAATTTGAGTTTGTGGTTGATCGGAAGATTCAATACTATGTATGTAATAAACAGAACTAGCTAATATTCCGACAATCGTTAATACCTTTACTAAAGCACCAGCAGCACTACGAGCTGCCACAATTTCTTCTTTAATAGCGGTTAAAATAGTTGTTTGTTCTTTATGTACTTCTTTCAGGTCGAGGATTTCGGTTGAATGACGAGATACATCTTTTTCGAGTACAACAATCCTTGTATGATGATCATTAAAATCTGGTTTTTGAAATGGATCAGCCATTAGCAACCTCTCTTCATCGGAGCTTTACCTTTTGAAGGTGATTTTTCTTTTTCTTTTTTAGCCATGTCTATACTCCTTTATTTGACATCTTCACCAATTTTACTACCTGTTATGGAACCAGGGAAATAAAGTGGAGAAAGTTTATTATATTTATCATAAAGTGCTTTTCTAGCCGCAATAGGGTCATGTTGTAACATTGCGTCAATTTCTTTATTATGTAAATGGTTACTATTCATAAAGCGATAGAAGGAACGAGCAGGATAGATTTTGAACCTTACAGCCTCTTTAGCTAAATCTTCAACAGAATTAATTTTCAGCCCACTAGTACGATAAAGTTGTTGTTCGTGCATAGCTTGTAAGATATTAGTTACTTTAGCAGCTTCTGTATCAGTAAACATATGTTGTACTTTACCCCAATCCTTTGAGAATTTATCAAAATCCAATGCACCAGATTTAAGATCAGTATTACGATCAACAATATTCTGAAACATCTTCCCCTTTAACATTTGTGTACCTTGTGCTCCAACATATTTAGGAGCAATAGTTTCCATTAAATGAGGTGTATCAGGATTGGCGAAATCACGAGTAGTTTTCTCTAAGTTCAATGTAGGAATATTAGATGAATTAGGATTACGAACTTCACCTTTAGTAGTTAGGTCTCTTAATAAACCTTTATCTCTATAAGGTACAACCCATTCTTTATAATGCTGATTTGCATCTGTAAGAAGTGTAT
The DNA here is from genome assembly GCA_963705975.1 of uncultured Pseudomonadota bacterium. GTDB lineage: Bacteria > Pseudomonadota > Gammaproteobacteria > Methylococcales > Methylomonadaceae > Methylomonas. Next base: position 36,173 of record CAVPMI010000001.1, read on the forward strand.
TAATTTCAGGGTGACCTCTTCTGGTTGCCCAATTAGCAATAGAATTTTCCAAATGATCTTTCAGTTCACCCAATGTTGATACAACATCACCTTTATCAGCTGATTTACTGTATAAACGCATTTGTTTTTTGACACTACTTGTAAGATTACGAAGAGCATCTAAAGAAGTACGACCATTTAAACCAAGAATATCTTCTATTGGTTTTCTAATTGAAGGAGGTACAGTAGCAAATCTACTATCAGCACCACCACTAAGAACATCAGCCAATGAAAATCTTGTATTTGGATGTAATGTAATTTGTGGATTTGTACCACCAGTAGCACGTCGAATAGCATGATCAACAGCATCATAATTAGCCTCACTATCAGCAATATGAATAGCTTTCTGTGCCAAAGCTTCTTTTTGTATATCTAATGCGGAATGAGGTACAACACCTCCACCACTTAATTCATTATTATCAGCCATATTATGAACACGATTAGTGATCAATTCATCACCACTATCTTTAGTCCATAAATTCTTAATTTTCCCACCAACTAAACCTAATGCATCACCAAGAAATTCACCAGCAGCACCACCGACACCACCACCAGCACCACCCATAAGAGTAGATTTGTCTAATTCATCTTGGTTAAGACCTGAACCGATACCGCTTAAGTATCCATGTTGAATACCAGCACTTGTACCAGCGGCAGCAGCGGCTAATGCTTTTTGACCAACACCTAATTTTTTAATACCATTAAGTATCTTGGCAGCTTTGATAACACCTGTACCGGTAGCAGCATAAAGTGGAGCTGATTGTAAAACATCAGAACCAATCGAACTAATAGGATTTTGTTCCATTGAACGCTTATCAAAGTCCTGTTCTTGTTTCATGAACTGGTGATAATTACGCATTAGTGTTCCATCAGGAGTATTAGGTTCATAGGTTGCTAATGCACTACCCATTGCAGCTAAAGGATTTGTAAAAGAAGCACCACGAGCTAACGACTCCCAAGGACTAATTGGTTCTTCAGGTGCTTGTTCTGGAGTGGGTGCCTCCACTGATTTATCAGCTTCCTCTACTTTGGGACCACCAATAAATCCAGCATCGGCAAATTGTTTAACATAATTTTTAGTTTCGTCTGGTAAGTTCTCCCAATCCTGTTTAATAACAGCAGGATGATAAGGACCAGCATTATAAGCAGCCAGAGCTTGACTATATTTTCCGTTGAATTTGTCTAAATGTTGACGTAAGTACTTAGCACCACCTTCAATATTTTGAAGTGGGTCATTTGGATCAACACCTAAGTCTTTTGCAGTATCAGGTAATAATTGAGTAAGACCGATAGCACCCGCATTACTACGAGCACCAATTTCGCCACTACTTTCTACTTTAATAAGGTGTTTAAGTATGCCTGGTTTAAGGTCATACTTTTGTTCCATTGCATCTATTTGTTCTAAGTAAGGATTACTCATTTAGTTATCTTCCATAATATTGGTTTAGTCCATATTAAAAATGTTACCAGTTTGTTTTGCTCTTGGGTCTAATTGCTCACGAGCAGCACCTTTTTGTCCTTGTTGATAATAACCACCTTGAACCATTCTATTTTTGCGTTCAGCAGCTAAGCCAACAATATCTTGTTGTCTTTTCAAAAAGGCTTCAATTTGTTTTGGATCAGTTCCACGACCAATAATTGCTTTTTCAAATTCTGTTTTCTCACCTGGTGTTAAAGAAGCACCAAATTGTTTATTACGAACAGCATTTACCCAATTTTGATAGTCTTTCCAAAATTCTACTTGACCGATTGATTTAGGGTCATTTCTGACAATCTCTGAATAATCAAGAGAACCGTCTAGTTTTTGTTTAGCTCTATCCATTAAATTTACACCTGAATATTCAGGTTTGTAGTTACTGACCAATCTATTAGTTTGTGATTGTAATGCTGCCAAATCACCCATATCTTTTTGTAAAGCTTCTGGCATATTCTCAGGTGCTTTGATAGTTGCAACTTTATGAGGCATACCACGAGAATCAAATACAACTTTATCTTGACCTCCATCAGCACCATAAATTGTTTGCATATCACTACCTAAAGCTGGATCAATTGAAGGAGAACCAACAGGATGTACATCATTAGGGTCATCAGGATTAGTTTGATAAAATGCTGTACGACCATCAACCTTCATAGCTTGAATAGGACCATAGTTTCTATCTGCTTTTGATTTAGGACCTAGTATTGCGTTAATGGTATGCCATACAGCGGATGGGTCGCCTGTTTGAGAAGCGGCAGTAAGCATTGTTTTATCTTTATCTTTAAGGGTAGATTGATCTACACCATTAAGGATTTTTTGAGCGATAGTTCGACCGTGATCATATTGCATTTGCATAACACTCTTTTGTCGAGCTAATTCCGCCAATTGTTGTTTTTGTGCTCTTTGCTCCAATTCAGCTTCTTTTTGTTGGTCACTAATAGAATCAATAAGAGATTGATTACCAGCTTGTACACCAGAACCCATTGCTCTACCAAACGTTGGTTGATTTTGCATACCAGCACCCATAGACAAAAGAAATTTGGTCAAAATAGGAGACCCCAATTTAAGCATCGATGGTAGATCACCAACAGGTGCTTGTTCCTGTGGAGCAGGAATTTGTTGTTGTGGTTGAGCAGCAGGTTGACTAATCATAGGTTGAGAACCAGTAGTATTACCACCTTGTGTTTGTTGATTGAACATATTGGCGAATGCTGGATGATTTAGTATGTCATTAATTTCGTCCATATTATTTTCCTTTAGATGAACTAGTAGCTTTAGTTGATGGCTGGCCCAACAAACTTGCTAAGTACACATAATTCTGTTCAGGCGTGGTAAAACTAGATGGATCAATAGAATTAGGTCCATTGTATAAACTATTCTGAGCAATTGGAGCATAAGATGGATTAACAGAAGGTGCTGATGGAGCACTTGATTTGTTATTTATATTTCCCCAAGCCGAAGAGTTAGGTGCAGCACTAGGTGTTGCTTGTGATGCTATCAATTGTTGTTGAATTGCAGGCAATGAAGCCAAAATCTGTGCAGGTGTCATTTTTGTATTTGCTGCGGTCATTTGTGGTAACAACGAAGCAATTAATGCAGCACCAGATTGATAACCTGGATCACTTGCTGGGTTATAAGCTGGAGCTGGGGCTGGACCACTTGAACTACCACTTCCGCCATAAAATCTTTTGTTTGTTTTCATAATGTCTTCCTTGACAATTTTATTCATATTTATTTACCACCCGACAATAATCCGCCAGCAGTTCCACCAAGCGTTCCAGCCAGTGGTAAGTAAGCAAGGGATGCACCACCAGTAAATGGAGCTGCGATACCAGCTGCCGCCATACCAGCAATAGAACCTATTCCCGCACCACTACCTGAACTTGGTGTTGTAGTAGTTGTAGTACCATTTGTGCTTGTATTACCCCAAGCGTTATTCGGAGTAGTAAGTGCTGCAAATCTTGCCAAATTGTTATACGGTGCTTGTTGTGCAAAGTTCCATGCATTTGTAGCATTAGTAAGTTGTGCTTGAGCTTGAGATTGATTAGCCGCACCAGCAGTATTCAATTGACCCAACATAGAAAGTGGAGAATTAATCACATTTGAATAATTATAATTACCTAAATTAGTAGCATCATTAGCATAAGTTCCACCTGCTTGTTGTAAATTAGAATTCAAGTTTGCTTTACTATTTTGTATTCCACTTGCAGTATTAGCAGCACTCAACCTGTTGGCATTCTGACTATCAAAAGCAGAACCTAATGCTGTATCAATAGCATTGTTTTGTCCAATAGCACCAAGATTGCTAGCCATATTTTGACCAAATCCAAAACCATTTTGAACAAGTCCATTAATTCCAGCACTAGCAGCATTCGATTGTGACGAAGCACTTGAAACTGCATTTTGTAATGTTGGATCAGACATATTCTGATACATAAAATTATTCAATCCTTGTGAAGGGTCATCTGCGGTATTATTACTTTGATAACCTGCTAATTGAGAGGCTGTCTGACCGTTTAAACTTGTATAAGGGTTATTAGCACCTGTCATCAAATTTTGTACAGCATTGGAACCTTGATTCATAAGGCTTTGAGTACCAGCAGAATTTACATAATTAGCTGTTCCATTAATTTGTGCTTGTTGATCAGGTGTCAATGTAGCCGCCTGTGACCAAGGTGTATATTGAGTTGGTCCGTTTGCATACATTTGTGCTGCTTGAGCATACACATTTTGTAGTCCTGGAATTGTAGGTGCCCAAGGACTACTCGTAGAAGATGAACTCGATGGACTAGTTGTTGTGGTTGGACCACCATAAAATCTTTTCATTTATTAATTTCCTATCAAAATATTAGGGTATTGAGCCAAATCCCATTGATCCAGCACTTAATAATCCACTTGAACTACCTGTGCCACTTCCTATTGAGTTCAATGAAGGGGTCATATAAGTAGACCCAGTATTGCCTGTATTCATGAATTGATTGGCTAGTCCACCTGCACTTAATAATCCACCAGCAGTATTACCTAAAGCATTATCCCCCCGCGTCAGAATAGTTGTCGTCTCAAATTTTTAAATAAAATTAAATTTGAGATTAGAAATGAAAACCTATACAAGGCATTCAGAAGACTTTAAAGAGCAAGCGCTGGCAAAAGTATACAATCGTGGAAATGAGCAATCGATTCAGGGCGTCGCGGACGACTTGAACATCAGTTTACAAACCTTAAAAACATGGATGAGAAGAAGCAAATTGGGCAAAAATCCTGTTCTACCGTTGAAATCGAAACGCCCAGAAGATTGGCGTCCTGAAGAGCGTCTTGATGCCTTAAATCAAGCGTATGGATTGAGCGGTGAGGCTTTAAACGCCTGGTGCCGAGAGCAAGGAGTATTTGTCCATCAACTGGAGCAATGGAAAGCCGATTTCTGTTCCCAGAGCGGTACATCTGATAAGCGTGAGGTAGCGATTCTCAAAACAGAAGTTCATAGCTTAGAGCGCCAAATATTACGCAAAGACAAAGCCTTAGCAGAAGCCGCCGCGCTGTTGGTTCTGCAAAAAAAGTTCCGAGCGCTCTTGGGGGGAGAGGTCGAATGACGTCCCTTGAAGAGCGCGAGCAAGTGATTTTTTTACTCAATGAATCAAAAACAGCCGGCGCACGACAAGCACAAGCCTGTGAAGTATTGGGTTTGAGCGAACGCACCTTACAACGCTGGCAGACGGGCGAGACTATCCATTGCGATCAACGCCCCTTACGCGACTACCAGCCGCCGCATAAGCTCACGGAAATTGAGCGAACCAAGGTATTGGCTGTAGCCAATTCAGACGAATTTGGGCATCTGCCGCCGAGTCAGATCGTGCCTCGACTTGCGGATCAAGGTAGCTATTTGGCCTCTGAATCGACTTTTTATCGCATACTGGAAGCAGAAAACCAACTGGCGCACCGTCGCAGTGAGCGGCCATCTCAGCCCCGTACTAAACCTCGCGCGATCTGCACCACAGCGCCTAATCAACTCTATAGCTGGGATATCACGTATCTGCCATCGGCAATCTGTGGGCAGTTTTTCTATCTTTACCTGTTTATGGATATTTTTAGCCGAAAAATTGTGGGTTGGCAGGTGTATGCAGAGGAAAGCAGCGCCTTGGCAGGCGAGCTGTTACGCGATCTGTGCTATCGTGAAGGTATACAGTCAAACCAGCTTATACTGCACTCTGACAACGGTAGCCCAATGAAAGGAGCTACGATGCTGTCTACATTGCAACAACTCGGCGTGATGCCCTCGTTGAGTAGACCTTCGGTAAGCAACGACAATCCTTACTCAGAATCGCTCTTTAAGACCTTAAAATATCGACCAAAATATCCGCTAAAGCCATTTGCCAAGGTAACGGATGCGCGTGATTGGGTATCGGGCCTGGTGGATTGGTACAACAACGAGCATCGCCATAGCGCCATCCAGTTCGTTACGCCTACACAACGCCATGAAGGCTTGGACAAGGACTTGCTGGTTAAGCGTAAAGCTGTCTATGAGGCTGCTCGTGATCGAAACCCGAAGCGATGGACTGGTGACACGCGGAATTGGGAAAGCATTCAAGCAGTCCACCTTAATCCTGACAAGCCTGAGGCTAATAGTAAACCTAGTATTGAGAAGGCAACTCAAAACAAAAAAGCCGCTTAAGATTTAACCGTCGAGGCGACAACTACTCTGAAAATTTCCGTTATAAGGTGTATTATATGATTGATTATAAGCACTACCAGCATTTGAACCACCTAATGTAGCTGTTCCATTTAATAAACTTGCATAATTGGTTAAGTTGTTATAAGGTGCATCTTGTGCAAAATTCCATGCATTGGTTGCATTATTAAGTTGATCTTGGTTTTGTGTTTGTTGTTGAGTACCAACCATTCCTTGTTGTTGTAGCATTGATAATGGCATATTCAATGCATTTTGATAACCACTTAATGCATTTGATTGAGCGTTTAAGTTTTGTGTATTACCAGCATTAAATAAACCGGCAGTATTAGCTGCTTGCGCTTGTTGATTATTTGCTAATTGACCTAATGCATTTAATGAATTAGTTTGTTGTGTGTTATAAGCATTTCCATAACCAGTTTGAGCAGCAGAAGCCATTTGACTATTAACTGCACCAGCGGCTTGACCTTCAAGCATTTCATTTCTACTTGAACCATATGAACCATTACCAATTGCTTGATCACGCATACCTGGTAAAGTTTGTGTAGAAAATTGATTACTTAATTGTTGTAAGGTATTACCAACATTTGCTTGGGTAAATGGGTTAGTGTTATTTCCATAAGCCATTTGATTAAGTGATTGGCTTGGATCATTCAAATTGTTGTTTGACAAATAACCAGCTAGTTGATTTGTCCCTTGACCAGCAATTGCTTGTGATTGATTTGGAGCACCCGACAAACCATTAGAAACAGATTGTTGTGCTGTTCCCATAAAATTCTGTGTACCAGATGAATTAACATAATTATCGATTCCATTCATTGCTTGTGTTTGCAATGGATCGAAATTAGCTACTTGATCAAATGGTGTGTATTGTTGTGGACCTTGTGCGTACAGTGAGGTAGCAGCATTTATACCTTGTTGAAGGTACGGCTGAGCACTTGCCCAAGGTTGGGTAACTGAATTTTGAACTGTGGATGTTGTAGTTGGTTGACCACCAGAACTTCCACCATAAAATCGTTTCTTTATCATCTAGGAAATCCTTTTCCTTTATTAGGCTATTTATGCGATGTGTATCCAACTACCAGAACTTGCAGGAGGTATAATCTTATAATAATATAATCCTTGCCCACTTCCTGGATTCCAATGTGTACCATCTGCATAAACAAATTGCCCATCAAATGGTTTAACAGGAGCAACAAATTGTTTTGCTAATCCAAAAAATGAACTGATTGAATTTTCAGCATTACTGATATTCTGTAATTCAGTTGTAAGAAATTGAGGTAATTGATTTACATCAGTTGGTACAGGTCTTGGTGTATATCCAGAAGTTGTCTTAACTGGAATAGCCATTAAAAACCACCTTTGGTAATTAGATCGATGTCAAAACTATTTAATTGCCATGCAACATCAGAGTTTGTAACGAATTTAATACCAATATATCGACCCGATACCAAACAATCTACTTTGACATCTTGCGAAGCATCAAATACACAAGCTGTCCCCCAATTGATTGGTTGGTTTAATGACATTGTTCCAGCTACATAAACTTGTATGGTTGTATTATTACCACCACCAAGAGTTATTTTAGGCCATATACGACGAATTAATTTAACTGATTCATCAGGTCCGAGATTAATGTTTTGTCGCTCTAAATATGCAGTTGAAGGTGTTCCTAAACTTGTAGTCGTAACATCTTCATTAAGAGCACCTTTATCAATTAAGTAAATTCCTGGTGAACTACTTGGATTATTAGGAACCATCAATAATGACCAAGAAGTTGTACTATAAGCTGGGTCTTGCCAAGTTACATTTGCTGCTGCATTAGTCCATGTATAATTAGCATTAGTCCATAACGAAGAAGATGATAAATCAATTAATTGTTCACTAATCCAAGCTGTTTCTGGAATTGATCTTCTTGTCCATGTATTATTGTTATAATTGAAAACCATGACCGAGTTACAATAAGTTGCCGCTGAATTGTTTGGATAACAAATCCACATTTCACCCATTGCATAATTTGGAACAACAAAGGTTTGTCTGTAATTAGCAGGACTCATATCAGAGAATAAGAATTGTCTGTTAACTCCATCAATAACTGATTGATAGGTGTATCCATTATGAACAATTACATCATCAGTTGTAACAACAAAATGTTGATTATTAAATACTGCTCCACAATTTCTTGAGAGCATACCAACATTAGGAAAAATCTTTGTCAATGAAAAAACTTCAGGAAACCCAACATATTGCATCATATAAGTTGATGTGTTTTTATAAACAATATTGTTTTGACCTAATTGTAAACAATCTACCAAATAACCATCACTATCAGATATTTGTTGTTGAGCTGAATCATTTGTTGGATCAGTAATGTCCCAAGTAGTTGGTAACTCAAATGGTAAGGCAGCACCAGACCACCAAATTAAGTTTTGGTTACGAGTGCCAGCGATAGTAATATCAAGAGCGATAAGATGTTCAGCGTAAGAACGAATAACTGAAGCAGTTGTAGTTGGTGTACTCCCACCAGATGTACCCCATCCAGCTAAATTCTGTAATTTAGGAATACTTGGGCTTGGTGTCCAAGATTGAGGTGTATCATTTCCGTTATTAAGAATTGCGAAATTATTGATAACACAAGAAGTCCAAGGACTTGAAACAGATGCATTATAATTTACATCTACACTAGAAGTTTGTCTAGTTATATCAGTATGAACACTACCATAATAACAATATGCATTATTTAACCCAGCGTACAAATAGTAGCTACTACCATTTACATTCACACGAGTAGTAAAAGTAGGTTGAATAGTTGAAGATGTATCAATAACTAAACTATAGCCAGACATTTTTTGTGCAGCACCATTTCTGAAGCGTACATTTTGAGCATCTGTCCAAGCAAAGCCGTTTTGGTCATCTGATGGTAAGTTTTCAGGACTTTTGTCTTTAACTAAACCAACAGATGCTATATTATTAAATTGTATGATTGACATTCAACATCCTTGTTGAGCAAATTATTAAACGTAAATTGGTACTACACCAAGATTTTTAAAGCAGTATTTACCACCAGAAGTAACAACATTATTCAATTCATAATTGGTATTATTACCAGCACCCATAACTTCATTTGTATTGGTATAAGTTATAACTGCTGAACAACTGTTTCCGTTTCCAGAGAGTTTAATATCTTGAATACTGATGTTGTTAAGAGGTACAATTGTCATTGCTGAGACAGTAGCATTAATAAGATTATTACCTATTCCACCAGAACCAGCACTATTGTAACCAGCAAAATATAAACCGTTTGATTTTAAAAGGTAGGTCTGTTCTTGCCAAATATCAGCACCAGTCTCTGTATTGGCGAAGATGTTTGTAACATATTGACCACCTGGATCACTTGATGAGCTAAACACAGGGGAGTTTTGTTGGGTTGTATTACCAATACCTAATTGACCATTTTGATTATTACCCCATCTTGCATAGGAATTATCATTGAAAATAACCCAAACTTGATATGCACCTTTAATCACCTTTGTAACAACTTTACTACTTAAATTCACCAAGTATGGGTAAGAAACATTACTTGTTCCACCATTACCTATGGTTCCATCACCACCCCAACCTGTCATATAAACATTACCAGTACTTGATAGGAAAGAAGTGCTTTTATATTCATAACTAGTACTTCCATTCCACCACACACCATTAGATTGAATGTCTGTAATATTGACAGTATTGCTGAAAACAGAAATATTTTGCCAAGATGTTTGATTAGTTGTATTGGGAACAGATGATGTACCAATACCTAATTCACCATTTCCGTTATAACCAGTTGCATAATAATAACCATCTGATGTTTTACAGAAAGCATTACCATAAGTATAACTTCCTACCCAAATTTGAGAAATAGTTTTTCCAGATGGTGGAGTTACAGCAGTCCATGTTGATTGTTGAGCTGTATTTCCATTCCCTTGAACACCATCAGCACCATATCCAGCAAAGTAAAATGAACCACTGGTTGTTTTAAGGAACATGAAAACATAATTGCCTTGTTCAAATTCATAACCATTTGGACAATAGTAAAGAGTTGATACAGCGGTAGTTACAGGTGCAGTTGCATAGTTACCAGGATTATATGCTGAATTATTTGAATTTGGGCCTGCAATACAGATTGGTTGAGAATAGTTTGTTGTATTACCAACTCCTAATTCACCAAATCCATTATCACCCCAACCATAAAGATCACCATTTGACCAAAGAACATAACAGGAATAAACCGCAACAGTAAAGTCGACAATGGTATATCCGTTTGTTGTTAAGTAAGTTGGGAATTGAATTTCAGCAGCTAACTCATTACCTCCAGCAGAACCCTGGCCTAACGCCAAACTTCCATTTTGACCCCATGAGTAAATTTTATTGTCAGAGGTTTGAACAAAGTGATTAAAATAACCACGACGCTGACGAACAACAGTAGTGACCTTATTCAAAAGTCCTTGAACAAATGCGGTTGTTGCAACTTGTTGTGAATTATCAGTGGATAATGGGGTAGGGGCGGTTACTTGTCCAGCAACAGCAGGAGCTCCACCCAAAACAGTTGTATATCCTGTAATTACTTCACCAGCGAAGTAGTTACTCGCAGTTCCAACGGCATAGATGTTCCATTTGTTTGTACCAGCTGAAACACCACTCCAAATACCATAAGAGTAAGACGTACCCGTGATGTCACTAATACCGATTTGAGCTGCTGATGTTGTTGGAGTTACACCAGTTGGACATACCATAGTGTTAAACTGGAGACCAGTTGAATTTACTACAGTTGTGTTGTTATTGAATGCATAACCAACTGCGATATTTTGTGAATAAGAGATGGTTCCAGAACCATTAGAATATACGTCGAATAAACCAGCATTCATTAGGTAGACATTGACACCAGCATTACCTTGCGTAGCATAACCATAAACACCAACCAATAAACTTGTTCCATTAAATCCTGTGTATGCACCAACACCACCAGTGAGTGCTATTTTGTTAGCTGAACCAGATGCAGCAGTTGTTGAGAGGGTAATTAATGAACCAGAAATGGAGTTGGTTGATGTGTCTGTATCCAACCAATTAGCAGAAATACCGGCATAAGGGCTAATTCCTGATGTACCTAATCCTAATCTACCATGTACGGTAAGATTAGTATTGACATCAGTATTAACTGTCCATAATTGCCCAATTACACTCGTACTACCATCAGAATTTAATTGTAGATTAGTATTTCCATTCGTACCAAACGTTAATTGACCAGTAGAGTTATTTTGAACTCTGCTGTTGACACCAATTGCTGGATTAAATTGAAAAGTATTAACTGTAGTGTATGCATTATCTTGCGATAAACAATAATTTGATCCATCCCAAGCAGCTCGATAAATCGAACCCGCTTGAAGTTCCCCACCAACTAAAGCTGACCCAGATAAATTATTTAATGTTCCACCAAAACCACTTACAGTTAACCAAACTGGTCCTGTATTAACTCCTGTTTTAGCAGGATTGACCTGAAATAAGAATCCCATACCGACAGTTTGAGAAGTCCAAGCAGTTGTTGGATTTAAAGTAACAGTATTAACACTTGTGCTTGTATCAATAATAAAAGTAGTGTTGGTCAAATCTAAATGACTTGCACCGACAGCACCAGTAATACGAGGGAAAGTGTTTAATAGATCTTGTTTGATTAATTTGATATGATCGCCACCGGCTGATACATAATCAACATTGTCAATAGGCCAAGATGCGTTTAATGTGTTAATAAATCCAGTTGATTCTAATGCCATTTGTATTCCTTTACATAATGTAACGCGAACTTGATTTCAACGGACTTCCACTGAAACTTTCATTCGTATAGTTTTTCCATATATCTTCAATAGCAGAATCAAATCGTGCTTGATATAATTGTGTTCTTTCTTCGTCTTGTATAAATGTACATGCTTCAATCAAGGCACCATAAAGATAAACCATTGGGTATCTTGTCATCACCCAATTAGTATTATTAACAGCTAATGAAGGGACATCTTGGTAGTAATTTATATAGATTAGGTAATTTTGATCAGGTATTGGATACATCTTAATACTTGGACCTTCAATAGTATAATAACGAGGCATGCCTGGTGTCGCATCAGGTGCAGAAAGATACTGCCTTATTAGGTTATAAGGTAATAGCTGAAGTATTGAACCAGAATTATTACTACCGTCTAGTGCATATTCTATCTTTATACCTTTCATACTTGAATAATCAACTGGTAATGCAAAATTTGCAATACCACTTGTTAATGTACCTAAATAAGGAGCTTCCATATATCTCGAACGTATACTATGAGAAATCTTCATTTCAGCCATTAAGATGAAATCTGGTATCATCGAGGTTAAATCTGTTCTATGCATCCAATTAGCAACAGAAGTTTGTAAATCCGTGTATGTCTGCAAAGCCATTTTAATTCCTTTTAAAATTTACCAGAGCAAACTACGAATCCTCTGTTATCTCTGTCTCTTAACCATTGTTTTAATCTTGGCATATCATCTTTGTTGAATACATCAATATTATGCTCCAACAATAACTTTTGAACTGTAACCATATCAATTTCAGCAATATGACGAAAACTTCTATCCTTGTCATGACTGAAACCATTTGTATTATTTCGCAAGATTGCGTTATGGTCCATTAATGTAGTTAAGTCAGCTACCTTATTCTCATACATCATTCCGGTATCGGAATTATAGAAAAGTTGTTCACCAGTTTGAGTTTGATGGTCAAATGTGGTTTCTAAATGTTTAACTGCCATATTAGAACCATTCAACAGGTGTAATGTTTAAGTAACTTGCAGCATCACCCTGTAAGTAAGCAAGATAGGTACAACCACTTACATCTAATAGAGTGCCTTCGTTTGCATTAATCAGGATACCGTTGCCGTTATTAGCACCACCAGTAACTGAAACCGAGCTATTACCTGGCATGACATAAGCGTAAGTAGCAGCATCATGACAAATACAACGAATGACTTTGGCTGGTGTTCCAGCTGATGTATTAGGAATAGCTACCGTAGCAGAAGTGCTTCCAGTTGTAACAGTTACACCTGGTGAAACAATTTTGATTGTGTTTTGAATCATAGTTAGAAATCCTTTTCTAAATTAAATTTGATAGGATGATAGTATTCAAACTATCATCCTATAATCACATTACTGTGTTAAATCACGAACCGAACCATGAGCAATATTGGAATCGATTTTTAATGTCAATTCAGCAACTAATGCTTTTTGAGTTGCGTCACCAGTAGTAGCCAAATCAAACGTTGTATAATTACGTAAGAACGCAACAGCAACTTTAGATGAGTCTAATACATAAACAGTACCACCATTAGAGTTGTTAGGTACTAATGTAGATGAACCTGCTGGGTTACCAGCTTGAGCAACCACAGGAGTAGTTGTACCGGATGCAATATCTTGGAAACGGTTAGCAACAACTTTCAAAGTACCATAGTCTGATTCATAAATGCTGATTGTAGAAACCAATTTGGTGTCTGAAGCATCTTGAAAACGAGTACCAACACCAGTAGTAGTAACACCTGTAAAGGTAGAAATTATTTGGCGTTGAATTGGGTTGGTCATAAGAATGTCAACTTCACCACCTTGTTGGAAACAAGATTGAATAACTGATCTAATTAAACCTTCAGTCAATGAACGGTTAGCACCTAAAGTTGTACGAGCTGCATTGACCGAGTATGCGTTCATTGCTGTACCACCAGTACCAATAGATCCATTAGAATCTATCCAACCAGCCAAACCACGAGTTGTACGAGCAACAGTTCCACTACCAGCAGCATTTGCAGTAGAGTTGATAAGAGCGAACTCAATATCACGTTTTAACTCTTTGGTTCTTTTTGTTAATTGATACGCTAACTCGTCTTTACCACGACCAGCTTTCAAAGTAGATTGTTCAGTATTAGATACAGAAACAGCTTTTGTAAAGATTTGGGTATAGTTACCAACACGAGTAGTTGGTGCGAATGAAGCGATAGTTGTAATATCAGCACCATCCACAGCAGCATTCGTAATAGGTGCAGCTAAAGAGTCCATTTGCCATTCAGTATAAGTATTGGTCGCTTTATCTTTACGACACATATTAAGAAATGGGAAATCGGTTGGTGAAATATTGGCGATAAGATCGGATAAATCTTCTCGTGTACCTGGGATACCTTGTGAGCCAATTGATTGACTAGCACTATAGGTATTAACGGAGTTTGTAATTGCCATGATTGTGGCTCCTTATATGAATTAAGTGTTAATTTTTAGTTTTCGCTTTTTCAAAATTAACAATGCAGTCATACAAGGATTGTGTAGAGTCTCGGTTAAGAGGGTGCTCTTCCTTGAGCGCATTGCTTCCCTAATTTAGGCTTCAAATAATAAACAATTTAGCGAACATCATTTACTACTTGGTGGTTCATATTCAAGGTGCTCCTTTCAGAATTTGTTTATGAACCAAGTTATGGTATTTATAAGAACTACATAAATTTGGCTAATATACTAGCGGTGTCGTGATCATTACGTGAATTTCTAATTGCTGTTCGTGCTTTATTCACATCTTGAACTGGACCTCTGTTATTTGCGGTATTTGAGCTAACAACTTTTGGTGGTACTTTATTTACGCGTTGTTGTGTAATATCTTTATTACTAACTAATTCATCGTATAATCTAGCTTTATTCAAAGTGTTTATAATCTTATGATTAGTAATTTGTTCAAGTTCTTGAGCACTATATCCTTGTTTAATTCCATATTCCAAAACTTTGGTTGCTAATGCTCCACTTTTCCATTCATCACCATATTCTCTTGAAAGTGCTTCAGATGATTCTTGTAATTCAAGTGCACGTTGATGTTGCCATTGAGCAGTAGTTTGTGCTTGGTATTGATTATGATAAGCAACTAATTGCTGTGCTGCTTGTTGGTTTTGAACAATAACACTTTCAAGTTCAGCTCGACGAGCGACATATTCAGTAGGGTCATTTACAGCCAATTTTAGAAATTCAGGACTATTTAATTCATGAACAGCTTGATTAATGTTGGTTTCTGCGACACTATGTAGTGTTGGAATTGATTGCACAAATTGAGCTGCTTTTGCATGTTCAGCTTCCAATTGTTGTCTTTGTGCAGATAACTCTTGTGTTTTTTGAGTATAATCAGCTGTACGCGTATATCCTCGTTTTAGCTCGGAAAGAGGTACTTCTACTTCTTCACCATTAATTCTAACCTTTACCAACTGATTTTCATCAGTAATAGGTGCTGGTGGTTGTTCTTCTTGAACCTCTTCTGGTTCTTCTTCGTAGAATTGTTCTTCTTCATTTTGCTCTTCAATTTCTGGTGCAAGCATATCTCCGAAGAAACTATCTACCATTTGATTTGCAATATCATTATCCGTGTGCTCACCACCAGTATTTGAAGGTGAATCGTTAATTGTTTCTGCCATATTTAAATCCTTTTAAGTTGTGAATGGAACGATTCCGTGTTCACTTAATTATAATGTTCCGGTTGTTGAATCCATGAATTCATATACCTTTTGCTGTGTAGCACCTTCACCGACAAATCCAATAAGTCTTTTAACTTGTTTTGGTTTTGGTGCGATTGCTTCAACCAATGGTGTTATTTCTACAGTAGTTGTAGTAATAACATTTTCTTTTATACCTTCAGCAGTAGTAATTACTGATTCGGTTTTTGTAACTTTTGGAGCTGTAGGAGTCGTGCTTGAAGCAGGAGTGTTTTCAGTTCCGCTAGTATCGTTTGCAGTGCTTTCTGTTGTTGCCATATTTCTTCCCTTTCTATTGGAGTTTTTGATTGTTGCCATTGTATTGTTAATCGGTCCTCTATACCTTTAACCACTTCTTTAAAAATAGGCGTGTATAATTCTTCAACTAAACGCCCATTATCTAATATCTTTTCTTCTTGTTCTGGAGTCATAATTACCTTTTTGAATAATATTTATTACTTAGTCATTATTACCAACCGTTATGTGTATAAGTTGGAGTAGTACCCCAAGAACCAAGTGTTCCAGTTCCCCACCAACCCATTGTATTAACAGTCTCAATAACCGAAGTACCACCTGAACCAAGTACTGATGAGCTAAAATTACAACCGATGACGTTAATTTTTAATGTGGTTGATGATGTTGATGAACCACTGTTGATAACTGATCCACCAGTGAAAGCACCTTCAGCAAAGCAATCCATGAATGTTATGTTGTAGTTATTAGCATTTTGTAAGTTTAATGCGTAAGTTGATGATGAACCAAAACTAACACCTTTACATGATATTTGATTAATTGATCCACCACTTCTAAGTAATGTGCCATAGTTCATATAACAATTTTCAAATACTAATTGTTCAAGAGTAGAACTTAAATTATATAACACGGAAAGATAATTATTTGTACTACCTGTAAATGAGGTATAAGAACCACCTTTAATTTTAAGTGATTTACAAGTAACAGATGCTTGTTGAACAACACATGGATAACCTTGTGCACCAGTAGTATCACATTGTACATTACAATCATTTAAAACTAGATGTTCAGCCATTTGATTAATCCACCCATTTTGACCTACTGGATAATTAGGATCACTTGTAACACCATTGAATACCATTGGCACGTTCGCATTAGTACCGCCATATAATGGACCTTGATTTATACCACTATTAATAATGAAGGTACTCATACCACTACCAATAGGTTTAATATAAGCACCCAAATAACAGTTATTAGTTTCAAATCTTACACTACCACCAGTATTTGAATAAGCCAAAAATGGATAATAAGTGTAATCGGTTGTACCCATTGTTTTAAGGATACAGTTATTAATGGCAAGTGTTCCACCGGTTTGACCATAGTATTCAACCAAGAATGAATTTATACTTTTAGAATGAAGTGTTGACAAGTCAAAGGTGATTGCTGAATTCTCAATCACTGTATGTACGATTGTACCAGCAGTAGTCATAGCAGGCATTGTTACGCCATTAACTCCAATAGTGCCTGAATTATTACCTGGTAAGTTAATAATTCCTATTCCATAAAAACCTGGTGTTTTAAAAGTTAAATTTTTGATATTTAACTTATCAATATTTGAACCAGTGTTATTGTTGAGAATATAACCACCATATTCAGACGTATTAGCAACAGTTATTCCATCAATAACAAGATCATCTATACTTGAACCACCACCATTAGCTATAATTTGTTGAGGAGTAACTCCATCAGCAGCGATACCATTAGTTGTAAGAAAGGTTACATTTTTGATTGAAAAACCTTTATGAGAATAAGTGGCAGGTGTGTTCATGTATGTCCAAGTGACTGTACCATCAGATACAGTTCCTGTTGTCCACGATGAAGGTACAGTAGATCCAGAAGTGCCTGAGCTACCTAAATTTACATACAAATAACCACCAGCTAATAATTGAGAAAATTGTGGATACACACTTGATGCTTTCCAGTTCTGTGGACTAGTACCATTAGTACTAATTCTATTACGAATGAATACATTTTCAATAACTGTATTATGAATAGTTCCATAACCTCCATAAATCGACATCGGTTGTGGACCATTGAATATTCCATTTTTGATAGTAAGATTATAGCGATCACGAGGTATTGCAACTGATGCTTGATTGGTTAAAGTCAATGCTGCATATTGTGTATTTGGACCGACTCCCTCAACAGATGAGATTCCATCATCAATACTATTACTTTCAAAGCCATCAATTAAAGTATTAATGAAAGGAGCACTTAATTGTGGTCCACCAGCAACATTTCTGTCAAAGTGATTTTTAATGGTGAAATTACGGGTATTACAGGTATAAATTGTATTCATTACACCATCAACAAAGGTATTCGAATCAAATACAGTTTTGTTGGCTTGATTAATAACGAAACACATAGCATTCATTGATCCAGAACTAGCGTAATCACTCATTCCTTCGGCGTTGCAATTCCATGTTCCACCAATAACATTGATGTCGTGATTTGCTGGTAATACGTAAGTAGTTGAACTATTACCAAATGTACCTAGTGCAAAGTTAGCGGTATAAACTGCTGTAATGGTATTTGTTGTTGAATCAAGAGTGTCTACTATCCATTCAAATTCGTTATATCCATTATTGTTAGTTTCACCAATGATTTGGAATGCATCACCTACAGATAATCTAGCTACACCTGATAATTTGAAACCAACAATGATTGGCATACCAGAATTACCATTGTTACCGTTAACAGTACTTCCATATACATAAAGTGTTTTTCCATCATAACGAGCTATTGGATAACAACTATTTCCACCACCTATTGATGCAGTTGCTGTTTGAAAACTTGTAGTGGTTCCAAGTGTAGCAGTACCATTGTAATAATAGTATGTTATGCCAGATGACCATACTGAATTACCTGCTGTAATAACATGATTAATAATATAAGTTGATGTGCTATTAGGTGTCGTTGTCCAGTTACCAGAAATCGTAGCCGTTAATGTTGAACCAGTATAACCAGTGATAGTAGCAGTTTCAGTTGCACCCTGACCACCATAAATTGTGATCGTGCTACCAACATACATTCCATTAGTGGTACTTGCTCCAGATTGTAATACGATAGTATTTGTGGTAGCACTTTGAGCAGTACCGGAAATTTTCAGAGTAGTTGTCGCCTCGACGGTTAAATCTTAAGCGGCTTTTTTGTTTTGAGTTGCCTTCTCAATACTAGGTTTACTATTAGCCTCAGGCTTGTCAGGATTAAGGTGGACTGCTTGAATGCTTTCCCAATTCCGCGTGTCACCAGTCCATCGCTTCGGGTTTCGATCACGAGCAGCCTCATAGACAGCTTTACGCTTAACCAGCAAGTCCTTGTCCAAGCCTTCATGGCGTTGTGTAGGCGTAACGAACTGGATGGCGCTATGGCGATGCTCGTTGTTGTACCAATCCACCAGGCCCGATACCCAATCACGCGCATCCGTTACCTTGGCAAATGGCTTTAGCGGATATTTTGGTCGATATTTTAAGGTCTTAAAGAGCGATTCTGAGTAAGGATTGTCGTTGCTTACCGAAGGTCTACTCAACGAGGGCATCACGCCGAGTTGTTGCAATGTAGACAGCATCGTAGCTCCTTTCATTGGGCTACCGTTGTCAGAGTGCAGTATAAGCTGGTTTGACTGTATACCTTCACGATAGCACAGATCGCGTAACAGCTCGCCTGCCAAGGCGCTGCTTTCCTCTGCATACACCTGCCAACCCACAATTTTTCGGCTAAAAATATCCATAAACAGGTAAAGATAGAAAAACTGCCCACAGATTGCCGATGGCAGATACGTGATATCCCAGCTATAGAGTTGATTAGGCGCTGTGGTGCAGATCGCGCGAGGTTTAGTACGGGGCTGAGATGGCCGCTCACTGCGACGGTGCGCCAGTTGGTTTTCTGCTTCCAGTATGCGATAAAAAGTCGATTCAGAGGCCAAATAGCTACCTTGATCCGCAAGTCGAGGCACGATCTGACTCGGCGGCAGATGCCCAAATTCGTCTGAATTGGCTACAGCCAATACCTTGGTTCGCTCAATTTCCGTGAGCTTATGCGGCGGCTGGTAGTCGCGTAAGGGGCGTTGATCGCAATGGATAGTCTCGCCCGTCTGCCAGCGTTGTAAGGTGCGTTCGCTCAAACCCAATACTTCACAGGCTTGTGCTTGTCGTGCGCCGGCTGTTTTTGATTCATTGAGTAAAAAAATCACTTGCTCGCGCTCTTCAAGGGACGTCATTCGACCTCTCCCCCCAAGAGCGCTCGGAACTTTTTTTGCAGAACCAACAGCGCGGCGGCTTCTGCTAAGGCTTTGTCTTTGCGTAATATTTGGCGCTCTAAGCTATGAACTTCTGTTTTGAGAATCGCTACCTCACGCTTATCAGATGTACCGCTCTGGGAACAGAAATCGGCTTTCCATTGCTCCAGTTGATGGACAAATACTCCTTGCTCTCGGCACCAGGCGTTTAAAGCCTCACCGCTCAATCCATACGCTTGATTTAAGGCATCAAGACGCTCTTCAGGACGCCAATCTTCTGGGCGTTTCGATTTCAACGGTAGAACAGGATTTTTGCCCAATTTGCTTCTTCTCATCCATGTTTTTAAGGTTTGTAAACTGATGTTCAAGTCGTCCGCGACGCCCTGAATCGATTGCTCATTTCCACGATTGTATACTTTTGCCAGCGCTTGCTCTTTAAAGTCTTCTGAATGCCTTGTATAGGTTTTCATTTCTAATCTCAAATTTAATTTTATTTAAAAATTTGAGACGACAACTATTCTGACGCGGGGGGGTACCTAGCCATCCAAAAGTTCCGGTTGTCCAATCGACTTGGTTAGAAGTTATGCTATCAAGTGAAAATGTGATGCCGTTATTACCACCAATTCCACCATTACCGAATCGATTGAATGAACTTACATTTGAAATAGTTAATGCTGCCGTTGTAGATTGTGAATTAGTACCAAAAACTGGTTGGGAATTAATTGAACTGGATGATGTACCTGGTGTCCATGCTTTAAGGAATTGTTGATTTCTGTCAGCGTTAATTGTTACACCTGATGGAATTGTAAAACATACTGGTGATATATTGCCAACAGTACTCCATGTGATTAATTGCGTTCCTGCCAAATATACAGGTGCATTATTTGGACTTACTAAATTAAGAGTTCCTCCACTTTGAGCACCTAGTATATTCAAAGCAGATTGAATTGCAGCAGAGTTTGCTTGTGCAACTGTAATTAAATTACTCGCAGTCGAAGAAGTAGGTGTAAGTGTTACAGTTGTTCCGAATCCACCACCACTTGATGATATATTAAATCCAATATTATCCCAATTTAAATTGAAATCTGCACCAGGTGCTACAGTTAAGTTTGATCCACCATTTAAAGTGATATAACCAACTAATGGATTGGTTATTCCGTTAAATGTTCCTAATTGCCAAATAACAGCATACGCAGCACTTAATGAACCACCACCAGTAGGAACCCACTGCGTAATAGGTGCATCTAATATTGTTGGTGTTGTTGGACCAAATTGTTTCCAATTGATAGGACCTATTGCTTGACCACCTTGATTGTATCCATATAACGAAGGTAGCTCATTAGTTAAGTTAGCATAAGTCGTTTGAGAACCAGGTACAAAGGATGAAGTATGAAGTGTTACAAAAAATGTTCCACTTTGAAAGTTTATGGTTCCGTTTGCAATATAACTAGAAGTAGACGGAAATGTAGAGTATGTTGTCATTATTCAATCCTTTGAATAGAAAGTTAGTTTTATACAATAGTTCCTGCTATTACATTAATGCTTATTAAGTAGTTGTATAATGCATTTTTAGCAGTATCATAAATTGTTGTACTCGAATCACCCATTAATGCAAAAATGGTAGCTACTTCAGTTGCAGGAATAGTTTCATTGAATGCATTTAATAAGTTGTAATTTCCATTAGTGTCTGTATATCCTTTTGTTAAATTAAGAACAATTGATTGGTTCTTAATATCAATGAATACAGTGTTAATCGTTACTTGAATTGGTGTGCTTAAATTTACTGGCATATTATTTTCCTTGTTGGTTGAATCCACTATTATGGATTTGTTCTAATTCAGCTTGTTGCTGTTCGTGTTCTTGTTGTTGTCTATCAGATAATGCTTGATTAAATGACAATTCGTGATTCACACCAGTATCAATTGCATTTAACTCTTGTTCATTAAACTTATGCTTCAATTTTTCCATCTCTACTTGATACTTCAACTCCATTTCCAATTTGCGTAATTCATAATTACGATCATCGTCACGAACTCGTAATTCAAATTCAGCAGACTTGATCATTGCGTCTTGTTGTGCTTTTTGAGCGGCTTGTTGTGTTTGAATTTGTGTTGCTTGTACAACTGGATCAACAGGAGGTGGCTGTTTTGAAGCCTCTTGGATTTGTTGCATTACTTGTGCATATTGTGGAGATTGCGGAGCATTAAAGTAATCAGCAATATTTTTCTTACCCATAGCTTTTAATAGTGCAGCATTAGCGTTGAATACCTTTTGAGCATCAACCATAGCAATCAAATCTGGTTTACCTGATTGTAATAATGCAGTTTGTAATTGTGAGATTTGTTGTGTTTGTGCCATGTCGGCTTGTGTATCTAAAGCACCTGTACCAACATTAATTGTTAATGTTTCTAGGTCCATCCATTTACGAGGATCGACAGATACGAATATTTCACCGCATCTAATTAGTTGTTCACTAGTCACATATGTAGATGCTACTTTAAGAATCTTCTTGTAGATTTCAGCAATACCAGTTTCAGCAATGATTCGTGTAATCATTGCCAATTTCTCTTGGCTTGCATTCATTATTGCTTGTGTACCAGTAGCTGTTTTATTGAATGAATTATTATCAATTCCTTGTGTATAACGAGATACACCTGAACGAGATTCAGCTATATTGTCCACATATTCCAATAATTGAAATGCTTCAGCACCGATTCCAGCAGAAGGTAAAGTCATTAAGTTATTATTAACTTCCCCACGTAACTTAATCCAAGCACCTGGGTCGGTATCTAATAAGTCGTTAATATCTATGACTGCTGCCGCATTAACAGCACGAGCAGGATTGATATTGAAAGCAAATGAATCAAGCATTGCTCTCATAATTAATGATTTTAAATATTGTAGATCCATTACCATTTCAGCCATACTCATACCGTAGTATTTGTGTGGCATTGGCATAGGTGAAGTACTGATAAATGGTTGGTAGTAACACTCAACATTATCAAGAACGGTTTCGCCTATTTTGGTCACTTTACGCCATTCAGCGATACCATCTCCGTCATAATCAACTTGAAAGTATGCCTCAACAACTTGTACTAATCGTTGAGAAGGGTCTAAAAGTGCTTCATTACTGGTAGGCCAATAATTACCATCAACTGCTCTTCGTTCTATTAATTCAGGTGTCCAATCGACATTGTAAGATTCACCATCAGCAACATCATCTTCAACTTCATAACCCTGTTCACGTAACCAGGAAATTGTTTTCTTTACTTTTTGTGCTACAAATGGACATTCATCTAAATTCATTGAACGAGCAAGTCTCGATACAATCAACTCTTCAGGTGGAACATTCTCAATTCGTATTTTTCCTTGACCACCTTTTTTAGGACGTTTGATTGATAAATTATGTGTTCTATGTGTAAATGTACCTAATGATGGATTTCCGTCTTCATCAGGAACAACACCAGGAATTTCGTGTTCTGTTGTATCTCTATCAATTGGTTCAACACCTGGTTGACTTAATAATTGATCTGCTTGTGCATCATCTAAATCTTGATAGTCTTCACGAATATAATCAATAGTTGTGTCATAATAGACTTTAACAACTCCATTTTTTTGTAGGAGTGCATCAAAGACCATATTGTGTAGAATTTGACTACCGGTATTTTGTTTATTGAATATGAATTCACAATATTGTGTTGCTAATTCTGCTTCATCAACAGTTTCAGGGGAAATTGGATCAAACTTAACAATACTGTCATTTGTAGAGAAGATTTTACGAATTTGGGGCATTGCCCATGTGATAGTTTCTAATACTTCAGATGAGACATAAGAGGAACGGCCTTTAGTTTCATTACCGTATAGTTCTGAATTGAAGTACTTGAAGGCTTCAGCTCTTTCCCAACCGACTTTATTATTGTAAGTTGTAGATTCCGCTAACTCTCGGTCGATGATTACGATTAAATCATCTTCATTAAGTTTTTTGTTTTTTGCCATTTGTCATCCTTGACATTTATATTCTATTTATAGATTTTGTAAGTTAACCTAATAATCCCCGTTGTCATTTAAAGAGAAATGTAAGATAATGAGTAAAAATATTGAAGAAGAAATGGATATTCACACTATCAGTTCAAAGGAAGCTGAGAAGATAAAATCTAGGTTAGAAAGATTAAAATCTGATGAGCAAACTAAAATAACCAGACAATTAGAATTGGAAAAATTAACTCACTCAGCTAAATTTGATAAGACTATTAGATCATTGTCAGGCGAAGCAAGAAGAGACAAAGAAATTAATTCACTTAGACGAAAAGGTTCACTCAGAACACCTAACCAAGAAAAACGCTTACAATCATTATTAAGACTACAAAACCCTAACTCAACGAAAAAATAATTAGTTGTTTTAGTGTAAAATGACATAATCACGCCGAATGAGGCTGCCTACGTTAAACCTATGTGACGTATAAGATGAGGTTCTCTCAATAAGTGTCTTGGCGGCTATTTCTTTGTTCCAAAAGTTTCAAAAAGGTTTTTCGGTTGGCTTGACCCTTGTAGCTCCATATTTCCCTTCCCCAATAAAAAGCGGGGGCCATTCCTTTTGTTATAATGAATATGAGATATGAATAAAGAATAATAATTAGATTAGTTAATGAAACGAAGTGAGTTAACTAATCAATTATATACGAAGTTGATTATTAAGTTAATTGGTTCGATATATCAATTAATCAATAGATGAGAACGCACTAATCAATCAATATATCGAACACAAATTGAGGTGATTTATGAATGAACAAGAATTGTTAACAAGATTAAATGAACTAAATTCAATTTCTTATGACCCAAATGAGTATAAAGAAATAACTACCGGTAATCCCACTTATGGATTTGAAATACATAAATGCTACAAAGAAGATGATAGATTATCGGAAATTGAAGTAGTTAAATGGCATCTTGATCAACTAAAAGGCATTAAACGACCATTTCCTATTGGTCATCCTGATTTGGATAAGCCAAACTAAGTCGTCCTAATAACCCATTAAGTGTTGGTGTAATTGCTGCCTTTTGTCTTTCAACATTAGCTTTTTTAGCTGCATCAAATAACAAACCAGCTAATTTATAACCTCGTTTATTGGATATATTATGAAAGTAGTTATATGAATTCTGTAATACGGCATCATGTACATCTGGATCAAATTGTGTACCCTTTGAACTAATAAAATTAGGTTTTCCATCAGGTGTTGATCCTCTTCTAGTTTGAGTAAACCCTTCCTTTATTGATTTAAGGTAATCAGATGGACCTCTGTTATAACGATTTTCAGTAATAGCATCATAAGCATCTGCACCAGCTTGAATTCGTCCTTGCCACGGTATTTCCTCGTTCGGACCATATAAGTCGGAAGGATAACCACCAGTTCTATCAAATTCGGTGTGATGTCCCATTGCAGCTCTGGTCAAATCTTCTGGTAATCCGAATTTTTGAGCAGCTAAGGCAGTAGTCTCATTATGTCTTTGCATCGATTTGAAGTCTTCATTTGTGAAATGTCCTCTTGTGAATTCAATTTCACCTGGATTACGAGCATAAAATGCTGTCATATAGGTTTTAAATTCACTATCAGGCATACCATTAACCTCTTCTTTAGATGGTAATAATTCAGGTTTTGTAGGGAAACCCTTCGCTCTCTGCAATACATCCAACGGAGTTCCAGCCTTTCCACCATCATGTATGCCGGCAGCTACAGTATTGCTAACCAAATCTTTATCACTTAAGTTCCATTTGTCCTTTAACATATTACCAATTTCAGTTGATCCAATCATCTGTCTTAATACATGCGATCTACTATCATTCGACTTAAACCATACTTCTCCATCAGGTCCATATATCTCAGTACCAGGAACATCATGATTACCGATAGCTTCATGTAATTGAACCAATTTATTAGTTGTGGGTTTATCAACTCCTTGTGAGGGCAACCAAGCACCTTCAGCTCTGCTTAATTCATGTGCTACACTATTTTCTGGATTTAATTTAGCTTGAAACTTACCTAATAAAGATGGTAAAGCTTCATCTAATGCAGGTTTTGCATTACCCAATAAACCAGCAATATTAAGTGCTGCACTGGTTTGTTGATCACTACTTGAATATGGACTCATTCCTGTATCCATATTATTCTTAATCCAATTAGCAGCATGTAATAAACCCCCAATTGGATGATTAATACTCGATAATGTTACTGAATCTTTTGGTCCGAAGTTTTGACTATCAAGTTTATTTAATATGTCATATAAGTCATTTATGTTTGCCATTTTTATTCCCTATTAAGCATGCTTGGCATGTATCTCTTTAAATAATCTATTGTCTCTTGATCAGGTGCATTCTCTAATAATCCTGGTACTCTACTTGGTGGTGTTCCTTTATTACCAGTTTGTAAGTAATCATTCAAATACCCAACAGTTGCTTTCGGATCAAAACTTTCTTCTGGATAATGTACTTTAGCATTATAATTAACACCACTGAATATATCTCTTCCTCCATTTCTTAACATCAATGGATTATGAGTTTTCATATAATGTAATATTCCTGGTATGTCATTAACATCATGATATACTAATGCCTGACTTAAATCATCATTAAATTTAGGTGCCTCTAACTCAATCTTACCTAACTTACCACCAACATTATTAGCCATTTTCGACATAACATGTCCCCATAATGTATCATTTGGTGGTACTTGTTTAGCTAATTGTTTTAAGGTATTCAATTCAATAATAGTATCTACCTTTAATTGTTCTGGATATTCAGCACCTTCTCTTACCAATAAACCAGTTAATTTATTAGCAGTTTGTCCTTGTCCCATACTTTCACCGGCATATGCACGATGTATAGTAGCTTCAGTAGGTGATATTATATGACCTGAATATAACTCTGACTTATCCTTTAAATTTCTATATGGTATTCGTGGATTACCTATACGTTCATCTCTCTCAAATCCAGTTAATAAATTTGCATACTTATCTAATTCAGGATTATTAGTGTTAACTTCTGGTACAATATCCCTCTTGATTGTACTTTTAACTGCTTGATCTACTTGTTCAAGCGGTACACCTAAATTACTTAAATAATCCCTAAGTGCTTTGGCTTCTGGTCCTTCTAGTATCTTCTTGATACCAGATAATCCACCTAACTCTTCAAGCTTTTGTCCAATAGCACCACCAACAATACCAGTAGCAGCACCTAATCCACCTGAACTAATTCGATCTAAAATGTCACCGTCAGATTCACCACTACCAGTTAATAACCCAGATAAAGCCGTTGCAGCTATCTTGGAACCCTTAATTGCCGGTAAAACTGTGCTAGTTCCTATATTCCCTGCAATCTGACCACCCATAAAGGCTGGTCCTTCTTGTGATTTTTTGTCTGCTCGGTAGTGGTTGAGCCAGTCGTCATAGCCTTTAAGACTACGGAAATGATTGTCGAATAATGAGGTTAATGCTGCTTTGGCTTCGTCGTCATAACCAAAACTTCCTGCATCTAATAATCCTCGACCAAATTTATTAAGGTCATCTGTCATGTTCTTCCTTGAACTTATACCCTTATTTATTAAGACTTAGGTTCCATTTTTGATATTTTTACGATAAACAACCGACTCAACTTCATACTCACCAAGATTCTTAATTCCCCTCATATACGCCCTACGATATGAAGTCCATCTTATTACCTCTATATTAGGCAATTTCTCCCTTATAAATTCAATAAATTCATCCAAATACTTCTCATAAAAATCACCAGTTGTACAATATGCAGCACTCAACCATATTCCATTCCCCACAATATGAAATATCGCAAAATCTTTATTAGGTCCTGTTAATAATATCGCCTGTTGCTGCACTAATTGAATATAATATTGCTCAGGTGAAGTTGGATCTTGCGACTTCCTTAAATATTCATATAGCTCTAATTCACGCCATACACTATCACTGAAATTCTCTACTTTAAATATACTCATAACATTACCACTGATAAGTTTGCCTGCGATTTCTGATCAAGTCCCAACTCGCAGTATTAATCCCTTGTGTAATATATGGACCTAATTCATAAGTAAAACATAATGCAATTGCATCACCAATATCAGGTGATCGCTTTAATCTCTTCTTTACATCAGTTTTACTTTCTAATTGCAACTGACCTTTACTAGTATGCTTATATCCAAAACTAGTTAGGTCTTGTTCTACTTCATCATTATCAGGAAGACTTACTTCTTTTCTTAACCAATCACGAAGATTTCCGTACATTTCTACCCTTCGATTAACATATTGTTCATCTAATGGTGAACTACTAAAATTGATCTCTTCACTGTCATATCCACGCAATCTTAAACAAGCAGCAACACCACTACCATAACCCCCAGTACCATCAATAAAGACTTTTGTTGGTGAGTCCTTCATAATGATTGGAATTAAATAATCTGCTACTTCGTCATTTTCCAATTTCTGTAACTTTTCATACTTCTCAATAGTGTTACCGCGACGCCATACTATTACTGTCGAGTCATTACCCATTGCAGCTACGTCAACACCCAATATCAACGGCATATTTTTAGGTTCAGGTGGTAACTTTCTCTTTCTGGCAGCACTAACTAACTCAGGTGTGATAAATGGATCACCTGAATAATCCCTAAAAGCTTCCTCTACTGAAATTGGATATTCTCGACGAAACTTAGCATCACCTTTGTCAGCAATAGTTATTCGTCGCCAATATAATTGACCTAACGATAGGTTGTACGTATCCTGTAACTGCTTCTCTTCATCATCAAGTTCAAAAGTCTTAGGTGGTTCTTCGTAACATCCAGGATCACAGGTCCAAGGAAGGAAAATAGGTAGATATTGACTCTCTCCCTTTTCAGCCTTAACCCAATAATCATAGAAAATATTAGTGATACCATTACTGGTACTTTCTATTATGATCTCCGAACCGTCTTGTTTACTGACAGCTGTTAATAATCCAGCAGCAATTTCCCACCCGTTTTCCCAGAAACCAATTTCTGATGCATGACATAACTGAAATGTATCACCTCGTCCGGTTTCAGCAGAACCAGCAGTAGTTACAGTCAATGAACTACCAATGTCCTCAAACTCTAAATCAGTAGCATTACTCTTTTTTAAGTCTGGTTGAAGAATTGAAGGTAAGTAGCGATGCATATTCTTGTAAATTCGGAACAAGGCATCTGTTGATCTGCTCATATGCGTGATAACAGCCGCCCTACGGTGCTTATTACTGGCAATATGATGTAAAAATCGACCTGCGGTATATGTGCTTATACCTAAACGACGAGATTTGAGGATAATGACACGAACTTTTCCGGTCTCTGCTCTCTGCTTCTCGATTAATTCATGGACCTTTAACTGTTGATCATTCAGTTTAAAAGGAACTAAATCTCCATCCTCACTAACGATCTTTAAACAGTTCTCTGCATAATAAGGAAAATCAGTTCTTAGTCGTTCTAATTTTTTATTTGCATCAGTTTGTTCTTTGGTTTCTTGCTTCTGTTTAGCCGCCCTTGCAGCAGCTCTCTCAGCTGCCAAAGCAGCTGTATTCTTCTCTTTGATATTCTCATCCATGAGAACCTTCCCTGGTTACTGATTGTATACTGTTGGTTATTTCAATTCTTTAAAGAAAGCTAATTCTGTTTGAACTACAGCTGATTCTTTAGGTGTATGTTTGTATATTACATCCAAGAATTGAATAGCTACTTTTGCGTCATTTACCCTACCAGCCTCAATCATCCTAATAATATAAACAGATAATGGTCCGGTAGCTCTCTCTTTAATAGTTTGAAGAGTAGTTCTATCACCAGAATTAACCATTTCCATAAGTGTTGGAACAGGAATAGTTGCAATCTCATTTTTAGGTTTCTTTGGTTTTCGTGGGGCATTACGTTGTTGTTCTGCCGCTAGTTGTGCATCTTCCAATGTAAATGCTGGTTCTTCTTTAATTGCCATAATTATTCCTTTTGTTTATCAGTATTTACTGTTTAATCCCGGTTCCCAGTTTTTTGGTGAAAAATTTTCAACCAGCGGTTTTGTAGCGGTGAAAAATTTCTTGATAGCACGCGTCGAACCACATCACCCCTGGTCGAGTTCAATCTCCTGTCCACGTTATACAAACTCATTCTACAGGTCACAGTCCACAGAACTTTGAACAGACTCAGTTCATTAGTCCTAAACAAGATTAGTTCTTAGTAACATTACTAGTTTAGTTCGATACTAAATTATTATTAATAATCTAGACTCAATCGTAACTGATTGATTTAATTATATTTAATTAGGTTAATTATTAGAACTAGGGACGATATTTAATATAATGTACTGTTGTCTTATTCTAATAATACTTGATAGTGTAGTTGTAGTTTAATTACTACAGTTCTTTAACATTATCGGAGTATGAAATGATTGAATATATCAAAGTTCTAATTACTATGTTTAATCAGTTGAATGTAAAAGATATTCAACATGGTCAACAAGTTTTAGATACATTATTTAAAAGACAAACTGAACATCCTTTAAAAGGTCATTATGAACAACTTGATGAACAACTAAAAGGATTCTTCATTAGTCGTTTAATAGATCATAGTAGAAGTAATAATACTAATATTGTAATGACTAGTAATCATCCAATATTAAACTTCTTCTAAATTAAACTAAGACAACGATCATTAATTTGGTCGTTGTCTTTTTATTAAAATGATTGATAGTGATGATGCTATTAATTAAATTGGAGTTAAATCTCATGAAAAAACCACGTAAAATTCCGTTAAATCCCGTGGAAATTCCTTTGACAAATGAAAATCAATGTGAAAATACCGATACGAAAATTATCGACGGGGAAAACGAAGAAATTAAAGGTGATGAACAAGTTGAAGTCATTGAACCAGTAGTTATATTACCTGATCCAGAGTTAGTTAAAACTGAATGTCAGATGTTACTTGATCAAGAATTGGATATTTTATTAGAAGAGAAACAACAACTTGAACAACGAATTGATTCAATTAATATTAGATTGACTGAATTAGGTTATAAAGTTGAAACTAATAACAGTAACAACAAAACTGATCAATGTCGTCAATGGATTAAACTAAATCCTAAATGTACAAGATCAGATTTTATGACTCAGTTCAAAGACCTAGGTAGTAAAGCGATGTTGTCAACGTACTGGCAGAAGTTGAAACCTTAATCGGTTAACGTGAACAGTTCAAGGATGAACTGTTCTGGCGTTTTTTTTGTGAAGGAGCATCAGTTTACCGGTTACACCAGAACTAGATGGGACGGCCCAGCCAGCCCCTGGTATGGTATAGACAGAACTATTATGGAATTTTTCGAACATGCACACTATACAATTTTCCAAAACTGAAACAGGCATAAGGTCCAAACCAAGGTTTGGAAATTGTAGCCAGAACAGTTATGGATTTTTTCGAACATGCAGCAAATGAAAATAACCAGAAACTGGTCCAGCCTCACCTTGAAATGGTTGGGCCAGAACAGTTATGGATTTTTTCGAACATGTAGAGTGTAGAAATGTTTGTAGTGGGAATAGTTTGAGGTATAATCGAGCCGAAACGTGGTCGATTATTTCTTTTTTGAGTTATAATGTGTCAAGATTACTTCTATTCCGACAATATTAACATTACGCACATAGAATCTACTGCCACGTCCTGAGGTAACAGTTAATCCACATTTTCGTAATTTCGGAGCTAGTTGAGACAAAGGGAATGGTTTATAACCATATTGAGAACAGAACCTAGCGTAGGTTCTATGAAAGTCACCAACAGATAGATAGTTATCGTCAGAATATATGACATGCTTATCTATAAATTCTTGAACAGTATCTGTATCAAGACTAGACAAAGAATCTTGGATATGTTCAAGAAGGGTGTCGAGTTGAAGGTCTAAGTCCATAATAATAGTAAGTTAAAGTACTATTATTTAGTCAGGATTAACTTTATCAGTAGAAGGAAGTAACTTTTTTAGATAGAAAATGTATTCAAATGAACCATTGATTAATGGTTTAAATGTGGTATTGTAGGTTTGTTCATCGGATTGAAGGGCTTGTTCATGTAATTTAGTTAAAACAAGTTCTGCTCTTTTTATCATCAACAAAATCTTCTGTTCATCATACACAAAGAATTTAGACCATTCTGGATTTTCCCAATAATACATTAGGGTATCACAGAAAATATCGAATCCAGCTGGATGAACAAGGAAATCTTCCCAAGAATGGGTCACAGTTCTATGTAACATATCTTGTTTAATAGGATGTGAATTTAGTATTAAACGAATATATGTTTCACCCAATTCAGTTGTGATTAATCTTTCAAGTAATGGTTTAGTGTTGTTTTCACCTATCCATAAAGGGATATATTTTGTCATTAAATGAACTCCGCCAAATCTGCTGCTATTAGTGCTTCTTGGTATCCAAGAATATCCCCTATTTCATCTGGTTTTCTAAATTGGTCTAAGATTTGTAGTGCTCTATAGTATCTTGGAAATGATTGTTCTAATGGATACTTACAAATAATATTACGACATTGAATTAATGCTAAACCTGAAATATTCTTTTGTATTTGAATAGGGAGATATAAATCAATCAGTTTAGTTAGATATTTGGTGCCAATATCATTAAGGTTATCTATTAATAGGCAAGTCAGATGAACATCACCGTGAAACACATCAGGAAAGTTCTTAAATGAATTTAATTCAAGACCATAACCACCTTCATTATGATGAAGATCAAGACTATGTGTTTTTGTATCGTATCTTGGTATTAAGAATTTAACTTCGTTATTGGTGTCTAAATCTTCGTTTGTTATAATCATTTGTTCTTCCGTGAGTTGTTGTTATTATTTACTATTATGAAATGGTAATGGGGAGATTATTCAGTCAAAGAACCCACCATGAAAGGGAAAACCTGATTAACTTCCTTTTTAACTATTACCAATCTGTTTGATAATTGGCATGTTTTGACCTATTTAATGAACGATCAAGCAATTGTAAATTATGCCAACAATGTAATCCACAAACAGAGTTATCTCTAGGATTTAATGGAATAATGTGATCTACTTCTAACTTTATTCCCCACAATTTATTCAATTCATCCCTTTTTAGGTATAAAAGTTTAATTAGATCCTCTTCATACCAACCTGGTATAGCCCTTTTTAAATTTACCTTACGATTTCGATCATACAAAACCATAATATCAGGATTATTGTCACGCCATTGTTTATTTTTGGTTAAAAGACGATCTTTATTATTGTCATAATATTGTTTATGAAAATCTGAAATCTGGTCTTTATTTGCCTCATAACGTTGTTTATATTGATGTAACAAACGTTCTTTATTTTTTTCATACTGTTGCTTATGAAAACCAGAGACTTTGTCTTTATTATTTTTCCGCCATTTATTCGCTCTCGGAAATTTTCAGAGTAGTTGTCGCCTCGACGGTTAAATCTTAAGCGGCTTTTTTGTTTTGAGTTGCCTTCTCAATACTAGGTTTACTATTAGCCTCAGGCTTGTCAGGATTAAGGTGGACTGCTTGAATGCTTTCCCAATTCCGCGTGTCACCAGTCCATCGCTTCGGGTTTCGATCACGAGCAGCCTCATAGACAGCTTTACGCTTAACCAGCAAGTCCTTGTCCAAGCCTTCATGGCGTTGTGTAGGCGTAACGAACTGGATGGCGCTATGGCGATGCTCGTTGTTGTACCAATCCACCAGGCCCGATACCCAATCACGCGCATCCGTTACCTTGGCAAATGGCTTTAGCGGATATTTTGGTCGATATTTTAAGGTCTTAAAGAGCGATTCTGAGTAAGGATTGTCGTTGCTTACCGAAGGTCTACTCAACGAGGGCATCACGCCGAGTTGTTGCAATGTAGACAGCATCGTAGCTCCTTTCATTGGGCTACCGTTGTCAGAGTGCAGTATAAGCTGGTTTGACTGTATACCTTCACGATAGCACAGATCGCGTAACAGCTCGCCTGCCAAGGCGCTGCTTTCCTCTGCATACACCTGCCAACCCACAATTTTTCGGCTAAAAATATCCATAAACAGGTAAAGATAGAAAAACTGCCCACAGATTGCCGATGGCAGATACGTGATATCCCAGCTATAGAGTTGATTAGGCGCTGTGGTGCAGATCGCGCGAGGTTTAGTACGGGGCTGAGATGGCCGCTCACTGCGACGGTGCGCCAGTTGGTTTTCTGCTTCCAGTATGCGATAAAAAGTCGATTCAGAGGCCAAATAGCTACCTTGATCCGCAAGTCGAGGCACGATCTGACTCGGCGGCAGATGCCCAAATTCGTCTGAATTGGCTACAGCCAATACCTTGGTTCGCTCAATTTCCGTGAGCTTATGCGGCGGCTGGTAGTCGCGTAAGGGGCGTTGATCGCAATGGATAGTCTCGCCCGTCTGCCAGCGTTGTAAGGTGCGTTCGCTCAAACCCAATACTTCACAGGCTTGTGCTTGTCGTGCGCCGGCTGTTTTTGATTCATTGAGTAAAAAAATCACTTGCTCGCGCTCTTCAAGGGACGTCATTCGACCTCTCCCCCCAAGAGCGCTCGGAACTTTTTTTGCAGAACCAACAGCGCGGCGGCTTCTGCTAAGGCTTTGTCTTTGCGTAATATTTGGCGCTCTAAGCTATGAACTTCTGTTTTGAGAATCGCTACCTCACGCTTATCAGATGTACCGCTCTGGGAACAGAAATCGGCTTTCCATTGCTCCAGTTGATGGACAAATACTCCTTGCTCTCGGCACCAGGCGTTTAAAGCCTCACCGCTCAATCCATACGCTTGATTTAAGGCATCAAGACGCTCTTCAGGACGCCAATCTTCTGGGCGTTTCGATTTCAACGGTAGAACAGGATTTTTGCCCAATTTGCTTCTTCTCATCCATGTTTTTAAGGTTTGTAAACTGATGTTCAAGTCGTCCGCGACGCCCTGAATCGATTGCTCATTTCCACGATTGTATACTTTTGCCAGCGCTTGCTCTTTAAAGTCTTCTGAATGCCTTGTATAGGTTTTCATTTCTAATCTCAAATTTAATTTTATTTAAAAATTTGAGACGACAACTATTCTGACGCGGGGGGCTCTCTGGTGATCACATTCAATACAAACATTACCTTTAATTCGTCGTTCGCTTATATGACCTTGTGAACAGGGTATACCAGTAAAATAATTCTTTAAACCTTGAACTATAGCTTCCTTTTTTGTAATTATTTCCATATCAAATTACTTTTTAATATGAAGTATATTATACTTTAAAATTAAAATAAATCAACGGGGTAAACTGAGTAACATTTTAAGTTTGCCGTTAATAAACTTTCACTTATATAATAAAGTATATTATTATATAAAATAGAAAAGTGAAGAATATACGAAAGATTTACTATGGAGTCCTTGCGTTTTATAGATAATCTGCTATATTTAATTTATTTAATTATAGTGGTACTCACATGGCACAAATAGTATTAACTGAGGAACAAACAAAAGAGCTGTTAATTAGGCAGCAAGTTTTGATTGAAGAGTTATTGGTTATTAACAGAACATTATCTAATGCTATTGTCTTAGAAATAGGTAAAGACAAAGTTGATATAGTCAAAAAATGGGTTGAATTTAATCCTGATTGTACAAGAGCACAATTTATGTCCGAGTTAGCTGGTATAGGTTCATCTGATATGATGAATACATATTGGCAAAATCATAAGCCACGAAGATCAGAATGAAATCCATTTTTGAGCCAGGTTTTTCGAAAGATTATGTTTTATCTTTACCCTAATTCCATAGAAATAAAAATCGGTGAATTAGGGTCAAACTCGTCTAATTACTGTTTTTTTGACTGTACCTAATGTAACTTATTGTTATATGTGTACTTTTTAAAAACACCAAAACGCAACCCGCACGACTGGGGATACCTCGTGCTTCGCACTCGGTTTTATTTGTGCTCCCCTATCGGGGTTTTGTATCTGGTTTCTATAAAATTTCTGTTTAATGTGTATTTCTATTTGTGTTATGAGTTGTTGTCACACCAAAGCGAGGTGTGAAACACCGATCCAAATTTTATTGGTGTGAGAAGGAACCGAAGCGAAGCGGAGGTTACTGAATCACACCAATCAATTTGACGAAGTTGATATTTGAAATGTCATTTCTTCATTTGATTTCTGGGAAATTCCATCTATTAAAGCGAATTTGACGCCGTATACGAATGACTTATCGATTTCCCATATCAATATGGGAAATTTGATTTGTCAATGCGTATTGCCGTTTTTTATTGAATTTAGTCAATTAGCAGGAAATGAATACAGAAATTTTATATTAAAGGGGGCATATTAAAGGGGGGGAACCCACCGCATAAAATGCCGCTTTCAAAAATCGGTTTTTTGTAAATCGTCAAAAAACACCGTTTTTGAAGCCCCCCTTTAATTATTTAATATAAACTGTATTTCTTTATATAATCTATTATAATATTAAAGGGGGGATATTAAAGGGGGGGTGTCCTTTTTTGGGGTCTTGGTTTTTTTGAAGGATTTGTCGGGAGAGATTTGGGAATGTAGTGATTTGACCATTTTCAATGTAGTTCCATTTGGGCATTGATGCCATGAGAACATTTTGTTTCTTTTTGATAATCGTAGGAGTCTATTGATTATGCTGCTATACAGATCGTCATTAGCTCTTGGTGTATAACGACCATCTTTAAGAACTAATTTATCTATTTCGGTTTTTGTGGTTGCATTAGTTTTGATTGCATCGACGAGTATGCGTTCAAGTTTTTTGCCAACGTTATTGAGGTTGGGTTGACCAGTTATTAATTTTATTTCTATGAATGAATCGTTATCTATCCAGATTTCCGGATTTAAAAGAATAGAGTTAAGTTCGGTGAGGAATAATCTTCCATAGGGAATAGTTTCGCTAATCTTGGTATATTCAATAATTTCGCCATTAGCTATATTCATTCCTAGACCTGTTTTTTTACAAGCACCTTTTTCGTTATCGGTAAAGACAACGGCTTGTATAACAATATTCTTTGTAATATCCATAATATCTAATAGTCCTTAAGTCATTTAGTCAATAATAATATCCAATAATCCAGGTTTCTTTTTTGGTTTATCTTCTATTATAGGTTTTTGTTCCACTACTGGTTTTTGTTCCACTACTGGTTTTTGTTCCACTACAGGTTCTTGTTGTACTTCTTCATCCCAAGAATCTATAATATCTTCTAAAATATAGTTTACTGTTCGTAACTTTTTGCTGTTTTTATGTGACATACCTAGCAATTTCTTATGTTGATTATATGTTTCTTTAGCTTGTACTAAAACATCATTAATCAATTCTTTCAATTCCGTAGGTGTTTCTTTTAAAAAATGTACTGGTCTTGCCATTGTATTTCTCCATTGTGTTTAATTTACTTTTATTTATAAACATTTTCATTTATTTATAAATTTTCCACAACGGAGGAAGACAGGCATAAAAAAAGCCACTGTTTAGTGGCTTTTTTGTTTGTTCAATGAGTATTATCTTTCGGAAGGGATCATAATTAGTTTGCCTATTACACCTCCGCATTCAGCTATTTCTACATACATTTTCCAATCTCCCGAAGGCATATCTGTATATTCTATGTGTTTACGGAAAAGGGAACGTAGATTTCCGTCAGTGACGAAAATACCCGCTGTATTATCCTTTACTTTGACTTCTATAAGAATAAACTCTTCAGGTTTAACTTTTTTATCAGACATAATGGCATATTGTATTTCGTCCAATAACCAATAACATTGTGCTTGTTGAAACAAGAACTGGCAACCATCGGTATACCAGAGATTAGGTATTTGGGTTTTAAAATAGTTTTCAGTACCGGTAAATTGATTTAGATCACTTGGTGAAATTTGGGTATTCATAGTATAACTCCAGTTTTTAAATGAAGTTATACTATCCGATAAACACCTGTAGTTAAGACAAGCGATTTTTTATTGACAACGTATTCCGCCACCAGGTATTGGTATACATGTAATAGGTCTTGGTGCTGGTGGTGGTACATATATTTGGGCAATTGCTTGTTCAGTAATTGATAATATAGCTAATATTGTTAATGTTTTGATTATAGTTTTCATATTTATTTCCTCAGTTAAGTTTAATTTATTTTTACTACTCGATTATTATCGTCTTTTTAAAAATAAAATCAACGAGGGTAAATAGTTATGCTATTAATATTAAATGGAGAATTTATGGAACATATAATAAGTAGAAAGGAAGCAATTGAACAGGGTTTAACATTATATTTTACTGGAAAACCCTGCCCTAAAGGACATATCGTTACACGAAAGGTAAAGGGGAGTAGTTGTACAAAATGTGCTTCTGATAATTGTAGGGAATGGTATATAGGAGACGCTAGAAGAAGTATATTAATAGGGATTAGGGGTCGTTGTGCAAGAAAAAATATACCTTTTAATCTGACAGAAGACGATATTTTAATTCCATCGCATTGTCCTGTACTGGGTATCCCGTTAGTAAACAAACAAGGAAGGCAAACAGATAATACTGCCTCTGTGGATAGGATAATTCCTGAACTCGGTTATATCAAGGGTAATGTAATTATTGTTTCATTAAGAGCTAATAGAATAAAACATAATGCTACGATACAAGAATTGAAACAAATTGCCACATTTTATGAGAATTTAACATGTTAACTCATAAAATTTACAATATTCAAATTGAAGGTATTCCAACATATATCGGTTATACCACACAAGATTTAAAAACCCGATTATCTGGTCATTTATATGAAGCAACGCATCCGACTAAAGAAAAGGAACAGTTAGCAGTAATAAGGGGTAAGCAGAAATTAAAAGATGAGTTATTGTCTCGTGCTATTCATGAAGGATTGGAAATAACTATCAATTTAGTTGAAGAGAAACCAGTTTACGAGCCATTAGACGAGAACTATTGGATTGAATATTATCGTAATGATTTGGGTTACACATTAGTCAACAGGATTCCAGGAAGTACATGGCAACCATATTGTTTAGTTGATGGGGAATTGGTTGAAGTTGACCGAGAGTCAACAGATGTTGAGATACGTCAACAGATACAGAATTTTAAGCAGATCGTTAAGAACAGACCAAAGAAAGTTAAGGCAGTATCAGTTGATCCTGTGAGGTTGTTGACTGACAAGGAGAAGCAGGAGATG
Organism: uncultured Pseudomonadota bacterium; assembly: GCA_963705975.1. Lineage (GTDB taxonomy): Bacteria > Pseudomonadota > Gammaproteobacteria > Methylococcales > Methylomonadaceae > Methylomonas. The sequence continues at coordinate 75,413 of CAVPMI010000001.1, forward strand.
TTTAGTTATCAGTTATCGGAAGATTTGGTTTTAGGGATGGGTAGTTTCTTTCATAAATCGTCTAGTATTAGGTGATAGAAGTGCTTAACACAGTTTGGTGAAATGATCAACAGTGTAGGTTTTTGATTTACAAGTGTTTACGACGTTTGTACAATTGAGCATTGTTTTGAAGGACGTATAATTTATCTTGTCTTAACGACACAGCAACTGCCCTTGAGAAGAAAGATGCTGTGAAGTCGAGGCAAACTTACTTAAAACTGCTGGAGTTCTGATTATGCCGCATTCTATTAGCTTGTTCAACGTTAATTTGAAACTGGTGTAGCTTGCCTCCTGTATTTTTATAATCTTAAAAACTTAGTAGGCGTTATTACGCCAGGATGAATTGTATGTCAAGTAAAGCAAAAAATCAAGCAAAAAATCAAGTAAAACCTGTTCAATCTGTTATTGGTGGTAAAGCTGCAAATAAACCGATCTTTAAAACCGGTGTTGGTAGTCAGTCTCTGAGTGAGTTGAATCTCAATTTGATATTGGCAACAGATGTAGAAAAGGAGGAATATCTGAGAATTATAACTAGTCGAGACTTCAATAGTAAGACGCAGATGCCGGTCATAATTGACTATGCTGATGATGTTGAATTCAACGACAGATTATTCGGCTTCGTTGAGTTTGCAGGGTATGTACCTGATGCAGAAGTAACTACTCTTGGTTCAGTTGTAGAGCACCAAGGGTTGTTATTAAATGTAGTTATGGCTATATCAAAAACGGTCGAATCTCAATTTGATCGTGCTGTATCGCACATTAGATTGGGTTTGTATGCGGTCGCTAATCAAGAAGAAACTGGAGTAGCGTTTGCATACTACAGTATTGATATTATGCCACTTGGTTAAAACTACTTGGGAGGTGACCTCGGTCACCTCCTTTAAATTAATCTATTAAAGGTAAAAATTATGTCTGATACAAACAAAAAAATCCGTTACTCCAAAAAAATAAAAGCTGATGTATTGGCTGCACTGGAGGTGTCGGTTGAAGATGGTGGTCCAACTGCGGAAGAGTTGCACAAGCAATATGGTCCTTGTGTGAACACAATCAACAAGTGGCGTCGAGAAGCGAAGAAAGGTGAACCGTTATCATCTGATAGTGAGTTGTTGTTAAGAATGGCATTAAAAGATGACCATATCCGTGAATCGGTCATCAAGCGGTTGCTCAGCAATGACTTTGAGTTCCAACGAACAATTGTTGCTCAATATCGTGATCGTTTAGAAGCAGGTCTTGCTGCATAAAGGTAACAATAACTGGGAAGTGTAATGTTTATTACAAAGGTGGTATTGATGGCATTAAGTCACATACAAAGAACTGTTAATAATCTTACTGCTTTGGTAAGGGATCTTCGTGCTGATTTTGACAAGTATGATCGTGAGTTAGAAGAACTGCGTGAGATGCTGGAAAAAATATTAATTATGATAGGAGACAAAAAATGAAACTATTAAACTATGATAGTTTCCCGTTGAAATATGAAGTAAATTCCATAGAGCTAAATAATCTGTTTATTGAGGCTTTTAGACGTGGTGTAAAGTATGCATTATGGCACGAAGCTGGTGTAAATAATTGTCTCTCCAACGAGAAGAAATACCATGAACTGCTAAAAGAGTATTTTGTTGAGGATAGCAGTATATTCAACGAGTTTCATGATCCAAATAAAGAAATAGGCAAATGGTTTGAGAAGGCAGGTATACAAGTAGTGTAATTTAACAATAAAAACCCCATAATGTTATGCGTCATTATGGGGTTCCCTAACAGGTTTTACAATTTTGATTCCAGAAGGAGATTCTGTCTTCAGTTTTATTTATTCAAGTTTGACTAACGGTTGAAGAAAAGTTGACATTATTTCGTCTAATAGGGTTTGTAGTTCTTTTATTTGTTCGAATGTCAGACTAAAAAAGATACCATCCTTTTCAATAATATACTTGTTATTTTTGATTCTATATTTCATTTTAAACTTCCTTGATCTTCTTCTTTTTTAGGTTTACGAGGGTTGTGGAATATTTTATCCCATTGTTCATCGAATTTCTTACGAGGAACTTGTATTGGACGACGATCACTGCCTTTACTCATATTAAACTTCTCCATGTTTTCTGTATTAAATGATAGTATTTCTACTGGTCCATTAGGTGTTTCAATTATTGCTGATGTACACATTTAAACTATCCTTGTTGGTTATTGTTTATCTTTGTTTATTAATATTTACATTAAAACCCTCAATTGGTGTTTAATATATTTCTGACTTTATCAATGGTGTCATTTGTTGTTAAATGTTGATAAATTTGTAAACTAACTACTGATGAGTGACCGGTAACTGTTTGTAGTTGACTCAAAGACAATCCTGCTTGTGATAATCTCGTTGCTGCTGTATGTCTACTGGTGTGCCATGTAACACCTTCAATTCCAGCACGTTTACAAGCTTGATGTAATGCTTCAATTGTATATGATCTAGGTCCATCTAGTTTCTTATTAGGGAAGACCCAAGCACAAGATTTATCTCTTGCTTGTAATATGTCATAAACTCGATCAGACATTGGTAATAAAGAAGCTGTACTGGTTTTGGTTCTCCAAACATCAATAGTTCTATTTTCGAAGTCTATTTGGTCCCATTTGATTTTGGCTATTTCTTGGAATCTACAAGCAGTATCAAGTAATACAACAACTAGATCATGTAGTTCTTTTCGTTGTTTAAGTTTTATTTCACCAAGACCAGGACCAATTTTGGTTGTTGATAATTCTGCTAATAGACGAGTTTCTTCTTCTTTGGTAATGACTCTTGTTTTTTTGTTCTTAATTTTGATTTCAGGTTTTACTACTGTGCAAACATCGTAGTTCAGTTTTCTCATTAGGTTTATGGTGCCAGTAAAGACGAACATATTAGCTTTAACGGTTGAAGGCATTAACCCCATTTCAAATCGTTTATTAACGAAGTCGTCCAAGAATCTTGAATCAACTTTGGTCATTGGGATTGAAGTATCCATATTGTCTTCAATCCATGCCATAATGCCACCTATCTGTTTTCTGTATTTCTCGTTGTCCCGTTTAGAGGCTTGATATTTTAGAAGTGCTTCTTTGAGTGAAATAGTGTTGCCACCAAGTTTCATTTTCTCAAGTGCTTCTTTGTAGTATTGTTGGTCTATTTGTGATGCTAAAGTTCTGTTTTTGGTTTTGGTGGATTTAACAAATTTCTTGCCTGAAATTGTGAACTCCGAGTACCAATTCACCGAGTTAGGTCTTTTAGTGAGTGACATAATAATTCTCCTTTAAAAATCAATTATTAGAGTATATTATCAGTGGATTATGAGTGAAAGACAACGCATCAAGCGAAATATTTATATTTCGCGAGTGGGGACGATTTTTACAATTATCCCCAGGGATTTTGAGTCTGCATATCTAGTGTAGTTGACAGGAACCTATAGTACTTTCGCTTTGTAAATCATTGATTTTGAAAGGGTGACCAATGCGATTTCTGCGGTGTGAAGTTCGATGTGGAAATATTTACAGATGTTTTGTCTGTTGCGCATAAAGTCGTTATCCTGTCGGGCAAATTTAGCAAAAAATACAGGTAGCAAGTAGATTTTGTCAACATCTTAAACTTAAGTTAGAGGACTTTTCATGGCTAATGAAAGCCCTGTGTTTTGTGCCTAAGGGATGGTCGCCGTGAAGCAAGATACACTCATACCCGAGAATTTGCAGAATTACGGGCACAGCAGCAACCTCATTGGTTTGTCTACGGATTGTCTGGTTAGTCCAATGTTTAATGCACACCCTAAAGCACTGCATATTGCCGGCGTGCGGGAATCTGCCGCAAGTTTGTTTGAACAATTGAGCAGACAAAACAATCGTGAGGATTGCGGCCGGGTATTTCAGGAGTATATGTGCGTCGTGTTCGGCTATGAGACAGAACAAAGACTCAAAGATGATGCGCTGGGAAGACGTCGCTACCGGAATAGTTATATTAAATTACTACAGGATTGGGGGGTGGATTCCAACAATGCTCAGGGTGCGGTCATGAAAGGCTGGGTGGAGAGCCGTTTTGGCTTATTCCCAACTTTTCATAAACAACGTTTGGTCGGTTTTATGAGCAAAGATTGGATAAACTATATCGAAGAAAAAATGCATAGCCGTTATCATAATAATTGCATTTATATGCAATTAGATCTGCTTTACGAATTTTGCCAGTGGATAGTCGAACGTTTTCAGTTTCCGGCGACGAAGCATAAAACCTTGTTTCGTGGCGTCAATACTTTAGATGAGGATTGGATTGTTCAGGATCAAGAAACCCAATATAGGATTCTGCGTCTCAATAGCTTGGTTTCTTTTACTGATCGGCGGAGTGTCGCCAGCGAATTTGGCGCTTATATTTTGGAGGTTGAAGTTCCTATGGTTAAGCTATTATTTTTTAACGAGCTACTACCACACCATGCTTTGCATGGCGAGGCGGAATATTTGGTGATAGGCGGCGATTATCGGGTTAAGGTACTGCGATAAGCTATGGTGCGTACAGTAGATGATCAGTTGCTCAACAAAGCCTTAGGCGCCTATTTGGGCTTTGCGTGCGGTGATGCGTTAGGCGCCACAGTTGAGTTTATGACGCCAAAGCAAATTCAACAGCGTTTTGGCGTTCATAGTCAAATCATCGGCGGCGGTTGGTTGGCCTTGGAAGCAGGTCAAGTGACTGATGATACGCAGATGTCACTGGCTTTAGGCCAAGCCATCATTGCTCATCAAGGCTGGAATAGCCGGGCTGTCGCGGACAATTTTTTGGCATGGATGGAGAGTGAGCCGCCGGATGTGGGTAATACCTGTCGTCGCGGCATTATTCGCTATCGGGAAACAGGCGACATTTTTGGTTTGCCAAGTGCTGATGACGCCGGCAACGGTGCATGCATGCGCAATCTGCCGGTGGTGTTGGCAACATTAAATAGTCCGGAAAACTTTCGGGATTGGAGTTTGCAGCAAAATCACATTACCCATCATCACCCTTTATCCGATGCGGCTACGCTAAGCTTAGGGCGGATGGTGAATTTATTAATCAGCGGCATGGAAATGCAGGCTTGTCGACAGCAGGCCGAAAATTTAATTCAGGAATATAGTGAGTTTGCCTACGCGCCTTATCCCGGCAAAGCCTCGGCTTATATCGTAGACACTGTGCAAACCGTATTTCATAATTTTTTTCATTCCCACAGTTTTGCTGATTGCTTGATTGGTACTGTCAACCAAGGAGGAGACGCAGATACTACGGGTGCCTTAGTCGGCATGCTGGCAGGTGCGAAATACGGCCTAGATCAGATTCCTGAAGGTTGGTTACAACAATTGGATCAGCAGGTTGTTAGCGAAATTAGATGGCAAACGTGTGAGCTCTTGAAGCTAGGTAAGTCTCTTTGAGACATTGTCACTCTATGTTTTTCAACAAACTCGCTTAGCTGGAAACATACACCGAAATTTGCTGCCCCTGCCGAGCTGACTTTCGACTTCCAGTTTGGCGTCGTGTCTGAGCAAAACATGTTTCACAATTGCCAAGCCCAAGCCGGTGCCGTTAATGGGGCGATTGCGCTTTACTTCCACTCTATAAAAGCGTTCAGTAATCCGAGGGATGTCGGCTTTAGGTATGCCTTCACCAAAATCCTCTACTTCCAGATAAGCACCATCTCCAATAGCTTTATGCCAGCTGACTTTTACCGGTTTGTCTGAGGGCGAATATTTCAAGGCATTAACCAGGAGATTGGTAAAGGCGCTTCGCAATTCCTCTTCGTCGCCGCTGAGATTGATGTCGCTATTGAGCATTAGCTCCACTCGGCGTTCGTCTTTTTCCAGTAAGTCGCTTTCTTGGCAAATTTGTTTCAGCAGCTCCGGAATATGTACGCATTCTGATTTTTTAATTTTGGTTTCCAGGCGCACTAGCAATAGTAAATCGTCGATCAACAACTGCATGCGTTCGGTTTGGGTAGACATGTTCTGAAAAGAACGGAAATACAGATCGGGGACATCATCCATTTCCTGCAAGGTTTCCAGATAACCTTTCAATACTGTCAAGGGAGTGCGTAACTCATGCGAAACATTGGCCACAAAGTCAGTGCGCATGCGCTCAATATTTTTCAGATGCGTGATATCCTGCGCCAACAATAAACGTAAGCCCGCGCCATAGGGGACAATGCTGATTTGCAGAAAAATATTATCGTTAACCGGTGAAGGAATGCTGATTTTATGTGTGTAATCGTTAGATTTTAGAAACTGGATAAACTGCGGATTGCGGACTAGGTTGGGAATGCGCTGACCTTTATCAGTCTTTTTTAAGCCTAGTATGTCGCGTGCGGCTTTATTGATCCATTCTATCTCGCCATAGCCCCCCAACACCACCGCCGCGTCCGGCAATGCGTCGGTAGAGGTGCGGAAACGTTCTATCATCTTGCTAAGCTTCTTCTTGCGCTTTTTGTCGATTTTGCGGATTTTCCATAGATGGTAATAAATATCCCGCCATATCCCTTTTTGATCGCGTTTGTCGCCAAATGCGCCTCGACTCAGCCATTTTTCCAGTTGATTGATTTGCAAAGTCTGTTTAATCAGCAAAAACAGCGTGACAGCCAGTAAAGTCAGCGATAATTGATGGGAAAAAAAACCTATTAAAAAAGCAGGCGGCAAAATAGCCAGCAGTAAATTGATTTCTCGCTGCCAGCGGTCCATTGCGATTAAGCTGCAATTGAAAAACGGTAACCGAACCCACGCACGGTTTGGATGAGTTCTTCCCGGCCATGTTCAGCCAGAATTTTGCGTAAACGCCGTATATGTACGTCTACGGTGCGTTCTTCAATATAGACGCTGCGACCCCAGACTTGATCCAGCAAGTGGGTGCGGCTGTAGACTTTGTCCGGATTGGTCATAAAGAATTGCATCAATCTGAATTCAGTAGGGCTGACTTCCAGAGATTGGCCGGCTATGGTCAGTCTGTGCTGTTCTGCATCCAAAGAAAGATCGCCGACATTCAGCATGCCGGTGTCGGATAATTTACCACTACGTCGCATAACCGCCTTGATGCGGGCAATCAGCTCTTTCGGTGAAAATGGTTTAGTAATGTAATCGTCCGCGCCGATTTCCAGGCCGCGGATCTTGTCTTCTTCTTCCCCACGAGCAGTCAACAGGATGATCGGCATTTCCTTGTAACCGGCATCGTTTTTTAAACGCCTTGCTAGTTCTATGCCGCTGATACCCGGCAACATCCAATCTAGGATAATCAAATCCAACAAATTTTCCGCCAAAGCTTGTTGCGCAAGTTCTGCGCTGGCGACAGCCAACACTTTCAAACCAGCCTGTTCCAGTGCCATCACCAGCATTTCCCGGATAGCTTCTTCGTCTTCGACGACCAGAATATTTAAATTCGACATGATCACTTTATTTTAGTCCAATTACCTTGGTAGTCTAGCCATAACATATTACCTGTTTATGACAAAGATGGGACGATGAACATCAATATCAATTTGATGTGCATGTTACCGGATGTGAGCGCTGGTTTGAGTTAATGGTAATCAGAAAACGTTTAAATGACTGAATTGGCTTTGTTTGTAGGTGAGATATCAGTTCAAAGAATAGTAAAGAAAGCCCCCGTTGCAAAGGGGGCTGTGTAGATTTTTTAAATTGTCGAATTTTTCAGAGAAAAATTAGCTGTTAACAGTTTCCAACAAATAACTCAACCACAAAGATGATAATTTTTCCTGCACCGTATTTTGCCGCAAGCGAGCGCGGAGATTATCGAAATCGACATAATCCAGCGCTTGGTCCTGGTTATAGCAGGAGTACATGAAACTGGCTTCGCCGCTTTCCGGATCGACATGCTTGCACAGACATTGGGCGCATACGCCTTTCATCATGCATTGCATCGGCGAGTTGATTGAGCCGATGGCTTCGTGCTCCGGTTTTAGATGTGGCTTCAGTACGGCGTGCCGTGCGGCTTTTACTGCCGCCATCATCCGATCTGAGCCAATCACCACCAAGTGATCGACATCCTGCAAGCGTAAGGTCGTCTCGCCCAGTCCGCCGTCGGCATAGGCCAGCATCGCCTCGACGATATTACCGACAAAGGTTTTATCCTGCGGCCGGGTGATCGGTATGGCTGTGTTGCCGGGTATATTGTCTACCGCCCAGACGATCACGTCAGAAGCCTCTTCGATATCCGCGACTTTGAATAAGTCCGCGCTATTGCGGTAGCCGGCAAAATATAAGACCTTATTGCCCGCCGAGCGTAAAGCTTTACCGATAGAGAACAGCACCGCGTTGCCCAAGCCGCCGCCGAGCAACAATACAGTTTGGTTGCTTGGTATATCGGTCGGAGCGCCCGTGACGCCCATCAAAATCAAGGGATCGCCGGTTTTCCAAGTAGCGCATAAGCGGGAAGAGCTACCCATTTCTAAAGCAATCAGCGATACCAGTCCCTGTTCTTTATCGACCCAGGCGCCGGTTAGTGCTAGGCCTTCAGCGGCCAAAACCGTGCCTTCTTTGACTGGGGCCAACGCTTCAAAATTCTGTACGCGGTAAAACTGGCCGGGGTTGAAATTTTTGGCGGCCGCCGGCGCTTTAACCACAACTTCGATAATGGTAGGCGTTAAGCGGTTAATAGCGACGACATGCGCCAGGAAGGCTGCGTCGAGCCGGTGCTGCAAATTGCGTAATTGCAAATCGCGCTGGGCTTGCAGACTAACATCCAGTTCAGCTAATTCTTTGGCGAACAGTTTGACGATATACGGATAACCGTCTTTGGCGCTAGCCATGGCTTTTACCACATTACCGGCGTAAACCGGATGATTGTCGCCATAAAAACTAATATAGCGGCCCGAATTTTGGTAAGAAGTAAATGGCGCAGGCTTGCCTACTTTGACTTGGGTTTCGTCGTTCGTTGCCACAAGCTGTGTTTCACCAGATAGCCATTCCGGTTCGTGTCGTTTATAGAACTTGTGGTCCATAACGAAAGTGCCGGGATGTTCGGATTGGTAGATGGTGTTAGGTGCTGTACCGGCTGCGATAAATAAGCCGCGTAACTTAACTTCCACTTCCTCGGTTTTGCGCCATTTGCCGTCTTGCTGGGCGAGTTTTTCAAACCGCACGGCTTGCAAATGTCCATATTTATCTTCAATGGCCTCCAGTGGGCTCATGCCTTCGCCTAGCCAAATGCCTTCCGATAGGGCTTCGTGAATTTCTTCATGATTTTGCCGGTAAGCCGGCGAATCTTTAATGCCTTTACGGTAGAACAGTGTGACGCCGCCCCACTGCTTGAGGAAGGGCAGGAAGTCCGGAGTTTCGTCGGCAGCGGCGGCGCGTTGCCGCTCTTGTTCAATAATGTGGCCATGCGCTAGAAATTCTTCTAAAATTTCCAGTTCCTCGGCATCGTAACGACTGCGGACCGATTCTTCTCCATAGGTGTTCACCAATTTGTCGTAACGTTTAACGATCTTGCTGACTTGCACCGGATAATAAGCCAACAATTCGGTAGCGGTATCTATCGCTGTCAAACCGCCGCCGATCACGCCGGCCGGTAAGCGCACTTGTAGATTAGCCAGCGAAGAGTCTTTAGCGGCGCCGGTCAATTGCAGGCCCATCAAAAAGTCTGAAGCTTTGCGGATGCCGCGAATCAGATTATTTTTCAGATCGATGATGGTCGGTTTACCGGCGCCGCTAGCGATGGCAATGTGGTCGAAACCCAAATCCCAGGCTTCATCTATGGTGATCGTACCGCCGAAACGCACACCGCCGTAACATTTGAAGGCATTGCGACGCAATAGCGTTAGGTAAATGACTTTTAAGAAGTTTTTGTCCCAGCGCACGGTAATGCCGTATTCGGCGACACCGCCAAAGCCCAGCATCACGCGTTGGTCAAGTTCTTCATACAAGGTTTTGAAATCCAGCACAGGCTCCGGCAGCGTGTTTTGATCGCCGGTCAGAAACAGTGGCAAGGGTTCTATTTTAAGGGCGTCAATACCGGTAACGCCGAAGCCTTCGTTAAGCAGGTAATGCGCCAAGGTGTAGCCGGCTGGCCCCATGCCAACGACCAGTACGTTTTTGCCGTTGTAGGGTAGGGTGCTTGTACGTTTAATGTTCAGTGGGTTCCAGCGGGTCAGCAGGCTGTAGATTTCGAAGCCCCAGGGCATGAACAAAACGTCCGTCAAGACATTGGTCTCGATTTGTGGAATGTTGACCGACTCGGTTTTTTGATAAATACAGCCACGCATGCAATCGTTGCAAATCCGGTGACCTGTACCGGGGCACATCGGATTGTCGATAATGATCAGTGCCAAGGCGCCGATATTGTCGCCTCCTCGTTTCACCAGATGCATTTCAGAGATTTTCTCTTCTAATGGGCAGCCGATCATCGGCGCACCAAGATGGTTGGTTTTGAACGTGCCGTCTTTTTTGTTTTTGATGCCTTTCGAGCACGAGTCGTTGTCGCGGTCATGACAGTAAATGCAATGATCCACTTCATATAGGCTTTGTCTTTGAGAGAAGCGTTTGTCGGTTAATGCAAAACCGTCGCGACGGCGCAAATGCTGTTCATCGCTAGCCCAGACCTGATAATTGTCTCGCTCAACACTCTCGTGCTGTACCAGATTGTCCAGTATCGTTTTGGCGGGGACTTTGAAACTGAGCCATTTTTTAACCAGGCTTTGCAGTTCCGGGACATGCAGGGCGGCAAAGCTCCAACGGTTCAGAATATCCAGCAAGGCTGCGACTAAGGCTGCTGGGCTGTCGCAGGCAATTTCCGGCAGGGCAGCTGCGGCTAATTGTTGTTTTAAGTCGGCGACATCGGTATCGCTAAGCTCGGTTTGCTGGGATAGGCGCCAGAGATCAGCGGCAAGCTGACTAACTGCCAGTTCCGGGTCGTCGTTAAATAGAGATTGTCTGCCGGTAGCGTTCAATAGCGCCTGCAGTTGCGCATGCAAGCCGGCAGTGTCCCAGCCTTCGATCGTTTGACCTTTAAAGCGGGCGGCAAGTTTGCCAACAATCTGAGTGCGGTAGGTAAACGTCGCGTCGAATTCGTCGCGGATAGTCTCAATTTGCTGTTCGCGAATATCGCTGACTTGAAATAAACGAGCGATGAAGGCGCCAACCAACGGGGCGGTTTTTACCAGCAATTCGGAGATTTGCTCAGGCGCAAGGTCTGCGCCCTGACTGGACCGATAGGCGGAAATTTCCGCAAATAAAGCCGGATCATGGTTTTCAACCGACTTGTCGAAAACCTGAAGTAGGTCGGCTAAGCGCTGGGCGTCATAAAGATCTGCATAGGCAAAGCCCGGAATGCCGAGTGTCAGTTGGTTAAAATTGCTAGGGTTGATCTGTTGTGTCATCAAGCTTATCCGGGAATATTCCTATAAGGAGAGTCAGTTGTGGATCTAGGTTTAGGGTAGTTGGTCGACGGTAGCTTCTTTTTTTGCCGACATCAGGTCTTCGCGTTTTAAACCAAAAGATAAGGCCAAGGCGCTGCCAATATAGATAGACGAATAAGTACCCTTGATGACGCCTATCAACATGGCAATGGCGAAACCGTGAATGATTTTGCCGCCGAGAAAAAACAGCGCCAATAAGGTTAGAAATACGGTAAACGACACCAGGATGGTCCGGCTTAAGGTCTCGTTGATGGCAAGGTTGATGATGTCGTTCATCGATTGGATACGCGTTGTACGGGTGATTTCGCGGATGCGGTCATAGATAACGATTTTATCGTTGGTCGAATAGCCGACCAGCGCCAGAACCGCTGACAATACGGTGAGGTCAAACTCCCAGCCGAATACCGAGAAAAAACCCATGGTAATGATGGAGTCGTGAAATAAGGCGATGATGGCTGCAACGGACAGCTTCCATTCAAAGCGCATGCTGACATAAGCCATAACGCCGATAAAGGCGAAAAATAACGCCAAGCCGCCGTCATTCACTAAATCTTCACCTACCTGTGGGCCGACAAATTCGACACGGCGTATTTCGCCGGGTTGTGGTTGGCTGGAGTTCGTGACTGTGAGAACTTTTTCGGTGAGATCTTTTTGGCTGATGTCTGCTACTGGTTTCAGGCGCAGCAAAACTTCTTGGGAACTGCCGAAATGCTGCAAATTGGCATCACCAAAGCCTTGTTGTTCCAAAGCGTTACGCATTTTGTCCAAATCGACCGATTGTTCGTAATGCAACTCGTAAACGCTGCCGCCGGTAAAATCAATCCCCAGCTCCAAGCCCTTAACGAAAAATGAAACGATAGAAATAATAAACAAGCTGCCGGAAAAGATAAACGCCCATTTTTTTTTGCTGAGAAAATCGATTTGTCGAGTGGAGCTCATGCCAAGGTTCCTGAAAATTATGAAGTTTTTGTAAATTATGCTATGCGGCTCTCGCCTGAATCCGGCAGTGCCAAAATTTGTATCCGCCTAAACTTGGTTGGCGTTTAATAAACCTGCCATTGTACTATTTTCTCCAGAAAGCAGGTGTAAAAAGCATTAATAAGGTGAATACTTCAAAGCGGCCGAGTAACATTGCTATTGCACACACCCAGGTTTGGAAATCGCTAAGCCCATGATAATGGCCGCCAACGCCTACTCCACCTAAGCCAGGCCCGGCATTGTTTATACAAGCGAGTACGGCGCTTAGCGCGGTAATCGGGTCCAGTCCGGAAAATAACAAAGAAAACGTTAGAGCGACGATTGAGATGAAATACAAAAAAATAAACGCCAATACCGAAAAAATTATTTTGTTCGGTATTGGCATATTACCGATACGTATCGGATTAATCGCATGCGGATGCAGGACGCTGAACATTTCCCGTCCAGCTTGCTTCCAGAGCAATAAGGTGCGGAACATTTTTATGCCGCCGCCGGTAGAGCCGGTACAGGCAGTGATACAGCTTAAATACAACATCCACCAGGGTACAAAAGCCGGCCATTGAGAATAGTCAGTACTGATAAAGCCGCTGGTGGTGGCTACTGAGATTAAATTGAAGCTTGCGTACCGCAAAGCGGTGTAAAAATCAAGGTAAATGTGGTGAGAGTAAATATAAGCGCTGCATACCAAAACGCTGGTGAAAATGATGCTGAGCATCGGAATCGCTTCCGGGTCCGCCAGATAAGGTTTTAAACTGCGTTGATGTAAGGCCTGGTAATGCACGGCGAAATTCATGGCCGAGATCAACATAAACACGGTTAATACCCATTCGATCGTGCTGGAGTTAAAATAACCGATACTCGCATCATGCGTGGATAAGCCGCCCAGACTCAAGGTTGAAAATGCGTGGCAAATAGCGTCAAACCAACTCATGCCCGCCCACTTTAACGCACAGATGCAAAGCAGCGTCAAACCTGCATAAACCATCCATAATAAACGCGCTGTTTCGTTAATGCGCGGCGTTAATTTGCTGTCTTTAACCGGACCGGCGATTTCTACCTTATACAACTGCATGCCGCCTATGCCCAGCAGCGGCAAAATCGCCACAGCCAGTACGATGATACCCAAGCCGCCTATCCAGTTGAGTTCGTGACGCCAAAGATTCAGGGAGGGCGCTAAATTGTCCAGACCGACAAAAACCGTCGCACCGGTTGTGGTTAAGCCGGCGGTAGTTTCAAAAAAAGCATCGGTGAAGGATAGATTAGGTATGCCCCACATGAAGGGTAAAGTGGCTGCGGAGGCCATCAATATCCAAAAGCTGGCGACCAGCAAATAACCGTCTCGGGTTTTTAAGTCGCCGCGATAGCGCATTGTTAAACCTGAGAGTATGCCGCCAACGCCGATATTCAGCGACATGCCGTGCAGGAAGTGATCAGTCATGCCATCGGCAAAATACAAAGAAGTTGCGATAGGTAAGGCGTAAGTAAGCCCGAATATCATAAGTATGAGACCGAGAATAAACGAAAGAGTACAAAAACGTTGCATGGCGCTTGCCTGTAGAAAATACGGGTCGGTTTCCTGGCGCAAAGCTTACCGGTTGAAAGTTTGTTCCAGCCTTGCGCTATTTTTTGCGGGGATTGTAACAAACTATCGGTTTTGGTCTTATGGTTTAGTCGCATTAGCTTTGATTTGGTGGGGCAAAAAATTGCGCTGAGTAAACCGTAGCTGTGTTAGGTTAACGGTTGTCGCCGATCTCAAAATCTCAGGACTTAGCCTACGAAGGCTAAAATCAAAACTGTCGGAAATTTAAAATAGCTTGTCGTTATTACTAGTAGTAGATCAATGGCTCAGGCTGGGTTGATTATAAAATGATGCTGAAGAATGGCATTTATTGTATTGCCAGCACAGAAATTTGTCCGGTTTCGGCGTTGTTATTTGCCCGTGGTCGGATCATGATTTCCACGTCCCGATCCAATGCAGTCAAAAACTCCATTAGCCGTTCGACTGAAAAATTATCTAGTTGGTAATTTTTCAGAGCGGATACTTTAGGTTGGGCAATACCCAGCAAATCGGCTATTTCGCGCTGTTTTAGCTTGCGAATATTTAGAATCTCGTTGACAGTAAATGCCAGTCGTGTTTTGGTTTGGCGTTCAGTTGCGTCTGGAAAACCTAAATCGGCATAAACGTTGTCGGTGCCGTAGGTTATGGCTTCATTGTTCATGTGGATCTCCACTTTTGCTTGTGCTATGAGTGTTTTCGTAATCGGTTTCAGCACGTTTTAGCCGCTCAGTAATTAAGTTGATGTCGGATTGTGGTGTTTTAATTCCTGTCTTCGACTTTTTTTGAAAGGCATGCAGTACATAAATCACGCCAACAAAACATACTGTGTATACGGCTCTATAGGTATCGCCGCGATGATCTTCGACAATTTCAAAAACTCCTAGCCCTTCGCCTTTCCAAGGTTTGGCTTAAGGATGCTTGACATTGATTTGCGCCAAACCAAGAGCATATCCCATGTCGCTTTGCACTTCCTCAGGAAAGTCGAGGTAATCTTTTTTAGCTGATCCTACCTAATGCAAGGGTTTGGTGCGAACTCTGTTGGAAAATTTGACCATGCCAAAATATACCAAAATAGGAATATTTTATCAAGATTGATTTAATGTTTTAGCGCCCTGTTTTAACGTTGGTTTGATCTCACAGGGTTGGAGGTTTTGTTTTTTGCCAAGGCAGGAGGTAATACCTGGAACCTAATTTGGATTTCCTTATTCACAATTATATGAGGCAATGTATAGGGTAGTACTGGAATATGCCATTCTAAAACTTCATCATCATCCGTTTTATGGCCTATGAGTGGTTGCCTGGTACAGCGTGGCCTGTATGTAACAGAGGGAAGCAGCATGCCGCAAATTTGCGATGCACCTCACTTTTACTGTCACTGTCACACAATTTTAAGCTAACCTTCATCTGGCTGTAATAAAGCTCTTTTAAGCTGTACGGGAATATTAAGGAATCGACACTAAACGGAAAATCCATGATTTCCACCGCTGCAGCATGATCGCGGTCGACAAGCGCAGCAAATTAGAGGGTATGGCCATGAAGTTAATTTATTCTATCCACAAATACGATGTTTTCATGTTTACTTGGTTAAACAATGTCAGCATCCATGCAACTTTGGTACGTTTATGCCGTATCGTTTCCAGAACCGGCGACGGTTTACTCTATGTATTGTTAGCGGCTTGGTTGTATTGGAATCAAGGTATAGCCGATCCCTTACTACAAACCATGCTGTTGGCCTTCGGGATTGAAAGACCCGTCTATTTTGTGTTGAAAAACGGTTTTAAACGCAATCGCCCGCAACAGGTATTGAAGAATTTTCGTAGCGTCATAACACCCTCCGACCAGTTTAGTTTCCCCTCCGGCCATACATCGGCGGCCTGTATGGTAGCGACCATGCTTGCATATTTTTTTCCGGCGTTTATGATAGCCCTTTACCTTTGGGTGGCTTTGGTTGCCTTTTCGCGGGTGATCTTGGGTGTGCATTTTCCTACCGATACCTTGGTAGGTGCAGCCTTAGGGCTCAGTACCGCTATTTTTAGTCTCAATTGTATATTATTATGATCATTTATTATGGTGTGCATGGATGAAAGTTTTTTACGGTGTACAAGGCACGGGTAATGGACATATAACCCGTGCTAGAGTAATGGCCAAGGAGCTGTTTGCAGCTGGTTTTGATGTGACTTTTCAGTTTACCGGCCGGCCTGCCGACAAGTTTTTCGATATGGAAGTTTTCAACGGTTATCAGGTAAAAGAAGGTTTGACCTTTAATACCAATAAGGGGCAGGTTTCATATTTTAAAACCGCTCTCGAAGCCAGTCCAATACAATTTGTGAAGGATATTTCCAATCTCAATTTACACGATTATGATTTGGTGATAAGCGACTTTGAACCAGTGACGGCTTGGGCTGCAAGAAAACAAAAGAAACAAGTACTGGGTATCGGACATCAATATGCTTTTTGTCACAATATCCCACGTAAAGGCTCCGATCCTATTGCGAATCAGGTGATGAAATATTTTGCTCCGGCTGATATACATGTCGGTTTGCACTGGCATCATTTCGGTCAGCCGATATTGCCACCCATCATCGAAACTCCGGAATTCCCTAAAAGCACGCAGAGCAACAAGATTGTCGTGTACTTGCCTTTTGAAGAGCCGCATGCAGTGATTGAGTTGTTATGCCCGTTTGAAAATTTTGAATTTCATGTCTATTCACCCGAGCCTGTGGCGTCCAAATACCCGCATGTACTCAGTAAGCCCTTATCAAGAACAGGCTTTCAGAGCGATTTGTATGACTGCGCCGGTATCATCAGTAACGCTGGATTCGAATTGGCCAGCGAGGCGTTGCAATTGGGTAAAAAAATATTAGTTAAACCCTTGCACTCGCAAATGGAACAGATATCCAATGCCGCCGCTCTGGAGCAACTGGGTTATGGCCACACCATGTTCGATTTGAAAAGCGCTGTGATTGAAGATTGGCTGCATAATCCGCATGCTATTCGAGTGACTTATCCAAACATCGCAAAGGTCATTGTGCAGTGGTTACAGGCTGGTATGCCAAAAATGGATAAGGATTATACCGAACAGGTTTGGGAGGCTGTGGAAGTCTTGCAGATAAAACATTAGTCGGCTGTTTTAGTCCTTGTCTTCACTGGGTATGAGCGCTTTTAAATGTTGTGACAACAAGGTTTGTGCACCGATTGTCACAATTTCTTCTCCTGGTTGTAAAGCCCCCATCACAAAATAGCCTTGCAGGCTGGGCGTATAATCATTTGCCAGCGCTCTCAGGCTAAACTTTTGATCCGCGCTTTTAACAAACACAAAAGCCTGTCCTAAGTGCCAGATAAGTGCGGATTTAGGAATATTGACTCCATTTTTGTGGGTGTCGTTTTCTCTAATCCAGGCGGTAATATGCGCCCCGAAAGGAATCGGCCGGGCGTTGCTCTGAAAAAAATAGCTCTCTCCCTGTGTTAGCGGATCTATCCTTGGCGATTTGGAAATCAGATTGGCAGTAATAGCGGCTGTACGTTCCCCGTGTTCGTCAATTAAAATAGTGTGCAAATTGGCGGCAAATTTAGCGCCGGGAGGCAAAGTAATCTGTAATAATTGCTTTTTATGCCGCAAAAAATCTTCAGCTGCTTTATTCTGCTTAAGAATAAACCAATCTGTTAAAATATCGCCCCATGTCATGCGGCTGGCAGCCAGTATGTTTTGTTCCTGATAGCCGCTGGCGTCGAAGTTGGCCTTGTCGGCTTGCCATTGTGCTTGTTGTTCTTGCAGGCGTCTAGTGGAGACAATATCCTGATTATGTAAATTTTGGGTGCGGGATAGATTAAGATGGGTTTCGTTGAACTTAGCTTTGGCGCTGTCTTGCTGGGCATGTGCGGCAAGATATTGTTGCCGCAGTTGCAGTAAAGGTTCCGGATTAAGAACAGCGCCGTAAGCTATTAATTCCGGTTGTTGTTGCACGGCAACCAGGATTTGGGTTTTTATGCCGGCTATTGTTTGCGACTTAGTCGCTAAGCCTAGCGTTACCGCATCGCCAGGGGAAGGCATGTTGCTGGTGGCTACGCCGCTGCTTTGGTCGTCATCGTCTGCAGTAGCAGAGGCAGTAAGGCTGAATAGACAAAAATATAGGCCGATAAGGTAGTGGAAATTTCGCATGTCAGTGGACAGGAGCAAAGCTGAGGCCGAGTTATTATAAGGAGTGCAACGCTTGGAAAATAATTTTTTGTTGAGAAAATATCATAGCCGGTTATGCTTTGCCGGTCGATGCTAAAACCAGAAGGGAAATTAGGTATGAAAGAATGTTCAGAAAATTTAAAATTTGCACCGACCCATGAATGGGCGCTGCTGGAAGATGGGCAGGTCGTTAGAATTGGCATTACCGATTTTGCGCAAGCGGAATTAGGCGATATCGTCTTTATCGGTTTACCGGAAGTCGGGCGGACTGTTACCGGCGGTGAATCCATTGCCGTGATTGAATCGGTGAAAACCGCTTCCGATTTGTACAGTCCGGTGAATGGTACGGTGGTTGCAGTGAATTCGGCCTTGCAGGATGAGCCGGAATTGGTTAATCAGGATGCTTTTGCAACTTGGCTGTTCTGCATTAAGGCCGATGATCCGCAAGAGCTGGAAAAATTGCTGGACCTTTCCGCCTATAAGCAATTGATTGAAGAGTAGTGGACAGAAAATGGCAAACCAAAATGCAAAAGGCTTGAAACGTTTAATTAATGCCTGTATTTTTTCCGTCGCTGGCTTTAAGGCAACCTGGCAACATGAAGAAGCTTTTCGGCAGGAAGTAGTTCTATTTATTGTCACCACGCCACTGGCTTTATGGTTGGGTGCAAACAGTATTGAAAAAGTATTACTAATTGGCAGTGTGGTGCTGGTGCTGTTAGTGGAGCTCTTGAATTCAGCCGTTGAGGCGGTGGTTGATAGAGTAGGCTTTGAGCATCATGAGTTATCAGGGCGCGCCAAGGACATTGGGTCGGCGGCGGTAATGCTGTCCTTGTTCTGGGCGGGGGCGACCTGGGCTTTTATTTTATTATAGAAAAAGGACGAAAATGAGTGCATTAATCTGTGGTTCCATGGCTTACGACACCATCATGGTGTTTCACGATAAATTTAAACATCATATCTTACCGGATAAGGTACATATTCTGAATGTATCCTTTCTGGTACCGGCCATGCGCCGTGAATATGGCGGTTGTGCCGGTAATATTGCCTATAACCTGAAATTACTGCAAGAAGAGCCGTTTATCATGGCTACTGTCGGGCATGATTTTGAGCCCTACGCGCAATGGCTTAGCCAGCGCGGTATTTCTAGCCGTTACATCAAGATATTGGATGATCACTATACCGGTCAAGCCTATATCACTACCGATGAAGACGATAATCAGATTACCGCTTTTCATCCGGGAGCCATGAATTTTTCGCATTTGAATGCGGTGCCTGCTGACGCTGGTATTTCCGTCGGTATAGTTTCGCCGGATGGCAAACAGGGTATGCAGGAACATGCCGAGCAGTTTGTGCAGCATGGCATTCCGTTTATTTTCGATCCTGGCCAAGGCATGCCGATGTTCAATGGCGAAGAGTTGTTGCATTTTCTGGAGATTGCCAACTATGCCACCTTTAACGATTATGAATCTGAACTGGTGCAAGAACGTACCGGTTTGACCTTGGAACAAATTGCTGAAAAAGTCGATGCCTTGATTATAACCATGGGCGCAAATGGTTCAAAAATTTATACTCAGGGTAAGTGCCTGGAAATTCCTTCGGCTGTTCCTAAGCAGGTATTGGACCCCACAGGGTGTGGTGACGCCTATCGCGCCGGTTTGCTGTTTGGACTGATCAACGATTATGATTGGGAAGTCTCAGGCCGGATTGCTTCTTTGTTAGGGGCGATTAAAATTGAACATCACGGCACCCAGAACCATGTGTTTACCCTGGCGGAATTCCGTGAGCGTTATCAAGATAGTTTTGGTTCGACGTTTTGAGTTTAAACAAAACTCAGGAACTATTGGGATTGATGGCCCGTCTGCGTGATCCGCAGACGGGCTGCGCCTGGGATGTGAAGCAGGATTTTAACAGCCTGATACCCTATACTATTGAAGAAGCTTATGAAGTTGTCGATGCGATAGAGCGTGGCGATTTTGAAGATTTACGCGGCGAATTAGGGGATTTGTTGCTGCAAGTGGTGTTTCACTCCCGGATTGCCGAAGAGCGCGGCCTGTTTGATTTCGAACAGGTGGCGGCGGCTATCGGCGAGAAACTCGTCAGTCGCCACCCGCACGTATTTGCCGGTGTGAGCTATGAGACCGACAAGCAACGCCAACTGGCTTGGGAAGAAGCAAAAGCTCAGGAAAGAGCACGCAAAAAGCCCCAGGAAACACAGACCGAAAGCGTGTTGGCTGGTGTTGCCGGCAGCCTGCCTGCCTTGGTGCAATGTGAAAAAATTCAGAATCGCGCTGCTGCCCATGGTTTTGACTGGCCGGATGTAGAACCGGTGTTCGATAAGGTAAGAGAAGAATTACAAGAAGTTCATGAAGCTTGGCAATCCGCAGATCAGGCGCATATCCATGAGGAAGTTGGCGATCTTTTGTTAGTAGTGGTTAATTTGGCTAGGCATTTACATGTCAACCCGGAAATTGCGCTGAAACACGCGACGAAAAAATTTACCCGCCGTTTTAACTTTATAGAGCGTGAAGTTGCTAGTAGCGGTCGCAGTTTATGCGATTGTGAACTGGCTGAATTGGATGGCTTATGGAATGAGGCAAAGCGCGTGCAAAAACACAACCCAGACGGGCTGGTATGAAAAGCTTTAGTAATAATCTCGGCTGTATTTTGATCTTAGGTTTATATGCGATTTCGGCAAACAGTGCTGAACTACTCGGCAGGATTTCTGATGAAACGGCTCAAGTAGCTGAGCCTGCTCCGCTATTCGCAACGCAGAATAAGCGGCAAATAATCTACCGGGTTATTTGTCCGGCAGGTAGTGAAGTGTTGCCGGAATGTGAGCAACCGCCAGTGGCCGATACTTTAGACGCAGCTGGTGTTCCGGTAGCTATTGAAACTGAACCTAAACCGGAAAAAACTGTCGAGAATACAGCAAAGCCGTTAGCGACAGTCGAAAAGCGCTTGCCGAAAAGCAAGTCGCACAAGTCTGTTAAAGTCAAAAAGACTGTAGCGGATAAAAAACACGCTAAGAAAAAGACGGCAAATACCGCAAAAAAACCAGCGAAGCCTTCAAAACGGAAACACAGTTAGAACTTAAAAGAGAGTAATTGCGCCAGTCAAGATTCCGTTCACCCTGAGTTTGTCGAAGGTTGCAGCTTGGTAGACAGTTCATACTTCGACAAGCTCTGCACGAACGGTCTACCAAACATGGCAAATACTCTTTATTAGGTAAAAGCTTAACCTGGTTTACACTTCAAGTTATATTTCTGTACCCGATAACGTAAGGTTTCTCGGGTAGTACCCAGCATTCTGGCGGCGGCCGTGACATTCTCGTCGGTGCGGTTTAAAACCTCCTGAATTAAAAACTTCTCCATATCCTGCAAGCTCAAGCTGCCGTCCAGCGGCAAGAAGATACCGTTTTCATGTTGATGAACAACCGGTAAGTTGGAAATATTAGGCAGTTGCAACCATTGTTCCGGAAAATTTTCATCGCTAGCCAATAATACGCAGCGCTCCAAAACATTGCGTAATTCCCGAACATTGCCGGGCCAATCGTAACTTTTTAGATTGCGCCAGGCCAGTTGGGAAATGTGTTTAACGTTTTTTGCAGACTTGCGATTGCTGTCGGCAATAAATCTTGGCACCAATTCATCCAGATCCTCCAGACGCTCCCGTAACGGCGGTACCCGCAAGCTCATCACATTCAGGCGGTGATAAAGATCGCTACGGAACAGGCCTTGTTTGACTTTGTCAATCAGATTGAGGTTGGTGGCGGCGATGATTTGTACATCCACAGCGATCTCAGTTTCGCCGCCGAGGCGGCGGATACGAAAATCTTCGACAGCTTTTAGCAGCTTGGTCTGTAAATCTAAATCCATTTCCCCAATTTCGTCCAGAAACAGCGTACCGGTGTGTGCTTGCTCGAAAAGGCCGCGGTGGCGCTTTTTGGCGCCGGTAAATGCGCCGGCTTCATAACCGAACAACTCGGATTCCAGCAGTTCTCTCGGCAACGCGGCGCAGTTAATTTCCACCAGAGGCGCCAGCGCTCGGCTGCCTGTGCTGTGCAGGATTCTGGCGATTAAGCCTTTACCTGTGCCGGTTTCGCCGCTGAGTATCAAACTGGAGAACGGCACGTTGGCCATTTGCGTGATCATGGTTCGTAAGTTCGTAGCAGACATACTTGAGCCTATCAAGGCGTCTACTGTATGTCGGCTGTTCTTGGCGACCGCTTGTTCCTGTAGTCGGCGTTGCGCTCTGGCGCTACGGGCCGCACCCTCCACCAGTAGATTTAGGCGTTCCAGTTCACAGGGTTTTTCAATGAAATCATAAGCCCCAAGACGCACGGCGCGGACTGAGTCGGCAACACTGCCGTACCCGGTCAGAAAAACCCACTCGCTACTGTTGATTTTATTTTTTATGCTTTCCAGTAGGTCTAGTGCATTGCCGTCAGGTAGATTCATATCCGATAATACGACTAAAGGATCGATATCCTGTTTGGATAAATAGACCTCAGCTTGGTGTATGGATTTTGCAATGGAGACTTCCCAGCCGCGTTTGCTGAAAAAACGCGCAAGTTCGGAACCTAATAAGGCCTCGTCTTCAATTATCAATAAGGTGTCGGACATGTGTTAATCTCAATGGCGCCAAGAGGCGAGGTCTTCGATAGGTTCTATGTGGGTATCTATATCTATATTGTCGAATATGGACATAATGCTTAACTCTATTTTTTCTACCAAATCATGGCCTTGCTGTACTGTCCAGTTGCCAGGAACCAAGACGTGCACGGACATGAAGCGCCGGGCGCCGGCATAGCGGGTGCGTAAGGCATGATAGGCTATGCGGTCGGAGGCGACGAAGGCTTCTAGAATACCAATAATCTTATCTTGCTCGACCGCTGGTAGTGCTGCATCCAGCAAACCCGCGATGGTGCGCCGGATTAGTTGCAGTCCGGCCCAAACGATATTGAGCGCCACGAGTATTGCGATGATAGGATCGAGAATTTCCCAGCCATTTAAGCCCCATTGTTTGGCAATAGCCAAGCTTGCTTCAAAATGATTACCAACTGAGATGATAGCTATACCGCAGAGCACGCCGACCGTAGTCCAAACATCGGTCATCAAATGCCGGCCATCGGACTCCAGCGTAATTGAGTTTTGGCGTTTTCCGACTTTGATTAAAATTTTTGCCACGAATAAATTGATCAGTGAAGCAAAAACCGAAATGGCGATGCCGAGATCGAGTTGCTGTAAAGCTTGAGGGGCCGCCAGTCGCTGCCAAGCAGCCCAGGCGATGCTAAATGCTGCAAATAAGATCATGATGCCTTCCGCGCCGCTGGAAAAATATTCGATTTTCTCATGGCCGTAGGCATGGTTATTATCCGGCGGGCGCGAAGCAATACTGAGCACAATCAACATGATGATGGCGGCAACCAGGTTGATCACCGATTCCATGGCGTCCGACAATAAACCAACCGAATCGGTTAGCCAGTAGGCATAGCTTTTTAAGGCAATTGTGGCAATTGCCGCGGCAAGGGACAACCAGCCGTAAATTGTCAGGGATTTGGGCGGGGCGCTCATATGGGCTATGATTAAAATATAGTATCCTAGTCTATCAGAGTTGTTGAATTCGTCTTGATTTTGCAACTGAATTTTTTGCCGGAAAGCCGCAAAGCCGGCAGTTGGTTTATGCAAATGCTCACGTAGCGAGCCCAGAAGATAATAGAAGCTAGTTTTACTAGGCAATGTGCTGCTTAGCTTAGGGGTAAGCTGAGTGTTACGCAAGCATGACCTTGCTCAGTGTTTTGCAATTGCAGCCGGCCATTATGATCCTTTACAAAGCGCTGTACCATTGCCAGCCCCAGTCCTGTCCCGCCATCTTTTAAGCTGACGAAAGGGCGTATGCCATTTTGCAAATAGTCTTTATTAAAACCGGGGCCTGAGTCGCTGATAGTTATGGTTAGCCGATTGTCGGCCTGTGTCGCCATTACGTTGACCTCGCCATTGTTTGCACCTATGGCCTGGATCGAATTAAGCAGCAGGTTCAATAACATTTGCCGGAATTCACTTTCGGGCAAAAAGGCATAGAGATTGGACGCAACTTCATAACTAAAGTGGATATTCTCTTTGGTTTGGTATTTTAACAGTAGCAAGAGTTCTTCCAGTATCTGCCGTACATCCACTTTTTGCGAAGTCTCAGCACTACTGCGGGCCGATGCCAGCAAATCGTTAAGATTGCGCGTCAGACGTTGCACTTCGTAATACACAAGTTGCAGGCGTTCGGCAAGATCGCTGTCAGCGCATTCTTGCAGCATGTTTTCCAATGCGAGTTGTATGCTGGCCAAAGGGTTACGGAGTTCGTGGGCGGTGCTTGCCGCTAGTTCGGCCAGCGCTGCTAGGCGTTCGGCTTTAGCCAACTGCTGGCTTTGTTCCAGTAAGGCGTGACTGGTCTGACGAACCCGAAATTCCAGCGCAGTGGTATAGTCGAGATGTTCTTGCTCCAGTTCCAGTAGTCTCGAAACCAGGTGGTTATAGCGATCAAACAAGGCATGCAGCAGCGGGTCGGACGTATCGCGGTCTATCGGCTTCATTTCGCCTTCGGCTAGGCCGGACAGTAATTCTTTCAAGGAATCCAATGGCTCCAACACATTGGTTTTAAAGAAATAGTGACCAATCCAGAATAGCAGCAAGGGTAAAATAATCGCCAGTTGCAATTCCAGTTGGCTGTCGTTCTTGACATTGTTCAGCAGCTTTTCTTCTTCACTCGCTTGTTTGTCCAGCACCTGCTCAATAAGATCCAGGGCGCGCAGCATGCTGGGTTGATCGCCTGGAACGGCCATAGCGAATACATTCTGCAAGTTATTTAAATCCAAAGGCGAAGGAAAGACGTTGTTATGGGTTTCCAGAATATCGATTAACTGCGAGCGTACCGCGGCCAGATCGGATTGTTCGGCCAGTCCTGAGCCTTGCCGCGAGGATAATTGCAGTTGCAATTGCAACAGTTCGAAAACCGTTTTTTCCATATGCCGCCCGCGGCCTATGCCTTCCTCTATGGCGTGTATCCGCTGGTTGTTTACCCAGGTTAGCCGGCCTATTGCCAACAACTCGCCGATTACCAGCAAACCCAGCACGAAACTGACGAAAATAACGGGTCTAAACAGCAGTTGGCGCATAGTGGGTTTAATAGTCATAAGCTGGAAAGTTTGTTGGCTAAGTCTGGTCATGCAATAGATGATCCAAAACTGATTTTAGATCTATGTTTTAGTCAAATAGCTTGGGTTTGCAGTGAGTTGCCTATCGGTGACAGGGTTTGAAGATTTGGTAAGCAGGAGTTTGGTTTCTATAAACCAAATTTCGCGGTTGATATAAACCGATTATTGGCAAGACTACGTCTTTGTCGGATTTGGTTGCAGTTTTTATAGTAATGTCAGAGCTTATTAATTTTCTTCTTTACTCATAAAAGAATACCCTGACGGGCAATGGTAAAAATGGCACTGTCTTCCTGTCCTGGATTCTTGACCAATAAATCCACCTTGGTGTCGTATTCTGCTGACAATCGATTCTCAAGTTCCAACTGGCGTTTCAAATTCAACGTAGCCGAGGCTTCAAAAAATAGATCAATATCCCCGCCATTTTTATTATCATCCGTGCGCGAGCCAAACAGGTAGATGCTCCCCTAGGGCGCAAGCTCTTTCAGCACTCTGCGGACAGTCTCATATTCTCGATCTGAAAGTCTCATTTATTCTCCTTCAATTCATAATCACATAGCTTAGCCCTACATAGTTACGATTTGGGGCAGATTTTTTTACGCACTCTATACTATTGTAGTCGTCTTGATCATTATTCAGCATAAAAATGAAACTTCTTGCCGCCATTAGTATTAAAACCAAATTATCGGTTGTCATTATCATGGTTATACTAGGCTTTCTTGCTGTCACAGGCTTGAACTATTAAGCAGTTTAATAACTTCCCTGGCGAAAAATATCCTGTTTCTTTGTCGATCTGTTTGCTCAAGAATACCTATTGCATTTAATTTGCTCAGTGCGGCATTCGCAGCGGGAAAGGAAATGCCAAGCATCTCCTTGACTTGATTTACACTAACAACCGGATTGGCGATTAGAAGCTCAGGTAGCCTATTTGTAGCTGAATCAGAACGATGCCCAAGATCATTAACAGTTATTTGCCACCGCTTAAGGATCGACAGAAGCCCTTTAGCCGTTATCATTGATTCATGTGCGGCTACTTTGACGCCTGATGCAAAAAAAACAACCCAGTCTTGCCATTTTTCTTGCAGTTGCACATTTGCCAAGGCATTATAGTAATCTTTCTGATTTGATTTTAAGAAACCAGCTAAATAAATAGGTGGATAATCTTCTTTTGCAAGCATTAGTGGTAATAATAACCGCCCAACTCGACCATTTCCATCAATAAATGGATGAATAGTCTCAAATTGAGCATGCGCAATTGCCATTCGCAATACAATCGATATCACCCCATAATATTCTTCACTAGGTTCATATTGGAGAAATGATTCAAGATCGTTCATACAGTCCGGAACTTTAGAGGTTGGAGGCGGTACAAATCGTGCGTCATAGATTTTGAATCCACCGATCCAATTTTGTTTTTTTCTAAATTCCCCTGGCGTTCCTTTGAAATCTTTCACGCCATCCATAAGATGTGAATGTAATTCCAAGATCAATTCATTAGTCAATGCATTGCCGCTACGAATTTTTTTAAGGCCATGATCGAGCGCTTTGACGTAATTAAGCGTTACTAAAACATCTTTTGGTAATCCTTCGTCACTGCCGGTTGATTCATATGTTAACAAGTCGTTGACATCAGAATAAGTTCCCTCAATTTGACTGCTTAGCACAGCTTCACGCCTGTCCAATGTCCGCATCACAATATCGGGCTTTGGAAGCTGCTTGGTTAACATTTTTAGCTCGCTAAGCGCTTCATGAGCATGAATTATTTCGTTATGAATGCCTGTCAACGATATCGTTCGTGGTGTTGGCGGCGGTATAAGTGCAAAAGCTCCGGAATAATCCTCAATTGGAACAAGCAGTTTCTGTCTTGATGCGCAAAGATCGGACTTTTTCATGATGTTATCCTTTAATAACAAACTTCGTTATTAAAGGATAACACGTTATTATTTAATAACGAAGTTTGTTATTAAAGGTTATATTTTTTCCTGATTTACCCATAAGCCTCAAATAGGGTCTACCCAATATTGCAAGAAAAAACTCGTTTGTAACAAAAAAATATTGCTCCCAGATGCATCATCATCCGTACGCGAGCCAAACAGGTAGATACGTCCCCGGGGCAGTCTCTTTCAGTGCTCAGTAGGTCCTCCCATATTCTCGATCTGAAAGTCTCATTAATTCGTAATCACATAGCTTAGCCCTACATAGTTACGATTTGGGGCAGATTTTTTTACGCACTCTATACTATTGTAGTCGTCTTGATCATTATTTAGCATAAAAATGAAACTTCTCGCCGCAATCAGTATTAAAACCAAATTATCAGTTGTTATTTTCATGGTCATACTCGGCTTTCTTGCCGTCATTGGCTATGCATTATTTGCCGAAAAAACCTTGTTGCTTGAAGATCGGCAAGTGAAGACCCGGCACTTGGTCGAAGCCGCTTATAGTGTTTTAAGCTATCAACACGATTTGCAAAGTACAGGTGTGCTGACGGAGGAACAAGCCAAGGCGGCGGCTATTAGTCTGCTTAAGGCCTTGCGTTACGAAAAAAAAGAATATTTTTGGCTAAATGATATGACGCCGAGAATTGTGATGCATCCCACAAAACCGGAACTTGACGGGCAAGACGTCTCTGAACTGAAAGATCCAAACGGTAAGAGAGTTTTCGTGGCGTTTGCCGAAACCGCAAAAAAAGACGGCGCTGGTTTCGTTTCTTATATGTGGCCGAAACCCGGTTCCGCAACACCTGTATCCAAAATATCCTATGTCATGCATTTCGAGCCTTGGGGTTGGGTGGTTGGATCAGGTATCTATATCGATGATATAAATACTATTTTTTGGGATTCCACGCAACGGATGCTGGGGGTTGTCGGCGTACTTATGCTGATTTTGTTAGTTTTGTTAAGGATAATCGTCCGCAGTATTACCCAGCCGTTGCATGAGGCGGTTGATGCGGCTAATAAAATGGCGCTTGGAGACTTGTCGTTTACCTTAAGCACCACGGCAAATGATGAAACGGGTTTGTTGATCTTGGCGATGCATAAGACACAACAGAGCGTGCAAGCGCTGATTAGTGATGCCGACATGTTAGTCAGAATGGCAGTAGAAGGGCGCTTGTCTGTGCGTGCCGATGCAAGTAAGCATCAAGGTGATTTTAAGGAAATTATTCAGGGCGTAAACAATATTCTGGATGCAGTGGTTGGACCGCTGAATGTGGCGGCTAATTATGTGAATGACATTGCAAAGGGCAATATCCCTGCAAAAATCACCGAGGACTATAATGGCGATTTTAATATTATTCGCAACAACTTAAACACCTGTATCGATGCGGTGAATGCATTGGTAGCTGATGCAGATAAGCTGTCGCATGCGGCGGTAGAGGGGCGCTTGGATGTCCGTGCTGATGTCGCTAAACATCAGGGCGATTTTCGGAAAATCGTCCAAGGGGTTAATAGTACGCTGGATGCGATTGTCGGGCCGGTTAATGAGGTCGTGCGTGTACTGGAGGCTTTGTCGAAGGGCGACCTGACTGAAACCATTATCGAGGATTACCAGGGTACATTCGGCACTCTCAAAGATGATGCTAATGCGACTGTTGCGCAGTTGACTGAGCTCATTAAGCGTATCAAAAAAACCGCCGATTCCGTCAAAACCGCTGCTGGTGAAATTGCTCTCGGTAATTCTAACCTGTCTCAGCGTACCGAGAGCCAAGCTGCCAGTCTGGAAGAAACGGCGGCAAGCATGCAAGAGCTTACCGCGACTTTGAAACACAACGCCGATAACGCCATGCAGGCGAATGAATTAGCTGTAGGCGCTTCAGACATTGCTAGGAACGGCGGCGAGGTAGTGGACAAAGTGGTACAAACTATGTTGTCAATCAGTGAAAGTTCGAAAAAAATTGTGGACATTATCGGCGTGATCGACGCCATCGCTTTTCAGACTAATATCCTGGCCTTGAATGCGGCCGTGGAAGCCGCTCGAGCGGGTGACCAAGGACGCGGCTTTGCCGTGGTGGCTTCTGAAGTGCGTAACTTAGCCCAACGTTCCGCTGCAGCGGCCAATGAAATAAAGATGTTGATCAACGACTCCGTGAATAAAGTTAACATAGGCGCAGACCTCGCAGACCAGGCTGGCAAGACAATGGACAAGATGGTCGACTCGGTAGGGCGTGTAACCGAGTTTATGGCGAAAATCAGTGCGGCGTCTATTGAGCAGAGTTACGGTATTGAACAAGTCAATCTGGCTATCAACCAGATGGATGGAGTGACGCAACAGAATGCAGCCTTGGTGGAAGAAGCGACTGCCGCAGCAAAATCGCTTGATGCGCAGGCGCAACAGCTAACCAGTCTGCTGGAAACCTTTCAATTTTCCGGTTCGGAAAGCTAGTCTCAGCCTGTAATCGGTGCTTAGCTGATTGAGGATTTGAAGTTGCGAAATAACTTTGGTAACTATTCACAGTATTCATCAGTAGGCCGGAAAAACCTGTTTTTGCTGACGCGTAAACAGACTTATTCCAGCCAACGGCGAGACTACCCAGACTGAGATAAATAGTTGCAAAAAATCCAAACATAAAAAAACCGCCTCGTCCAGTTACGAACGAGGCGGTTTTAGAGGCATTTAGGGTGGGTAAAAATAGTGCGCTCACCTTAAAGAGGAACGCCGAAATCATCAACTGTTCCTATACATTATCTGTTTTATTTTTGCAAAGGATAGTAACGGAAAGAGAACATCATCATGTTGTCATCGGTATGTGGTGCGAGACCACCCTGTCCGCTGAAGGCATTACGTTGTGTATAGGAATACTGCAAACCGGCTTTAACTGTTCCAGCGTTGCCGTCATAGAGTCTAGCCCAGAAACCAGGGGTAATCTGCCATACGGCTTGAGTTTGGGCTTGGCAAGAAGTGGCGATCGAGTTTGCGGCATTGTTAATAGTGTTGCAACCGCTGTTGCTCAGATTGGAAGAGCCATAGCCATAAAGCGCTTGATTTGCTTGAGTTGCGTTGGTCGTCGGAATATTCTGATTATATCGATTGATCATTTCTCCGCCGAGATAGGTAAAGATATCCAAGTTCGTAGTAGGATGGCCGACTATGCCCAATAATCCGGTGAATTCCGTCAGAGGCACCATAGCTCCATTGGCCGAAAAAGCTGCATCTGGCAAAAGAGCCGCACTATAGCGTCCCAGACCGCTACCGGCCATGAAGTTAACTTGGATATCGAGCAGTTTCGGCACCACAGGCAGGATGGCTGCGACACCGCCGCCGGCGCTTTCCACTGTATGATTGGATAGAACGTTGGTGGTTGGGTTGGTTATAGTGCTGTGGAAGAATCGGGTGATACCAAACATTTCATAGTGACCCCAGCCTGGGTCGAAAGCAACTTTGGCAATAATATCCGGCGCTATATCAGTCGAATATTGAGTAGTATTAAGTGATCCGCCGCCGCCGTTGGTGGCGGTAACATTGCCGGCAGGCAGAACACCGGCTGCAGTTGTACCTGGCACAGAAACTCCGCCAAAATTGACCTGTGGACTTTCCAGCGATAGACCAGCCCAGACCTTATGGTCGAAAAAGTCTTCAACAAAACGAATTTGCGCATTTCGTGTGAAATTGAAACCGGGAACGTAAGCACCGTCTATGGTCAACGGAATATTTTCACCTCGGGCATTAATGCCGACTTTGTTGGTAGTCAATAAACTCCAGGCTTGACCGGCTGTAAAGTGGAAACCCCAGTCCGTTTTGTCCACCGTGGCATAGCCTAGGCGTAGCCGAGGCGAATAACCGCTGGTTGAGACGGAGTTGGCAGATGCGCCGGCGGCCAGAAAGTCCATTTCCAGATAGCTGGCCAGTTTGGTGTTTTTGTCGTAATCGCCGCCCAGTAACATCGAAACGCGTGATTGCTGCGCCGTTTCCCGAAATTCGGATTGGTGTGCGTTTACGCTATTATTGAAAGGTATGCCGGTATTAAAGTTTGAATTGACGGACTGGGTTTCGTTTTTTGAGCGATACATGGACTCTGCGGCAATGAAACCACCGAAGGTAGCTGTAACGCCTGGCAGGATTTCTTTACCTACGCGTGGCGGCTCCGATGCACCACCTTCTGTGGTGCCGCCTTTGCCACGGATAATGCCATCGCTGCCCATTATCGCGGTTGGCGTGGCAACAATGGCTTGGGCTGGTGCCGGCGCTGGAGTTTGACTGACCAAGCCTTTATATTGATCCTGGCTAATCGCGCCGTTTTGTTTCAGTACATCCAGCAGAGAACTGCTGCTTTCCGTGGTGTCGGTTTTTATCAGCGCGTCGTATTGCTTTTGGTTAATCGCGCCATTCGACAGCAGCATATCCAGTAGGGCTTTGTCGGCTGCAAAAGCGGTGTCGGCAAATAGCATGGTTGAAAGCACAGAGGCTTTCAGTATATTGCGGGTGACCTTGTTCAAAGGATTCCGGCTCATGGATAAATCTCCGTTATGGGTAAAATGGTTGTAGCAATTGAGCCACAATTGTGGCGCGTATGTAACTGGTATTTTATTATGGCTAGGAAATATGACAGAACTATTACATTCTTATGGCAAAAGGTAAAACTGTGGATTATTTAACATCTTTAAACTAAAAAGCCCATTTTAAGCTAAACATCATGCGTTGGTTTAAAAAATGGTCAATATCCTGTAATATTATGGTGATATTAAAAATAGTGATTAAAAGTTAATGACTTAGGAACGTAGCGTTGGACAGTTTCTGTCTAACGACGTTATTTGTAATCATTGGCAACCTGCGCATCAAGTATTGTTGAATATGCCCAAAATGCAAATCGAAAGTTGCAATAGGCCGAAAATTGTTGGAATAAACCAACAGGCCTGGTTTATTTCAACCGGAATTTTGGTTTTTGCGAGGGTATTTTCTTAATCCGCAGCTGATTATTTATGCGGCATTTTCATCAAAAGCCGGAAACCCCATAAGAACTATTAGGTTTATTTATCAAGTATGCGTAATTGCAACTCAGGGTGGTTGTTGTTTGTGATTATGGTGCTAGTGGCTTAAGTAAGCTTATAGCGAATTAGTCTGAATTGCCGCGCTTAAGCGCGGTTAAAAAATAAGGGCCGATGAGGGTCTGAAGCATAGCCTCCAACTGATTGGCGTCCAAACCTTTGGTTTCTTGATATAGCCGAGAGGCTAGTTTGGTAAAAATCTGCAACAGTTTGGGATCGAAATGCTTGCCGCCACCGGTTTCCAGTTTGGCGATAGCCTCTGTTAGTGACCAGGATTCCTTATAAGGACGTTTGGAGGTTAGCGCATCGAAAACATCCACGATTGCGAATATACGGGCGTTGATCGGGATTTCTTCCGCCAACAAGCCTTTGGGATAACCGCTGCCATCGTATTTTTCATGATGAAATTCCACTACGTCCCTTGCGCCGCTTAACCAACTGGATTTCTGCACGATGTTCACGCCGAGGGTTACATGGGTTTTCATGATCTCGAACTCCTCTGGAGTCAGTTTTTCCGGTTTCAGTAAAATCGGATCGCGAATCCCGATTTTACCGACATCATGTAAAAATGCGCCTGCGATCAGGCTGCGCAGATTTTCAGCGCTTAGCGCAATAGCTTCGCCCAACCTAAGTGCGTAATAAGTGACTCGGTAATTATGGCTATTTGTGTCTGAATCGCGCTCGGCGATGGCGCAACCCAAGACATTCAGCAGTTCTAAATTACCCTGTAACAATTCGTCGGACAGTGTAACAACTCCGCGAATCAGGGTCACTACGATAGGATACATTAGCAGCGTCGTAAAGGAAATTCCCATTGTGACGAAAATCAGTGTCCGCAGTATGTTGGATTTGATAGAAGCGAAGGTTTCCTTGTCGACTTGATAAACGCCCTCTAAATAGCCGATAGGTATTTCTGCGCCGCCACTTTTCAAAGGCACAAAAATAACTAGCCACAAATGGCGATCAATGATGTGCATCTCATGCGTGAAGCCATCTGCCGTGGGAAATTGATGCCGGTATTCAGCTAATCGTTGTTCAGGGAATTCATCTCTTTTACGGACAGCTTCGAACTTTAGCTCTTTATTACGGTCATAAAGCTCGACCATTAAGAAATGTTGACGGACCAATTGTTCCGTCAGTTGGGTTAATTGTGCAGAGGATTGCGCGTTGATTTGCTCAAGACTTTCAGCAGACTCCCCGCTTAACAGGGTTGCTTCTTTTAATGCTAGATGGTGAACGTAATTTTCGACTTGGTTAATTTCCAGCCACAAAATACTACTGCCTAGTGTGGTGCTCATGAATAGCCACCCTAACAACAACCGGATCAGGATTTTTCGGTAAATCAGACGGCTGGTGGGAAATTGGTGAGAGGATATGGTTTTCATTTAAGCCTCAATTCGCGATGAAATTTACTAAAATCTATAGTTAAATTTCGGTGAATAGAATTTTCGTTTAGCGAAATATTTTATTATATTGAATAGAAATAACTGTATAAGTCAATAAGAGAAAATACTACAAGATGACTTGTCCTCATTTATTGGAAATCTCAGGAGAATCTCATGAAAGTTAACATTAAAGCAATTTTTGTAACCTTAATTTTAATGACAGCTGGTATTTCTACATCTGTCTATGCTGAACCAAATTTGACAATACAAGATGAAGCGGCGGCCAATCCTAATTTAACCAATGCTATCCATGCAATGGATGATGCTCTAAAATACTTAGAATCGACGCCGAATGAATTTGGTGGGAATAAAGCCAAAGCGATAGCAGACTTAAGATCGGCAATAGGCTCTACTAGAAAGGCACTAGATTACCATCTGCAAAAAGACGAAGATCACTACGATGGTTCAATGATGCAATAATCGATGATTTGTTTGGGCAATGAGGTAAGTAAGCGTTCAGTACCTCTTTTTGAAAACGAGGGGTTAGGGTAGGTTTTTTAAATAAATCCCTCTCGATCTCTCTTTTTCAAATGGGGAAGTGAACGCTTACTGAGGTAATGCTATCTCTTTTGCTTGCGGGATTGCTAAAGATAACTACTGGTTTTTCCTTCAAGAGGACCCATTTGCCAGAGCATCAGCGAGTTTGCTTTTTATGAAGCATGGGCTCACCCGCTACTTCTGCAAATCAAATGAGTTTAACAATCTGGCAAAGACTGCGATTATCGTCGGTTCCGGCTGACGAAGGGACGGAAAAGATTGGTAACGCTCCCAACCTCCGCCCAACGACTTATAGAGTCCGATAAACTGCTCGGCAGCGCTCTGTTGCGTCATTACATATTGCGCTTCCAAATCATATTCTTGTTTCTGTGCGTCGATGACATTGAGAGAGTCCGTCAAACCGCGATTGAATCGCTGTGTTGCCAGCATGACTGCTCTCTGGCTTGCCTCCAGTGCGTTGCCCAATTTTGAAAGTCTGTCCTGTTGCGCTTTATAGGCGCCAAGGGACGTATCGACCTCGCGCACTGCGTTGAGGACGGTTTTCTTGTATTGGACAAGCGATTTCCTTGGCGCGAAGGTCAGCCTTGTCGACTAGGGCATCAAGCGTTCCAAAATCCAGAATTGACCAGCTGACAGACGGGCCGAGCGACCAGATAAAGCTAGCGGGATGAGCTGAGCCAATGACTTGTCCGCCCTGCAGGCCTGCACCGCCGATCAAGAATACATGCGGAAACAGATCGGCTTCGGCTATGCCGATTGCCGCCGTGGCTGCCGCCGCTTTACTTTCCGCTTCCTGAATATCAGGGCGACGGCGCAAGAGATCGAGCGGCAATCCGGTTTGAATATTATCCGGCAAGGATGGCAGCATACGGGGCTGGTTGAGTTCCTTGAGCATATCTTCGGGGAATTTCCCCAAAAGTGTTGCAATGACATATTGCGCGGCGTGGATTTGGGCAACGAGCGGCGCTTTCTCGGCTTCAAACGAGGCAAGCTGCCGTTCCGCTAAGGTTACATCCAGCCCGTTGGTGATACCACGATTGTAGCGTTCCTGCGTCAGTTTGACGTAATCGTTGATATTATCAATGTTCTTTTGCAGGACTGCCACCCGCATTTGTCCGGCGCGCATATCGACATAGGCGCGGGCAACATTGGCAATCACCGAAATCAGCACAGTGTTACGGGCTGCGATAGTTGCTTGTGTATCATACTCTGACGCTTCCAACTTGCGACGATATTTGCCGAACAGGTCCAGCTCATAAGCGGTATCAAAGCCCGCGATACTATTAATTTGGCTAAAGCCACTGCCGTTGTTTCCGGCCCGTAAGGGACCGGCGGCGCGGCCTTTGGTCATATCGCTGCCGTTTCCGGTAGCGGTGGCTGCACTCAGGTCGACGGCCGGCAAAGCGCCGCCGAGGACGACTTCTTCCTGCGTCCGCGCCTCCTGAACGCGGTCGAGTGCGATTTCAAGATCGGGGTTGTTGGCAATAGCCTGATCGATAAGCGCGTTAAGTTCAGGGTCTTTGAGCGATTTCCACCAGATCATCGCATCAATTAAGGGCTGATCAGGCTTTTGTGCATCCTTTTGTGACGCCGCAAAATTATCCGGCACCGGCATATTAACAGGATGATAATCCGGCCCGATAGCGCAACCGGCAAGGCAGCAGCATGAAAGCGCCCCGGACAGGCTTATGAATTTGCTTTTACTTTTGGGCATGGGCATTGCCGTCTTCCGAACCGTCTTGAACACTGACCGTGTCGCCTTGCGCGATCTGGTTGCCGATATTGAGCGCGACCTTTTCTCCTACAGCAACGCCTGACGCGATTTCGATGCTGTTGCCGTTGTCGCGGGCAATCGAGACATTTCTGTAATCTACCTTGCCGTTTTTGTCAATCACTGCAATTTGTGGCCCGTTGCTGCGGAAGACAAGGGCCGCAGCCGGCACTTGAAGTAGGCCGATATTGGGAATTTCGAAACTGGCATTGATATACATGCCGGACACAAGCGCATGATCCGGATTGGAAATATCCACCTCCACGCGAAGGGTACGGGTCTGCTTATTGATTGCGCTGGCGGTGCGCGTCACCTTGCCGTCAAAGGTGCGACCATGAACATTGCTAGCGGTTATATGCGCGACTAGGTCTGTGCTTATATCTTGGGCCGCGCTTTGCGGTACATCGACAAATACGCGCATCGGATCATCCTGCACGATGCGATACAGCGGCGTCGTGTTCGCTGTACTGCCGGCGGTTACAAGATTACCGATATCGATATGCCGTTCGGTAATCGTGCCGTCATAGGGAGACGTAACTTGCTTGAAAGCCGCGAAAGCCGTATAGCGGTCAACATTGGCCTTATCGAGGCCAACTTGCGCTATAGCGCGATCATAATCCGCCTTTGTGGACTCTCGTTCCTGTTGGGATACAACCCCTATAGGTGAATCTTTCCAGCGTTCATAGGTAGACTTGGTGAACTCAACCAGCGCTTGGGACGATTTGAGCTTGGCTTGTGCCGCGACAAGTTCCGCATCGAGTTCCGGTGTCTCCAGAGTCGCAAGAATCTGATCATTGGTAACGTGATCGCCGATATCCGCGTTCCATTTGCGGACATAGCCATCCACGCGGGCATAGATGACGCTTTCATACCATGCGGCTGTCGCGCCCGGCAGCGTCAGCGAAACGGAAGCCGGAGCTTTTTGCACGGTAGCGACTTCGACCAGAGCGGGGGTTGTTGCTGTTTCTTTGGTCAATTGAGCGACATCATTTTCATGACTTGAGCGGGCATGATGGACGAGAGCAAAGCCAACGCAGAGAATAATAGCAACCGAAAGAGCCGATGTTCCCAATTTGCGGCCGGTTGCGGCAAGAGGCTGTGCGGCTTTGGAATGCGTTTCCGATAGTGGGTTTTCAGACGGATGCACGATGGTCACTCCTTGTACTAGATACTGGCACACGGCGTAACAGCCGGTACATGGTTGGGACAAAAACCAGCGTGGCAAAAGTGGCGAAGAGCAAGCCGCCGATTACCGCGCGGGCCAGAGGCGCGTTCTGCTCGCCGCCTTCGCCAACGCCAAGAGCCATCGGGATCATGCCCAAAATCATCGCGCCAGCAGTCATCAAGACAGGTCGCAAACGGGTAAAGCCGGCGGCCAGGGCAGCAACAAACGGATCATCGCCTGCTTCCATGCGTTGATTGGCGAAAGTTACGACAAGAATACTGTTAGCGGTGGTCAGGCCAATGCACATCAGCGTCCCCATCAGCGCCGGAACGCTCAGATGGGTCTGCGTCAGATAAAGCATCCACATGACGCCACCCAAGGCGAACGGCACCGCCATTAGAACGATCAGCGGGTCGATCCAGCTTTGGAAATTGATGACAAGGAACAGATAGACCAGCACCACAGCCAAGGCCATGCCGCCGAAAAGGCCGGAATAGCTTTCGCGCATGGTCGCGACCTGACCGCTTAAAGTGACAGTCATTGCGCTGGCGGCATCAGCTTTATTTTCAGCAATAACCTTATCGATATCCTTAGCTGCGGAATCAAGGTCGCGACCTTGGACATCGGCATGAACGTCAAACACCGGGCGGATGTTATATTGCGACATCACCATCGGCACCGTGCGGCGGTCGAATTTTGCGACATTCATCAAAAGTTGGCTTTGTTGGCCGCTACCGGGGACCGCAACCGGCAGAGTTTCCAAATCTGCCATTGTATTGATGCGGTAAGTTGGAACCTGAACGACTAGCGGATAGCTAACGCTGTTTTTAGGGTCGATCCAGAAATTCGGCATGGTTTGAGCGCTCGAATTTGTCGTGACCAGCACGTTGCTTGCAGTGTTTTGCTGATCGAGACCGAACTGAGTTGCCAGCGTCCGGTCAAGATCGACACCGAGCGCGGGAGCGTCCGGCACCTGAAACACATGAGCGTCCACAATGCCAGGGACGGAGTGCAGGGCGTGGGCCAGTTTCGAGGCTAGTGCGTAAGTATCGCCGCTATGCGGCCCTGCAACGCGGATATCGATTGGTGCGGGCTGGCCGAAATTCAAGACCTGATCGACAATATCGGCGGGCTGAAAGAAGAACTCTATACCGGCAAATCGCTTAGGCAGTTCGCTGCGCAGTTTGGCCGTAAGATCGGCGGTCGGTTGATGCTCTTTGGTAAGAGAAATAAGGATTTCGCCATCCATGGGACCGATGGTCGCGGAATCGCTGAGGGCGATGTTAATCCCACTGTAAGGCAGCCCGATATTATCAAGCATAGTGTCGATTTGCTGCGAACCCACAATCTGCCGGATCGCGGCTTCGATTTTGCCAAAATCTTTTTGCGTTTCCTCAAGGCGCGTTCCGGGCGCTGCGCGCACATGAAGGCGCATCTGTCCGGCATCGACTTGCGGGAAAAAATCCCGCCCCAATTGCGGAAACAGCAGTAGCGATACACTCATAAGTGCGACAAAGAACAATACCGTCAGCCTCGGTTCAGAGAGCGTCCAAAAAAGGCTATGACGATAGGTTTCGCGGAAGGACTCAAACCCATGCTCGAATTTCTCATGAATAAGGCTTAAAGGGTTGCGCTTACGCGGAGCGGGCGCAGAAGGGTGATCGGGCTTGTCGGGCGCCTCATTGATCGAACTCATCAGATATTTAAACAGAACCGGCACCAGCGTGAACGATAAGGCAAGGCTTGCGATCAGCGATATGCAAACCGACAGTGACAACGGTGAGAACAGGTATTTTGCCGTTCCTTGCAGCAGGAAAATCGGCACAAACACGATACAGATACAAAGCGTCGAGAGCATGGTTGGAACCCCAACTTCGCCTGCGCCATTGATGATCGCCTTTTCAAGCGGTTCCTTGTCATGGAGATGACGTTCGATGTTCTCGATAACGACCGTGCCGTTATCAACCAAAATGCCGACAGCAAGCGCAAAGCCTCCGAGCGTCATCGTGTTCAAGGTCTGGTTGCCGCAATACATAATAAGCACGGCGGTAATGATGGAAAGCGGGATGGAGGCCAGAATAATCAGGGTCAAACGCCAGTTGCCCAGGAACAGCAGGATCATGAGCGCGGTAAGGCCAGCCGCCATAGCGCCACCCATGACGACGCTATTGAGCGCAGCTTTCACAAAGAGAGATTGGTCAAAGAGGGCCTTGATTTGAACGCCGGAGGGCAGAATCTTTTTGATATTCGGCAATTCTTCGCGTACTCCGTCGATAACAGCCAAAGTTGAAACACCACCGGTTTTGCGGATGGTCATGAGTGCGCCGGGCGTTCCGTTCACGGAAACGGAATTGGTTTGCACCTGAAAACCATCATGAACATGCGCCACATCGCGCATGAAGACCATTCTGCCATCGACATTTTTGATGGGGAAATCGTTGATAGCCTCGATCACATTGGGGCTGTTGTTCATGCTCAGCGTGTAATCCTTGCTCCCCATTTTAACGTCGCCGGCAGGCAGGATGACGTTTTGATGCTGCAAGGAATGGCTGATATCGGATGGACTTAACCCTCGCGCTTGCAGGGCTTGCTGGTCAATATCGGCCATGATGACGCGTGGCTTTCCACCATATGGATAAGGCACTTCGGCGCCATGCACGACAGCCAGATTGGGACGGATGATGTTTTGGCCCAAGTCGTTTAGCTTCGTGTCGGGCAATGAATTGCTCGAAAGGCTCAACTGGATAATCGGGACGTCTGTTGCGCCGTAACGAAGAACTAGTGGTGGCGTGATGCCGGGAGGCAAATATTTGAGGACGACGAGGGCGCTGCTGGCCAGCTGTGAGATAGCTCGGGTAACGTCCGCGCCTTCATGTAGATAGACTTTTTCGACGCCAACGCCGTTATAGCTTGTCGCCTCGATGCGGGAGATATCGTCCACCAGCGAAGCCATTTGGCGTTGGTGAATGGTCAGGATACGGTTCTGGATGTCCTTGGCGTTCATGCCATTGTAAGTCCAGACGGCACTGACAACCGGAATATCGATTTCAGGAAAAATATCGACGGGCATACGCAAGCCGGCGCCTATACCCAAAAGACAGATCATGATAAGCGCCGCGACGACCGTATAGGGGCGTTTCAGAACATAGGAGACTATAAACATACTTATTGCGTCTGGTTACTGTATTGATCGTTAGTATTGTGCTAAATTCAGCCTGATAGCAGGGAATATACAGCTTGGTAAGTCCCGTCGCATTAACTTATACTTTTAACCGCTTATCTTCGTTCTGTATAAATTCTTGCTCGGCTTCAAGCCAATCGGTAAGTTCATGGCCGGCCTCAAAACCTCTGTTTTCAGCTTTATAGTAGGCTATCTCCGCAATTCTTGCTTCATAAGCTAGACTACTTTCCTGGTTATTGGATTGATTTTTTATACTTGTTTGTTCATTTTTGACTGTTTTAGCCATTTCACACCTCGCTATTAATTAAACTGTTTTAATACCCGTTGATTTTCTTTTATATTGCAACTAATTATCAAATAAATAAATTGAACAAATAATGAAAGTTGTTAAGTATATTTTTACGCAAATTTTTGATTGCTATTTAACTTTCTCTGCTTGAAAAAAATCAAGCCATTATTAATTTAAATAATATTACATCGTCTACGATCTCTAATTTGCCTATCTATAAAGTTATTAGATTGATTCTTATTAATCCTAGCATAGAATGCTGTTCAAGAAAATCCGATAATTTACTGATCGTTTTTCTAGGCAAAATTCAAACAAACAATAAGTTGTGGGCCCATACTATTTTGAGAGGTAACTTAAATCCCGTTAATTCTTAGATAGTTATAAACCCGTCGGTGATTTTAGGTTTCAATGTCTTTTCTGGTAAAAAAATAAAAATCATCTACGACATAGTGGTCTTGTTACTTTCTGTCCAATTATTGTCATTTCCGAATTTGTTATGTACTCTATCAGCTTAACCTTTCATTAACCTTACAGTTTTAACAGAATAGTGTAATCTAGCTAACTTCCGCCAACTGCTTGAAGAAAATCTAAAATACAAAAACTTAGCATGAGAATTTTACTCGTTGAAGATGATGCGGTTTTAGGGGATGGTCTTAATCGAACCCTTAACGATAATGGATATGATGTCACTTTGGCAGTGACAGGGGGGTATGCGGATAGTGCTTTACGTACTCAGACCTATGATTTGGTCATTTTAGACCTTGGATTGCCTGATATCGATGGCAGGGAGGTGTTAAGACAATTGAGAGCTCGTAAATCCACTTTGCCTGTACTTATTCTGACCGCTCTGGATAGTGTTCATGATCGGGTAGACGGATTAGAGCTTGGCGCTGATGATTACTTGATTAAGCCGTTCGAAGTTTCAGAATTGTTAGCTCGGATACGCGCTCTACTGCGTAGAAGCCTTGGGGGCTTTAGCCATGATATTATGTTTGGACGGCTGGTGCTTGACACCCTTAATCATCAAATTAGAGTAGATGATGCGCCAATATTGATGCCGTCGCGTGAATATAGCGTTTTGGAAGCGTTGCTATTAAAGGTTGGCCGTGTGGTTAGCAAAGATAGTATTGCCCAGCGTATTGCCATACACGCTGAAGGTTTGGCGGACAATGCCATTGAAGTTTATGTTCACCGTCTACGTAAACGACTCCAGCCTTTTGGTATTGGCATCAGAACAGTGCGAGGACTTGGTTATTTGCTGGAACGAAATAAAGGGTAAGCGCGGGATAAGCCTATGTTTAAAAAAATAGTCCCAACGCTTCAGGCTATTTTGCGATACTTGTTGGCTGTTGCTATCTTCGCAATCGCTCTTTTTTTGCGTTTTTGGCTACTCCCCGTTGAAGCCGGTTACCCGCGCCTAACGATTTATCCTGCAACAATACTCTGCTTTTTTATTTGTGGTCTTGGACCAGGCATTCTCGTTACCTTATTAAGCGCTGTAGTGTCCTTTTACTATTTCGAGCCCCATCATTATGCATTTGAGCTTACTAGCGAAGCTGTAGTGGTTTTGCCAATCTATTTATTGTCTTCGTTAATGATTGGTTTATTAGTTAAGAAATCACAAAATGTTGCAAAAAAGCTACTGTTGACCAATGAACACTTAAATTCGTCCATGAACTCACAGCGACGGTTCATTGATAATGCCGCGCACCAATTACGCACACCTTTGGCGGGGCTAAAAATTCAGGTAGATCGGGCGCTATGCGCCGATGATTTAGAGGTAATAAAGCCGGCTTTAGCACATATCAGGAGATCTACGGATCGGGTAGCCCACTTAAGTACGCAATTGCTCGTTCTTGCTCGGTCAGAGTCCTATTCGCAAAGTCCAAAAGAGTTTAAGGCATTAGATTTAGTCAAACTTGTCCGGGATTTCTGTGTTGATTGGGCGCCAAATGCCCTAGAAAGAGATATGGAACTGAGTTTTGAAGCACCCGTTGATTTCCCATGGGTTATCGGAGATGAAACCCTAATCTGGGAATTACTGAGTAATCTGCTGGATAACGCAGTGTGTTATGGTAAGCCATGTGGAAAAATCAATGTCAAAATAGAGACTAATTCACAAGTATTATTGACCATTGAAGACGATGGCCCCGGCATTCATTTTAACGAGGCCGACAAGGTTTTCGAACGATTTTATCGGATTCCAGGCAGTCCAGGCGAAGGCTGCGGATTGG
Organism: uncultured Pseudomonadota bacterium; assembly: GCA_963705975.1. Lineage (GTDB taxonomy): Bacteria > Pseudomonadota > Gammaproteobacteria > Methylococcales > Methylomonadaceae > Methylomonas. The sequence continues at coordinate 118,298 of CAVPMI010000001.1, forward strand.
GTTTGGCCATTGTCAAGGAAATTGCCGACTTACATGCCGCGGCAGTTAAGGTTGGCGCGGGTTCCTTTGGTAAAGGAACCCGGATTGAGGTTGCATTCAACAAGATCAAAATCTGAACTGGCTTTGTACATAGACATAATCTGTATCAGCACCGGGTGTTTTGCTGCAGGCGCCGCCAGCCGCAGTTACACCTGAATTAGCAGCAGTACAAGCAGATGTCGTTGAAGCGACCCCAGCGGTTCTGGCAAATTCACCTTTAAATAGGTGATAATAACCTGCTTCAAAATTCCAACTTCTGTTGTAATCATAGCGCCCGACAAACCCTAACAGATCACCCACATAACTATCACCTGAGGGCGCGGCCTTATTCGTTCCCGCATAAGCTAATCCCGGTGTAGTACCGGAAGTACAAGAGGTTCCACCCCAGCAATCACCAGCCGACGCCAACCAGACTGTACGGTTTCTTATGCGAAAAAAGAGATCGTCCTTGGGAGTAATATTAAACTCCATGCCAGGTGAATTGATGTTGCTCCTTTGAAATGCGGACCAGATACCCGTTGGACCAAAATCCATATCGGTCGCGGCATAGAGAGGATCGAATCGGCTATCGGTTCCTTGCGGATTTAAATAATTCTTGTTACCTGACGCATAGTCGTATTCAACAAACAACCTGGGTTGCCACGGCATATCAAAAGTATAACCTGCTTCCACATGCGAGGTATAGGCTTCGTGAGTTTGCTGAATATTCGCTTGCGCTGCTTGTAAGCTGCCTCCAACCGCAGCATAGGTTTTTGTGCCATACTGACCCATGCCCTCGGCCTGGAAATCAAATTCTCCTTTTCGAGGTTTGCTGTAAAATCTTAAACCAGGCGTAAAATACCGTCTATTATTCGTGTTATTCGCCCAAGAGTTTGATTCCTCAAGATTGTATAAATACAGCTCGGCATTTACACTTTTAACCAGATTATACCCCTCCACAATACCGCCCGAGAAATAGGTGCCAATGGCTTCCTGATCGAATACTGTTTGATCCGCGATAAGTTGATTATTGGTGCTGGCATTGGTATTTCCCGGCAAACGTAACACTGGCATAGTCACAAAGGTATTGACTTGCCATTTTCCATTATCAAGTACGCGGGTTCTAAGGCCTGTAAAGCTATTCACGGTATTTCTGAAAATCGGTCTTGCCACCAGTCGGCGACTACCTAAGTCCATGGTCTGTCGACCCACTTTTACCTCAACGCCTAAATTACTGTTCCAGGCGTTTTTATCGGCCCAGTCCACATAAACCTGAGTAAAGTCAATCGTATCTACAATGTTATTGGTAACCAGAGTTGTTTGATCCCCGCCTACGTCGCGGGCATCCATGATTTCCGTTGCAAACCGGAATTTACCAAATTGGGCCTGCAACCATAAATCCGTTTGCAATTCGATACCTTGGTCGCCTCCGATGCCAGGCCCCCCAACTATTGGCGCAGATGGCGCAGGATTATAATTCACAGGATTGGTGTTGATCTTCTGACCCGAGAAGGCAGGCGCAGTTTTTAATCCAATTTGTCCTGCTTTTATGCCGGTATTTTGATTAGGTTTGAAAGTATTTGATACGTTCTCATAGCGGGTGCGTTGCTCGACACCTATACTCAGCCAATCCGGCAAATCCAGCGAATCATGCAGATTCCAGGTCGGTTTTTCATAGCTATTACCCAACAAAGGGTCGTCCATAATGGCATTGGACGCATTCATGGGTGCTCTGGTGTATTTTTTGGGTGTTGGAGATGAATCGGTCGCGTCATTCGCTTTAACCGACCCGGAACCAACGATTAATAAGCTGGCGATAAAAGCCAGGCCAAAAACTTCCGCTCTTTTGTGTTTAATGAATCTTGTGTTTTGCATTAAGTTAACCTTTCGTCTATGATCGTAGCTGCTCATGACACGACCGTTTAAAACATAATTGCTTAAAACAGTAGCGTAAAAGCAACAGACTGGTATCAGTTTAATAAAATTAGCCGAAAGATTAAAATGATTAATATGGATTAGACTATCTAAATATTAGATAATTATGTATTTTTTCAATTTCCAACCCACTGTTCACCAACTCCATATTTAGGCTGGAAACACCGTTTTTGCTGATGCGCAAACAGGCTTATCCGGCCTACTAAGTATTGATCTACATTCGCTGAATAGTTACCAATGATCATGAAATACCAGCAAAACTTATGCTGCCATTTTGACCTGGGGCAACACATGCCGGTGGTGTTGCTAAACAAGCTGGTCTGCAAGTGGCGGAAATTACAAAATTTAACATTGCATCTATACTATATCTATAGCTAGTGTAGACTTGTGATAATGGCGAGCTTTAGCTGGAACGAACTTGGGCTAAGTATATGTTCTTCTTAGTTGGGCTTCTCGCGGTTAAGGCGGTTGTTAACATTTAATGCTTTTGGGCTCTACACACTGAACATACCTGGATGGTATATGATTTCATGCGACTCACTTAAAGAAAAAATCATAATTGTTGCAGAACATGACGAAGATTCTATGCACAAAATCGTGTTTGTGCTGGAAAAAAAAGGTTTTTTCAATATTCGGCCAGTCAATAGCGGTGAAAAAATCTATGAAATTCTAAGGCCGTACCAAGATCGACCCACGCAGATAGGTTTGATCATATTAAATGAAAATTTGCCGAATTGTCGGGTAGGCGAGATGTCTCGGAATTTGGCGGCCACGTCTGATGGTACCGAGATACCCTTGCTGATTCTAGGCCGAATCCTGGAAGAAACTGCCGGTGAGTGGAATGAAGATCTGGAAGCAGATGGTGTATTTTGTCTGAAATATAAGATCAATATTCCGATTAATCCCCAAGAACTTTTGCTGGCGGTCAATTTTTTATTGCGTTTGAAAAATGAACGTTTTTTACGTTACCAGCAAGAAGAACAGCTGATCAATGAATTGGCTGCAAAAAGTATCATTGATGCAAAGTTAAAGTTCCTGGTTGCTCACGATGAGTTAACAGGATTGTTTAATCGTAACAGCTTTGATCGCCAACTAAGATTGATTGTTAATAGAAGTAGTAAGTCTCAAAAAGACGGCGCCTTATTATTTATTGACATTGATCGCTTTAGCCTTATCAATGAGCTTGAAGGATTTGAGGTTGGTGATAGGCTGTTGGTAGAATTAGCTGTGTTGATTAGAAAGTTGGCGCCTGCAAATAGCCTGTTTGCCAGAATTGGCGGTGATGAACTATGTCTGTTTCTGGAAAATAAAAGTAAAAACCAAGCCAGAATTTTTGCTGAAGCCATTAGAAACACCGTGATTAATTTCCGTTTTTTTAATGGCGAGGTCAGCTATAGCCCCTCAGTCTCTATTGGCATTGCGGTCTTTAGTAACAGCGCAACCCTGGCTCATCCTGGGGAAATGATTTTGCATGCCCGTCAGGCTTGTCGTCTGGCTAAGCTTGATGGCGGCGATAAGGTTTGGCTGTATAACAATCAAGATTTGGCTGTTAAGGAACGCCGGTGCGATATTCAATGGGTGCCGTTGATTCGTAGAGCTTTACGTGAAAATAACTTATTTCTGGTCTTTCAACCGGTTGTGCATTTGCATAATGGCTTTATTTCTCATTATGAGGTGTTACTGCGGATGCAGGGTGAGAATAATGAAACCATTACGCCGGAGCAATTTATTCCGGCTGCGGAAAGAATGGGTTTGATTCATGCCATTGATCTCTGGGTAATAGAAACCGCTATTGATTTTTTGGCGTCGCAACCCGCATATATGCCAAATATCTCTCTGGCGATCAATTTATCCGGGGCTGCGTTTCAATATCCCGATTTATTAGAAACCATTCGCGATAAGTTGGAGTCGACCTGGGTAGACGCTGGGCGTTTAACTTTCGAGATTACCGAGACTGCGGCAGTGGAAAATTTTGAAAAAGCCCGCACCATGATTAACAACATTCGAGCCTTAGGTTGTCAATTTGCCTTGGATGATTTTGGCGCGGGTTTTTGTTCGTTTAACTATCTAAAAACATTTCCGGTCGATTACGTAAAGATCGATGGGCAATTTATTAGAAATTTGCTCAATGATGAAACCGATCAAATTTTAGTGAAATCGATGGTCGATATCGCGGTAAAACTGGGTAAAAAAACCATTGCAGAATTTATTGAATCGCCTACTACTGCTCTGAAGCTAAAAGAACTTGGGGTTAATTTCGGTCAAGGCTATGCGTTTGGCAAGCCGGAGCGAGATCTCATAGAAAATCTTAAGCCGCCCCTAGCGTTTTTAATGAGTTCAACCGGGAAACAAACCATAGAATCCGCGGTTGTGGATATTGATATTAGCCAAAACAGTTGAAGTTATCAGCTCCGATTTATAATAGAAACGAGCGCTAAACCTACATAATTTAATTTTATCAATACCGTAGGTTTACGGTTTTGTAGGGCTCTGGTATATTCCGCAGCAGCTAGCTAAAACTAGCAGGTTTTTTCTTAATAATTACAATAACGAAGGGGAAGGGTTATGGCTGAATTGTTGTTTATAGCGACAGTTATTTTTGTTGCATATGTATTGTTTGTGGTTTTAGACGAAAAAAAAGACAGCTCGGAACCAGATAAAATTGCAGAACTTAAGCCGGTTATCGCTGAGCCCGAGAAAATTGAACTCTCGACGGATGCGCCTATCACTCCCGTGCCGGAGCTTGAAAAAACTGTTGCGAAGCCAGTTCGTCCCAAAGCGACAGCGGCTAAAACCACGGAAGTTAAATCCGAGCCAGTTAAAGTCATTGCAAATAAGCCTGAACAAAGCAAAATATCTACGCTGGCAGCCGATAGTCTGAAAAATCCCAAAACCGGTGAAGTCGCCAAATTCCCCAGTAATTATAATTTTGCGAAACGCTGGATTAAGGATGCGTTGGTTGAAGAAGGTTTGTTGGATAAAGTCTACAAAAACACTGAACTGGATGATGCGACAAATGAAAAAATACATGCTGCATTACAGCAGTTAAAAGCTTTGGATAAATATAATTAATTCGTAATTATTCAGTGTGCCGTCCAAAGTCACCTGGTCAATAGCACCGATTTAATTCGTTCGTGGTGAGCTTGTCGAACCATTATCGGCTTAACCCTTAACCCTTCACCCTTCGACATGCTCAGGGCGAATGGTTAAGCCTTAGCTAAACGTCACAATAAGAAACTTATAGTAAATCTGAATCGTTACCAATTATTCAAAGATTTATTCTGGGTTACAGTTAAGCGGTTTAAACTACTCCAAACCCAATTTTTTCAAGCGGTAGTGTAAGGAACGATTGCTTAGACCTAGATGCTTGGCTACAGCTGCCATATCCCAGCGGTTTTCGCTCAAGGCTTTGTCTAGGGTTTTTTTTTCGATGCCTGCCAAATAGCTTTCCAGAGGCATGGTATCGGCATCGAAGTTATCCTCAGGCGCCAGATCCATGTCTTGAGGTAAATTCAGGTCGCTCACTTGAATAATGTTTTCTTCGTGCAGTGCCAGCGCCCTTTCCAGAATATTTTCCAACTCGCGGATGTTGCCGGGAAAATAATATTTCATTAAAGCTTGCAATGCCGCAGCCGAGAGTTCCGGTGGTGATATAGCGTTGGCGTTTGCTAACTTGGTCAGTAAATGTGCGGTTAATTGTGGAATATCTCCGGCTCTAGCGCGTAAGGGAGGTAAATTAAGTTCAATGACATTGATACGATAATAGAGATCTTGCCGGAAACTGCCATCTTGCACCATTTTTGCCAAATCCTTGTGGGTAGCGCTTATCAAGCGCACGTCAATCGAAATTTCATGTTGCTCACCCACCGGTCGGATTTTTTTTTCCTGAATTGCCCGTAATAATTTAACTTGTAAGGACAAGGGTAAATCGGCTACTTCATCCAGAAATAAGGAGCCGCCATCAGCAGCCTGAAACAGGCCTTTTTTATCTGCAATAGCGCCGGTAAAGCTGCCTTTTTTATGGCCGAAAAACTCGCTTTCCATCAATTCCGGTGGAATCGCGCCACAGTTGATAGCAATAAGCGGCGCTTGGCTGCGGGGGCCTTGTTGATGAATTAATTTAGCAACCAGTTCCTTACCCGACCCTGATTCACCACTAATATAGATCGGAGCTTGATTGCGGGCTACTTTGTCGATTTTTGAACGAATAGCGCACATGACTGTGGATTCACCAAGTAACACATTCCGCATCCGTCTATCTTTTTCTGCAACTCGCGTTACCGAAATTTGTAAGGCATGACTTACTAATTGTCTTAGCGTGGCTAAATCGACCGGTTTGGATAGAAAATCGAAAGCACCTTTTTTCATCGCTTTCACAGCGGTATCCATGCTGCCGTAGGCGGTGATTACAGCGACTGGGATCTGTAGGCCAATACTGTTAATGAACTCCAGCAAATCCAGACCGTCCCCGTCGGGTAGGCGCATGTCGGTAAGGCATAAATCGAAACTTTGATTTGCCAGTAGATTCCTAGCTTCAGCCAAATTATCTGCGGCATAAGTTTGAATATTCATGCGATTTAAGGTGATTTCCAATAACTCGCGGATATCGGGCTCGTCATCGACAATTAAGGTAATGGGTTTTTTCATAATTCAATGACAACATAATCTGCATTGGCTAAGGTGAGGGTAAAGCAAGGTTTTTCTGTGTAACTAGCATAGCTTAAATCCGCCTGATTGAGCTCGGCGAGTTCACGGGAGATATACAAACCTAGTCCTGTGCCTTTATGCGATGTTGTAAAAAATGGTTCAAAGAGATGTTGCTGGTTTTCTGGGCTGATACCTGGGCCGTTATCTATTACCTTGATACAGGGGGCGTCCTGTAGTTGGTCAATGACAATTTCAATTGCGCCTAAATCAGGTCTGCCGTACTGTAAGGCATTTTGGCATAGATTATCCAGAATCTGTTTTAAATGTCCCGGATCAATGTAGACATTAAGTTTTGGTATCTTAAAAGTCAAGATAAAATTGTCTGCAAATTCTCCAAAATTCAAATGTTGTTCGTCAAGATAAGCCGGCAGCCACTCGTCAAGCGCAAGCCGTTGTTTTTGCAATGCATCACGCTTGGATAGTTTAAGTATGCTCTCAATGATGTCATTAATGCGTCGACTATGATTTTGGATGATTTCGGTGAGCCTTATATCCGCTGCCTGTAAATTAGGCGCTTCCGATAGTAATTGCGTTGCGTGGCAGATAGCGCCTAAGGGATTACGGATTTCGTGAGCGATGCTGGCGGTAAGCCGGCCGAGCGAGGCTAGTTTACTTTGTTGAAAACGTTGATTGTAAAGGGCTATATCCTCAAATATAAGCATATGCAAGCGTTCGCCAAGTACTTTCAATAGAGAGAACCGTACTTGGATTTCCCGGGCATTTTCGCGATGAATAATAGCAAAATCCCGATCAGCGTTGCTGCACCAAATTTTGAAAGCTTGTTGTAGATCCAGCGAGATTGCACCGAGATGTTCCGGTAACACGCGTAAATTTAACAGGCGTAGCGTCGAGCGATTGTAGAGTTGGATTGTCTGGCGTTCATCAACGATCATTATACCTGATTGTAAATGCTGAATAATATAACGATTAAGTTCTTCAAGCCTAGCGATAGTGGCGGCATGTTGCTTGGCTAATAACTCCGATTGTTCGGAACGCTTGGTCAGCATGTATGATAACAAGACAATGGAGAAAAAAGACACGCCCAGCATGCCGGAATAAGTTAATGAGACACTGTCAAAGGCGTGGGTTTCATTCGCATAAAGTTGTTCGGTCAGTATCGCTAGGCTGGCCAACGCGGCGAACAACATGGCGCAACGGCCGCCGATTAATAAACCGCCTGCCGCGATTGAAATCGCCAATAAAATTCCGATACCGCTGCCCACGCCGCCACTGGCGTGCATTAATAGCGTAATGAAAATTATATCTGTAAAAATAAATAGTTGCGCTAGGTTGCTATATTTAATGCTGCGCAGCAATATCAGCGGCGCGGCGAATATTGATATAAGCAGGTAACCCAGGCTGGTGAACTGGTACAATTGAGAGCCGTAGCCTGCTAATATAGATCCAAAGTGCAGATAGAAAAGCATGACAAACAGAATGGCGCTAATCATTCGGTATATAAAATATATTTTTAGTAATAACCATGCCTGTCCACTGGGAATGCCATAGCCCTTGGAAAATGGACAGGGATAGATAATTTCGTTTGGAATCGTGCGCATAATCGCTATAGTTTTATCGTTAAATAGCTGTAATTTTAAGTAAACCATCATAGCACCAACTCACAAATTCGATAGAAAAGCCATTAATACGGAGTAGTCAATGAATATTCATGAATATCAGGCAAAACAACTATTTAGGGAGTTTTCAGTCCCGACGCCTATGGGTGATGTAGCCTCAACGCCAATGCAGGCGCGAAATGTTGCCGAGGATATTCCGGGCTTGGGTTGGGTTGTTAAGGCCCAAATTCATGCTGGCGCGCGCGGCAAGGCCGGCGGGGTAAAGGTGGCGCGAACTTTGGCTGAGGTGCAGGCGTTTAGCGAAGAGTTGTTGGGAATGCGCTTGGTGACCCACCAAACGGATAGCGCCGGTTTACCGGTAAAAAGTGTGTTGATTGAAGAAGTTTCGGCCATTAAACATGAGTTTTATCTAAGTTTATTGGTAGATCGCGAAACCGAACGCTTAATATTCATCGCTTCCGCTGCCGGTGGTATGGATATAGAAGAAGTGGCTGAGCATAACCCGGAAAAAATAGTTCGCGTGCTAGTGCATCCAGCTGCAGGTTTACAACCTTATCATTGCCGGCTAATTGCAGACGCCTTAGGTTTGGGTAAAGAGCAGCAAACGCAATTGCAGGCCATTCTGTCCGGGGTGTACCAATTATTTTTAGCTAAGGACGCCAGCCAAATTGAAATTAATCCTTTGATTGAAACTGAGCAGGGGCAACTAGTCGCCTTGGATGCGAAAATCAATTTTGACGATAACGCGGTTGGTGCACATGCCGATATTGCCGAACTACGCGATACTTCTCAAGAAGACGCCAAGGAGGTTGAAGCGCAACAATTTGATCTTAATTATGTCACCTTGGGCGGAAACATTGGCTGTATGGTCAACGGCGCCGGTTTAGCGATGGCGACGATGGATATGGTGAAACTAAAAGGGGGCGCGCCGGCCAATTTCCTGGATGTTGGTGGCGGCACTAATAAAGAAAAGGTTAAGGAAGCCTTTAAGCTGATCTTGGCCGATGGCGTGGTTAAAGCCGTGCTGGTGAATATTTTTGGCGGAATAGTAAAATGCGATGTGATTGCTGCCGGTATTTTGGCTGCGGTGGAAGAGATGCATTTGCATATCCCGGTGGTGGTTAGATTGGAGGGCACCAATGCTGAGCTAGGCCGAGCCATGTTAAACGATTCGGGTCTGGGGCTGATTGCCGCTGACGATTTAAATAGCGCGGCAGAACAAGCTGTCGCATTGGCGGAGGCTGTATGAGTATTCTGATCGATAAACAAACCAGGGTGATTTGCCAAGGGTTTACCGGCAAGCAGGGCACTTTTCATTCGGAACAGGCATTAGCTTATGGAACGCAGCTTGTCGGTGGGGTCACTCCGGGACGCGGCGGAGCTAAGCATCTGGATTTGCCGGTGTTCGACACGGTGCAACAAGCGGTAAAAGCCACGGCAGCCAATGCGACTATGATCTATGTGCCGCCTTTTTTTGCTGCCGATGCGATATTAGAAGCTTTGGATGCCGGTATTGAGCTAATAGTCTGTATCACCGAAGGCATTCCGGTACTGGATATGTTGCGGGTTAAGGCAGCTATGCAGGGTTGCAAATCACTGTTGGTGGGGCCTAACTGCCCTGGCGTCATCACGCCTGGGCAATGCAAAATTGGTATTATGCCTGGCCACATCCATACCCCTGGAAAAATCGGCATAGTTTCCCGCTCCGGTACCTTGACTTACGAAGCTGTCCACCAAACTACAAAGCAAGGGTTGGGCCAAAGTACTTGTGTCGGCATAGGTGGTGATCCGATCCGTGGTATGAATTTCATTGATGTGCTTAGCCGTTTTCAAGCGGATGAACAAACACAGGGTATCGTTATGGTTGGCGAAATTGGCGGTGGTGATGAAGAAAAAGCGGCTGAGTTTATCAAGGCTAATGTCACAAAACCGGTAGTTGGCTATATTGCCGGGCAAACGGCGCCTCCGGGCAAACGCATGGGACATGCCGGAGCTATTGTGACTGGCGGCGTTGGCACGGCAGCAGGTAAAATCGCAGCTATGAAAGCTGCTGGTGTGCAGATGGTAAGTTCGCCGTCGGATATAGGCGCGGCGATGAAGGCTTGTTTCACAAGTTGAGCTATATTAAGCTGGCTGCGGATATTGCAGAAGCAAATATCCGCAGCCTTTTAAACCTCTGTCACCCCCATCTCACGGCAAAAGCAGATACTTGTTGCAACATGAAGAAATATGTCTTTAAAAATCGCCTTAGCGCAACTTAATTTTACTGTGGCGGACCTGCCGGGTAATTCCGCCAAAATTCTCGCGGCAATTGCGGAAGCTCGAGAGCGTCAGGCGGATGTGGTTGTTTTTTCCGAATTATGCGTAACGGGTTATCCGCCGGAGGACTTATTGTTTCGCGCTGATTTTATTGATCAAGTCCAAGCTGCTGTATTAGCGATTGCCGAGCAAGTCCACGGTATAACAGCTGTGATCGGTTATCCGCAACGACAGGGCAACGGGCTGTATAATGCGGCCGGCGTTTTACAGAATGGTCAAGTTAGCGCCGAATACCATAAAAACGCTTTACCAAATTATGGGGTCTTCGATGAACAGCGTTATTTTGACGCCTCCCTCCGCACTACCTTGTTCACGGTAAAAAATATCCGGCTGGCTTTAACGATCTGCGAAGACATTTGGCAAGCAGGCATTATTGAAAAAAATTGTTTAGCTGGGGCAGATATTATTTTGACCTTGAACGCTTCGCCGTTTCATGCGGGTAAAGTACATCAGCGGGAAGATATAATTTGCCGGCAACTGCATAATGCCAATATTTCTTTGGTATACGTCAATCAAATCGGCGGGCAGGATGAGCTGATTTTCGATGGCGCTTCCTTTGTGGCAAATAGTCGCGGCGAGGTGGTGTTTCGGGCCGCTGAGTTCGTTGAACAATTAAGTGTTATCGAATTCGTCGATAAACAGCCGATCAAGGCCGATATTGCAGCTTATTATCAGCCTGTCATCAGTGAATATCAGGCGTTAATTCTGGGGATTAAGGATTATGTGCGCAAAAACGGTTTTCAGGGTGCGATACTCGGCCTTTCCGGCGGCATAGACTCCGCCCTGGTGCTGGCTTTAGCGGTTGACGCCTTGGGTGCGGATCAGGTGGAGGCGGTGCTGATGCCCTCGCGTTACACTCAGGAAATGAGTGTAACCGATGCTGAGCTGGAAGCCGAGGCTCTGGGCGTAAAACATCACAGTATTTCTATCGAGCCGGCGGTAAGCGCTTTTGCAGAAATGTTGGCGCCGTTGTTTGCCGGTAGCCGCAAAGATACTACCGAAGAAAATATTCAAGCCCGCTGCCGGGGCGTATTGCTGATGGCGATATCCAATAAACAAGGCAAGTTGCTACTCACCACCGGCAATAAAAGCGAAATGAGCGTCGGCTACGCCACGCTATATGGCGATATGGCCGGTGGATTTGCTCCACTCAAGGATGTGTATAAGTGCTTGGTGTATCAATTGGCCGAATATCGTAATACTTTATCGCCGGTGATTCCGCAACGCGTTATTACCCGGCCGCCATCTGCGGAACTTGCGCCCGATCAAAAGGACGAAGACTCATTGCCGCCTTACCCCGTACTGGACCCGATTTTGGAATTGTATATCGAACAGGATAGGTCGGCTGCCGAAATCTTGGCACAAGGCTATGTGCTGGCTGACGTGAATCGCGCTATCGCGCTGGTGGATAGAAACGAGTATAAACGCCGTCAATCTCCGCCCGGCATCCGCATCACCCCGAGAGCATTTGGACGGGACCGCCGCTACCCGATTTCATCGGCTTATCGTGGCGTCATACAGCTTAATCCGGCCTAAGCAGTCAATTAAGGAGCTAATGTGTTAATTTTTCGACATTTTCTTTTGTCCGGCGGCTTGTTTTTGATCGCCGCAAACTGCCCGGCGGCGGAAACCAAACTTTCCGTGCCTATGGATTACCGCTTGATTCGCAATGTGTTGATCCATCAATTGTATACCGGCGCCGGTGAAACGGCGCGGGTCTGGAAAGACGGTAAGGACTGTAGCTTTTTGGATCTATCCAATCCGCAAATTGGTGGTGAATCCGGCTTGGTTAAAATCGACAATAATATTCACGCTCGAATTGGGATTAATTTGGGCGGTAAATGCATGCCGGCGCTTGAGTGGAGCGGTATGCTGGAAACTTTGCAGAAACCGACCTTGGACGCCACAGGCGATGTATTGAGCTTTCCGGTCAGCAGCGCTATGGCGACTGATGCCAACAGCCAACAATTGCATGTCAACCAGTTGCAGGATTTAATCAATAAAGTCGTACAGCCAAAACTGGCGGAATTGAAAATTGATTTAAAACAGTCACGAAACGACATTATTAAAACCTTGCTGCCTTTTATCGATGCCGATGATACTGAAAAGTTGCAGGATACGGTGAACAGTCTACGTTTCAAGCAGGCGCAAGCTGATGAGAAAGGCTTACAGATTACCGTCGGCTTTACCGAACTTAAGCAGAAGAAGGCTGATATCAAGCCGGTTGCTGCATTCAATGCCGAAGAGTTGCAGCAATGGCAGGCGATTTGGAAAAATTGGCAGGCCAGTTTGGAAATTACGCTAAATAAGCCGCCGCTGGCTAAACAAGCGGAAAGCGATAAGGATACACTTCGTGAGGTGATGCAAGAGGCTGGTGCCGCATTTGAAAAAGGTTTAACCGAGCCGGACACAGGTGACAATGATCCGGTACGGGGATTTTTTAATGATTCCTGGGATAAACTTGCGCCCTTGCTGCGCACAGCTTCCGAACAGATGCCCGGCGCGGAAGGCTTGCGCTATTTGACGCTAATAGCCGCTACAGATTTAATGTACGAAGTGGAGGCGATTTCCTCGCCGCTAGGGCTGGATATTTCTGCTAACGGCTTGCGCAAATTAGCGAGGTCCTATTTGGCGGAGCAGGCGGGGCGGAAGAAAGCACAGTAATGATTTAGAAGAGTATGGAGGGGACGTGCTTAAGGCATTTAATACAGCTCTCCAACTAAATCCAGATAAGTCATATATAGCCGCATATCAAACTCCAGTTGGTGATAGTCCGGTTCCATATAGGCGCATAACTTATAAAATGCCTTGTTGTGGTCTTTTTCACGCAAATGCGCCAGTTCATGCACAAAGATCACGCAAGGGTTTTCATAATATTAATTATTATAAATCAATAATTTAGATAATATTGATTTTAAGGTTTACCCCATGTTTTACCCCAAAACTTACCCCAAACTTACCCCAAATTTACCCCAAATTTACCCCAAATTTACCCCGAAATTTACGGTTTACGGGCGTAATTTACACTCATTATTTTCAAAACTCATATTGTTTTTTGTAACAAGCTTAACTTTTCTTGTGCCTCGGATGTCACCGACCTTTACAGATGATTCTTTTTTTGAATTACCATAAAAAGTTTGTGATATATCGTTACAGTGACCGAGAACAATGCTAACTTGTTCGTCAGTCAATGTTGCTTTGATGTGTGATGCAAAAATATGTCTAAATGTGTAAGGCGATATGTAATTTTTAAGACGAGGAAAAACAGACTTTGAGTAATTTCTCATCTGTTCGCCAAAATTTTTAGCGCTATCAATTTTTATTATCGATTCGCCATTATTGAGATGATTTAAAAGATAATGAAATTCAGGTGTATCACTTTTTACTGTAAAACTTCTAGTTTCTTGCCCATATTTGCCTTTATGAGTTTTTTTAGAATTTACTATAAATCTTATACCACCATCGCAAACAGCACAAGAAACACCACCTTCAATTTCGGCGGGACGAGCACCACATAAAGATAACAGGCATATAGGCAAAATATACTTACTATCCATTTTTTTAAGATAATCAAAATAATCCTTCTGAAATTCACGAGGAAGCTTAGAAATCTGCAATTTCTTTGACCTTGATTTTTGTTTAGGTTTATTGGCTTGCTTCCATTCAGATTCATATTGTCCATTCTCAGATTTTTTTAAATGATTACCGGCAAAATCTGGCGGTATGCGTTGAATACATTCAACACAATATTGTAGCTTTTTAATAAGATTGATCTTTTTTTGATGTTCTTTTTCTTTATCGGCTTTTATTAATAATTCCTTCGCTTTTGTTTCATAAATGTAACACCAAGCCGCTCTATACGCATAATACGTATTACGGCTTTTAGATAGCGTAAGAGGGTCAGTAGAGTGTTTAGCCATCCGACGTACGCATAATGCGTACTGTTTGATGGTAGGCTCTGATGGCTGTTTGCGTGGTGGTAATGCTCGAATGTAAGCACTTGCTTCATTCATGACCATATACCATGATTGAATATCTTGATTATCCATAATCAACCTACATTTAAAAGTTATATGTTTTTACTTCATTTTATTACGTAAAAAAGCGCGTGAACGCTATCGCTAACAGCCACGCACCTATATTATTGCCATATGGCAATAATATTAACTAATACATTTGCTCTTCTTCCTTACGCTCCATATCTTGCTCAAGTGTCCACTGCAGATAAGCTTGTTCTCCAAGTTCATGAAGATAATTTATATCAGCAATCTCTTCACAGCGTGGGCAAAGAAAATCATACATTGTACTTTGAGAAGGGTGAACTATACGTATTGTGATCATAAATAATTCCTTAAAATAAATGGTTGTCATTAGGACTAACTTTAATAAATGTGTATGATAATAATATATCATGCAAAAATTTAAGTGTTAATACTAGTTAAAACAACTTTATTATAAAAACAATAGGTTTTTTCAAAATATATATTTAAAAGTACGGACGTACGAAAACTATTTGCATTCGTTTTGAAGGGGAATTTTAATAGCTAAAAATGGTATCGCGTATATAAAATAATTATAAGAAATGGTTATTTTCAGGTTCATCGTTGTGTTAGCATCAAAGGCTGGCAATGGTATAGGTGGTAAAAATGGTATAATGCATGCAAGGTATTGATAGTATTTGGTAATTTCATGGTGCACCATCCTTTTAGCATCAAGAATTGGCAAATGCTACGTTTCCCTGGCATTGAAAGACCTACAATTAGCTAAATTTGACTTGAAATTACAGTATCTAGTTTTGGGATAATTATGTACTATACAATTTTTTGCATTAACGTATTAGCGAGTAAGAGCATGGAAAATTTTATTCCCATCATTAGCAGTATGTTTGTTTGTGTCGTGAACCAGTTTAATTCAAACTTCGTTAAAGTGCCTATCCTAGAACATATAAATATAATAACCAAAGCTAAATTAATTTGGCATTATATACAACCAATAATTATTAATAAATGCTAGTTTTCTAAGCGTAGGAGTTGATTTTGAAATTTATTCGGAAATTTTTTCGCAAAAACCAGGCTTTGCCCTTAGTTAACGTTACAAACTATTCAACAAGTGAACCTAAGCAAACAGTTGTAAATAACGAAAAGACCAAGGTGATTAAGCTCGCGGCTGAGCAGGGAGATGTAAATGCACAATTTTATCTTGGGTATATGTATGACCATGGAAAAATAGTAGTTCAAGATTATAAAGAAGCATATAAATGGTACAAATTAGCCGCAGAACAGGGAAATATAAACGCACAATTGCAACTTGGCTTTAAGTATGACCAAGGAATAGGACTAATTCAAGATTATAAGGAAGCTTTTAGATGGTTCACATTAGCCGCAGAACAGGGAAAAAAGGATGCACAATTTGCAATTGGCTATATGTACGACAATGGGAATGGAGTAAGTCAAGATTATAATGAAGCTATTAAATGGTACAAATTAGCCGCAGAACAAGGTGATGTAATAGCACATTTTTCTCTTGGTTTTATGTATTATGAAGGAAATAAAGTAATTCAAGATTATAAGGAAGCATTTAAATGGTTTACATTAGCAGCAGAACAAGGAGATGTAAAATCACAATTTAATCTTGGTCTTATGTATGATAAAGGACAAGGACTAATTCAAGATTATAAGGAAGCTTTTAAATGGTATAAATTAGCCGCAGAACAAGGTGATTCCGATGCACAAAATAAACTTGGTGTTAGGTATGAGCAGGGGAAAGGTGTAATTCAAGATTATAAGGAAGCTTTTAAGTGGTACAAATTAGCCGCAGAACAGGGTGAAGCGCTTGCACAAGTTAATCTCGGTCTTATGTATGAAGAAGGACAAGGAGTAATTCAAGATTATAAGGAAGCTTCTAAGTGGTACAAATTAGCCGCAGAACAAGGTGATGCAAAATCACAATCTAAGCTTGGCTATATGTATGACAAAGGATTAGGACTAATTCAAGATTGTAAAGAAGCTTATAAATGGTACAAATTAGCCGCAGAACAAGGTGATGTAATAGCACAATATAATATTGGTGTTATATATAATATAGGACAAGGAGTAATTCAAGATTATAAGGAAGCTTTCAAGTGGTTTAAATTAGCCGCAGAACAAGGTGATGTAATAGCACAATATAGTCTTGGTAATATGTATGATCAAGGCAAAGGAGTAATTCAAGATTATAAGGAAGCTTTCAAGTGGTTCAAACTAGCCGCAGAACAAGGTGATGCTGATGCACAAAATAAACTTGGTATTATGTGTAGTCTAGGGCAAGGTGTCGATCAGAATTATATTTTTGCACATAAGTGGTTTAATATTTCAGCCGTAAATGGGGATAAAAATGCAAGAAATAACAGAGATATTTTAGCAAGTAAAATGACGTTAGATCAAATAGAAACAGCACAGAAATTAGCAAGAAAATGTATGGATAATTCATAATCAATAGTATGTGTCCTAAAGAAATCAAAAAAGAGCCTGTTTGCATTAAAGAACTCGAAGTACCGGTTCTTGTTGCCCACTTTTCTGAATGGGTAACTAATTTATGCAAACGCTTTCAAACGACAGAGGACGACATGCAATTGTTTATTGAGAAGCGTAATCGTATCATAAAATATTTGCAAGATGAATTAATACCACTATCTTACTTTTGTCAACATTACACTTTGCAACACCCTGGAATGTACATTAGGTACTATCCAGGAAGCCAACAATCTTTTGATGCCAAGATACTTGATTCAAATAAGGAAGATTTTGAGAAACTTGAAGTGACACTAGCAGATTTTGGCTACGAAGAGAGAATCAGAAACGAGTTGTTATTAAAGTTCGGCTGCGTACCGCTATACTCAACTTTTGATAATGAGATACTTGATATAGATGGTGAGGTAACAACAGATAATTTTAACCACAAGAGCAAGAGATATGAGTTGTTATCAAAGTTTGGCTGCGCCCCTGAATACATCGATGGAAAACCTCATCCTTGTAAAGCACCAGAACTGGAAGTGATCAATGCCAATATTATTGTTGATAAATGCATTGAAAAAGTTCGAGCCGCCGTTGAAAAAAAAATCAAAAAAAGCGAATCCGGTAAATACAAAGATTGTAACCTAATTGTTGCATTTGATGACTTTTGCTTGTTATCGGAAGAACACTTTGCACAAACCCGCGCTGAATTTTTCCAGATCAAGACTTGCTTTCCAGTTGTCTACTATGTCGGTCTCACAGGTAGGTTGTTTCTTAAGGTGTCAAGTCTTGGTTGAGGCTGTATATTCTAGTCAGTAGCTACTGATAGTGCCTACGCAGAATTTCAATTACCTTCAAACGATGGGCAGAAAAGTAATTCAAAGGCTTTTAGATACGATACGAGATAAATATTGACCTAATCTTTTCTACAATAGGATACTATCTAGCCATTATTAATCTGATTAATTGCAATATAAAAATCGGAATGTACTATTGATTTATTGCTTAATCAATACTCGAAGAAGAAAAGCAGGGATATTTATATGTAACTATAATAAATTATAATATAAATTATTTTAGACGTAAGATGGTATCTTCTTCAATGTCATCATTAATTATATTTTCCGTATACTTTTTATTCTTTTCATCTTTAAGGATTGAAATAAATAAAGTATCACCACCGGATGAACCTGATGAGCCGCAAGATCCTTCAGGTAATTTCTTAAGTAATGATGTGTTTAATACAAACATTTTAGTGTTTTCTGATAGGAACGGATTTCTATTTTCCATATATATTTCCATATTTAAATTTGTAAACTTAAAAATTTGACATAGATTGGTCTTTAGGTTAATGCCAAGTTTTATTTTTTTAAGTAATTTAATGTATTAAGTAAAAATGATTATAATTAATTTATAAATAACATAAGTGTTTATATATATTTATCCCCTAACAAAACTATAGCATACAAATAGAGTATCTCAATAGTAAAAAACTTATTTAATTAACATTTTAATAGTTGTATTGTATTTTTTATTCTTACAACAGTAAATTGTTATGAGTATTATATAAGGAATATAAAAACTTATATGTTTTATATATATCTCTATTATGTATTATTATATGCTTATAATAATTTACAACCACAACCGCCTTTGTTTTTTTATTATCATCATCATTATTATTTTTATTTATATTATTTGCGCTCCGCGTACACTTATTGATAGTAATTCGAGAACAAACAGGCGTTGTCTCGTGCGCTGCGGCAGTGGCCGCCTCGCCCATTCCATCGC
Source organism: uncultured Pseudomonadota bacterium (assembly GCA_963705975.1). GTDB lineage: Bacteria > Pseudomonadota > Gammaproteobacteria > Methylococcales > Methylomonadaceae > Methylomonas. Next base: position 137,136 of record CAVPMI010000001.1, read on the forward strand.
CTGTTTGCACGGCGTCCGCCGCATTAAAACTAAATTCATCCAAACATTCGGAAAGAGTATTAAATGATTGACTAATAGAATTACCAGATATATATTTATTTATAACAAAAGACCACTCTTTTATACGTGTAATAGTAGTTAAGCCATTGATAATTACACCTTTTATTTTTTTCTTATCTTCTTTATAATTATTTACATAATCAAGCTTATGAAGCTTAACGTCATTAGATAAAACCAAAGTCATAAATTTAGAGTAATCCTTAAAAAATGAACATACACGCAACTGCTCAAGAAGTGGATCTGATTGTTTATCATTACGCAAGCGTCCAATCTCACGCCATAAACCAACAGCGCAACCGCCAAAAAATTGAAACTGACGAATAGCCCAATCTGAACTAAAACCACGAATACGCTCGCCTTGTTCGGCATGACTAACTTCGCCGCGATTTGCGCCTGTATTTTTACCTATATACTTAGCAACGTAACCCGCCGCACCGGCCTTATTAGGATCAAGCTTAACTGATTTAAAACGTGAGCCTGAATTTGGAATCTTACTATTGCCTTTACCGAAATATGTAAAACCTTCCGAAAGATGATTATGACCCTTAAGCGGAGCTGCGCCATTTTCGCAACCATCAACTTTTAAAGCTTGATATGACATACGTTCGTGAACTCTATCCGCATGCTGTGGCGCAAAAAATATTAAAATATGGCGATGTGTACAGCCATCACGATGCGGCTCTGTAACCTGCAAGCCAATTATATTAATGCCATCGCGCGCGCAGGCAGAGCGAAAACGTGCCCAGACTTTTTGTAAGTGATTTTTACTATCTAAAGGTTCAGCACCGCTATACTTTTTGTTTACAACACTACCTGGACAAGAATGAAAAGATGAAGGACAAGTTATAGTCCAAAAATAAGCCGCCATGCCGTTTTGCTTTGCATATTCTTGATAACCATGAATACGAAGCATTAACTCATTGTATCGATTTTGTGGATTTGCTTGAGACTTATCATATACACCAAGCATACTTAATCTTTTACCCGTTGACTGATCAAAAATAAAAATCTTAGCCATCATTTCGCGTATTGAATTTTGCTTTTCGCGATATTCCTCTAAATTTTCATCAGTGATATAGCGATTTTTACCGGTGTCAGGATTTGCACCCAATAAGCCTTTACGCATTGCATACATATTTGCAGCACGCTTACGATAAGTCTTCACGCGTTTATTCCAAAACTTACGCATACTTACTTTTACTTTAAATGCATAAAAATGTTGATAAGTTGGACAACCGAACGTTGTAAACCTTAAAAACTTTCTGACATTCAATATAAAATCAAATTCATCCGGGTAACACATTGTAAATAATTCGATTATCTGCAAATATTCATAATTATGAAGATAATTAATATCAAAAGTTAACAATTTACCATCAATAAATGATTCAAAATAATCTAACACTTTTTCAGAAATTAACGATCTTTCGTTTTTGACGTTAGACATAAAATTACAAATCCATTTGTTTAATCTATTTATATTAGTATAATAGCACATCTTTTTTAAATTAAAAATGATATATTATTAATATATTATAAGTAAATTATATATTATTATAATCATATTATACATGGTACTATTTACATTAAAACTAACGTATAACAACAGTTGTCGTTTGCTCGCGCGTGAGTCTTATACCGCCCTGCGCGCGGCCGGCGAAGGGTTGAAATAATTTATAAAATTACTTATTAATTAGCGCATTGCACCGCAACGGCTAACGAATTAAGATCAAAAGCTATCAATAATGGAGTAAGCGCCTGGAATGCATTCACGAAGAATGAAAGGCGTGAGTTGTTTTAAAGAAAGAACAAAAAAACTCGCGGGTAGTATGTGCTCGTTTTTTTTATAAATGGATTATATTTATTATTAAGATTAGATTATCTATTGCATTATAATTAGATTATCTGCTAAAATGTAAATCAAAAAATAACTCTGGTGTGAATTTCAATCGTCTTTTTTATTTAATTATTTGTTTCACGTGGAACAGTTATAATGTTAGATAACTATATAGGTATTATTTAGCTGATAACCATTTAATAATTATAATGCCATTATATACTTTATATTGTGATTATAATTATGAAATGATTATCTCGATTATAAAAGCAAAATAAGTATAAAGGTATTATATATAAATAAAAACAAACAAATAAACAAACTAACTAACAAATAAACAAAGTGGTGTAAATTAAAGGTGTAAATCGGTGATTCTTACACCTGTAAATCATGAGTGTAAATTACAGGTGTAAATCGGTGATTTTTACACTCAGATATGGCTGTAAGAAAAAGGGTATTTTATAAGCTCAATACCTTCTTTTTTTAACGCATAATCCGTACCACCAGAATAAAGACCGTAAGTGATAGTCTTCTTTTTATGACCGACAATATCAGCCACAGCGCCTTCGGGAAATTTATGATTTTCTAACTGCGTAACAAAAGTTTTACGGATCGAATGAAATACTTGTAAATCTGAAAAATCAAAAGAGGCTTTCAAGCGACAAAATCTATTTTTAATACTATGCGAACGCTCACCATAAGAATTTGGCTTTTGATCTGTTAAGAGATAACCATCTTTTGTATTGGCAATTAATCGCTTAACAACTGGCATAATTTTTGAATGAATAGGAAAATTACGAATACCTGCGCGAGTTTTACTATCACAAATATTTATTGTAAATTCATTCAATTCATAATCAAAAATTACATCCTCAACTTTTATATTACAAATTTCCTCTATTCTTGCGCCTGAATATGCGGCTAAAAGTATTAAATCAAGTAAATCATAATCTATACCATAATTGCGGCGGTCTCTTTGCCAGCATCTTTCGTACATGTTTACAATATCGATAGGCTTAAAAGGTATCCAACTTTCAGCCGATTCCTTTTCTTGAGTGATTTTAGACTTAGAACCCAAAACACCTAAAAAATGTATAGTTAAATCAAGTTTTGAATTATCACGAACATATTCAATAAATGCATAACAATTTGTTTTTATACGTGATATGGTCGAAAAACTTCTTTCTTCCTCTAGAGACTTAAACCATGTGCGAAGCGCATAATGTTCAATATTATTAAGGATTGGAAAATAATCGATAAAAAGCCTAACATCTTTTGATTTACGCTCATTGGTTTTTATTGAATGTTTTAAACCTGCTTGCCAAGAAAAATAGTAAGTATCAGAAATTAATGCTTCACCATCAATGACTTTTTGCATAACACCCAAACCCTCTTCACCATATTTTTTATAAATACGTGACTGAGTAGCTTCAAATTGTATTTGCCGGTCTGGATTCAGTTCCATGCCTATATCAGCATATTCATTAATAGTTTTTATTTGATCCCAAAACGGCTTCCAAAACACCCCCTCGCAAATTAATTCTGAACCTTGCCCCCTCGCGTTAGCAATTTGAGATTTCCACAGCATGACGTATGGCGCAGATTTAAGCTCTGCCTTTTTTTCATTCGATTCTTTAAGTGAGACTTTAAACTTAGATTTTCCGAGAATTTTACGCACATCCTTCGGAATTATAAGCAAAGCATAATATGTATTACCGCGCTTTTCTAAATATGACATTTGGTTACCTGAGCAATTAATTTACCCCGGCATTTTACCCCAGTTTTACCCCAGCAACCAGCCGACAAAGCTTACAGGCCAAGGCCCGCAAGGGTTTCAGGTCAGCTGTGATCATCCATGCACTGTTATCATGCGCAAAAATTCCAGCGGCGCTTGTTTGAACACAGAGCCGATCCTAATTTCATGTTTGGCTTTCAAATTACTGCCTTGCACTCTGGAAACAAAGGAATGCAAACCTAAGGCTTGGTGGAGCACATCCAGTTTATCGTCATAAATGATTTTGCTCAGCGGGCAGGATTGCCGTAGATATTGGTTCTTGATTTCCATCACATAGCTGTACAGGGTTTTGTCGGTGCAAATACTGTGTGGATTCGGATATTTTTTCAGCAGCACAGCAGCCAGTTTTTGACTGTCTAGTAGTTTGAGCACCTGATCTGTGACGGTGGGCGCATAGCCGGCCAAATATTTTAAAGAGCGCATAGTAAAAGCTTTAATTCCACGGCGGTAAATCATTGTCATAGGCGACAAAATCTTTAACGCTTGGCCGGGTGATGGTATCGGCTGCCGGTTTGCCGGCTTTGGTTTGGTCTTTTGCTGATGCGGGTTTTGCAGGTGAATCCCTGGTAGCTGATTCCTCCGCCCAATTTGCAAATAACGCGATGTCAACAGTACCCGGCGCATACCATTTTTTAACGGAGGCATCCCATCTTGCGCCTAAGGCTTTTGCTGCGTCCTTTTCGGCATACGGAACATTGAGGTAGGTTTTTGTGCTTGTCATCAGTGCTAAGCTTGATTTATGATATTAACATTTGAACATAAGCAATGACTTATAGCAATTCTTCTGCACTCAGGATAGGGTAAGCCTCATAAGCCGGCTGCTCGTAAGGGTGTACCTTGATAAGCGCTTGCAGGGCGGTTTTAATCAGTGGAGCTGAGCAGATCATTTCCACTTTGTATTCGGCAACTCTTTCCAACTTAGCCGTTTCGCCCACGAACGGTTGGCTGCCCGGTAATGGACGGAATTGGCCCTCGCCCAAGGTTTGCCAGCAACAGCGGTCATAGTCTTTATATCGACCGGCGCCAGCCTCGAACAAAGCGTTTTTCACCAGTTCAAGATGGCTGGCCGGCACGTAAAAACTCAGTTTATATATCGTGTGCTGTGTCATCGTCTAGGCTGTTTTAATTTAATGTCGCAAGTATAAATACGCCCCACAGTACAATCACCACGGTGATTTCCTCCAGCATATTCACCACCGATTGCTGGTCGGTTCTGGCAAGCATAGATATTTGGTTGGCTTTTTGATCGCGCATATGCACAGAATGTTTAATCATGACTTTCTCCTAATGAAGGTGGGTATAGCTACGCATTTGCCCGACTAACACCCCCTGGATTTCCACTTGCTGTGGTTGGTAGCGCATAGCTTCCATTTTTGAGTTGGCCGGAATTAACAAAGTTTCGTGCGGGTATTGCTCAATAAATTTCAAAGTAGCTTCGCTTTTGTCGACTAAAGCCACGACGATTTCGCCGTTGCGGGCGTGGCTGCGTTGTTCTATAACCACCCAATCGCCGTCAAAAATACCTTCTTCGCACATGGAGTCGCCTTTAACTTTCAGCACATAACAGGCATTTTCGGTTTTTATTTGTTCCGGAATCGCCATGTAACTAATATTTTCGATGGCTTCAATTGGCCGGCCTGCAGCGATATAACCGATAAAAGGTAATTTGTCGTTATCCTTGGCCTTGGATATTAAGTTTTTGGCTTGTTGGGTTAAACGAATACCACGCTGTTTGCGCTCGGGTGCTTCAATTAATTGCGCTTCAATCAGGGCCTTAATTTGATGATGCATGGAGCCGCGCGATTTTAAGCCTAAAGCTGCACATAATTCGTCAAGCGTTGGCGGGTGTAGAAAGCTGTCCTGGCTCTGTAGCAGGAAATCGAGTATTTCTTTTTGTTTGCGAGTTAGAGTGTGCACTTGTGTTCCTAATTTGTTCTTGGTTAAGATAGCATAAGAATAAAAATAGAACAAGTGGAGAACTAATGTATTACAAAAATAATTTGAAATATCCATGCAAATTAGCTGTGCTAAGAAATTCGCAGTTAGTTAATCGACAAGCTTGAATTGAAAGCATAAAATCGCCGTTCCAAGCGCTTTGACGCTTGTTGAGCTTTAGTCCGTGTTGCCGAGGCCAAATCTTTGTTACTAAATGGTTTAAGTGCTAAGCAACATCATGATCCATTGTTTTTGAATCAATAATTATAAAGGGAGAGGCTTTATGAAAATTTTATTAGCGTTGCTTGCTGTAGTCATTGTGATTTTGCTGGTGTGGTTGCTAAAGCGTAAGTCTACGCAAGCAAAAGCGCCACAATCTCAGGCGCCTTTACACACTTTACAACAGAAAGTTTTGCCGGAACGTCAATCTGAGGCCAGCGAAATAGCCATTCAGAAACCTGTGAGTGTCAGAGTTGCAGCTGCTGAAGATGCGCCTGTTGAAAATAGGCCGGAAGAGCAGCCTCCGGTTTGGTTCATTCCCTCAAGCTTTTAGGGCGGAGACAATACCGGAAGATTCTATGTTGCGTAGACATTACTTTAGCAATCTCGAAGCTGAACGGCTGGCCATCACCCACCCCTACCCAACTGATTCAATGTTAAGACGGCATTATGCAAGCGGGTTGGCTTGGCAATTAAAGCCTCCCTGCATAGTAGGCAGTAATGAACTGGTTGCAACTGCGGAGGAAGCTGAAAACAGTGCTTTTGCCGATCAGCCGGTAAATAAAAGAATAATACCTGAAGATTCAACGCTCAAACGGCATTTTTTAACACAAATCCAAGCCGAAGTGGAAGCCAGCTTATCGCAGCGGCCAACGGATGCTACTTTGCGGCGGCATTATGATAGTCTGGTGAAGTGCAGGGTGGATGCCTATTTGAAGGCGCTTGCAGCCTAAAGAGTTGCATTTTGGCGGATGCCGGTTTTTTGCCTCCGCCAAACTTCAGCTCTATTCTTTAACCGGCTTGAAAATGGGCCCGTAGGCGGTGGATTTATTAAAGTCTTCCCAGACATAGAGCGGAAAAACGATGGGTTGCGTCGGTAAAGGCGCAGTGACCAGGTCTAATATGCCTACCCCGGTCCTACCCAGCAAATCAACGCCACCTATAACCAGGCCGCCTGCCAGGCCGAATAACACATTTGTTTGATTGCTGACGATGATGATGTTTTTGGGGACTTCCAAAACCGACAAAGTTAAGTTGGCAAAACCACTGCTGACTTTGCGAGCGACCGTATCCCCGTAACTTTCTATTGGCTGTTGGGCATGGACTATTGAGGCAGTACACAGCATTGCAGTTATCAACAGCGCGAACAACATAGGGGAATTGGTTTTCATGGTTGATCCTATAAGTTAAAAGCGTGCACAAACATCACAATGGTGAGGGTAGAACAAGCATAATGAACAGCAATTATCCCGAAAAAGTATAGCAGAACGGCTGACAATTATTTGTTTAAGACTTTGGCAAATGCATTGCTCATACTGTTCTGAAATGCCGGCTGTAGTTTGGGTTTTGGCGTTGATTTATTAGGTTTTTCCCGGGGTACGATCTCACTGTTATCGATATTTTTCTTCATGCTTAAAGAAATGCGCTGCCGAGTTACGTCGACTTCCAGTACTCTGACTTTGACCATTTCACCGGTTTTTACCACGTCGCGTGGATCTTTGACGAAGTCGTCCGCCAGATGCGAGATATGCACCAAACCATCTTGATGCACGCCTATATCGACAAAGGCGCCGAAATTAGCGACGTTGGTCACTACCCCGTCCAAGGTCATGCCTGGTTGCAGATCGGTAATCTTTTCTACACCCTCCTTAAATTGTACGCTTTTGAATTCGGGACGCGGATCTCGGCCGGGTTTTTCCAGTTCCTGTAGTATATCAGTGACTGTGGGTAGGCCGAAGGCGGCGCTGGTGTAATTGGCCGGATTCAGATTCCGCAGGAATTGACTTTGGCCTATGAGATCCCTAATGGATTTGCCGGTATCGTCAAGGATAGCGTTGATTACCGGATAGGCTTCAGGATGCACAGACGAGGCGTCGAGCGGATTGTCGCCCTGCATGATACGTAAAAAACCGGCCGCCTGTTCAAAGGCTTTATCGCCAAGTCTCGGTACTTTTTTCAATTGGCTACGATTGGTAAAGGGGCCGTTTGCGTCCCGGAAAGCGACTATGTTTTCGCTGATACTGCTACTAAGTCCGGAAACCTGTTTCAATAAGGCGACGGAAGCTGTATTGACATCCACGCCGACTGCGTTCACACAGTCTTCAACTACGCTATCCAGCATTTTGGCAAGCTGAGATTGGTTGACATCGTGTTGATATTGGCCTACGCCGATGGATTTGGCATCGATTTTGACCAGTTCCGCCAGTGGATCCTGCAGGCGGCGGGCAATGGAAACGGCGCCGCGTAGCGAGACATCCATATCCGGGAACTCTTTGGCGGCGAGTTCTGATGCGGAATATACCGAGGCTCCGGCCTCCGAGACCATGATTTTATTGATTTTTAATTGTGGATGCTGTTTCATTAGATCGGAGATTAGCTGGTCGGTTTCTCTGGATCCGGTACCGTTCCCGATGCTTACCAAGTCTACTTGATGCTGGCTAATCAAACGGGCTAAAACGGCTATCGATTGGTCCCACTGATTTTTTGGCTGATGCGGATAAACTACATCGGTGGTTAATACTTTACCGGTGGCGTCGACCACTGCGACTTTTACGCCGGTGCGGATGCCTGGATCGAGCCCCATCGTGGCTTTGGGTCCGGCGGGTGCGGCGAGTAACAAGTCCCGCAAATTGCTGGCGAAAACCCGAATGGCTTCCAGTTCGGCTGCTTCACGTAAGCGGAGCTTCAGGTCTATATCAATGCGGGTGAATAATTTGATTTTCCAAGCTAGTCGTGCGGTTTCCGCCAGCCAAGCATCGGCGGGCAGGCTGGTATCGCTGACCTGTAAATGCCGCGCTACTAACTGGGCGCAGATTTGATGTTCATCCTGCTCCAGTTCGGCGGGTTTTAAGTTTAGGGCCAGACAGTCTTCATTCCGGCCGCGAAACAGCGCCAGCGCACGATGGGACGGGATGTTCCGAATAGCCTCGCTATAGTCGAAATAGTCTTTAAATTTGGCTGCTTCTGCTTCTTTGCCGTTGACGACTGTAGAGTGCAGTATGCCTTTACTCCAGATCCGCTCGCGAAAATCGCTTAGTAGTTCTGCGGCTTCAGCGATGCGTTCCATAATGATTTGCCGAGCGCCATCTAAAGCAGCAGCGATATCGGCGACGCCTTTGTCGTTATCTATATAAGCTGCAGCGGCTTGTTCAGGAATGAGTTTACGATTGTCGAGCAAGGCGTCAGCCAGGGGTTCCAGGCCGGCTTCGCGGGCGATTTGCGCTTTGGTGCGACGCTTAGGTTTGAAAGGCAAGTATAAATCTTCTAGCAGAGTTTTGGTGTCCGCAGCAATGATATTTTTCTCTAATTCCGGGCTGAGTTTGCCTTGCGAGCGAATACTTTCCAGGATGCTGATACGACGTTCATTCAGTTCTCGTAGATAACCTAGGCGTTCTTCGAGCTTACGGAGTTGGGTGTCGTCCAGTCCGTCGGTGACTTCTTTACGATAACGGGAGATAAACGGCACAGTGGCGCCTTCATCAAGCAGCGCGACGGCGGCGGCGACTTGTTCTGTTTTAACTGAGAGTTCTTGGGCTATGCGTTGAATGACGTCCATTTATACGTTTGGCTGAAATTTGCAAAAACGCCTATTCTACCAGTACGGATAAAAAAAGCTTAGTCGGATAAGAATTGACGGTTTAGACAGTGCATAAAAAAGCCATCACCTGCCGCGGCAGGTGATGGCTGAGTGTTACAGCAAGAATTTTTTTACAAAAATCTTATTTTTCGCCTTTCAATACATCGTTGTTCAGATCTTTGTGTTGTTTAAGAACGGCAGCTTCAGCTTGTGGAGTTGTAGCGGCGCTCATTTGCAAATGTTTTACTTCATCTTTTTTTAACATTAAAACGCCAGCGATGGCGATAACGGTAACCGCGATGACGATGGTCAGGGTGTTATCTTTTTCTTGTTCAGCCATTTTAGTAATCCTCATTTGATTGTTGTAATAATTAAGCCCTTAAAAAAGGAGCAACTCGAGTTGCATGTCGAAATTAGTATTATTATTAGTCGACGGGGACATTTTTTACACGTAAATTTGTTTCGTGTCAAAACATAATTACAAAAATGTTTTTTTTGCTTAAATTTTGTTAACTTGCGTGACCAAAAAGAAAGGTTGGCAATTGCTTCATTGGGGTGTAAATCGCCAAAAGCGTATGCAGCTAAAACAGTGGCATTTTCCAGAAATTAATAAGTAGATTTAGTTCGAGGAAGAAGTTTCAGACTGTGAGCAGATTTCAATAATATGCAATCTGTAATAGAATAGACCCCCCTTGAACAAAGACTTGGCTTATAACATGCGTTGCCCGTTTTGCTCCGCACAAGATACCAGGGTAATCGATACCCGCTTGGCTGACGACGGCGAACAAGTAAAGCGCCGCCGGGAATGCTTAGCCTGTAAGGAACGATTTAACACTTTTGAGGCGGCTGAACTTAATTTTCCGCGCATTATTAAGAGAAGCGGCGCCCGGCAAAGCTTTGATGAAGGTAAATTGCGGGCCGGTATGCAGCGCGCATTGGAAAAGCGGCCGGTGCAAGCTGATGCCGTTGAGGCAGCCATCAACCGCATTAAAAAAGCCCTAACGGCGACAGGCGAGCGGGAGATTCCAGCTAGGGCTTTGGGTGAATTAGTCATGCAGGAATTAAATGTGCTCGATCACGTGGCTTTTGTGCGTTTTGCCTCGGTTTATCGTAGCTTTGAAGATGTCAGCGAATTTACCAAAATGATACAAAGTCTGCAAAAAAATGAAATTTAGCTCGGACTTATTTTACATGGCGCAAGCTTTGCAGTTGGCGCGGAAAGGCATTTACACCACAGATCCCAATCCACATGTTGGTTGTGTTGTGGTCAAAAACGGCGCGATCATCGCAGAGGGCTGGACGCAAAGGGCGGGTTTAGCTCACGCCGAAATCGATGCTTTAGCCAAGACGCATGATGCGCATGGGGCTACCGTGTATGTTTCGCTGGAGCCCTGTAGTCATCATGGTCGCACCGGGCCTTGTTGCGATGCTTTAATCGCAGCCGGCGTCAGTCGGGTCGTGGTGGCTATGCAGGATCCGAATCCATTAGTTTCCGGTCGTGGCTTGCAGAAAATGCGTGACGCCGGAATAGAAGTTGTTTGCGAGGTTTTGCAGCAGGATGCCGAACAATTAAATCGTGGGTTCATTAAACGCATGACGCAGGGTTTGCCTTGGATAATCAGCAAACTGGCTTCCAGTATGGATGGGCGTAGCGCGATGGCCTCCGGCGAGAGCCAATGGATCACTTCTATTCAGTCGCGTGCCGATGTGCACAAGTTTCGAGCTGCGAGTAGCGCTATACTTACCGGTATTGGTACGGTATTGGCGGATGATCCGCAATTAAATGCCCGCGTTGATTTTGATGTCGAGCAACCGGTAAAAGTGGTGCTGGATTCGAATTTACAAATGCCGTTTACTGCAAAAATTTTGCAAAATTCGGCAGAAACCTGGATTTTTACCAGTTGCGAAGATGTGCTTAAGCAGCAACGTTTGCAGGATCTTGGTTGTAAAATTCTTTGGGTTGATGCTGTCAATGGCAGACTTGCATTGCCGCAGGTTTTTAAATTATTGGCTGAACTGCAGATCAATACGGTTTGGGTTGAAGCCGGCGCTGTTTTGAACGGTGCATTGCTGTCCAGCGATCTGGTGGATGAGTGGCTGATCTATATGGCGCCTTGCGTTTTGGGGGATCAAGCGCGCGGCATGTTTCATTTGCCGGGCTTGGAGCATATGGCGGATAAAAAAAAGTTCACTTTACTGAATGCAAGACAGTTAGGCCCGGATTTAAGATTGATGTTTAGTTCTCGGTCGCATTAAGGGTAAAAAATGTTTACAGGCATTATTCTTTCGGTGGGTAAGATTTCCGCCATTCAGCCCCGCGGCGGTGATTTTCGTTTAAAAATCAGCAGCGGCAAGCTGTCTCTGGCTGATTGTCAATTAGGCGATAGTATCGCCGTGAATGGCGTGTGTCTTACCGCAGTGGAATTAGGCGAGCGGTATTTTTGTGCGGATGTTTCGAATGAGACTTTATCGCGAACCACGCTAAAGTCTGCGCGGGTCGGAAGCGCAGTCAATCTGGAATTGGCTTTGACGCCATCCAGCCGGCTCGGTGGGCATATAGTCAGCGGCCATGTAGACGGCATTGGCAAGGTGCTGGAAAAACAGATAGATGGACGTTCGGTGCGATTTAAATGCCAGTCCACGGGTAATTTGGCGAAATATATCGCTGAGAAGGGTTCGATTTGTATCAATGGCGTCAGTCTCACGGTTAATGAGGTTGATGGGTGTGTGTTTTCGGTTAATATTGTGCCGCATACCTTGCAGGAAACTACCCTTGGAGAGACAGAGACCGGGGCGGAAGTCAACCTGGAAGTGGATCTATTGGCGCGTTATCTGGAGAGATTGTTAAAAGGCGACACTGCTGCCTATAAGGAAGGCGGTGTCACCGAGGCCTTATTACAAAACAGCGGCTTTATTAAATGAACAGCATAGAAGAAATTATCGACGATCTGCGCCAAGGCAAGATGGTCATTATCATGGATGATGAGGATAGGGAAAATGAAGGCGATTTGTTGATGGCGGCGGCTTTTACCCGGCCGGAAGATGTGAATTTTATGGCCAAATATGGTCGTGGTCTGATTTGTCTGACCTTAACCCGCGAACGCTGCCAGCAATTGCGTTTGCCCTTAATGGTTAACGATAACAATACGCCGTATACGACTAATTTTACTGTTTCCATAGAGGCGGCTGAAGGTGTCACAACCGGCATTTCCGCTGCGGATCGGGCTTTAACCATTCAGGCGGCAGTGGCTAAAAATGCACAACCGAGTGATCTGGTGCAACCTGGACATGTTTTTCCTTTGATGGCGCAGGCCGGCGGTGTGCTAAAACGCGCGGGCCATACCGAGGCAGGTTGCGATCTGGCCTATTTGGCGGGTGTTGAGCCGGCGGCGGTGATTGTAGAGATATTAAATGATGACGGCTCAATGGCGCGGCGGCCGGATCTGGAGGTTTTCGCTGCGCGGCATCATTTAAAAATAGGTACTATCAGCGATTTGATTCATTACCGGATTCGGCATGAGAATACCTTGGAACGGATTAGCGAATGCGCTTATCCTACCGAATTTGGCGAGTTTAGCTTGTTTACCTATCAGGACCGTAACGACGGCAATGTGCATTTGGCGCTGGTCATGGGCAATGTCGCCGGAGACGAACCGGTGCTGGTGCGGGTGCACGCCCGTAATCTGATAGACGATCTGTTTGCCTCCAAACGCAGTGATTGCACGATACCGGTTCGGGAAGCCATGAAAAAAATTGCCGCAGCCGGACGCGGCGTATTGGTGATCATTCGCGAGAACGAAAACAATAAAGCCTTGGTGGAACTGGTGCATGGTTATCAAATGCAGGATAACGGCATTAAAAATCCACAGTCATTGAATAAGGCTCTGGATTGGCGGACTACCGGCACCGGATCGAGGATCCTGTCCGATCTGGGGGTGCATAGATTGAAAGTCATGGGCGCCCAGAAAAAGTATATTGGTCTCTCCGGATTTGATTTGGAGGTGGTCGAACATGTGGATGCTGAAGCCAAACTCCCGCTTGCCGTTGTTGAGGCGTAGTTGGACTATTATGCTTTCTGCACAAATTTTTAATCGTTAATTAAAGGTCAATATGGCGACTGTTACTACCTTAGAAGGTCATTTATCTGCGCAAGGCGGCAGGTTTTGTATTGTTTCCTCCCGCTTCAATAGTTTCATTGTTGAGCAATTGGAAGCCGGGGCCATGGATGCGTTGGTGCGGCATGGGGCGGATAAGAGCGCTATTACTTTGGTTAAAGCGCCCGGCGCCTTCGAATTGCCTATGGTGGTGCAGCGCGTTGCCGCCGCGAAAAAATTTGACGCCATAATTGCTTTAGGCGCGGTGATACGCGGCGGTACGCCGCATTTCGAATATGTTGCCGGCGAATGCGTAAAAGGCCTCGCGCAGGTGGCTTTGCAATATGATATTCCGGTCAGTTTTGGGGTTTTGACCGTTGACAGCATAGAGCAGGCTATTGAACGCGCAGGCACTAAAGCTGGAAACAAGGGTGCGGAAGCCGCTTTATCGGCGATTGAAATGGTCAGTCTGTTCAATAATCTGGGCGTTTAATGAGTCAAGCGAAAACTAATGCTAGAAAGTGTGCAGTTCAGGCGCTGTATCAGTGGCAAATGAGCGGGGACAGTCTGAGCCGCATCGAAATCTACTTTTTGGAAGAAGAGTTGCTGAAAGGTGCACAAAAAACCTATTTTAGCGAGATTTTTCACGGCGTACCACAGCAATTGACGGTCATTGATGCGGCCTTGGCTGAGTTTGTGGATAGACCGGTGGAAAAAGTCGATCCGGTGGAGCGGGCTATTCTGCGCATAGGCGGCTATGAACTGATTAATCGTCTCGAAACGCCGTATAAAGTCATTATCAACGAAGGCGTGAATCTAGCCAAATGCTTTGGCGCGGAAGGCAGCCACAAATACGTTAACGGTATTCTGGATAAAGTTGCGCAAAAAGTTAGGGCGGTTGAAATTGCCGCTAAACAAGCAAGGGCCGCCGATTGATGGTTTTCTCTGGAAGATAGGGTAATGACTGGAGCAGTTGCCGAATTTGATTTAATCACACGTTATTTTTCCGGTCAGGCGTTGCTGCACGCCGATAACCGCCTTGGTATAGGCGATGATTGCGCATTATTAACGGTACCGGTGGGCTATCAATTAGCGGTAACCACCGATACCATGGTGGAAAACGTCCACTTTTTTGCCGATGTCAATCCCGAACACCTGGGGCATAAATTATTGGCGGTGAATTTAAGCGATTTGGCGGCGATGGGTGCGGCGCCTTTGGCGGTTTCATTGGCCTTGACTTTGCCAAAAGTCGACGAAAATTGGCTGCAAGCGTTTACGCGCGGTTTTTTCAATTTGGCGCGGCAATATCGCGTTGATTTAATCGGCGGCGACACCACTTCCGGGCCGCTGACGTTGACTTTGCAGGCAATGGGGATTGTGCCCGAGGGCAAAGCCATATTGCGCTCGACTGCGAAGGTGGGCGATTTAATCTATGTGACCGGTCCGCTAGGCGCCGCCGGGTTGGGTCTGAAAATTAAACAAGGTTATGCCTGTAGCAACCCTGGTCCGGCGCTGACTTGTTTCAATCAGCCGGAACCGCGAATTTCACAAGGTTTGATGCTTCGCGATATAGCTTCCGCGTGTATCGATATTTCCGACGGCTTAGCGGCGGATTTAGGCCATATTCTGCAAAAAAGCGATGTCGGCGCTGGTTTGGATTGGGATAGTTTGCCGCTTTCCCTGGAAGTGATGGAATACATTCTACTGAGCGGCGATTGGCAAATGCCTTTAACGGCCGGCGACGATTATGAATTATGCTTTACTGCCGCCGCCGGTTTAGAGCGGGAGTTACCGCCCGGCAGCTATTGCGTTGGCGTGATTGAAGCTGAACCGGGGCTACGCATTAAGCGGGCCGGGCGTATCGAGATTCTGGAGGCAAAAGGTTTTGAGCATTTTTCTTAGAGACTCTTACGGCAAAAATGGTTTGAGTGCTGGGGAGATCCTCAAGGACCCGGTGTTGTTTTTGGCCTTCGGTTTCGGTTCCGGCTTATCTAAATACATGCCGGGTACGATGGGTACTGTGGCCGCCGTGCCGTTGTATTGGGCGCTGATGCAAACCAATAATTGGATTTATCTTGCAGCGACTGTGTTAAGCACAGTGTTAGGTATTTTTATTTGCGATCAGGCGGCCAAGAAATTGGATGTGCATGATTTTGGCGGTATCGTTTGGGATGAGGTTGCCGGCTTTTTGATTACCATGTGCTGGGCGCCGTTTTCTTGGCAGAGTGTGTTGGCCGGTTTTGTGTTGTTCCGGTTTTTCGATATTTTAAAACCCTGGCCGATCAAATGGCTGGATCGCCATGTGGTCGGCGGTTTTGGCATTATGCTGGATGATGTGGTCGCGGGTATTTTTGCGGCTTTAGTCCTGCGAATTTGGTTTTAAATCTCTCAAGCGTGTACATCGATTCCGTTAGTCGGGGTTGAGGAGCTCCCGATTAACTGCAACGCATCCAAACCTTGTTGGTCCTGTACGTTTAGGGCTTTTTTCAGCACGTCTACTTGCACTTGCTGAGAGGTTTCTTGCACCGACATTTGCGTGCCGAGCGCGGCGATGGATTTGGATTTTGCTGATGCATTGCATCTAACTGCTTGCGAACATTGCGTAACATTTTACAGCTTTGATGACCGGCGTTTCGCGCGTCGAGCTGCTCGCTTACCACTGACACTTCAGGTCGTTGTTCCAATGGAATAGTCTTCAGCATTCATGCTGGCAGTACCTCGGTCATCAAGCTTCGACGCCAAATTTCTAACTTGACGAACATTCAAGTTATGAAGTGCAAGAAATTATGCAACGATTAGTATTGGCGATGAAAAGCAGAGTATTTGAAGAATTTAAGGTGAAATTATGAAAACAATCCAACTTGAACTGTCGGACAGTATTTATGATCGCGTCATCGGTTTTTTGAAGCTATTGCCAAAGAATGAATTTTGGGATTGGTGAAGGTTTCAGAGGTGTCGCCGGCATGGACGCTGGCGCCAAGCACACATGGATGTGCTCGCTGCGTCCTCTGAAAGCTTTGCCTATTTCAAAATCGTCGGCAAGCGTTAACCTAAATTAAAGCTAATGTTTGTAAAACGGTTATACGTTTTAATTGGTTCAAAGATAAAAATTAAGTTTGTGCTTACAAGTGCAACACACTACAATGTTTAACAGAGAACTATTTTGTAGGTATTGTTTCCATGAAAGCACAACGTAACCCAGCAGAAGTCAATATACATCTTCGCGCTCGCGAACACGACAGAATGCTCATTGATCAAGCAGCTGAATTGTTGGGTGCGAATCGTTCGCAGTTTATGCTGGCGTCTGCGCTAAAAGAGGCCAAGAACATTATTCTTGATCAGACCACCCTCTACGTTGATAACCAAAAATTCCAGGAAATTCTTGACTGGTTAGATGCCCCTTCGTCCCAGGAACAGATCCAGGGTATGAGCCGATTGCGCGTAACAAAATTGCCGTGGTCGGATGCGTGAGGAAATAAGCACATACTGTCATCCTGAACCTATTAGTGCAAAGCACGATCTGCTTAGTTTTCACTCAGGAGAGACGGGTCTTGATAATTGGTTGCGTGAGCGATCAATTGATAATATGGAGTCGGCAGCGAGCCGAACCTATGTCATTTGTCCAGTAGGTTCGAACCAAGTGATTGGGTATTATGCGCTTAGTATGGGACAGATTCTTAATCAAGATGTTATAGGTTCCATGCGTCGAAATATGCCGCGCCAAATACCAGCAGTAATGTTAGGACGCTTAGCCATTGATCAGAAATGGCAAAGCCAAGGCTTAGGTGGGGCATTGCTGCGAGATGCAGTTGAGCGAGCAATCCGCGCATCTAGGGAGGTCTCCGCAAGATTGATTATAGTCCATGTACTTTCGCCAGAGGCTGAGTCATTTTACCGGCATCATGGCTTTGTTCAACTTCCAGCATTTGCTGGCACAACGTATGCGCTGGATTTATTAAAATTCTTGCAGATCCAGCAACATCAATAACAGAAGTCAGAAAATACAGATTGATAGGTTAGAGTTGCCTAGTTTGTCAATTTGACACGCAGACCCTTAAGTAACAACTATAATTGTTTTTACTCTCAGCTTTAATAGAACTGACAAGTCCAACCTATGAAAAATTCTTTAACGTCCTTAAAACAACTCCTGGATACCGCCAATCAAATTATCCTCGGCAAGGATAGGCAAATCCTTTTGGCGGTCTGCTGCCTATTGGCAAAAGGGCATTTACTGATTGAAGATGTACCGGGCGTCGGTAAAACCACCTTATCGCATACGCTGGCGAAGCTGTTTGGCATGGATTATCAGCGCATACAGTTCACCAGCGACATTTTACCGGCCGATATTATCGGTTCGTCAGTTTTTGTGGCTGATCAACAACAGTTTGTGTTTCATCCCGGGCCGGTTTTTAAGCAAATGATCTTGGCTGATGAAATTAATCGCGCCACACCTAAGGCGCAAAGCGCACTACTGGAGGCGATGGAGGAAAGACAGATCACAGTGGATGGCAAGACTTATGCCTTGCCGGCCCCATTTTTTGTGATAGCCACCCAAAATCCTTCCCATCATGCCGGCACCTATCCTTTACCGGAATCACAATTGGATCGGTTTTTGATGCGCATAGAGCTGGGTTATCCAGGTTATCAAGCAGAACGCGAATTATTGGCCGGAAAGTCACGGCAAGGCTTGCTGGAGGATTTACCGGTAATGATGCCGGTTGCGGAATTATTTCTCGTGCAGCAAAAGGTGCGAGAAATATATGCTTCGCCGGCCTTATTGGATTATTTGCAAGCCATCATCGACTATAGCCGGCAATCCGGACTCTATAAATGTGGGTTATCGCCACGCGCCGGCTTAGCTTTATTGACAGCGGCTAAGGCCTGGGCCTTGATGGAGCAACGTGATGCAGTTATTCCGGAAGATGTCCAAGCTGTGCTGGCGGCGGTTGCGGGACATCGGATTCGTTCCGGGGCAGGTGATTCGGAGGCGATTGTCGCGCCAATTTTAAATGATGTCGCTGTTATTTAATTTAGCTGGTGTGAGTAAAAATTAATTGTTAAGCCCTTTTTTAGGCTCAACTATAGCTGCGTATTAATGGACAAAACTAAACTTACCATAAAGCAACGCTTTAAACTCAGCCGGTTTTTCAAAGGCGAAGCGCCGGCTAGCGGTCCAATCGAATTGACTCAGCGCCGCGTGTTTATTCTGCCGACTCGGCGCGGATTCGGCATGGTGTTGACGATTATTTTGTTGTTGTTGATAGCTTTTGTTTACAACAATAATTTGGTGTATATGCTGGGCTTTTTATTGGCCAGCATTTTTTTTGTCACCATTTTGCATACTTATAAAGCCTTGGCCGGGCTTGTTGTTCAGGTGGGTTATGCGCAGCCGGTGTTTGCCGGCGAAAATGCCGGGTTTGCGGTAACGGTCATAAACCCCGGTATTGATGCAAGGCAGGCTTTAAGTGTTTCTGTGCATAGCGAGCAAACCTTTAGCCTGCCAGCCAGGGAGGGCAAGACATTGACGCTTTATGCGCAGACCATAAAGCGGGGTTGGCAAATGCTGGAAACTGTAACCTTTGCCAGTAGTTATCCTTTGGGGATTTTTCGGGCATGGTCGCCGCTCAGATTTGCTAGCAAGGTGCTAGTTTATCCACAGCCCAGTTCAGTGTCTTTGCCTTTTCCGCACGGAATTGGCCCGCAAACCTCAGGCCAGAGACATTTAGACCGCCTGGGGCGCGAGGAATTTAATGGGGTGCGCGCATATCAAAACGGTGATTCTTGGCGGCAAATTCATTGGAAAGCCTATGCAAAAGGTCAAGGGCTTTACAGTAAAGAATACGCCGCAGAGAGCGGAGGCTCACAATTGTGGCTGAGTTATGAAAGTACTCCCGGCTATACTCTTGAGGAACGTTTAAGTCAGCTCTGCCGCTGGGTGATTGATGCAGAATCTGCAGGTCTGAGTTATGGTTTATTGCTGCCAAGCAGCAAAATTGAGCCTAATTCAGGTGAGCAGCATCTAGCCGCATGTCTGGAAGCATTGGCGTTGTTCTAAAAAAGGTGGTCTTCATCAGTAGCATTGTGACGTTGATAAGCAAAGGGTTTAGCCAGCGGCTCGCCAATAAATATTCCCTGTCCGGGTTCGGCAACACTTTTCCAGTAAGCTTCGATCAGCGTGCTGCCGCGCAAATAAAAATACATTAATATGCCTGGATTGGAAAATTTGGCTGGGAAGTTACAGGGTTCAGTAACCGCGCCATAGCTGCCGGTAGCGCCGGCTTTTAACCAATCCATGATGTTCATTTGGTTGCTTCCGGATAATATGCCGCCGGCTGAGGTAAGATGATCGGCAACTGCACCCGGCAGAAAGCGGTTTTCACTGATATGTTCAACTTTTACCATGCCCGTAAAGTAAAACATCACATCTTTTCGACCGCTGATATAGTCTTGTTCCAGATAGTTGACCGGCCAGAAGTTTTTGAATTTATCGGCGATTTCCGGAAAAAAAACGGCGCGGGAACTGCGTGCTTGATCGGAAGTTTTTAGTAAATAAGCCGTGCCTTGTGGATGTGAGTAATCGGATGCGATGCCGGTATCGATGAGTTTTTTGACGTCATTGAAGTTTTTACCGGCCAATACCATAGTCGGTCGCCAACCGAAGGATTTAAAAGGTTTGTCGGTTTCTGAAGCATAGTAAGGGCTGATACGGGTTTGTTTGCACCCTGACGCGCAAAAATCCGGATTGAATCCGGCTGCAAAGGCAGTGGTGATAGACATGCAATCTACCCGGAACGGTTGGGTCCAAGTGAGTACGAAAGCCTGGACATGCTCAGGGGTTTTGGCATCCACCTGTTGTTTGATTTTTTCGAACTCCAACTGGGATAGATTATCCCGATTGGGTGAAAAGTGGATATGCAATACTTGTTCGGCTGGGATATGGCGTTGCTGCTGATAATAACCACCAATGAGACGGCTTGTGGGGTCGTCGTCGTTGACGATAATCGCCAAATCATTTGCGCTGAGTGCTGGTGCTGGCCTATACAAAGACGGTGTGGCAGCTAGTAGTGAGTGGACATTAAACATGCCCAGCACCAGGAGGCAGAAAAGTTCGGTTTTTATTATTTTTCTAAAAGGCACACTTTACTCCGTATTGGCCTGTTGGCGACCAACTGACGATTAGTGGATGCCTAACATTTTCTATTTAACAATTTAACCTGCTTTCTGATAAATGCAAGTGGTATCCATGCCTAAATCAATAATGTTAATTATTCGGGGCTTATACGAAGATAAAAAATGAGTAAACTCAATTCTCAGCAGCAAGCAGCTGTAAAAATTATTGATCGGCCATTATTGGTGCTAGCAGGCGCCGGTAGCGGAAAAACTCGCGTCATTACCGAGAAGATTGCCTATCTGGTACAGCAAGGCATACCTGCCAGGACGATTGCCGCAGTAACGTTTACCAACAAGGCTGCCAGAGAAATGAAAAGCCGGGTTAGCCGTTTGCTGGACGACAAGCAGGCGCGCGGCCTTAGAGTGTCCACCTTTCATTCTCTGGGATTGGATATATTACGCTTAGAACATCAAGCGCTAAAGTATAAACCGGCTATCACGCTATTCGATGAGCAAGATAAACTGAGTCTGTTACGGCAATTAGTCGGGCATGGCGTTGAGGGTTGTGATGTGGATACCGTAGATTCTTATTGCTACAGAATCGGCCAATGGAAAAATGCTTTTATTAGTTGCGAGCAAGCTTTACAGGGCGCTGATACCCAAGAAAATTTAGCCGCCGCAACGCTCTACCAGCAATATAACCGTAGCCTTAAGGCTTACAATGCGGTAGATTTTG
This sequence comes from uncultured Pseudomonadota bacterium, assembly GCA_963705975.1. Classification (GTDB taxonomy): domain Bacteria; phylum Pseudomonadota; class Gammaproteobacteria; order Methylococcales; family Methylomonadaceae; genus Methylomonas. The sequence continues at coordinate 158,499 of CAVPMI010000001.1, forward strand.
ATGACTTAATTGGTTTGCCGGTGGTGCTGTTTCAACAGCATCCGCAAGTATTGGAAAAATGGCGGAATAAAATCCGTTACTTATTGGTGGATGAATATCAGGATACGAATATCACCCAGTATGAATTGGTGAAAGCTTTGGCAGGTAGCTTAGGCCGATTTACCGTAGTGGGTGATGACGATCAGTCTATTTATGCTTGGCGAGGGGCTCAGCCGGAGAATTTGAGTCAGTTGCAGAAAGATTACCAGCGCCTGAAAATCATCAAACTCGAGCAGAACTATCGTTCCGCCGGCCGGATTCTTAAGGTGGCGAATCAATTAATCGCCAATAATCCGCATGTGTATGAGAAAAAATTGTGGAGTGAGTTAGGCTACGGTGACCCATTAAAAGTGCTTAGCCACAAAAACGATGTGGCCGAAGCCAAGCAGGTGACTGCAGAGATCATCCATCATCGCTTCAAAACCGGCGGCAGTTACGGGGATTACGCTATTCTCTATAGAGGCAATCACCAGTCCAGGTTATTCGAGAAAGAGCTGCGCGAAAACAATGTGCCTTATTTTATTAGCGGCAGCACGTCTTTTTTCGCCTATGCAGAAATTAAGGATATTTTGGCCTATTTACGTTTGCTGGTTAATCCTGGCGATGACGCTGCTTTCCTGCGGGTTATCAATACGCCGCGCCGAGAGATAGGTCCAAATACGCTGGAAAAACTTGGCGCCTATGCCAATGAGCGGCAGATTAGTTTACTGGTCGCCTGTTCTGAGTTAGGTTTACAGCAGAGATTGTCCGATAAATCTGTGCAAAGACTGCGTAAATTTTGCGCATGGTTAGCGGATACTGCAGTCAAAATCGAACGTGAAGATACGTTTGCTGTTATTCATAAGTTAGTTGATGAAATACAGTATCCGCAATGGCTGCAAGAAAACAGTAAAAGTTCGGCCTCAGCGGAGCGTAAGTTGAAAAATGTCTATGAGTTAATCGATTGGTTGCAGCGCATTGCCGGTAATCAGCAGACAGAGGAAAAGTCGTTGGCCGAAGTGATTGCCAAAGTGATGTTGCTCGACATCTTGGACCGGAACCAGGAGCAGGAAGCCGGCGATCAGGTGAGTCTAATGACCTTACATGCAGCCAAAGGCTTAGAATTTCCGCATGTATTTTTGATCGGCATGGAAGAAAATTTATTACCGCATCAAAACAGTATCGAAACTGACAATATAGAGGAGGAACGCCGGCTGGCCTATGTGGGCATTACCCGTGCGCAAAAAACCTTGACGTTTAGCTATTGTACCCACCGTAAACGCTATGGGGAATTGCAGGAATGCGAACCAAGCCGGTTTTTAAGCGAGTTGCCGGAAGATGATCTGGAGTGGCTGAACAAAAAACAATTGCCTGCAGAAGAAATTAAGCAGCGTGGTAAGGCTAATCTGGCGCAGTTGAAATCTATGCTGATTTGAATGGTTCAAGTCGGTGAGTAGCAAGAGTTGGCTTTTTCCAAAATCTCAGGAATTAGCCTTCGACCGTGATCCAGAAAACTGTCGGTAATTTAAAATATGTTATTGCAAGACCTGGTGCTGAAGTTGCGAGACCTGGTGCTGAAGTTGCGTTACATTCCTCGCATTTTTTTTGCAAGCCAGATGCCAGGGAAAACAGAAGAAATCATTAAAATTGGTAACTGTTCAGAATCAAGAAAAGTAGAAATTCCCCTCTTTTTAAATGAGGGGATCTAAAACATTAACGCTGGTTTTATTTCAACACCACAAAAAAACCTTCGCCGTCACGTTGCAGGTTGATCAGCAAGGCTGAGCGCGGATTGACGACTTGTTTAAATTCATCTAGATTTCTGATCCGGTAGCGATTTGCGGAAATGATAATATCGCCGGGGCGTAAGCCGGTTTTCCAGGCATAAGATTTCTGATCGATTTTTTCAAACATGACGCCTTCAATTTGATCCTTAGGCGTGGCGCTGAGGACAGTGCCTTTTAGAGTGGGATGCAGATTGTCGCCAATTAGTTGCGGTCGTATTGGTTTGCCAATGGTAGCTTTCAGGGTTTTATGCTCTTCGCCCCGCATGATGTCTATGCTGGCCGTATCGCCAACTTGCATTAAGCCAATAGCGTTACGAATTTGGCTGCTACCGGATTTTATGTCCTGGCCGTTAATGGCCAGGACAATATCACCAGCCTCCAGACCGGCTTTTTCAGCGGGCGAGCCGGCTTCAACCCGGCTGACCACAGCGCCGTGTTGGCTTTTCAGGGCAAAAGCATTGATCAGTTCCGGGGTTAAGTCCTGGGTTGTGATGCCGAGCAGACCGCGCCTAACTTCACCGTGTTGGATCAGCGACTCCATGAGAGTCATTACCATATTGGAAGGGATGGCAAAACCGATGCCGACATTTCCACCGCTTGGCGCCAGAATAGCGGTATTCATGCCGACAAATTCACCGCGCAAATTCACCAAGGCGCCGCCGGAGTTGCCGGGATTAATGGATGCGTCGGTCTGGATGAAGTCCTCGTAACCTTCAATACCAAGTCCGGAGCGGCCTAAGGCGCTGACGATGCCGGAGGTAACGGTTTGGCCGAGTCCGAATGGGTTGCCGATGGCGACCACGAAATCGCCGACGCGCAATTGTTTGGAGTCGGCAACTTTAAGCGCAGTCAGATTGTCGGCGGGTATTTGAATCACGGCAACATCGGCTTCCGGGTCCGTTCCAACTAACTTAGCAGTGAGTTGGCGACTGTCGCTGAGAGTTACTGTGATTTTATCCGCCTTGTCGATCACATGATTATTGGTAAGTATATAGCCTTCATCCTTATTGATAATCACTCCTGATCCAAGGCTATTTTTCTGTTGTTGTCTTTGATTTTTGGGTATGTTGAAGAAACGCCGAAATACGGGGTCGTTCATCAGCGGATTATCTTGCTGTCTGACATTAGTGGAGGTGGAGATGTTTACGACTGCCGGCATGCTGTTTTCCAGCATGGGGGCCAGTGAAGGCAACGGGGCGCCGTCAGCTTCCGGCGGTAAGGCCGCATTTGCCGATAAAGCTGTTAAGCTGAAAAATAAAATCAGAAATAATTTAGTTTGTTTGCTCATCGTGTAATTCTTCCTACTGTAGATTAATCTGCATAGACCTGCCGATTTGAAAAATGTTTCCTTAAAATATTCATGAATAATGAACTATCATAGCTGATATTTTCCAGCATTATTTAACCCACTTACAATCTTTAGTTTATGCATGCCTGTTGATAGTCTCTCTGAAGAAGGCCGTTTGATCCGGCAATTGATTCCTTTGGCAACCCTGCCGTATAGTAGATTTCAGACTTTGTGCGAACAAATGACCGTTGAGAATGCAGAGGACGGAGAATATCTATTCAAATACGGTGATTTTAATACCGATCTCTATTATTTGCTGGAGGGTTCCGTTTCTTTGCAGGTTGAAGCGATTAAAGTAGAAACTATCAATGCAGGTGGTGAGTCGGCAAAGTTTTCTTTGGCGCATCAGATACCCAGAAAAGTCAATGTGATCGCTAAGGGTCGGATTCGGTATTTGCGATTGAACGCTGAAATAATGAGGTCGGCGCAGGATGTGCCTTATGAAGAGAGCGAAAGCTATATGATTGTTGATGATTTGGCCGATGATGATGACTGGATGACCAGTTTGCTGAGGTCTCCCATTTTCAGGGTGCTCCCACCTGCTAATCTGCAAAAAATTCTGATGAGTTTGCAAGAGGTGCGTTATAAAGCCGGTGAAGTTATCATTAATCAGGGTGACTCGGGCGATTATTACTATATTATTAAAAAAGGCCGTTGTCTGATTAGTAGAAAACCGTGGCTGAATGCCAAAGAAATCAGGTTAGGGCAGTTAACAGATAAAGAGGCTTTTGGAGAGGATGCGCTGATTTCCGGTGAGCCTAGAAATGTAAGTATTACTGCCTTAAGCGATGTTTCCTTGTTACGCTTAGGTAAAGAACAATTTATTACATTGATGAAGAAGCCGGCACTGAAATATGTCAGCTTTAACGATATGCAAGGCTTGTTTGCAGAAGGCTCACAATTAATAGATGTCAGAGAACCTAGCGAGTTCAATAAATTTCATTTGCCCCGTAGTATCAATGTTCCGTTCTATTCTTTGCGCATGCATTTTAAATCGTTGAATCGACACCAGGCCGTGATTGTCGTTTGTGAAGATGGCAGAAGTAGCGAAACGGCTGCCTTTATTTTATTACGACAAAGATTTAATGCGTTGGTTCTGATTGGTGGCATTGCTGGCGCAAGGGAGGGTGGATTTCTTGAGGCACAACCTGTATTTTCAGTCGACAAGGCCGAGGCGCCGTCTGAATCTATTCAAGTCGAGTCACAAACTGAAGCGATAGATTTGCCGAATCATGATGAGACTCGAAAATTACGCGAAATCATTATGAAATTCAAAAACCATTGTCGAGTTTTGGAATCTGAAAAAAAAGCCTTGCAACAACAATGTATTTTGCTTGCCAAGCGGCTTAAGGCATTGGAAGCGGAACTGAAGGCAGTTAAGAATGAATAGCTAGCCGAGAAATGATTATCGACTAGCTTAAATCGTGTATTATTTAATTTTTGCTTCTTTATAAATAACGTGTCTGCGAACAACAGGATCAAATTTCTTGATCTCCATTTTTTCAGGCATGGTTTTTTTATTTTTAGTGGTTGTGTAAAAATGGCCGGTGCCTTCAGTTGAAACCAGTTTGATTTTGTCGCGCATTATTATTCTCCTTAAAATTTTTCGCCGCGGGCGCGCATTTCGAGCAATACGGCGTCAATGCCATTTTTATCGATGATACGCATGGCTTTGGATGATATTCTTAAGCGCACCCAACGGTTTTCGGCCTCAACCCAGAATCTGTGGTGATGCAGATTCGGTGTAAACCGTCTTTTGGTTCTGTTGTTAGCGTGCGAAACGTTGTGCCCGCTCATGGGACGCTTTCCTGTTACTTGGCATACTCTGGACATGACTACCTCAATGCGAGTTTTTATTTCAAAATAGCCGGACTTTATACCAAAAAATCTTTTTCAGGTAAACAACCATCTGAAAAATAAATTTGCTAGAATTTTATTATATGCTTCAATTGTGAATTAAAACAGGACTGAAATGGCGATTAAACTTGGCATGGTCATGGACCCTATAGGTCAGATCAATATCAAAAAAGACACGAGTTTTGCGATGCTTCTGGAAGCGCAAATTCGCGGTTGGGAACTACACTATATGGAGCTTGGAGATCTGTTTTTAAGCAATGGAGTGGCTTATGCCAGGACACGGACTATGCAGCTTCAGCGAGATCCAAGTGATTGGTATAGCTTTCTGGGAGAGCATGAGCTGGCTCTTTCCGAATTGAATGTCATTATGATGCGTAAAGATCCGCCTTTTAATCAGGAATACATTTATGCAACTTACATTTTGGAACAAGCAGAATCTCAAGGTGTCTATGTAGTTAATAAGCCGCAGTCTTTAAGAGACGCCAATGAAAAAATGTTTACGGCTTGGTTTCCGCACTGTTGTACAGATACACTGGTGGCGAGAGAACCGAATAAAATCCGCATTTTTTTACAGAAACATCATGAAATTATTCTCAAGCCCTTAGATGGCATGGGTGGGGCCTCGATTTTTTATGTGCGGGAAAATGACCCTAATCTGAGCGTCATTTTGGAAACGATGACCGAACATAGTCAACGCTTCATTATGGCGCAAAAGTATCTGCCGGATATCAAAAATGGCGATAAACGGATTTTAATGGTCAATGGCGAGCCTGTACCGTATTGTTTGGCGCGGATACCCGCCAGTGGCGAGAGTCGCGGAAATTTGGCAGCCGGCGGTCGTGGTGAAGGTCGTGAGTTGAGCGCCCGAGATCGCTGGATTGCTGAGCAGGTAGGGCCAACGTTGAAGGAGAAGGGTTTAGTGTTTGTCGGCATAGATGTGATTGGAGATTACCTGACTGAGGTTAATGTTACCAGCCCCACCTGCGTACAGGAACTCGACAAACAATTTGGGATTAATATTAGTGCATTACTAATGGACCATATTGAGACGAAATTAAACGTATGATTGAAAGACAAGGGCCAGAGATGGACAATTATGCCTTGCCAAACAGCGATACCTTGTTGTTGGCAGTATTTGCTGCGGTTGTGGTACATGTGCTGATTTTGTCGGGTGTGAACTTTAGTAGTCCGCAGCCGCATAAAATCAGCAAGTCTTTGGAGATTACGCTGGCAAGCGCGCCCGTGAAAAATGCCGTGAAACAAGCAAAATATTTGGCAGCTGAGAATCAATTCGCCGCCGGCGAGCATACAAAAAAGCCGGAGCCCTTGGCTGAAAACTCACCGTCCAGCAGCCGTCCTGTGGTTACGCCGGCCAAGAAACCGGAGCCGGTAAATATTGCCGAGTCAAAAAAACTTGTGGTGCAAAAGCTACTTACCAAGCCGGAATCGCCACTTAAAGTGGCTACGCCGGCACTTGCTCCTGAACAGACGGTTGACGTTGTGGAAGCTAAGCCGGTGTTATCAGCAGAGATGCTGCAACAACAGATAGCCGAATACACTTCTGCTGCCAGTATGCGTGCAAGTCAACAAAGTGCCGAAAATTCAAAAATCAAGTTTGCGAATTCAATTAGCGCGCATAAATATCTCGCTGCGCAGTATGTGCGGGATTGGACGGATAAGATAGAGCGCATCGGGGCGTTGAATCTTCCCGAATATGAGCAATATGCGCGTAACAAAGACAAGGCGCAATTATCAATGGATGTCGGAATTAATCCGGATGGCAGTATTTATAGCATGCGTATTGTAAAATCTTCCGGTAATACGGCTTTAGACGAAGCCGCCAAACACATTGTAAAAATGAGTGCGCCGTTTGCGCCTTTGCCGGATGATTTGTTGCGTGAAGTAAATGTTTTGATTATTACCAGAGTCTGGGAATTTAGAGCCGGCATGACCGCCCGCTAGTTCAAACTTACATGAACATGATGAATATAACCTACCTAAATAATCAGTTTTTGATAGCGATGCCCGGCTTAGCCGACCCGCATTTTTTTCATACCGTGACCTATTTGTGCCAGCATAATCAGGAAGGGGCCTTAGGTATTGTCATCAACCGGCCGACCGGGATGAAATTGGCGGATATTTTTCAGCAAATGGGTATTCAAACCGATTTGCCTAATGTTTTGAATACGCCGGTATTTGCCGGCGGGCCGGTGCAGCAGGAACGGGGGTTTGTGATTCACAGTCCTTGCGAGCAACATTGGGATTCCAGTATTAATACAGCGGAAAATATAACCTTAACCAGTTCCCGTGATGTGCTCGAAGCAATCGCTCAAGGCAAAGGACCCAGCCATTTTTTGATTGCTTTAGGCTATGCAGGCTGGGGCAGCGGTCAGTTGGAAAAAGAAATGGTGGAAAATGCCTGGTTAAATACGCCTTGCGGCGAAGAGATACTTTATGAAACGCCAATAAACCAGCGCTGGAATGCGGCGGCTGGAAAACTTGGCATAGATATTACCCGTCTGACCACTGCGGCCGGACATGGTTAAACGTGATCCATTGCTGGACAAGTTTACTCGCGACGCCTATCTCGGCTTTGATTTCGGCGCGAAGAAAATTGGTATTGCCGTTGGTCATGCTGGAACAGCAATTGCAAGCCCGCTGCAAACAATACGCTCTATAGGTCAGACACCAGATTGGGTTTTAATCGCTAAATTGATTGTGGAATGGCAGCCTATAGGCTTGGTGGTTGGCATTTCCAGACAAAGCGACGGCTCAGACAATATTATTACGCCGAGGATGCAGAAGTTTTGCCGGCAGTTGCAGGGGCGATTCAATTTACCGGTGCACCAGATTGATGAAACCTTGACCACTTTTGCCGCCAAACAACTGTTATTCGATGATCTTCATCTCAGAGCTGGTAAACTTTGGGCAGTGCAAGATCAACTGGCTGCTCAACTAATCCTGCAAACCTGGTTTAATCAGACAGCTTAACTCAAACTCTATGCCGACACAAAATTTGAACATCAATGCGTTGCTCATTAATCTTGAAGCTGCAATCCGTAGCCAAATTGCCGAACGCAAATTAAATAAACCCATCCTAATCGGTATTCATAGCGGCGGCGCTTGGATTGCCAGATACCTGCACAATCGACTGGGCGTTATTGATCCTTTAGGCTTACTGGACATCAGTTTTTATCGAGATGATTTTTCGGAAATTGGCATCCACCCTAAGGTCAAGCCCAGTCAATTGCCCTCACACCTGGAAGGTCGGGATATTATCTTGATTGACGATGTGTTTTATACCGGCCGCACCATTCGCGCTGCGTTGAATGAAATTTTCGATTACGGCCGGCCCAATCAAGTACTGTTGGCGGTTTTGATAGAGCGGGACGGTCGGCAAATTCCGTTAAGACCAGATTGCGTTGGAACAAGATTGGCTTTGCCTGCCGGGCAAAGAGTTAAACTCACCGGCCCCGAGCCCTTAGAGATAAATATCCAAACTGTTGCTTCTGCCGCTGCTTGAACATGAATCGGCATTTACAACTAAACGAACAAGGCCGGCTTAAGCATTTTCTGACCATTGAGGGTTTGAGCAAACAATTGTTGACTGAAGTTCTTGATACCGCAGAGTCGTTTGCCGGTATGTCTGAGCAGCAGGTGAAAAAAGTGCCTTTATTGCGGGGCAAGACCATCATCAATCTATTTTTTGAGAACAGCACCCGCACCAGAACCACTTTTGAGTTGGCGGCCACCCGCTTGTCCGCCGATGTATTGAGCATGAACATTGCTACTTCAGCGACGTCTAAAGGGGAAAGCCTGTTGGATACTATTCGTAATCTGGAAGCTATGCATGTCGATATGTTTATCGTGCGGCATGCCCTGAGTGGAGCTGCGCATTTTATCGCTCAGCATAGTGCGCCGAATATTAGCGTTATCAACGCCGGCGATGGTCAACATGCGCATCCTACCCAGGCTATGCTGGATATGTTTACAATCCGCCAGCATAAGAAACATTTTGCCGGATTGAAAGTGGCGATTGTCGGCGATTTGTTACATTCGCGGGTGGCGCGCTCGCAGATACAGGCCTTGAATACCTTGGGGGTTGCGGAAGTACGGGTCATTGCCCCTAAAACCTTACTGCCTGCTCAGGTGAAAAGCATGGGGGTGATCGATTTGCATGATATGGCTGAAGGCTTGGCGGATATTGATGTGATTATGATGTTAAGACTACAGAAAGAAAGAATGAATTCGGCATTTTTACCCAGCGAAAGCGAATATTTCCGCTGCTTTGGTTTAACTGAGGCCAAGCTTAAATATGCAAAAAGCGATGTGATTGTGATGCACCCCGGCCCAATTAACCGTGGGGTGGAAATCGCTTCCGGCGTGGCAGACGGCCCGCATTCGGTGATTTTGCAGCAAGTCAGCAATGGCATCGCGGTGCGTATGGCGATTATGTCTATGACGATGTCCGGGCATGGAAGTGCGGGATGAGTAAAATTCTAATTCGGAATGGGCGGGTGATTGATCCGGCCAACGCTATTGATGCCGTTTGCTCGGTTTGGATTGCCGATGGCAAAATTTTGGCAGTAAGGAACGCACCGGCAGATTTTCAGGCTGATCAGGAGATAGATGCAACTGGGCAAGTTGTTTGTCCTGGTTTTGTCGATTTAAGCGTACGTTTGCGGGAGCCAGGTCATAGTCAAAAAGGCAGTATTCGGAGTGAAACTCGCGCAGCGGCAGCGGCTGGCGTTACTAGTCTGTGTTTGCCGCCGGACACCAAGCCGACTATCGATACGCCGGCTGTCGTCGAATTCATTAAGGATAAAGCCGAAAAAGTAGGGTTTTTGCAAATTTACAGCATTGGCGCTTTAACCCAGCGATTAGCCGGTAGCGAACTGAGTGCGATGTTTGCGTTAAAAGAAGCGGGTTGTATTGCTGTCAGTAATGCCAGCGAACCGTTGGCGAATTTATTGATTTTACGGCGGGCGATGGAATATGCCGGTAGCCATAATCTGTTGTTGATGTATCGCGCCAACGAAGCTTCTTTGAGCGGTAAGGGCTGTGCCCACGAAGGCGCGGTGGCGAGCCGTTACGGTCTGCCCGGCATTCCGGAGGCTGCGGAATCGATTGCCTTGGCACAGTGTTTGGAGTTGGCGGAATTGACTGGTTGCCGGGTGCATATCAGTCAGGTGAGTTGCAGGCAGTCGGTGATCAAGATTCAGCAAGCTAAAAAATACGGTTTGCATGTCAGCGCCGATGTAGCGATACATCAATTACATTTGACTGAAGATGACATCATCCCTTTTGATAGCGCATATCATGTTTTGCCGCCGTTCCGTAGCGAAATCGATAGAAAATATCTGCGCGATGCGCTGGCTTATGGCACTTTGGACGCCGTTTGTTCTGATCATCAGCCGCATGATCTTGATGCCAAACTTGGCGCCTTTCCTGAGACTGAACCGGGGGTGGCGTCTCTGGAAACCCTGTTGCCGTTGATGTTGCGTTTGACTGAGCAGCACCTTGTCAGTCTGTCGCAAGCTATTGCTGTCTTGACTGTAAAACCGGCTGCAATATTAGGTTTGGCTGCCGGCGCATTAACACCGGGCTTTCCGGCAGATATTTGTATCTTCGATCCGCAGGCTAGTTGGCAAGTCAATAGCCAAACCTGGCGTAGCGCCGGCCGTAACTCGCCTTTTTGGGGGCATACTCTGCTGGGTCGGGTGACGCATACCCTGCAAATTGGTCGGCTAATTTACACCTTAACCGATAGCGCCATTTCCGAGGACTAAGCGATCATGCATGGCAAAAGCCCTCGTGCTTCACGTAGCTGTAGTATTATCGATGATTTAAAAGGCGATCAGTCTTGGCGAATTTTTCGCATTATCAGCGAGTTTACCGAAGGTTTCGATGAGTTGTCCGAACTTTGTGATGCAGTTTCCATCTTTGGATCGGCGCGATTGGATGAAGAGCATCCTTATTATCAAAAAACCGTGGAATTAGCAAAGTTGTTGAGTGAGCATGACTTTGCCATTATTAGCGGCGGTGGTCCCGGCGTCATGGAGGCGGCGAATAAGGGGGCGCATTTACAGAATCAGACTTCGGTGGGCTTGAATATTGAATTGCCTATGGAGCAAAAACCGAACCCTTACCAGAGTTTGTCTTTGAATTTTCGCTATTTTTTTGTGCGTAAAGTGATGTTTGTGCGCTATTCATTGGGCTATGTCTGCATGCCAGGCGGCTTTGGGACGCTGGATGAGTTTTTTGAGGCGTTGACCTTAATGCAGACGCATAAGGTTTACCCGATCCCGTTGGTATTGTTTGGCAGCGAGTTTTGGGGTGGTCTGATGGCTTGGATGAAAACCACTTTGGTTGAGTTTGGTACTATTTCCAGCGAAGAATTGAATTTGATTACTGTTACCGATGATCCCCAGGAGGTGGTGCACATTATGACAACGCACCGGCATTGGAAAAACCGGCAGCGCTGTAAGGATTAGATTAAGCTTGTCACTTCAATTTAACCCATAGCGCGGTAGAATGGTAGTCGACCCTGCCATACTAAAAAAATAATACGCAAATAAAGGGTTATTTAGCGTTCTAAGCAGCCTTTTACAATGTTCATCGTTTTGCTGAGGAGCAAATATGAAAATAAGTAGACAAAAAATAACAAAAACTCTGGCTTTTTCTCTCTTCCTTACGGTTTTTTCGGCGTACAGCCCTGTATATGCGGAATCTGCCGGCACAAATGCTCAAGAGGCACACGCGCATGGGAAATCCGATCTTGATTTTCCTGGAATTTACATTGGCTTTTTGCCTTGCGCCGATTGCGTGGGTATAAAGACCACGCTGGCTTTGAACAAAAACGGCACTTATTTTATGATGACCGTAAACGCCGGCAAGTCAGACAGAGAGTATGTGTACAAAGGTAAATACGCTCCAGGCGTTGCACCAAATACCATAGTCTTAACGTCCCGCGATGGAGCTACTACGCATCATTATTTGGCCGAGGGCGATAAGCTGATTCAGTTGGATAGCGAAGGAAGACGTATCACAGGTAAACTGGCCGACCGCTATGTTTTGCTCAGAAATAATATTACCGACCATCCGCCGGAGCATGGAGGGCATTGATAGGCTGACGCTATTGGCGTTTGCCTGAGTGGAAAGATGGGTGACGGTGAGAGCTGATGCCCATTTATCTAGATATACCCCATTTTCAATCACTTCTTTATCGACAACTATTCTGGCTTGGCGATCAACTGACTTTGCTTTCGTCAATGTTCTGTTTCCATCCAGAAAGTCTTTACAATGCTGAAAAGTTCTCATCCCCAGACGTTTAAAGTTTGCTTGTCTCTCCACCAAGCTTATAAAATGGGGAACTTTTTTAGGCAAAATTGTTCTTAAGCCAAGTTAAAACCCAAGGAACCCAGGATAAATGATGACTGCAAACAGTCTAAGCACAGCACAAACCGCTCTTAATCAACTTACCAGCTATATCAATACCCGCATCATTGGCCAGGAAGTGCTGGTCGAGCGTATGCTGATCGCCTTGTTGGCCGATGGGCATCTGTTGGTGGAAGGTGCGCCGGGTTTGGCGAAAACCCGCGCCATTAATGTACTGAGCCAAAGCATAGAAGCGGATTTTCACCGGGTGCAATTTACCCCGGACTTATTGCCTTCGGATCTGACCGGTACCGAGATTTATCGTCCGCAGCAGGGGACGTTTGAATTTCAAAAAGGCCCGCTGTTCCATAATCTAATCCTGGCCGATGAGATCAATCGTGCGCCGGCCAAGGTGCAAGCCGCATTGTTGGAAGCGATGGGCGAGAGGCAAATTACCGTAGGCAAGGCGACTTATCCTTTGCCGTCTCTATTTATGGTGATGGCGACGCAGAACCCGATAGAACAGGAAGGCACCTATCCCTTGCCGGAAGCGCAGTTGGACCGGTTTTTACTGCATGTGAAAATCGATTACCCCAATGCCGAGCATGAACAAGCCATTTTGCATTTGGCCAGAGCCGAAGCTAAAGGCGGGCAGTTAAAAATTGATAAAGCAGCCGAAAAAATCAGCCTGAAAACCCTGTTTGACGCCCGGCAAGAAGTGCTGGAAATCTATATGGCGGACAGTTTGGAACAATATCTGCTGCAAATTATTTTGGCGACTCGCAAACCTCGCGCCTATGGCGAAGATCTGGCCAAATGGATACAGTATGGCGCAAGCCCACGCGCCAGCATCGCCTTGGACCGTTGCGCCCGCGCCAAAGCCTGGCTCGGGCAACGGGATTTCGTTGATCCAAGCGACATTCAAGATATGGCCTACGATGTACTGCGGCACCGGCTGATCTTGTCCTATGAGGCGGAAGCCGAAGGTATCACCACCGATTATGTCATTAAGCAACTGATAGCCCGTATCGCCGTGCCGTAAATGAGTGCTGCTATTCTAGACAAAGAAGAACGGGTTGCCATCAGTTTAAAAAATTTGGTCGATCTGGCCAAGTCGGCTGCGGCGCTGAATCTGCAACATACCAATATCCGCGCCGCGCAAAGCGGGAATTATGTTTCCCAACTTAAGGGGCGCGGTATGGTTTACGATGAGACGCGCTTATATCAACCTGGCGACGATGTGCGGCGTATCGATTGGCGGGTTACCGCGCGCACCGATAAACCACACAGCAAGATTTTTCGTGAAGAGCGGGAAAGACCGCTATTTATTTCCGTGGATTACCGGGCGACCATGACTTTTGCTACCCGGGGCGTTTTTAAATCGGTACAGGCCGCCAGATTGGCGGGCTTGCTGGGTTGGGCGGCGCTAAAACGCGGGGATCGCATCGGTGGGCAAATTTTTAGCGACACAGGTTGTCAGGAGCTAAAACCACATAACGGCAAAAGCGCCTTGCTGCACTTTTTTAACGCCTTAGTCAATCCCAGCTACACTGCGGTGGCGGAGATTAGTCTGGATAAAGTCTTGTCCAGATTGATACACCATGCCCATCCTGGTAGTCAGGTGTTTATCCTTAGCGATTTTCGGGGTTTAAATGCGGCGGCGGAGCAGTATCTTGCCAATTTGGGCCGGCACTGCGATGTGATTCTGGTGCAAATCAACGATCCTTTGGAAAGTCAGTTGCCGAGTAAAGGCCGCTATCGCTTTACTGATAGTCTGCGGGAATTAATCATCGACGCTGGTGATAATAAACGGCTAGTGGAATATCAGCAGCGTTTTCAAAGTCGACAACAGTATTTACAGCAACTCAGCCGAAAATTACGTATGACCTGGTTGACCTGCAACACGAATGAGCCACCGCTGGATACCTTGTTGGCCTTTAACGGACAATGCAAAGCCACAGTTCGGCGCTAATCCGCATTACTCTGCGACAAACAACATGGAACAACTACCTTTAAAAGACATTCATTTACCTGAGCCAGTCAGCTTTTGGCCGCCGGCCCCGGGCTGGATTCTGCTGGCTGTGCTGTTGCCGCTTTCGATAGCTTTGCTGATTTATGTGTACAATCGTTTGAAACAGCAAACTGTGTCCAAGTCCGCTGCTAAATTGCTGGCCGGCATTAGAAGTGAAAGCCCAACGGATAGCCGGCAAACCTTGGTGGCGCTATCGGCTTTGCTGCGCCGGGTCGCTATCAGTACCACTGGTAGAGCGGATGTGGCAGCCCTCAATGGCCCAGCCTGGCTGGCTTATCTGGATACGCCGTTTCCTGATGCGCCGTTTAGCCAAGGTAAAGGTCGCTGTTTGGCGGACGCCCATTATCGGCCAGTCCCGCCGACTGAAACCGATATGGATGAATTGTTTAAACTTTGTGAGCGCTGGATAAAATACCAGACCAGCGGTAAAGTGCAGAGTGGATGGAAACGCCGCCGGCTGGGAGGTAATCAATGATGCTTTTTTACTGGCCCTGGTTGTTGTTGGTGTTGCCTGTGCCGTTTTTGCTGCGTTTGGTGTTAACGGCCAGGGAGCCGGTGCAACAGGCGGCGTTGAAAGTGCCGTTTCTGGAAGACTTTGGTGAAGGCGAGAGCCGGGCGTTTACGCCGCAACGGCGCTGGCCTGTCTGGTTAGCTGCTTTGGCTTGGTTTTGTCTGGTATTAGCTGCGGCGCGTCCGCAATGGCTGGGGGAACCTTTGGAGTTGGCGGTGAGTGGGCGCGATTTGATGTTGGCGGTGGATGTGTCCGGCAGTATGAAAGAGCGGGATTTTATTATCAATAATCAGTATGTTGATCGCCTTACAGCAATTAAGCATGTCGCCGGGCAGTTTATTCAGCGTCGGGTAGGTGATAGGCTGGGGCTGATTCTGTTTGGTACTCAAGCCTATTTGCATGTGCCGTTAACATTTGATCGGAAAACCGTGCAAACCCTGTTGAATGAGGCGTTTATCGGCATTACCGAAGATGATCCGCAAACTTCTATTGGTGATGCCATTGGCATGGCGATAAAACGTCTGCAAGATCAGCAAACCGATAGCCGGGTATTGATTTTGCTGACTGACGGCGCCAACACTGCCGGCGAAATGACCCCGCTAAAAGCGGCGGAATTGGCGGCTAAGCATCATTTGAAAATTTATACCATAGGCATCGGCGCTGACGAAATGCTGGTCCGCAGCTTGTTTGGCAGTCGCCGGGTTAATCCCTCCGCCGATCTGGACGAGAAAACCTTGACGGCTATTGCCGATGCCACCGGCGGGCGCTATTTCCGAGCTAGAAATAGTGAAGAACTTGAGCATATTTACGCAATTCTGGATCAGTTGGAGCCGGTCGAGAAAGATAAGCAATACTTTCGGCCGAAAAGCGAATTGTACGCCTGGCCTTTAGGGCTGGCTCTGTTGTTAGCTGCGGTAGTAACGGCAAATCGTTTGAGGTGGTCATGAATTTTGCGGAATTTCATTTTTTGCGCCCCTGGTGCTTATTGGCACTATTACCCTTGGCCTTGTTTCTGGTGTTATTGATCAAAAACAAATACAGTCGCGGCAATTGGAGCGAAGTCTGCGATGCTGAACTGTTGCCATTTATTTTGTTGGATAAACCCCAAGCCAAAAACCGAAGCGCTTTGTTGGGTGGCAGTCTGGCTGGTTTGTTGAGCATTTTCGCGTTGGCCGGCCCCACTTGGGAACGCTTACCGAGTCCGGCATTTAGAAACGATGCGGCTTTGGTGATCGCCTTGGACTTGTCGGCTTCTATGGACGCCGCCGATGTAAAACCCAGCCGCTTAGCCAAGGCGCGGTTTAAAATCGATGACTTGTTGAAACAACGCAAAGACGGCCAGACGGCTTTGTTGGTGTATAGCGGCGATGTTTTTACCGTCACGCCTTTAACCAGCGATACCGCGACTATTAGCAGCCAGTTGGAAGCGCTGACCACCGATATCATGCCTAGCCCAGGCAATAATACTGGTGCGGCCATTCGCAAAGCCGTGGATTTGCTGCATCAAGCCGGCGTGGTGCAGGGGCATATCCTCTTGGTCACTGATGACGTAGATACCGATAGTGCGGAGGTTGCGACACAATGGTTGGGAGAGAATCGGCTATCGGTGCTGGCGTTTGGCACGGCGGAGGGTGCGCCGATTAAAATGCAAGGCGGCGGATTTTTAAAAGATAAATACGGCAACATCATTCTTGCTAGGTTAGATGCTGACGCTTTAGCAGCCTTGGCGCAACAAGGCAAGGGTATTTATCAATTGGCGACTGCCGGTGATGAGGACGTCGAAGCCTTGAGCAAAGTTTTTAATACCGTGGGCGAGAAAGGTGATAAAACCCAAGACGCCAACCGCTTACTCCAGCAATGGGATGAAAAAGGTCCTTGGCTGCTGCTATTGGTGTTGCCATGGGCGGCCTTGCGCTTTCGAAAAGGCCTGATTTTTTGGCTAGGCCTGTGTCTGATACCCTTGCCAAGACAGAGTCAGGCCTTGGATTGGCAGAGTTTGTGGCATAACTCAAATCAACAGGCCGAGCAGGCTTTTAAACAGCAACAATATCAACAGGCGGCCGAGGCGTTCCAGAACCCGGATTGGCGGGCGGCGGCGCAATATAAAGCCGGTGAGTATCAGCAGGCCGCGGAAACCCTGAAGAATGCCCAAACTGCGGATGAGCATTATAATCGCGGGAATGCGCTGGCGCAGGCCGGCCAAATGCAGGAGGCTTTGCAGGCATATCAACAAGCATTGAAACTAGATCCCAGTCATCAGGATGCGCAATTTAATAAGGATATGGTCGAGAAAAAGCTGAAAGAGCAGCAAAAAGACGACAAGCAAAAAAATCAGCAGCAGGATAAGGATAAACAAAAAAATCAGGACCAGCAGAAATCCGATCAGGATAAGTCGCAGCAACAGCAAGATCAAAAGCAGGATCAACAGCAGCAATCTGATAAACAGGATCAGCAGTCCGAGCAAAAAGACAAGCAAAATGCTGAAGATCAAAAGCAGTCCGAACAGCAGAAACAACAGGCGGAACAGCAAAAAGCTGAAGAAGAGCAGAGGAAACAGCAAGAGGCCGAAGCCAAGCAGGAAAAAGATAAACCAAATAAAGATGATGCTAAGGCCGCCAGCCCGAAAACGCCGGAGCAGGAGGCAGTAGATCGCGCCAATGAACAGTTGCTGAAACGGATTCCGGATGAACCTACCGGTTTATTGAAACGCAAATTCAAATATCAATATAGTCAGCGCAATCGCAATACGCCGACTGCTCCAGAATGGTAAACGTCATGAGCCTTATGCAAATCCTCCTTGTTAATTTATTGCTGCTGCTAAGCTTTGCAATTAACGCCGCCGAGATTCGGGTGGCAGTGGACCGCAACCCGGTCAGCATCAATGACTCGTTTCAGATCACTTTTACGGCGGATCGGGAGCCTGACGATAATCCGGATTTTTTGCCCTTACAGGATGATTTCGACATCATCGATCAGCAACGCAGTAGTCAGTCCTCTTGGGTAAATGGTCAAAGCAGTCGCACCGAGCAATGGATAGTCAGCGTGCGGGCCAAGCAAACCGGTGAATTATTGATCCCGGCCATCGCTTTTGGTACAGATAGCAGTAAGCCATTGAAAGTCAATGTCGTCGAAAATCAGCTGGCGCCGCAAAGCAATGAAGAGCTGTTTTTGGAAGCGACTGCGACACCGGAAAAACCGTATAAACAATCGCAAGTGCTATATACGGTGCGTATCTTCACCCGTGTACAAATCGCCCAGGGGGTGTTGAGCGAACCGGAAGTTAAAGATGCCGTGGTGGAGAAATTGGGCGAAGATAGCAAGTACGTTACGCAACTCGCCAGCGTAAATTATTCAGTGATTGAGCGCCGTTATGCGATTTTTCCGCAACAACCAGGTGAATTGACCATTCCGTCCTTGAAGCTGGATGCGCAAGTGATGGTGCAGCGCAATTCGCGGTTTAACGGATTTTTTAATCAGCAAAGCACTGAGGCGCGCCAAGTCAGGTCTAAAGTCATCCACTTGAAGGTGCAACCGGTCCCGGACAGTTTTAAAAGCCCGGATTGGTTGAGCGCTGAGTCAGTTAAGCTGAAGGAAGAGTGGTCGGAGAATAGCCGGCAAACTAAGGTCGGTGAGCCCTTGACTAGGACGCTGACCCTTGTTGTGCAAGGCGCGACCGTGGATCAGTTGCCGGAGTTGGCCAGTCAGGTTGCTATCGACGGCATTAAAACTTATCCCGATCAGCCGGTGCTGAAAGAGGATAAGCATAGCGAAGGTTTGACGGCGTCGCGGGAGGAAAAAGTTGCTTATATTCCTTCTAAACCGGGCGATTACACTTTGCCGACTATGGAAATCAGCTGGTTCAATACCAAAACCCAGCGGGTCGAAAAAGCCAGTTTGCCTAGTGTGACTATCAAGGCTTTAGCGAGTGGCGAGCCAAGCACACAGCCGACACCGGTTAAACCTGCCGAGCAGAGCCAGTCAGTGATTCAAACGGTATCGCCGCCGGTTGCTGCTGATGAAGGGGAAATTCGTATTTGGCAAGCTTTGTCGGGCTTTTTGGCTTTAGGTTGGTTGCTGACTGTGGTTTTCTTTATTTGGCGCAAGCCGAAAACAGCTGTGGTGTCGGCTGCGCCGGTGAGTGCGCAGCCGGCTGAGTCGGCCTTAGAGAAAAATTTAAAACACGCGTGTTGGGAGAACAATCCCAAGGCTGCCAAGCAGGCCTTGTTGCAGTGGGGTAAGGCGCATTTTGGCGCGGATAGTTTGGCGACTATCGCTAAGCTTTGCCCGGAACCTTTGCATGGGGAGATTGAAGGCTTGAATCAGCAGTTGTATTCCGGTCACCAGGACGATTGGTCGGGTGAGAAATTGTGGCAGGCGTTTAGCAGCGCTAAGTTTGAGAAAGGTGTCAAGCCGGTTGGGGATGAGGTTTTGGAACCCTTGTTTAAAATTTAAGTTATGAGAGATTTGGAACTGGTGTTTGCGGAGTGTCAATTTGTTTCATAAATACAGCTCGACGCTGTAAAATTTAGCATGACACACCAACGAAACGAACGTTGATTAATCAACACAGGACTGATCCATGCAAATTACCGCGGAACTTGACAGCCAGCACTTGGAAAAATTACAGACCTTGGAAAAAGCGCTTAAAAAAACACTTCTGAATTGATTGCCTTTGCTATTGATGAAATTTACAACACAAAAAAGCTACCAACTGAAGACGAAAATGTTTTAGCTATTTTGCAAAAAACAGGTTTTTTAGGCGGCATGCCGGATGTTGCGGATTTATCAGAAAACTACAAAAAACATTTGGATTGGAGTGATAGTATTGGTAACGCTGTTTAAGCGGTAGACCATGAGAGATTTAGAATCGGTGTTTGCGGCTTTGGCAAATTCCGCCTTTCGGCGCAAATTTCATTTGGCAGGGAAGGATCTGGCTTATCTGCAAGACAAGGGCTTGGATACTGTGCTGTTGCATGCGGCGGATTTTATCAGTAAGCGCTTGGCTGCGGCGCAGCCTAAGAACGATGGCAAGCAAACCCCGTTTCGCGGGCATCCGGTGTTTGTGGCGCAACATGCTACGGCGTGTTGTTGCCGGGGGTGTTTGGAGCAGTGGCATGGCATAGGGCAGGGGGTGGCTTTGACGGCTGAGCAGTCGGATTATATTGTTAGTGTGCTTGGGCGGTGGTTGGCTGTTGAGCTTGAACGGGCTTAATATTTTTTAACCTCTCGCGTTGAATTCGCTTTGGCGTCAGGGTTTTCTTCCAGAGGACGCCGTGAATACGTCCATGTAGGCTTGGCGCCAGCATCCATGCTGGCGACACCTCTTCCAGAAAACCCTGACGCCAAAGCTGGGGTTGTTGGGTAAAAATTTAATTTTGGAATTTTAAAACTGCTCTTTGTCTTTATGATGACCACTTATTCTTAGGCTCTCTAGGACATTATAAGTTGCTTGCTCCCATCGATTTGTTTTACCTGTTGTATGAAAACTGGGTTCTCCAGTTAAATTTTTCTCTAGTTCACGAAGATGTTCTGCCATGGTATCTAATAAGAATTTTATATCATTAGGCTTAATAGCATGTTTTTCGTACAGATCAGCTTCTCCTACACTACTCTCTTTATGCGCAATAAGTTTGGACCTAATTGTTTGTAACCGTTCAGAACCCAAAAAATAATTAAGCCGCAACCATCGCGGGTATCAGAGGTAAATCTGGGATAGTAAGACCCTGTCTGCGCCGCTGGATGGTATCGCGCATATACAAGAGCGGCGAACTGCATCGTAATCGACAGGTGGTGAAAACGCTAGCAAATAAAGCTAATGCTCGACTGCCTTGTGGAGAGCGAGTCCCTTGACTAATTTTCCGCAAAATGACCCAATGCCGCAAAGCGCGTTCTGCTTCATTATTGGTCAACGGCCATGCCGGATAATCGAGTACACGAAAAATAGCATCCCAATCATTCAGGAACTCTTGGCCTAACTCTCGAGTTTTGGCATGGTTAGAAACCGCCATTGATTCACAGATTTTTTTCAATTTTGTCAGCGATTCTTGATGCTGCCCTGCAATCGAGACTGTTCCGCCGTCTGGGCCTATGCGGGCTAGATAAACGGCATTGATGATTTCGTTCAAAATGGCCTGAACTTGCTGACCATAAGCTTGAGATTCTAGGGTATAGCTTTCGCATAGGCCTTGAGCCTTGCGGAGTAGGTGCGCCCAACAACGCAAACGTTTTAAGTAAGCGCGATAGAGACGATAGCCGTCCGACATTAAATGTCCATTAAAGTCAGCAAGGGCATCCAAAAAATTCTTAAAAATCTCTTTCGTCCGGTAGCCAACCAGAAACAGCGCGGTAGATGAGGTGACAAATACCCAAAGCCATAATCTGTGGTGAGCTTCTGGGTGGGACGTTTCATCGGCAAACACTAAAGATTCTCGGCACAGCTCGTTTATCAGTTGGGCTTCCACCGGCTCGACGGCACGCGCGGATTCAACGATGCAGTTTTGCAGCGTACCGATACTCAGCTGTAAACCGAACACATCCCATAGAAAGTGCTTAATTTTACGCCGGGTGACGCGCATATCCATCGCCAGATACACAATCAACGCCGCCAAGTCAGGGCCAATTAACCGCCATTCCGTCAAGCCTACATTTTTCCAGTCGGTGGCATCGGCGGGCGCTCGCCAAGGTTCGGTGCGGTTTTCCAGGCCGCATTTAGGACATAATCCCAAATAGTAAAGATGCCGGGTCACAATCAACCGCACTCCCGGCGCATGGGTATGGGTATTGCCAAATTCGAGATTAATCGTTTGGAAGCCAGTGTAGGCTTTTTGAACCGCCGCTAGGTCTTCTTGGCAGACGCTACAGAATTCGCACTTATGATGCCGGATGTCGGTTTCTTCAAACTTTTGGGTGCGACCAAAGCCCGGCGAACCCTTTTGACGGCCTGGTTTGCGCAGTTTTTTATGCTCTTCTGATTCGGTTGGTGGCTTGTTTCCGATTCCTTCAGCAACGGTATCCGCCGTATCAGGGGGATTTTCGAGAAAATCACTAGTTTCTCTATGTCGTGCCTTCTTTTCGACTAGCTCACTTTCATCATTCGCTTGATGAGTGCCTTTATCCCAAGGTGCAAGGCTACCAGAAGGTCTTGAGCTATTTGATGGATTTTGATTGAGCCGTTCCAGAGCTTCCTTAAGATCGCTGACCAATTTGATACTCAGCCCAGCCAATGCTTCGGGATCTTGTTCCCGAAGTCGGTCGATGAATTTTTCGTCGATTTGAAGAAGTTCATGCTCCTTTAGGATCATTGGCTTGCAGTGTTCTCTTGAATTGTTTTTTACAATATTAAATCATCTACTTGTTTTTATGCAATATTTTTTCAGGTTTTTTGATAGGGGTCTGAACGGTTACAATTGTTTTAATATTTGATATTAGATTTTTAAATTGACAAAGATCGTCTTTGAGCTTTTTTGCCAATAAGTGAAATTCGTTATCTATCATAAGCTTTGTTAGCTTTCTATAGTTGTTGGTTTTTGTATCTGAATCAAAAATACAAGATATTTCTATGAACATTAACTTGTAACCTCCTGACCATGTGGCGTTGAAAAAATCAACATATCTATAATCATTTAATTCTTTAATGTATTCTTTGATGGCTTTTCCTTCTCCGCAAAGGGAAAACCATATCTGATAATATTGCATAGCAGCATTAAGAGAGTTTTTTACATCATTAAAGCAATTCGTCAATTCTATTTTTAAGGTCATCTCCCCATTCTCAACCCGATCATAAATCTCCTCAACCGCTAATGACAAGCCAATAGAAGAAAAAGAAACCATATCCCCCAAATAGTAATACTCAGTTTTCCAGTCATTGGATTTGCGCAATACTTGCACAGAAACAATGTCCTGTTCAATTAACACATATTCCTGCAAGGAAGGTAGATTGATATAGCGAATGAGTTTTACGGTAGTGTCGGTTTTTCGGGTGGATTTGGAGAGTACTTCGACAATAACTACCGGCGAGTCGGCAAAATAATTGTCAGTTTTTTGGGGATTACAATCCACCATAACATCCGGGTAAACGTAGTCATGCCCGAGGCGGACTTTCATGTCAGCCATAAATGTTTCGCAAGGCGTGCCTTTCAGATGATTTCTGAACTCGCCGGCAACATTCACAGCAATGCGGTTGTGGTTTGAGCCGGCGCCTGCCATTGCATAGGTCTGTCCATCGATATACTCATGCTTGGTATCGGAAGTTTGTTCTGATTCCAGATACTCTGTTTCGGTCATTTTGATGGTTTTAGAGTTTATCTCGATATACTGTTAACCAACTACATGCCTAGTATCTAAATTGGCTACAGCATCAGCAAAGTCTATATTTGCGAACAACTTTCTCGAAACCAAATTAAGTTTGTCGGGTATTGCCTCCATCACCAGATTATATGTGTTCTCACTGCGAGGAATTAAATGGCCTTTAAATTTGCCGTCGTCAAAAACTTTATTGATTTTCCTGGACCACTGAATCTTTGGAGAATTTGAACGCCTATCATCAACTATTTTATAGATGCGCTCACCAGTTGAAACCAGATAAGTTCTTTGCTGCGAGGTGTCTAACAGTTGAATTTTGGTTGCATTGTTTATATCTTCATTAACTGAATTGAAATATTTCGAGCGTTTTACTGTTGAAATAATCTCATTTAATTCAGCAAAAGGGCGTAACCCTCTATATAAGTCATATAAAGTCATTCTTCCTCCTCAATGGATTCCTCAATTTCTTCTTTACCTATTTGTGCTTTCGCTCCGGCTATAATTTTGTCCATTGCAAGCGGCCAAAGTATGCCAAGCGCAACGACAGATTGTTTTGATGTTTCGAATAAGGAAATAAACGTTGCAAAATAGCCTACAACAAATGCACCAAAAAACCAAGTAACCAAAATTAACAGTAAATTATTGCCTCGATAAGTTATATCCAGTAAAGATTTGCGCCGACCTTGGGCGACAAAATAGGCATAATCAATTATCAAGAATAAGACACTGGTAACTGCGCAGGCTGTGGCAAAAGAAATAAGTGTCTCGTCATAAATAAGCGAGAAAATATTGTTCTGATTATTTGACGAGTTTCCCAAGATGCTCTCCTTTAAGGCATTGGATTTAGAGCAGTTTAACCAAAGCAGCAACCACGCCTAAGGAAACCGCCATCAACGCGCCCAACTTGATGATCACTCGCTGTTCAAGATCGCGCATTTCACGATGTAAATCATCCTTGGTAACCAGTTCCTTGAGATTGACTTCAAGAACTTCAGATAAAGCAACTGCTTCCGCTTTGGCCTGTGCGGGTGGAACGCCAGCGGCTTTAAGTGTATAGGTGTATTTCAGGATGTCGAAAGTAATGGTTGTCATGGATGGGCCTCCTGATTGCGCCCATAGTGTAGCAGAATTTGGTAAATTTCAAACGGGCAATTTATGGGGCAGTTCTCAAAACATGGAGGGTAACTTCATGAAAAACTTCTATAACTGTCGTAAATACTCCGCCGTAATATACAAAGCCGCAATCGACCTAGCCTCGCTACATTCCCCACTCGCCAACAAGCTGTCAATCCGATTAATATCCCAAGGTACGACTTCTAATTCTTCCGGCTCATCGCCAACCAGCCTTTCCGGGTACAGGTCTTCGGCCAGAATAATGTCTATGGTGTGCTCCAAATAGGCCGGAGCCAGAGAAACCGTGTGCAAATGGCGTAATTTACGCGCACCATAGCCTACTTCTTCTTTCAGCTCCCGATTGGCGGCCTGGAGTGCATTTTCGCCGGGATCGATTTTGCCTTTCGGCAATCCCAGTTCGTAACGGTGTAAACCGGCGGCGTATTCTCTAACCAGCAGCACGGTATTCTCGTTCAACATCGGCACCACCAACACCGCACCCATGCCGCCATTCCTAGCCAGTCGCTCGTAATGCCGGTGTTCGCCACCGGCGAATCTCAGCTCCAGCGCTTCGATACGGAACTGTCGGGTTTCGGCGATAATGGCTCGGGTGATGATAGTGGGAGTTTGTCTGGACATGAGCGAAGGGAGTCAAAGTGCTGCATTAAGCCGAATCGTAACAGACTTGGGATAGCAACGCGCTAGGTTTTTCGTTACTATCCAAAAATAATCATTTAACGCTTTTTCTCAAAAACTCAAGGGAATAAAACCCATGCTAGCCTGGCAAACTATTGAAACTGTATTACTCGACATGGACGGCACGTTGCTGGATTTAAATTTTGACAATCACTTCTGGAAAGAATTTGTCCCCTTACGCTTTGCAGAACTACATAGCTTGCCGTTGGCGGTAGCTAAGCAGCAGTTAATTCCGCGCTTTAAGGCGATGGAGGGCAGGCTGGAGTGGTATTGCCTGGACTACTGGAGTGCAGAGTTGAAATTAGATATTGTTGGCTTAAAACAAGAATTAGCCGGCTTGATTGCTGTTCATCCGCATGTGATTGAGTTTTTAGAGGCGGTGCGCCGTAGTGCTAAGCGCTTATTGCTGGTGACCAACGCCCATCGCGATAGTTTGAATTTGAAAATGGAAAAGACTTGCTTACAGGAGTTTTTTGATCAAATCATCAGTTCCCATGATTTCGGCTTGGCGAAAGAACAAGCCGGCTTCTGGCAGGCCTTGCAAGATAAACATGTGTTTGAAAAACACAGCACTTTGTTGGTGGACGATAGTCTGACCGTGCTGCGTTCCGCACAAGCCTTTGGTATCGTCCATCTGGTGTCGATTACTAAACCGGATAGCCAAGCCCCGGTTAAACAGGTTGCTGAGTTTGCGGCGGTGGAGGATTTTCGGGCGCTGATGCCTGGCTTGGTTTAGGCGGGCGGTGCGCGCGGGGTTTATGGTCGGTGGGGCGCGGCGGGCGTTTACTGTGTGGAACTACGCGTTCGCGTGGCGCCCGGCGTTCCGGCTTGATGAGGTCTTCCACCAGCAGTTCGGGGGTGATTTGTTGCATAGGAATTTTTTCGCCGATAAAGTCCTCAATTTCCGGCATTGAGTAGGCATATTCCTCGCAGACAAAACTAATGGCTTCGCCGCTGGCGCCAAACCGGGCGGTGCGGCCAATGCGATGCACATAATCCTCGACATCTTGCGGCAAATCGTAATTAATTACATGCGAGACATCCGGGATATGCAGGCCGCGCGCGGCGACATCGGTGGCGATCAGCAGCGTCACCCGGTTTTCCTGAAAGTCGGCCAGCAGGCGTTGGCGTTTTTCTTGCGGTACATCCCCGCTCAACAATGCGGTTTTGTGGCCGTTGGCTTGCAGGTAGTCGTCTAGTTGCTCGGCGCTACGCTTGGTGTTGACGAAGACGATGCTGCGTTGCGGTTGGTAATGTTTCAGGAGGCCGAGCAGCAAGGGGATTTTTTGCTCATTCGCCGGGCAATAAGCGGTCTGTCGGATGGCTTTGGAGGTGACTTCTTCGGATTCGATGCGGATCAACACCGGATTGTTCATATGTTCGTAAGCCAGTTCGGTCACTTTGTAAGACAAGGTTGCCGAAAACAGCATATTTAGGCGTTTGTCGGCATCTGGCATCCGGCGCAGTAAAAAGCGGATATCCTTGATGAAACCCAGGTCGAACATGCGATCCGCTTCGTCCATCACCGTGACTTGTATATTGTCGAGCGTGAAAGCATTTTGGCGGTAAAAGTCGATAATCCGGCCCGGGGTGCCGATGATAATGTCGACATTTGTTTTTAGCTTATCCAGTTGTTTCTGGTAGTCCGTGCCGCCATATATCAGAGCGAGTTTTAGGTTTAAAAATTGGCTCATCAGCAGTGCGTCCTTATGGATCTGAATCGCCAGTTCGCGGGTGGGGGCCAATATCAACGCGCGGGGATTTTTTATTTTCTCGCTCTCATCGTTGATGAGATGTTGAAAAGTCGCAAGTAAGAAAGTTGCCGTTTTACCGGTGCCGGTTTGCGCTTGACCGGCAACATCCTTGCCGCGCAAGGACAGCGGCAAGCACTTGTCTTGAATCGGCGTACAATTGATGAATCCTGCTTCTTTCAGGCCCTTGATAATGGAGTCGGAAAGCTCCAGATTGCTAAAGCGTGTTTCCGTTAAATGTGTCGTTTTCATATCGCTATAGGATAACTTAAAATCGCTCTGTTTGAAATTGATTGACAACATGATTGCGAGGAATCTATAGTTTCATTTTTATAAACTGATTGGAGAGTGGCGTGAGTGACTTAGTCCTTCATGTGTCTGATGCTGATTTTAATGAGACTGTTCTAAAGGCTGAGCTGCCTGTACTGCTGGATTATTGGGCGGAATGGTGTGGACCTTGTAAAATGATCGCCCCTGTGCTCGACGAGGTAGCCGGTGAATATCAAGGAAAGTTGATTGTTGCAAAGTTGAACATCGATAATAATCCGTCTACGCCTGCAAAGTACGGTGTACGCGGGATTCCGACGTTGATGCTTTTCAAGAATGGCGAAATACAGGCGACAAAAGTAGGAGCGTTGACCAAATCGCAACTGACTACTTTTATCGATAACAACATTTAAAATGTTTAAATAATCCGGATTTATCAGAAAAGCTTTGATAAGTCCGGTTATTGCGTTAAAATTCTTAATACCTAGTACTTATTACCTTCGTAACCTTTTCACCTGTAGTTTACCCACAACCACCTTCTGCAGTGAACGGCTATCTGCCGCTTTGCGTTTCTTTCATACCTCATAAACAACATGAATCTTACCGAGTTAAAATTAAAACAAGTCAGCGAAATTATCACCATTGCCGAAACCTTAGGCTTAGAAAATATCGATAGAGCTCGAAAGCAGGAATTGATTTTCGGGATTTTGAAGAAGCAGGCGAAGAGCGGGGAAGATATTTTTGGTGATGGGGTATTGGAAATTTTACAGGATGGATTTGGTTTTTTACGAACGCCGGGCGCTTCTTATTTAGCAGGTCCAGACGATATTTACGTCTCTCCCAGTCAGATACGCCGCTTTGGCCTGCGCACCGGCGATACCGTTAGCGGTAAAATCAGGCCGCCAAAAGAGGGTGAACGTTATTTTGCCATGCTTAAGGTCGAAAGCATCAATTTTGAGTCACCGGAAAACGCCAAGAACAAGATCTCCTTTTCCAATCTTACCCCGCTGTTTGCCAATAAGCGTTTTCGTTTGGAACAAGGCAACGGCACCAGCGAAGACTTGACCGCACGGATTATCGATTTGATTGCCCCTATTGGTAAAGGCCAGCGTGGTTTGATCGTGTCGCCGCCAAAAGCCGGTAAGACCATGATCATGCAGAGCATAGCCCATGCGATTGCCGAAAATAATCCTGAATGTTATCTGATTGTGTTATTGATCGACGAGCGTCCTGAAGAGGTGACCGAAATGGAACGCTGCGTGCGTGGCGAAGTGGTGTCAAGCACCTTTGATGAGCCCGCCACCCGGCATGTACAGGTCGCTGATATGGTCATCGAAAAAGCCCGGCGTTTGGTTGAACATAAGCACGATGTGGTAATTTTGTTAGACTCCATCACGCGGTTGGCCAGAGCTTACAATATGGTCGTGCCGTCTTCCGGCAAGCTGTTGTCCGGCGGTGTTGACGCCAATGCGCTGGAAAAACCGAAACGCTTTTTTGGCGCGGCCAGAAATATCGAAGAAGGCGGCAGTTTGACAATTATCGCCACAGCATTGGTGGAAACCGGCTCCCGAATGGATGAGGTGATTTTCGAGGAATTTAAAGGCACAGGCAATATGGAGTTGCATTTGGAGCGCAAAATTGCCGAGAAACGCATTTATCCGGCGATCAACATTAATCGTTCCGGTACCCGGCGCGAAGAGTATTTGGTTGAGCCGGACGAATTACAAAAAACCTGGATTTTGCGCAAAATTTTACAACCTATGGACGAATTGGCAGCATCCGAGTTTTTGCTGGGAAAATTGAAAGATTTCAAGACCAATGCCGAATTTTTTAATTCTATGAAACGCTAAATAATCAGTTGCTGTTAGTTCTCGGGTAAAGCGTAGCTTTCCTTACCAGATGTAGCTTAGGCATAGTTTGCCGCAATGTGAAATTGTTAAAACACATTTCCTGACTATATTTGTAGTTAAGTTTGATATATTGCGCATCGAACTTATTCGAGGAGAAGGGCTTTGCGAAACAGCAGCAAATTTTTTATTCAATTCATCCGCTTGGCCGGCCCTTTCTGGCATTCTGAAAACAAGACGGTGATACGTGGTCTGAGCTTGACGCTGATTGTGCTGACCATTTTTCAGATTGCGATTTCCGTATTGATCACCGAGTGGAGCGCAAATTTATTTGATGCGCTGGAACAGCATTCCATGACCCGCTTGTTCACCCAGGTCGGCTTAATGATTTTAATTTTTCTCGCCAATATCGCTGTCACGGCTGCGCACTTGACGATCAAGCGGCGCTTGCAATTGGATTGGCGGGGCTGGCTGACGGATCGCCTGATAGGTCAATGGATGCGCGAAGGTCGACACTATCTGGTAACGCATATTTCCGGGGAGCATGATAATCCTGACGGCAGGATAGCCGAAGATATTCGTATTGCTACCGAGTATGCCATAGATCTACTGCATACCTTGTTATTTTGCCTGTTACTGTTAATCAGCTTTACAGAAATGCTTTGGGTATTGTCCGGAACGGTGTCGCTGAATCTGGGTTTATTCTCAGTTCCTATCCAGGGGCATCTGGTTTGGTTGGCGCTGATTTATGCTGCCAGCGCCTCCATGTTAGGTTGGTGGATAGGTCGGCCTTTAACGATGGCGACCGATAACCGGCAGACTGTCGAAGCCAATTTTCGCTTTGCGTTGGTTAAAGCGCGTGAGAATGCTGAAGCTATTGCGCTGATCCGTGGCGAACGTCATGAAAATCCGCATTTCCACCGTTTATTCGGTGATATTGTTTCCGCCTGGAATCAGCAAACCAAGGCTTGGGGACATATCATAATGTTCAGTTCCGGTTATTCGGTATTGTCTATGGCGTTTCCAATTCTAGTCTCCGCGCCGCGTTATATTTTAGGTACAATTACCTTGGGTACTTTGATGCAATCGGCGCAAGCCTTCCAGCAACTCGTGTCCTCTTTGTCATGGCCGGTCGATAATATGGGCAAGGTCGCCGAATGGCGGGCGTCCGTGGAGCGGGTGCTGGGCTTGAACAAGGCGCTGGAACAACTGGAGAGGGAAATTGCCAAACAGGACCCGCATCGGATTCGCTTGGAAAAAAACTCGGAATCTGTGTTGCGTTTTCGGGATTTGTGTTTATCCAGACTTGATGGCATTGTTTGCATCACTTGTCTAAATGAAGAAGTACGGCCTGGTGAAAAGATATTGATTGATGGTAATGCTTATACCGGCAATAAATTATTTAAGGCAATTGCCGGCGTTTGGCCTTGGGGAGAAGGCAGCATCGAATTGCCGGATGATGAGCCCTTATTTTTTATGCCGCCGAGACCGTATTTGCCTACGGATAGCTTACGGGCGTCGATTTGCTATCCTGCCGACAGTGCAAGCTTTGACCAGAAAACCTTGGAAACAGCGCTGGAACTCGCTGGCGTTAAGGATTTAATCGGTCAACTTGAAATTGCCGCCGATTGGGCAAAATCACTCGAATTCGAGCAGCAGCAACGTTTGGGTTTGGTGCGGTTGTTATTGCAAAAGCCGAAATGGATCATGATGCAGGAGCCGTTCTCTTCGCTAAATCCTGAGGCTGAGTTGGCTATGGTGCGATTAATTTACAAATTACTACCTAATTCAGCAATACTGACTATTAGTAAACAGCCGGCTATACAAACCTTACAGCAACGGAAAATTACTCTGTGTTGATGCTAGTGAATAGCCATCGCTGTTTTTCTCCACCCAACGCGTATCGCCTGAAGTCAGCGTCTCTTTTTTCCAGAAAGGCGCTTGGCTTTTTAAGGCTTCCATTATAAAGCGCGTGGCGTCGAAGGCGGCGCCGCGATGCGCCGACCAAGTCGCCACCAAAACCAGGGTGTCATCAGGGACTACCGAACCGATGCGGTGTATCAACAAATGATCCAACAGCGGCCATTGTTGCTCGGCCTGTTCCACTATGCGTTGTAATTGCTTTTCGGTCATGCCGGGATAGTGTTCCAGAAATAGGCTTTGCACGGCGTCGCCTTGATTAAAATCCCGCATCGTGCCGACGAAAGCGCTGGTGGCGCCGTATTTGCCTTTAAGGTCTGGGCTTTGTTGCAGATACATGGCGATTTCCTGCCAAGGATCAAATTCCAGTGTGCAAAGTTTAATCGTCATGTCAGCCCCCTGTTACCGGTGGAAAGAACGCTAGTTCGTCGCCTTCTTTGACTGCGGTATCCAGATCGATGTATTCCATATTCACCGCCGCCAGTAGGTTTTCGCTCAGCGCTAAATCCGGATTAAGCTGCCGCCAAATATTCCGCGCGGAAAGCGGCGCGGCCAGGTCTAGTTCGATCTCGCTATGACCGACGCGTTCTTTTAAGCTGGCGAAATAGCGGACTTTTATCGACATGGCTTTTTACCTGATAATACAATAGGCGGCAATTTTAACCGCTGGATGCTGGAATGCAAAACTCACCACTTACCCATTTTAACGCCGCCGGCGAAGCGCATATGGTGGATGTTGGCGCTAAGCCCAGCACACAACGCACGGCCATAACCGAAGGCTACATCACTATGCAAGCCGAAACCTTGGCATTGATTATGGCAGGTAATCATAAAAAAGGCGATGTGTTAGGAGTAGCACGGATTGCCGGCATTATGGCCAGCAAGAAAACTGCCGATTTAATTCCGTTGTGCCATCCGTTGGCGCTTACGCATGTGGATATTCAGTTGGAGCCGCAACCGGAGCGGCAGTGCGTATATTGCTTAACCACGGTTAAAACCACGGGCCCCACCGGCGTGGAAATGGAAGCCTTGCTGGCAACGCAAATTGCTTTGCTGACGATTTATGATATGTGCAAGGCGGTTGACCGGGGAATGGTGATTGAATCGGTGCGCTTGCTGGAAAAGAGCGGTGGTAAGTCTGGGGATTGGAAAGTTTAATGATTTTATATGGTTAGGCATGGCGCTATTGCCAGTAATTTAAATTATTTGACATTGACATAAGTTTATGAATTTCACGAAAAGTAGTTTGGGCACAATTCTGTCACACCAAGGTGAAAACAGATGGCTACATTACGTCAACGAGAAGTGGGCTGGCAGGCACTGATACGAAGAAAAGGACACGAACCTGTTTGCAAGACTTTTAGAACAAAACAAGAAGCAGAGCGGTGGGCGCGTTCAATTGAAGCAGACATGGATAAGGGCATCTATGTTGACACCACTCTTGCAGAAAAAACCTGTTTCAAAGAACTGATTGAGCGCTACATGCGTGAAGTAACGCCGACTATGCGTAGTACTAAGGAAGATTTGATCCGGCTAAATGCAATTTGTAGGCATCCGATATGCCTGCTGAATATGACGTTGCTAACATCAACCCGGTTAGCTGAATATCGCGATGAACGACTTAAGCAAGTATCGTCAGGTACTGTCATTCGTGAATTCGCATACTTTTCAAGCATCATCAACCATGCGCGGCGTGAGTGGGGAATAAATGTTGCTAATCCGGTACTGCTTGTCAAAAAGCCGCCATCACCACAAGGTAGGACCCGCATTTTAAATGAGGCAGAAAAAATTCGGTTGCTTAATGCACTGGAGCCGATAAATCGCCGTTCAATTTTGATGAAACCTTTGGTTGAATTTGCGTTGGAAACAGCGATGCGCCGTGGCGAGATGTTGGGGCTAAAATGGAAAAATGTGGACATGCATAGGCAAATTGCATTTTTAGAACTTACGAAAAACGGTGAGAGTCGGACTGTTCCGCTATCAACAGCTGCAATTGCTGTGCTTCAACAACTACAACGTGTTGATGAGCGCGTGTTTCCAATAAATCATGCGGCAGTATCAGCAAACTTTGCAAGAGCACGAAAGCGAGCAAATTTGGAAGACGTGCATTTTCATGATCTACGGCATACAGCAATTACTATGCTGTCATTGAAATTACCGAATGTATTGGAGTTGGCAGCAGTATCAGGTCATAAAGAATTGCGAATGCTGAAACGGTATCACCACCCAAATCCGGTTGAGTTGGCGAAAAAGTTGGGGTAAATCAAATTGGGATTCCAATGAGATGATATGGGCATTTTTAGTAAGCGTCGGTATCGTGGTTGTATCATTTTTGCAAAAAAAATCCGGTCACTGCCTTTTTGCAGCGCCGGATTTGAGTGAATAGGTACCAGGTTGCTAATAAGCCAGGGACAAAAGATTACAATTTGCCAATTTTGACATGATGGTTTCGCAACTCTTTTCTGAGCATGTCAATTATTAAATTTGTCGCATCTTTTACAAACACTTTTTTTCCATTGGTGGTATCCAGCATTGTTGCATCTGGTGGACGGCGACGCATTAACGCACGATCAAGTGCTAGCCCCAAAGAATCATTATATAAATAATTTAGCTGTTGATTGCTTTCCTGTCTTTGTATAAACGCCTTTTGCTTGTCGTTTAAAAAGCCCATTATTATATCAACTGCTTTCTGAACAGTAGTTGGAAATTCTGAGGCAAAGAGATTATCAAGTTGACCATAATAAATCATGACACTTCATCCTGACCGTAATTTAGTGGACAAGAATCTAGTAGCTGCTTATATAAGCAACTACAAAATATACGCCACTGATCTTTTGATCTTATATTAGGCATTACTGCATTGCTAAATTTCTTGACGTAGCGTTGCACGGTCCAATTTACCTCTTTACTAAGTTTTACCTTAGTTTTTGGTATTGCTACTTTTCCCTTAATACCAAGACCAAGCATGGCCTTTCTGACATGCGAGGATTTTATACGAGTTAGCTTTTTGTCCTCCAAAATCTTTTGCCAAATTTTGGTTGATGTATCAAAATCAAAATCATTTGTTAAAAACTCGCGAAATGTTGCTTCGGTTACGCACGACAAATACATCATATTTGGGTCCAACTCCAGGTACAACGTTGCTGCACTCAAATTGCGTGAAAGATATGACGGCGATAAATCTGTCTTTTTCTTTAATAATGCTGCCGGACTTTGGAAACCATTACATAAATGGCCTCGGTGCCGAACAATTGTGGCAATTGCGGCAAAGGTAGAACAATTGGCTTCGTTAATTGTGCTCAATAGGGTTTCCAGTTGTTGGCTACTAATACCTGCTTTTATTTCTGATCCAGGTGTGCGGTTTAAAAAATGTAATGACTGCTGAATACGTAGATGTACAGCGTTACGATAGTTTTTCATAAAATCTCCTAATTAAAGTAGTGACAGATTTTTTACTGTTACCTTGAAATTAGTATTTATTTTGCCAACTTGACAACATGGCATGTACAACTTGTATCAACGAATTTGCGCATATTTCATGGCATGCTTCTTGCTAGTAGATGCTTGACAATGCCATGAAGTTCTGTTAGCATATGCCCAAGTTCTGAGTTTCAAAGAGCTTATCGGTCATCAGTTGAACCCCAATCATATAGATATAGCTGCAAGCAAAAACCAGCTTCGTGGCATTTTTGTTGTGCCTGGCATAAACGGATGCCCTTAATTTAATGCAAAGTATTTGGAGTAACGACATGGCTATTGAAGCTGATGATACAAGTGTGGATTTTGGAAACCCAGTTGAGGTATTAGGGTTGTGTTTATTAAAAACAACAAATCTTTTTATTGAATTAGCCGGTGACGGCATCAACAGAGATGCCTATCGTGAAGTTGCAAAAACCGTGCGATGTTTGACACATGCGCTGGAATCTCTCCAGTTGAGCAATGATTTTGGCGATGACGGCGATGACGATCCGGGTGAAGGCGAAGAATCCGACGACATGGAAAAATTCTATAATTCTTCTGATGGTTAATGGGAGTATGTAAATGACGAGGCAACCGAAGTTTGAACTTGGCAAAGTGGTTATAACACCTGGCATTCAAGGCATAACTGATCGCTTCAATTTCAACCCGCATGAAATACTTGAACGGCATCTTGCAATGGATTGTTCAGATATGGACGCCATAGACCAACAGGCCAATGCTCACGCCCTAAAAGATGGCGGTCGTATATTTTCAAAGTTTATATTTATACCGAATTTGCAAGTAAGCATTGACGTATTTGTAATAACCGAAGCTTGCGGAGATGATGGCAAACGAGAAAGTACTTGCATATTGCTACCTACAGAGTATTGAGGATTATATGTTTGAACAAAAATTATTGGATGCGTTACAGAACGCAAATCACATTGCCGTATTGACCGGCGCTGGTGTCAGTGCAGAAAGCGGTATACCGACATTTAGAGATGCTTTAACCGGTTTGTGGTCGCAGTACGATGCTGAACAACTTGCATCAGAAAAGGGCTTTCGTGCTGATCCATCTCTAGTGTGGGGCTGGTATGAATGGCGGCGCACATAGTGTCATGAAAGCAATGCCCAATGCCGCCCATCGGGCAATTGCGGAGTTGCAGCAATTGGTCACGAAATTGTCTGTAATCACCCAGAATGTGGATGACTTGCATGAGCGTGCCGGTAGTCAAAACGTGTTGCATTTGCACGGTAGTTTACATGAGCGCACGGTGCATCTAGTTGCGAGTTGCCGCATTCACTATCGGCCACACTAATGCAGATGTCCAGCAACGCATGGAGCCGCCGCGCTGCAGTCTTTGTGGGGGTTTTGTCCGACATGGCGTTGTATGGTTCGGCGAACAAATGCCAGTCAAAGCCTGGCACGATGCAGAGTTAGCGGTCAAACAATGTGATTTGTTAGTTGTCGTCGGCACAAGTGGCATGGTGTACCCGGCTGCGACCTTGCCACAAATAGCATTGTATCGGGGCATACCCGTAGTGGAAGTGAACGCCAATCAAACCGACTTGAAAGCAAATTTTAGATTTACGTGGACCGGCTGGAACAATTTTGCCGCAGCTTGTTGGCGCAGCATTTGAAACAAAATAACTTATTTAACGATTAACAAGAGGTGAATACAATGACAAAAGCATCACAAAAAATTATGTCAACAAATGAACAAAAAACTGATCCAAAGTCAAATGTTGCAACGCTGGATTCACAAGATGACAATCTTAATGCCGAAAAGACGGAAGAGGAGTTACAGCAGTTACTGGATGAGACAGCGCGATTGTTGAAAGCAAAACGTGAAAACCGTAAAGCGTCCAATATCGCGCTATTGAATGAAACCTGCCAAAAAGCAGGACTAACTTTGGCCGATTTAAAAGCATTTGTTAAAGGTTACGGCAAACCGGCGCGAGATCCATCGGATGTTAAAATTTACCAAAACCCGTCAAATGCTCAAGAACGATGGACTGACAACGGCGGAAGGAAACCAAAATTCATAAGGGAATTATTAAAGTCGGGTCACACCTTATCATCGCTTGAAGTTCTAGCACCTTCACCGGCAGAACAAGCGCCATTAGATGCAAATGTAAACGATCAACAAGCTGCGACTGCGTAACAATTATAAATTTGTAACATCACAAAGCGGTCTTGCACCAGGCCGCTTATCCTTGTTGGTAGTAGTAATTTTACTGGAGAACCATATGCCTGTAATTGTCAAAAAAATTGATGAAATTGGACGTGAGAAAATGATGCCGGTTCTTTCAATATCATTTAATCCACCGGCTACCGATGATGATTGCTGGGGAACAGACTTTGATTGGCAGCACGATGAAATGCGTATGCAGGTATTGGCCTTTCTAACGGCAAACAATATACCCTGGGTAATGTGCGGGGAAGCAGTTTCGGATGATTGCACCGCGCCATATATGGGCAGAGTATTCACGGACGTTCCATTTGATGAAAACAATGAGCAATATCAGTTGTTGAAAAATTTCTTGGAAAATGATGACGGCAGTATGCGCTATGACAATGTTACATTTTGGGTCTTGCCGCTATCAAATGCAATTGCAATGGCAAACAGTGACGACGAAGCTGAGTATTGTAAGGACATTTAATGGAAAATAATTTAAGAGTTTGCATTTTCGGCATTGGCGAAGCCGGTATTGCTGCAGTATCACATGTAAAAAAGCATTGTACGCTGCCATTAGTTTTTGAAAAAAACGATGTTGACGCAATTGTAGTTTTATCTGGGGTTGAAGATTCTCTTATAGAAAACAAAATAATTGAAACAGTCAATCACTATCAAAATGAAAAAATAAATTTACTAGTTGCATTAAAACCGGCGATTATTGACGCTGAGTACCTTGAACGATTACTAAGATTAAAAGTCCATACTTGCGTTGTCGTGGCTGGTAGTTTCTATGAACTTGATTCACAGAATTGGCAAATACAATGTCAGTTCTGTATAGATGTGATTGAAGGACTATTTAGTCCATTTTACCAAAACGAGAACAGACAAATATATTGCATTGACTTGTCAGAACTAATAGACTTTTTAAAGCCAACACTAGCAATTGCCGTGTACTATGAATCTAAATGCAATCAAATTGGCGATGTTGTGAATTTGTTGAAGCATATTAAAGTCATAGTTGGTGCAAATAATTTAGTATTTGTTCATGTAATACAAAAAGCATTTGACTTTGATCAGTTGGATATTGTGACTGAGTTTCTATTTCAACAGTTTTTTATGGACCATATTGTTACAAGCACCGTTAACAAAGACATACAAAACGAGATTGGCTTATTTATGATTTTTACTAACCAGGAACTAAAATGAATATCAAACAACGGGAACTTATCAGTAGTCTTCAGGAAAAATCGCGTATGTTGCAAAGCTTCACAAAACAATTGTCACGAGATCTAGAAGCACTGGATGAAACGTGTACTGTTAAGGTGCGAAGAGAGTATACGGACAAAGAAATTGAAAGGCTAGTGGTTTTAAATCAACGTTTGATCAGCATAGAGAGCTATCTAAAAAAGGAGTCAGAAGCAGAATGTCAGTTGATGAAATTACGTGTAGCGGATGAAAATGATCCAATATACGACTTTGAAATTGACGTAACGTTGGACTATATCTTGCGCACAGATGATCCTGAGTTTGACCCGGACGATGATAACATCCTTACAAGGCGCAATTTTTCAATTAAGCAAATTGACAGTGATAATGAACGAGAAAGAAATTGGGGAATAGCGGATGATCAAAATCATCACGAACCGTGTATAAATTATCCAGGTGTATTAAATGAAGTGAGACATTGCCATCTGTTTCACGATCTATACGATCACAGTTATAATTTGGAAATGATTTCTTTGAATTTTGATCAGTGCCTTCGGGTGGGAGAAATTTGGGTGGATGTTGAGGTAAAAAAGCAAGTATCTTTAAATGTAGACACCGGTGAAGCACGATACAAAAAATAAACAGTTGCTGGTTTAGTTGCTGAACAAAAATTAGGAGCCACAATGGACATTAAGCAAATTATAAAATTATGCCAGCAACAATATAAAACGATTTTCAACCATAAAATGCCGGTATCTGAAAATTGTTTCACTGAAGCGCAAGTCATTTCACTGATAAACTTTCACCAGCAACTCACCGATATGGAACTGTATTTGGCAGATATTGGTAAAAAGGAATGTGTTGCACTTGATAGCCGCGTATTAGATGCCGATGACATTTTAACTGGTTATGAATGTTTTGCCACGCTTGACTATGTATTAAGCAATACTGATCCTGGTTTTAATCACAAAGAATATGAAGCATATTCTAGTCGCCGTGTGAATTTAAAGAACCTTGATCTTAAACGCAGAATAGGTAGCAATACAAGTTACCGTGTACCCACAACAGAATTCTATGGTGAACATAATGAATTTAGTCAAACATGGCTTTATCACGAATTCGGTAACAAATGCGCAATGCCTAAAGATACTGGATTATCACTAAAAGACTGCTTGCGCATTGGTTCAATATGGTTGTATTTTAAAATTCACTATTTTTACAGTGACGCTGCAAATGCGGCATGACGGTGAGTAGACTGCTTTGACACAAGTTGTTCGGCATAGCCACTGCCACACTCAATGTTATAGTGCTGCCGTTCATTATGCGCTACTACCGTACTCAGACCTACTAATCGCAACAGACAGCGTGTTTTGACGCACTTATCCAGTCGCCGCCCAAAGGAACCAATATAAGTCAGGCATCTGAATGTTGGGAATTATATGTGTAAATCAGTTCAATCATGCGGTGGTTGTATTGGCTCTTCGCTAGCCATAGGTCGTAGTAGTATCTTTAATCCGCACCTTTGTAGTGCCACGCCGCTTTAATCGCTGGTAACCGGCATGTGCGTTGATTTCACTGTTTGCTGTCAACTGTGTCCCTTTGAAATTATAGGCTATAGCCAGTAATCACATTTTAAAAAATCGTTGTAAGTTTGCGTTTATTATTCACCTTTCAACAAATATCACCCGGTTGTAATACAGATACACAGATGATACAGTTATTTTGAGTAAATCTCTTTTATGCTTTAACCTACTTAGTTATCTTACAACTTATATATCTTAAATCATCTGTATCATCTGTTTATCTGTGTTCTTTATATATATTATATAGTATATATATAATAATAGTAAATAAAACAATATGTTACGTGCTACGACTAACAAGATCATAAACACAGATAACGACACAGATGACGTAAAAAACACAGATAAAAATCCATCTCTAGCCCAAAACACTAAACTTATAGGTAAAGTTTTTGCTTTTTTGACTAGAGACGGATTTTAATCTGTATATAATCGCCATCTGTGTTTCATTTTAAATAACGTGACCATTCTCTGAGTGCCTTGCGCATATTTTTAAATTTGGGTTTGTTTTCTTTACGAATCAAAACATTTAGGTTAATTTTTAAAATGCGGCACTGTTTACGTAGCCATGCTTTGCTGTGTTCCTCATAAAGCGATTCAAATTCTGCGTCAATATCATCAACCAATCCAACTTTTTCTGCATAGAAATCTTCAAAATCTTGCTGATTAAAGCATCTATGATGGTTATAAAATGTTTCGTATGCTTGGTCAATTGTACCTAAATCATATCCGCGTACAATATCACCGTCAATTCTTTCAGCCTTATCAAATCCAAATTTTGCAAATTTGCGTGAAAAGTCTGTAAAATTCTTAATGTGTTTATGCGTTGAATTACCACTCTGATTAGAATTAAGATATTGTTCATATGAATCCCATAAATCTTGTGTACGAACCTTTGTAGGCCATACAATGCAATTACCTGCCATACGATCAGTAAACCCTTTAAAGTCACCCTTGTCTAAGCAAATTGAAAACCATTCGCTTAAACTATCAAAATTTTGCCGAATTTGATCTACAAGTCCGGCAGTGACAGGTACATTACTTTGTGGCACCCAATTTGCCAAGTGAGGTATAGAAAGCATCCATTCTAAAAATGCTGCCTGTACATCCTTATTGTTTATATCGGAATTTAACTGATCCATATAAGCACGGTTCCTGCATTCTTTATTTGTTCTATCAGGTTTATATGTATCAGCAACATCTGATACAAAGTAGCGATCATCATCCCATGTTGCAGCAACAACTTTTTCATCATTTGATATAATTGTCAAGTTTGCATAGTTTGTACCTACTGTTGAATCCACGCCCTTTTTCTCATATTCTATGCTAGTTTCTGTGACGCGACCCTTTAGCAAGTCCGCATCTTCTTTACGACCACTAAAGAATGATTCGTCAATACATATAAATACTTTGCCGTATTGAATAAAGTTAAATTTACTGGTAAATGTTCTTGATGTAAGTATATGAAGACCATGTGTACCATAAATACGTAACATGAGCTGAGCAAATTGTCCTTTACCCACGCGTTTATCGCCACGCATCACATGAGCTACTTGAGCCAGTCTGTCAGGAAATTGAAAACTGAAGGCATACAGTTTCACCAGGTAATCGTAATCATCTTGATTACCGCTACATATGACTTCCAACATGTGACGTTTAATATGTTTGATTAGCGCACGATTCTTTACGGGTTCCACTGAATAGCCGCGCCATATGTTAAAGGGTTTGTTTGGTTCTATTACTTGTTGAAACGGTACATAATCAACAATATGTGTAGCAACATACTCTTTGCCGTCAATTACTTTTTTTGTTTCTTTGATTTTAAATTGAGGGCATATAGGTTCAAACTCAACATCACCAGCTTTTCGTGCCAATGGACTGTTATACCATGCAGTGCTTTTATCGGTGTATACTGGCTCTAATACAGGTACGGATTTATTTACTTCTGGATCGTATTTTCTAACCCATTTTTCTGATGTTTGAATCAAACTATTGCTGTCGTGTTTTGCCAACTCTTTTATATCATAGTAAATCCATGTTGGGTATTTATATGCTCCTTGTTTCTCCCATGAATCCACTGCAATTCTTGCATGTCCAAATAATTTTACCTTTACCCATTTCTTGTTGCATTCGTCTATATGGGCTTGTAATTCATCGCGCCAATGCCGTTGAAGCCAATAGGTAGTATCGGTACCGTGTGCGCGACTAGTAATAAAACAAGCGCCTTTATTGTAATGAAAAAGCGCAGTGGTGTGACCATATGCGACTCCTTCAATTGGGTCATAGAAATCAACCAAATCATACAAAAGTGGGTCTTTCATAATATCCATTACAGTAACCGTTTCACGCTTACCGGTTACTAGTATATATTCATTGTACAAAACGTTGGTGCGCCCATTTTTTGCCGTACCATTTGGATGTATACCGATCATGTCGCATACTTTATTTGTTGCTTCAGCTTGTGTTAAACCTTTTGCTATTCCCTCTTCTACTTTTTTATCCATCCATTTTTTTTGCTGTGCCAACATTTCTGGCATTCTTTTTGCCAACTCACTTTCTTGAGCTTTTTTATACTTTTGTTCGTCGGGAGATGAAATTTCTAAATTAAATGGTTGTCCATCCATGTGTAGAGGACGAGCCTTCAATTCAACAATATCGTAATGATCATCAACAACCGGCTTACCTTCAAAAATTAGGCGACTTACACAATCTTCTTTTAATACGGCCATGTCGTATGGAACACGTTCAATTTTTTGGCCTCTCTCACCAACATCGTACCACCCATGCCCCATGATCCATAAATGTTTTTTTAGTGCTTCAGCAAATGCGACAATCTTTGATCCATCAGTAACATATACATAAATATGCGTACCTTTAGGCAACCATTTTTCACCCTTTTTGCAAACTGCGCTGCTTACAGATTCGCGTATCCACATTGGCGCTTGACGTAATCCAGGACAACATTCATATAAAATTTTCAGAAATTTAAATGGTCCGTATTTGTAGTTTTTAGGTCTAAATTTCATTCCCTTTATCAAGTCTAGATCAAATACCATAAAAGTGGGTTTGCCAGCTACCAATTCAAAGTTTTCTTTTATTCTGGCAATTGCTCCCTCTATCGGGTAGTTTTTTGCACAAATTGCCTTTTTCTTAAATCCGGTTACTCCCATTATTAAGGCTTCGTTAGATTTGCAATTTTCCAAAACTGTATCAAGTTCAGAAAAGTCATGGGTAACTGTTCTTATATACCCAGTTGACATGCTACAGTTTGCCTTCTTTTGTTCAATTCCATCAACAATTGAATATTCTTTTGACAAGTAACCTTCTGTGTTTGTTGCAATTGTAAAGGTGACAGGTAATTTCATTTTGATTCTCCTAAATTAAAGACATAGGGAACCGCTACCCATTAAAGGGCATATTGTATAGATATAAATTTGGTTTGAATCAGAAATATAGGATACATGTTGGCGATTCCATGCTTGGGCTTGTTTGAAAGAACTGGAACAGTTCTTTGTTTGGTTAGTGCAGCGGGTTAGGGAGCCACCCTGTCTTTCGCCCCGCGACTGGCTAGCTGCACATTCTTTCTTTACACTATTCAAATTAGTATTTTCAAGATTTACAATGCGCAGTTTTAGTTTTGTTCAGACAGAGATATTGAAATATGTAGGGGTGCAAAAGTATTGCAGGTCCATGCTATCCATCATGGATTATTATGTTGGTGTATCAAAATTTTTATGTACTGCAAATGCAGCATTGTTTGTGCTTTACACAGGTAGGTCTATAGGAGGGGCATTACAGCATTGAATTGTTGGCAGTAATAATGGGTGTGTAGCATTTGATTCAGCATCAAGCATGGACACGTTTTAGTTGTACCAAAACTAATCAGGCAAGGGTATAGAATCGGTTACGTATAAAATTTCAAAATTTCTGATTTCGGCATGGACGCTGGTTAACCTTTAACTTTAAAATTTGCACCATAAACAAATCGGTAAGTGGCTTTTATTGGAATGAATGACGTAGCGGTATGGATAAAGTAGGTAGCACTTTAAAGTTATCATTGCTAGATTGAATGATTTCTCACTAATACTATACTTTAGTGAACACAACCTCAGGCAACAGATTATTGCCTTAATGTTTTTCCACATTTTGAAAACCTTGGCTCATCAACAGATGGCGACTGTAGCCCTACCCCAATGAGGTATTGAACTCAACTCAAAAAAATTTCAATGTAGCACAGGAGATTCCTTGACCGGCGATTCCTGCAAATTGACCGGCTGGCGTGTCGTAACCCGGAAATTGCGCAATTGCGGCAAATTCCAAAACCCTGATAACGGATTGAATGATAGGGATAAACCATGAATCTAACAATTGACGAAAATCTTAAACAACTGATACCGCCACTTTTACCGGCAGAATACGCGCAACTTGAAACCAACATTCTTGCCGATG
The DNA here is from genome assembly GCA_963705975.1 of uncultured Pseudomonadota bacterium. GTDB lineage: Bacteria > Pseudomonadota > Gammaproteobacteria > Methylococcales > Methylomonadaceae > Methylomonas. The sequence goes on from CAVPMI010000001.1 coordinate 202,201, forward strand.
GGTGCCGGGAAGCCATAACCATCTGGAAGGGAACAATTGTTGACGGCCACAACCGCTATGAGATTTGCAAAAAGCATGATTTGAAATTCTCAATTGCTGAAACTGAATTTGACTCAATTGAAGCCGTCAAAATCTGGATGATACATAACCAATTTGGAAGGCGTAATTTGTCAAATTTTGTCCGCGCAGAGCTGGCGATTACCTTAAAGCCTATGATTGCTCGGTTGGCAAGAGGAAATTCAATCAAAAGCGGCCAAAACTTTGGTAAGGGTTTGCAGAATTCTGCAGACCCTATTGGTGCAATTGACACACGGGGAGAACTAGCAAAACTTGCCAGTGTTTCCCATGACACAATTGCAAAAGTTGAAAAAATACTTTCTTTAGCCAGTGACGAAATTAAGGAAAAACTTAGATCTGGTGGAATATCAATCCATGAAGGCTATAAAATCGTAACAGATAAGGCTTCATACTCAGTAATGACCAATAAAATTAAAACTCTCAACTTGCAGCCGCAATCTGTGATCAACAAAAATACGCAGAGTAAATTTAATGTCCATGATGGCGATATTTACCTGATAAACGGCAAGCATAAACTGATAATTGCAGATGCTAATAATATAAATTTTATAAAAGGCTGTGTGGATACCATAGATTGCGTATTAACTGATCCACCCTATGGGATTAGCTATAAATCACCATCAGGAAATGGCCTTGCTCAACGCGGTGATTATCCTGTCCTTGAAAATGACGATTGTGATTTTGATCCAAGCATATTATTCAAATATTCAAGCAATGTCATTACTTGGGGGGGAAATCATTACGCCAACAAACTAAATAACACACCTGGCTGGATAGTTTGGGACAAAAGAGATGGTGATCAAATCAACAACAATTCCGACTGTGAATTTGCATGGACCAACATGCTTAATTCAGCGCGACTTTTTCATCACAAATGGAATGGAATGATAAAAGATAGCGAATCAGGTGAGTCCAGAATACATCCTATGCAAAAACCAATAAAGTTAATGGTTTATTGTCTTGACATATGTAGAGCGTCTTTAAATATATTGGATTTATATGCGGGTAGTGGAACTACGCTTTTTGCTTGTGAGGAAACAGGGAGAATTGCTAATCTTGTTGAGATTAACCCGGTCTATGGAGCGGTAATGCTAGATAGATTTTCAAAAGCTGGATTTTTAATAGATAAAATTTAGGGGCGAAAACTATTATTTACTCAATGCCGTCCATCTTCATTAGATTGACGGCATTATATTGCCGAAAATAAAGACTTTAATCTGGCGACCCAAGATGCTTGGTTCCAAGCATCCCAAAAATTATGTGGCTTGTCAATTTTTTTAAACGACCTACAGGTCTTTAATAACTGGGTACCGATGCTTTGATTCATTTACCTTGGATCGCATCTCAAGCCCAGGTTTAAAGTGAATAGCATGCCGACTAGGTATACTGACTGCTTCACCTGTCTTTGGATTTCTGCCGATACGTGCATCATGCACAACAGTAGTGAAACTACCGAAACCGCGAATCTCAACTCTTTCAGAGGTTGCGACAGAATTGGTCAAGATCTCAATTATGCAGTTGATTGCAAGTTCTACGTCCTTTTGCTGCAAGTGCGGCTGCTTGGTGCTTATTAAAGCGATTAGTTCCGATTTTATCATATGAAATGTCCATTTAAATTTTAAGCAATTATGAAAGCGCACTGCACTGCATCAAGGCTTGACTGGCATCATTGTTTCCTAAAATCAAAAAAGTCAACTATATCTATTCATTAAAAAACGTGCCTTTTACATGTTTTGCACGTTTTTTATGCTTGCCTACTTACATGATTATGGACTTATTTGTACAGCTTGATTAAATCTTCAAGGGTAGTCTCCTTCAAGCTTAGAGCATCCAGCTCTTGCTTAAGAACGCCGTTCAATAGTTCTTCCACTTCGCGCTTACGGTTTTGAATAGCTGCCAGTTCTGCTTTAAATACATCTGTTGACGTTGCAGAAGTTGTGCTTCTTTTTGCAGTACCAGAAGCACCCGCTTTCAAGTCAGCAGCAATCTT
>CAVPMI010000002.1:0-76964 GCA_963705975.1 uncultured Pseudomonadota bacterium
TGTTCGTCTACTTGGCTCGTTCGCTGCTGAGACGGGGGAGCTCAGCGGGGGTGGCCAGCTTTGGCGCATCTTTAACACGCAAAAATCCGGTAATACTTTCCTGCACTTCGTTGAAGGCGGCGATGCGCCCGTGGCGGGCACGGCGGTAAGCCTTGCCGTTGACGTGCAACATCGTAATGCCGTGCTGCCGTCTACTGGTCGAGTACGTATTGATTTCTACCTTGGCGCCAATGCGTTCACCAATTTCCTGTTGTAAACGCAAGGTATCCGGATCGATTTTTTTGCTGACGGCAACCGGTTTTTCTTCTTGCCGTTCGCGAACCAGTTTCTCCACTGCCCGCACGGTTAGGCCCTGCTTGACTGCTTTATTGGCAATTTCAACCTGCATAGCCTCGTCCAGACCCAGCAAGGCCCGCGCGTGGCCCATTTCCAACAGGCCTTTGCCAAGCAGCGTTTTGACCTCAGAGGCCAAATCCAGCAAGCGCAGCAGATTGGTGATGGTGGTACGCGACTTGCCGACTGCCGAGGCGATTTGCTGATGCGTCAACTCAAACTCATCCTGCAAACGCTTTAGAGCTTCTGCTTCTTCCAGCGCACTCAAGTCTTCACGCTGGATATTTTCGATCAGGGCGATAGCCATAACGGTTCTGTCGTCAATATCTCTGACGACTACCGGCACATCGCGCTGCTCGGCCAATTGCGCCGCACGCCAGCGGCGTTCGCCGGCAATGATTTCATATTTATCCTCATGCAGTTTGCGGACGATAATGGGCTGGATAATGCCTTGCGCAAGAATAGAATCTGCAAGTTCCCGGAGTTTATCGGGGTCCATATCCTTGCGTGGCTGATATTTGCCTCTTTGCAAAAACTCGATAGGCAGGGTTTGCACATCTTGAGTTTTTTCCGGGGCAGGCGACACATCGCCCAATAATTCGCTTAAACCTCGCCCTAAACCGCGTTTTTTTTGTATCATTTTTTAGCCGCTTTTTCTTTTCTAATCATTTCGCCCGCCAAGGCAATATAGGCAATCGCCCCGCGCGAAGCTTTGTCATATGCCATTACCGGTACTCCATGACTTGGCGCTTCGGCTAAGCGAATATTTCTGGGGATATTGGTGCGAAATACTTTGTCGCCGAAATACTCGATTAACTGGTCCGACACATCCTTACACAAATTGCTGCGGGTATCGACCATGGTGCGCAAAATGCCTTCCAAATGCAGGCCGGGATTGATTTTATCGCGGATGCTGTTGACCGTGGACATCAGCGAAGACAAGCCTTCCAGCGCGTAATATTCGCACTGCATCGGAATCAAGACGCTATTGGCCGCCACCAGGGCGTTTAACGTCAGCATATTTAGAGAAGGCGGACAATCGATCAAAATATAATCGTATTGCTCTTTAATATTCAGCAGGGCGTCCGCTAAGCGTCTTTCCCGATGCGCTGCGCTCATTAATTGCACTTCAGCGGCGGTTAGGTCGGCATTGCCGGGAATCAGATCAAAACCCAGTTTTGGGTTTTTGATGATAATTTCCGCCACCGGCACTTCTTCCAGCAACAATTCGCAACTGGAATATTGAATTTCGTCTTTAATTACGCCGCAACCCATTGCAGCATTACCTTGCGGGTCGAGGTCTATCAACAGTACTTTGCGTTTAGTGGCTGCCAGAGCAGCCGAAAGATTAACGCTGGTGGTGGTTTTCCCCACCCCGCCTTTTTGATTGGTTACCGCGATAATCTTAGCCATGCCGGTGTCTCTCCACGCGTATTAGACAGCGCTCAGCGTCAAAGCCGGGCGCTTTAATCGGAATCACACTATAAGCCGCTTTTAATTCTGCCAGCTCCTGCTCGGGCCGTTGCCCCTTCATCGCCAGCAGCACTCCGCCATCGGCCAATAAATGTTCCGTCAGTTCAACAATGTCGGCCATACAGGCAAACGCTCGGGTAATGACCGTCGAAAATAATTTGTCCGTTTTGAAAAGCTCTACGCGACTGTGCACCACTTCAACATTCTTTAATTTCAATTCCAACACCACTTGCTGCACAAAACGGGTTTTCTTGGCGTTGGAGTCTACCAATACGAAATGCTGATCCGGTAGACAAATAGCCAGGGGTATGCCGGGCAAACCGGCGCCGGTACCGATATCGGCCACGCGTGGCGCTACAATATGCGGCAATACCGCCAGACTATCCAGCAGATGAATGGCCACCATATCCAACGGATCCCGCACCGCAGTCAGATTATAAGCCTGGTTCCATTTAACCATCAGCTGGATAAAATTTAATAAGGCGTCCAGTTGGTGTTTATCTATATCCAGCGCCAAGGCGCTTAAGCCTTGTTGGAGTTTATCGCGGCAGGCGTCCATCAAGCGCTTTTCTTCTTAAGGTGAACTAATAGCAACGATATAGCAGCCGGTGTGATGCCGGGTATGCGCGAGGCTTGACCCAAAGTTTCCGGGCGCTGCCTTTTCAGCTTTTCACTCACCTCATTGGAGAGACCGGATACTAAACTATAATCGACATTTTCGGGCAATTTTAAATGCTCGTAACGTAAAGTACGGTCAATTTCGGTTTGCTGCCTATCGATGTAGCCGGCGTATTTTGCTTGGATCGCCACCTGTTCGGCGACTTGTTCATCAACCACCTCTTCATCGCTAAAACTGAGTAATTGTGCAACATCCACTTCCGGGCGGCGTAACAATTCCATAAGGCTGGCTTCTTTCAACAGTTTTTTGCCCCACAGCTGTTCAACCTGCGCAGCCTCTTCAGTTTCCGCTCTTATCCATTTTTTTGCCAGTTTGCCTTGCAGATTGGCGACAGCTTCGCGTTTTTCTAGAAACCGATGCCAGCGTTCATCATCGACGAGACCCAACTCCCGGCCTTGTTCAGTAAGGCGTAAATCGGCGTTGTCTTCCCGCAGTTTCAACCGGTATTCGGCGCGGCTGGTAAACATGCGGTAAGGTTCCGAGGTGCCACGGCTTATTAAATCGTCTATCATCACGCCGATATAGGCCTCATCACGGCCGGGCAGCCAGCTTTCCAGGTCCTGGGCCAGTCGCGCCGCATTCAAGCCAGCGATTAGGCCCTGCGCCGCCGCTTCTTCGTAGCCCGTGGTGCCGTTGATTTGCCCGGCAAAAAACAAAGCGTCCATGTGTTTGGTTTCCAACGAGCGTTTCAAATCGCGCGGATCGAAAAAATCATACTCAATTGCATAGCCGGGCCGGACAATTTCCGCATTTTCAAAGCCGGGCATGCTGCGGATGAAGCGGTATTGAATATCAAACGGCAAACTGGTGGAAACACCGTTAGGATAGACCTCGTTAGTGGTGAGGCCTTCCGGCTCGACGAAAATTTGATGAGAATCACGGTCCGCAAAACGCACCACCTTATCTTCTATCGATGGGCAATAACGCGGGCCGACACCATCTATCACGCCGGTATACAGCGGCGAGCGGTCCAGTCCGGAACGGATGATGTCATGGGTTTCCTGATTGGTGCGGGTGATATAACAACAAATTTGTCGCGGGTGCTGGGCGCGATTGCCCATAAAGGAAAACACCGGCAGTGGCGTATCGCCATGTTGTTCCTCTAACTTGCTGTAATCAATACTGCGGCCATCTATGCGTGGCGGGGTGCCGGTTTTTAAACGGCCGATCCGAAACGGCAATTCCCGCAAGCGTTCCGCTAAAGCTATGGAGGCTGGGTCGCCGGCGCGGCCACCGCTATAATTTTCCATGCCGATATGGATCAGTCCGGCTAAAAATGTTCCGGCGGTTAAAACCACCGCTTTGGCGTTAAATTCCAAGCCCATCAGGGTTTTTACCCCAGTAACCCGATCACCCTCTACAATCAGGTCGGAAACGGTTTGCTGAAATAAAGCCAAATTAGTTTGATTTTCCAGTGCATAACGCACCGCTTGTTTGTATAATTGTCGGTCGGCTTGGGCGCGTGTTGCGCGTACCGCCGGACCCTTGCTGGCGTTTAATATGCGAAACTGAATTCCGGCCTGATCGATGGCTTTTGCCATTATGCCGCCTAGGGCGTCGACCTCTTTCACCAGATGGCCTTTGCCTATGCCGCCGATAGCCGGATTACAGCTCATTTGTCCCAATGTTTCAATGTTTTGGGTCAGTAACAGGGTTTTAACACCGCAACGAGCAGCCGCCAAAGCCGCTTCCGTTCCGGCATGACCACCGCCTACCACGATGACATCAAAGTCTTTTTGGAATTTCACAGGCATTATTATGTTCAAATAAAAGTGCTATCTTAATAGTTTATGAGGAAAAAATCATGAGAAAACAAAACAAAGCCAAGGGCTTGGATAAAATACCGGCTCAAAACCCGGTGGCGAAATTCGCTCACCTTTTCAACAAGGCGCAAGTTTATGCCGATAAACGCAAATATCAGCGCAAAAACAAGCATTCGGGCCTGGAGCCTTTCTTAATAGCTTTTGTCTAAGCTATTAAGAAAGGCTCCAGAGTAAATATACCCACAGTTAGGTAGGTTTGTTTTGCCATCAAAGCAACCACTTTTACAAAGGTATGGTACTTACAGTCAGGAAAACAAAGGATTTCAATACCAGTGAAACTAAGTATAGAAGACAAAGTTCAAACCCGGATTCCGACCAAACATGGAGAATTCATTCTCCATTACTATACCAACACCGAAGACGACAAGGAGCACATCGCTTTTGTTAAAGGCGTGGTCGCCGATAAAGAAGATGTACCGGTGCGCATCCACTCGGAATGTTTTACCGGCGACGTGCTGGGCTCCAGGCGTTGCGATTGCGGCGAGCAACTGGATATGGCGCTGGGCATTATTAATCAGGCCGGTTTTGGTGTGCTGATTTACCTGAGGCAGGAAGGCCGAGGCATAGGTTTGTTAAAAAAGCTGCAGGCTTATAATCTGCAAGATCAGGGACTGGATACCGTAGACGCCAATATCCACCTGGGTCACCTAGCTGATGAGCGCGAATACGATATTGCTGCGTTGATCATTAAGGATTTACAAATCCGCTCTATCGCCTTAATCACCAATAACCCGAAAAAAATAGATGAATTAGCGCAGCTCGATGTTAAGGTCAATCAGCGCATCGCGATTGAAACCAATATCCATGTCGATAATCTGGATTACTTGAAAACTAAAGCCGAACGTATGCATCATTTGCTTTCGATGCCGGACAGCCAATAATACCCCCTCACATGCTTGAACACTTAAAACTGCCGGTCACGGCGCTAAAACTGTCGCTTGCGCTGCCTGAAATAGACTCAGCCGAAAACCCCCAACCGCATTGCGGCATACTGGGCCAAAGCCGGGCGCAATCGGCCTTGGCCTTTGGCATAGCCATGAAGGCGCCAGGCTATAATATTTTTGTGATGGGCGATTCCGGCACCGGCCGTTTGTCTATGGTCAGCCATCATCTCTCCGAATATGCGGAAAAGCAGGAGTCACCGCTTTCCTATGCTTATGTGGATAATTTTGATAATCCACGCGAACCTGTGGCTATCGAATTGCCGTCCGGCGAAGGTCAGGTTTTCAGTAAGGATATAGAGAAACTGATAGACAATGTACTGGCGACTTTCCCAGCCGCCTTCGAAAGTCCTAGTTATCAGCAGAAAAAAACCGCCATCGAGCGCCGCTTTAATCAGCGTTACAACGGTGCTATCGATCAGGTGGATCAAAAAGCCCGGGCCATGAAGGTGGCGCTGTATCGGGACGGCGAAACCATTACCTTTCTACCAATCCGCAACGAAAAAGCCCTGGATGAAGATCAGTTTACGCTGCTGCCGCAAGCCGAGCGTGAGTCCTTCCATCAGCACACCGAGGAACTGGAAGAATTTCTCGGCGATGTCTTGTTGGAGTTGCCGCAATGGCGACGAACTCTGGTCGAAGAAATGCGTCAGCTCGACAATGACACCATCAAGCAGGCCTTAGAACCATTATTGGCGGCGCTGAATGAAAAATATCAGAACGTCGATGATGTAATTACTTTTCTGGCGGAAGTCGAAAAGCAGCTCTACATCACCATCAGTGACTTGCTCATGCCTAGCCGTAGTCAGGAAAGCCGGGAAAGCGCGGCGAAACGCCAGCACTTTAACGAACAATATTTACCAAATATTCTGGTCGATTGCAAACACGACGGCAGCGGCGCGCCCGTCATTTATGAGCCGCATCCAATCTACCAAAACCTGTTTGGCCGCATAGAATATGTCAGTGATCAAGGTACGCTGGTCACCAATTACCGGCGCATCTGCCCCGGCTCGCTGCATCGCGCCAACGGCGGTTATTTAATCCTGGATGCCGAAAAAATCCTGACTTATCCTTTTGTTTGGGAAGGTCTGAAACGTGCTCTACAAGCCGGCCGCATCGAAATTGAATCGCCGTATTCGGAACTTGGCATCAATACCATCACCTTAAAACCGGAAGTGATTCCGTTGAATGTGAAGGTAATACTGGTCGGTTCACGCGACATCTATTATTTACTGGAAGAATTGGATAGCGAATTCAACGAAATGTTCCGGGTACTGGCCGATTTTGACGACCATATCAATCGCACCCCGGACAGTGTGACGCAGTTTGCGCAATTAATGCGGCAACAGGCCCGGGATTCCGGCGCTAAACCGCTCACCTCGGCAGCCCTGTTACGGCTGATTGAACACAGTTGCCGCTTGGCAGAAAACCAATTGCACTTGTCCGCGCATGTGAACAATTGTCTGGAAATTATCGCCGAAGCCAATCTGCTGGGCAGCCAGACCGGTGCAGAGCAACTGGATAAAACCGAAATCGAACTGGCGTTGGCGGCCAGGGAACATCGTAACGGCCGCATTGCCGATGTGATCCTGGAGGAAATGTTAAACGGCGCCATCCTGATCGATACCGATGGCGTCGCTATCGGCAAAGTGAATGGTTTAACGGTAATGGACATCGGCGGCAGCAGTTTCGGCGCGCCGGCCCGCATTACAGCTACCGTGTATCCCGGTTCGCGCGGCATCGTCGATATTGAACGGGAAGTCGAACTTGGTCAGCCGATACACTCCAAAGGCGTGATGATTTTGACCGGTTATCTCGGGCATTGCTACGCCCAGCAATTTCCGCTGGCTATCTCCGCCAGCATCGCGATGGAGCAATCCTACGGACACATTGACGGCGACAGCGCTTCGCTGGCTGAATTGTGCTGTCTAATTTCAGCCTTAACCCGGATTCCGATTCTGCAAGGTTTCGCCTTAACCGGTTCGATTAATCAATATGGCGAAGTTCAAGCCATCGGCGGCGTCAATGAAAAAATCGAAGGCTTCTTTAGTCTGTGTGCGGCGCGTGGTTTGACCGGGCGGCAAGCGGTGATCATCCCTAAGTCTAACTTGCGCAATTTGATGCTGAAACAAGAAGTGATAGACGCGGTGGAACAAGGTTTGTTTGCGATCTATTCGGTTTCGAATGTCGATGAGGCTTTGACGCTGCTGATGGACCGCGAAGCCGGCGAGGTAAACGCCGAGGGGCAATATCCGGAAGACACCATCAATTTCAAGGCCGTGGCGCGGTTAAAGGAAATTTCGGATATGGCGGGGGATGATGATAAGGAGTTGGATGGGAGTTAGTGCGCGCTTGGTAAATAACAGCTCGCCAACCTAGTTCCTTGCTGCATTCCTGGGTACTGTTTGCCATGGGGGTATCGATCTTTTAATAAACTTCAGTTCCACCCGGTTCTGCTTTAAAATCTGCTCAAGTCGGGCTTACATCCTTTATTGTAGATCGAGTAGCGCCGCCGCTTTGTAAGGTCATAGTCATAACCACGCCAGTCAGCCGAATTCCGGCATAATCGACTGTGTATGGTCTATTTTCAATCGTCACACTACGTAGAATTTAAAATGTCGAATTTCATTTATCTTGCTACTGTCCCTCCCATTGTTCGCAGCCTGAGCAATTTGCGAAATATCCTGGAAAAAGCTGCTGCTTATGCGGAGGCTAAAAAAATTGATCCAGCGATACTCATCAATGCTCGGCTTTATCCGGATATGTTTGCGCTATCACGGCAAGTGCAGATTGCTACTGATGTTGCCAAAGGTGCAGTTTCACGGCTGGCGGGTTTGGAGCCACCCAAGTATGCAGACAATGAGGCGACTTTCCCAGAGCTTTTAGCAAGACTGGATAAAACCATAGGCCTGCTTGAGTCGTTTAGCCCGGAGCAATTCGAAGGAACTGAGGATAAAACAATCATTTTGCCAATGCATGATAAAACGGCCACTTTCACCGGTTTAAACTATCTGTTGGACTTTGTATTGCCCAACGTCTATTTCCACGTCACCACCACCTACGCTATTTTGCGGCATAACGGCGTGGAGATTGGGAAAAATGATTTCTTGGGGGATATTTACTAACTTTATTAAAAACCTAAATTAAGCTTTAGCTTAAATTTGGTGTACGAGCTGTTTGTCCAGGGGGGCACTATAAATCCGTTTTATAGCTTCGGGACAGAGATGACTTAGCTTGCAACATATTTACAGTTTGCATTACATTCCCCATAAAATACGCATTTAATCTAGTCTAGCTAAACATGAAAATCAACTAAGTATAAATCTTTATTACTCAAATTTTCTTTGGTGATGGACTTTTATGCTGGATCAGTATGATGCTGTAGTCTTCGTTTTCGTTATTGTACCGGTAAGATCGAGCTACATTAGGTATTACTGGTTATTATTTTTTTAATCCATCAAGTTTTTATACAGTCATTAAGCCCAAAAACTGTTGAAACGGCTGAAAATCTTTATCTGAATGCAAGAGCGACAGACCAGTTTCGATACAATAGGTGGCAATCAGCGTGTCTATGGTTTTGCGGATAGTAATGCCTTGCTTACGCAATAATCTGAAATTATCCGCACTTTTTAAACTAATATCGGTGTTTACCATTGCGACTATCGGTAAGGAACAAAGCAAGTTTTTAGCGGCTTGATAATCGGCATCCTGCCTGAAACCTTGCAGCACTTCCGCCAGAATCAAATCACCGGTACAGACCGGTTGCACACCCAACAAACCATCCAGTTTTTTGGTTGCTAGCGTTTCCTTACCGTTGAAATAGTCGATCCAAACACTGGAATCCACTAAGATCAACTATCAGTCCTCATTTGCTCCAGATTGCCTTCCCACTTTAATTTGCCTTTAAACGCTTTAATGGCTTCTTGCTGTTTGAGCAGTAACAAGGTTTTTAAACCTTGCTCCACCGCTTCCCGCTTGGTTTTAATGCCGGTTGCCGCCAACACATCGGCCATTAAAGTATCGTCTATGAAAATGTTGGTGCGCATGGGATGCTTCCTATGTGTATAGTTTTAAAAAATAATACACCAAATCCTGTATGATGTCCGTTATTGATCAACAAAAGCAGCAATTATCTGGATGTAGGGTTGATCCTCGGTATTCATCCTAAAAAAAGCAGTTGAATGATAGCTAGCCCGTTTGTCCTGAGCCTAGTCGAAGGATGAATGGGCTAGCTATCATTCACCCATTGGGTGAGCCATCGAAAAACCCGTCCATCCTTCGACGGGGCTCAGGACGAACGGGTTTTTCGATGACTCAACTGCGCTTTTTAGGTTCATGGTTAGGAAGCTAATCTAATCTCTCTTAACGCCTTTCCAAGCTGAAGTGCAGCACTTCTTCGGTCGCCCATATCAGCCAGAATATCGAGAATCAATGTAATGTCGAATATTGCATCTGCTGCTGCACATACTGAAATACTCCATCGGCGCGGCTTTCTATATCTTCATTTGAATATTCTTCCGGCATACCCGCCAATAATTTATCGATAATCGCCGCTTTCATTTGTGCCTGACTTGTGGCTCGATCACGTAATTTACCCAGAATTTTTTGCTGCTCAACCAAAGTATCCATCAGTTCCTGGGCGACTTTTTTGATTTTGCTCAGGTCCGCTTTGGTAATGCTGTCTTTATCCTTGGCAAGCAGATCAAAAACCGCTAAGGCTTTGTCATCCTTAAAACCTTCCCGCACATGGCGTATGGCTTCGGCATCCAGCGCATTATGGGTTTTAATCAGTTCTTCAAAAACCCGCTGAATTTCCGCCTCATCCTTGTCCTGATTATATTCAGCAATAATGTCCTGATAGCGTTTCAGCAAATCCACGCAAGTTGGGTTAAGCTTAAGCATCTGTTCCAGTCTAGCTTGAATCCGCTCCTGTAGTTCTAGGAGCGCTGCCGCTTTGTAAGGGGATTTCTCAAACTCGACACGCAAGCGCTCAAAATCAATGCCGGATAAGTCATATTGTTTGCCCTGATTATTCACTTGTTGGCTGGGGGCAATTTCCAAGGCAGCATCAATAACGCCGCGAATATCCTGCATAATTGCAGTAATATCCACTTTGGGTTTGGGCTTCTGTAACAAGTTGTACAAAGCGCTTATCGCGCTTTCTTCGGGTTCATAAGCAAATAGACCGGGATTAGGAAACAGACCACGAAAACAATCCGCTACATCTTCCGCCAACACCAAATAGGTTTTCTTGGTTTCCGCTGACTGGCACACCGCGTTTTGTGCGTCCAATAAAGCTTGCCAGCTTTCCTGGCCTTCTCTGGCGTGAATCAGGGTATCTAAATCAAAATTCACCGCTTGCAGATGCGAGCGTACTTTGTTGATGGCAGCCGCATATTCCACCAGCGCCTGATCTTCATCAATCAGCGGATCGGCGGGATTTTCCTTGCCGCCTTGCGCATAAGTCGCCAAGGCCTTACGCAAGCTTTTCAGCATGCCGTTATAATCAATGATCAAACCATTCTTTTTGTTCGCCATCACCCGATTAACCCGCGCAATGGCCTGCATCAAGGTATGCCCCCGCATGGGTTTATCCAAATACAAGGTCGCCAGCGCCTTGACATCAAAACCGGTTAACCACATCGCGCAAACGATAGCCACCCGAAACGGATGTTTAGCATCCTTAAAGCATTCCTCAATCCGCCGGCCCTGTATGCCTTTGACCATCGCTAACCGGTAAGGCTTGATATCTATACCTTCGGCGGCAAAGTCTTTGACTTCATTTTGTTCGGGGCTAAAGATAGGCCGGATTTGCGTGTCCGTCATCCAGTCTATCTGTGCGCGTAAGCGAGTAACATAAGCAGTTTCGGGTTTACCTGCTTTGGCAAAATAGGCTTCTTCATCCGTCAGCTTGATTTTTAATTCGACAATTTTTTCATCCCACTTCTGTTGAATGCGCTGCGCCATCTTGGCACAGGTCACCTTATCGATACAGACCAGCATTGCTTTGGCATTGCCGCCATATTTTGGTATTTTGCCGGGCTTAGTAGGCGGCTCCATTAAACGCCAACGCTGGTGGTAGTGTTCAACAAAATCCGTCGCCACATCATTTAAATGCGTGTCGGAAGTAAAAATCGGATATTCCCGCGCCAACTCGCGATAGAGTTTTTCTTCCTGTTCCTCAGTCAGTTCGCCATCTTTTTGCGCCGCCTCAATGCGTTCCGCAATCCGTGCATTCAAGGTATCGTCGACAATCTTCAGTTTTTCGCCGCGATTTTCGTAATACAAAGGCAAAGTTGCGCCATCGGCCACCGCCCGTTGAAAGTCGTATACCGAAATATACGCACCGAACACCTGTTCGGTGACGCTGCGCTCCGGGCCATCGATTAATGGCGTACCGGTAAAGCCGATAAACTTGGCGCGCGGCAGCGCCATGCGCATATTCATCGCCAACCGGCCATACTGGGTACGGTGGGCTTCGTCGGATACCACGATAATGTCGTCGCGTTGGTTCCAACCCTCGCGTACCCGATTGCGGAATTTATGAATCAGGCTGAAGACAAAGCGCCGGTTCTGATCGCGTAGCAGACGTTCCAAACCTTCCGCACCGCTGGCCTTATCGCCTTTGTTGGTTGATACGCCGCAACCGACAAAGGTTTTGTGGATCTGGTCGTCGAGTTCCTTGCGGTCGGTCAACAGTACAAAGGTATAGGCGGCAGAGATTTTGCGATGCACTTTCTGACAAAAAAACACCATCGAGTAACTTTTGCCGCTGCCCTGGGTATGCCAGAAAACGCCTAGCTTGCCGGCCAAAACCGAAGGATTGCCGTTGCCTTCCTTTAACCATTCGACCGCCCGGTTTACGCCCATGAATTGGTGATTCCGCGCTACAATTTTCACCGTCTGTTCTTCGCTACTATCGAACAGCGTGAAATTTTCCACTATATCCAGCAAAGCCGTCTTGCTGCACAGGCCTTGCAATAAAATCGGCAGGATAGCTTTCAGCGGCGGCTCATCATGCTTGGGCGCCGGATCGGGATCGTCTTCGTGTTGACGTTTCCAGCGGTAGAAATGATCCCAACCGCTGGTAATTGAACCGAAGCGGGCATCCAGCCCATTCGAGACGATTACCAGCGCGTTATAATGGAACAGCAAGGGAATAGTGTCTTTGTAATCGGTGTAATTGTCGTCGAAAGCCGCCTTCAAACCCTTATCGTGCCGTTTCAGTTCTATGAACACCAGCGGCAGACCATTCACGAAACCGACCAGATCGCAGCGCCGCCGGAAGGGGCCATTCTGTATCCACAGCTCGCGCACGACCACAAAGTCGTTTTGACTAGGCTTATCGAAGTCGATGACGCGGATATGCACGTCTTCAACGGCTGCACCGCTTGGCGACTTGAGAGCAATGCCATCTCGAATAAAACTCCATTTCTCGGCATTATGCTGGAGTAGCGTCTTAGTTGGATCAGCATCCAGTAGCAAATCACGGGCTTGTTGCAGCTTATCGCGTCCAGCGCTAGTAGCTGCCAGTTTTGGGTTTAGCTTGATCAAAGCCTTATCCAACTCCCGCACTAACACCACTTCGCTAGCCTGCTTCCGACCCAGTAAGGAATCCGGGCCAAAATCCTCAGCGTTAAAAGCAAAAACAGAACACCAACCTAGGTCCTTCGCAAACAACTTTGCCGCCGGTTCCTGTACATTGTTGTCTTCTGAATGCTTGTTACCGACCATGTTTTATATTCTCCATGTTTAAGGGCTTAGACTTGGATTGCGCCGGACATCAGTTTGGGGATTAGTTCGTCGCGGGCTGCCATGAGGATTTTATTCTGATTTGCCAATGTTTCAACCTGTTCAAATACCGGCGCAACCAATTCCTGAAAATCTTTGAGAATTTTCTCTGGCGGCTGATAGGTCATGTAAGTTTCAAAGCATTTCGGATTTACTCGTTGCCGACCATCTGCTCCTGCCATGCTGCGTATGGCATGTTCGCGAAATGAATCTTCACGAGCTAGACAATAAACCCAGTAGGGATTAACTGTTTTACTTCGCATAACAATGAATTCAGTCGATCCACTGGCTACAGGGGTTTCCTCATCAAGAAATTGGACGAAAGCTGTTTTTCCGTTTTCCAAACATGGGGTGATCCGCGCTAGTAGCGTATCGAAATTTTGAAATTTAGTCCCGCCTGAGATAATTCGTTCTTCACGGGTGCCAATCACCATTGAAGATTCGGAAACTGATTGCATCGGCACATATGGATAGAGTTTGTCTTTTTCGTAAGCTATTTTGGGACTTGTTTCAATCAAGTCTGCGAGAGGTTTTCTCACCCATCCTTTCGGTAAGACTATCGATTTATCGTTTGTCTGATGTCCCAAAAAACGTAAATTAATGAACCACTCCCGATACAGCAACCGCACTAATTCTTCTAGCAAGGCAATACTACGAATATTTATTTCTATAAGGTTATCATAGTTTGAAAGTAAATTGACTACCCTCAACTGCAAATCAAATTCTGGCGGATTAATCGATAAATTATTTAAAAGATTAATCGTATATGCTGATTGCGATGAGCCTATTGTAGCCTTTTTCAGTTCACCTTTACCAATAGGAGACAAAAACCAGTAGTAAAGATAACGACTACTTAGTCCGTTAAATTTACGGAACCATGTAAGATTTCCATCCTTAAAATAAAACCGTTCATTTTTATTTACAATATAAGGAATCCCGAGTGTTCCTACTGAGGTGAGCAATAGGTCATCTTCTTGTGGTACTCCAAACTTACGCTCAATTTCTTCAAACCGAATTTCGGAAATAAAAATTTCTGTTGTAACCTCCAGTTTGCCGGATTGGCGTTCTATTACTTCCTTACTTCGATAGAATGGTACACCCGACTCCTCATACTCAGAGGCAAAAATGCGTTTGCTGGATGTTACCAGACAAAAGTCACTTATTTTTTTTGATGCGCTCATTCCAGCAATTCCGCAAAACTTGTTTGAATTTTCCTTGCAAGAAGATTGGCTTTAACATTCAGGTCAACCAGTTCGCTATGAATTTCCTGCATGCGGATGCGAAACGCCTCGCCTTCATCATTATCTGCAATGCTCAACGCCACCCCAACATAACGCCCCGGCGTCAACGAATAATCGTTAGCGGCAATTTCAACTTTACTTACAGCCTTACACAAACCCGGCACGTCGACATACAAGCCATGCGGAAAACGACTCGTTAGCCAATGCCCTTGGGCAATAAAGTAGCTGGCACGTTTGCAGGCTTCCACGGCCAAATCCCGTACGGTCGGCTGTTCGCGTTTTTTCAGATCGCGCGGCAACAAGGCTTTCTTGGCTTCCCGCATATGATCACCAGCAAAGCCCGGCCACTGCCGAGCGCGTAAGTTTTTCTCGGCCATATCCAACAACTTCAGCACGGCCTTGTGGCGAGCCTCCAGTTCCAGCAACGCCGCTTTCAACTTTGGATTGCAGGCTTCCAGACTAGTTTGCACAATCTTCCGCATCGTAAAGTTCGCCTCACTGCCCAGCGCTTCTAATGCCGACAGTTCGGTCTGTGTTGTTTCCAGCAGCGCATCCAGCGTGGTTAGACATGCCGCATGTTGTGCTTGCAATGCGGCCAATGCATTGCGGTATGCAACTAACAGTTCCTCAGTCAGACCATGTTCCTCGCCCAACTTTTCGCGTACCGCAGCGATGGCGTCTTGGTCTTCGGTCAATTTACCGAAGGCAAGCAGCGCATCGATCAAACCGGCTACCGTTTCAGTGTCGGCGTGTAAGCAATCAGGTAAACTCGCACATTTTTGCCCGACCTGATTTTGATAGTGCGCCAACAATTCAACAAACTTGTGATGTTCGCCGCGATATAAATAACTACTCGCACTCAGGTTGGCAAGCTGTTCGTCGGTAAATACATGCGAACGGGCGGAAACTACGGTGTAAACATTGCGGGCGTCTATCATCAACACCGTATCGAGCAAATCAGCCGGTTTGCCTTTATCGTAAAACCACAAGGTACACGGCAAGCTGCGGGTATAAAAGAATTTCGGGCCGATGGACATCATCACATCCACATGGCCGGTTTCCACCAACTTCTGACGAATGTCGCGGTCTTTATTGCCGGCGTCCGAAGCGCTGGAGGCCATGACAAAACCCGCCCGGCCTGTGGCGTTTAGATAACTATAAAAGTATTGTATCCACAAGCTATTGGCGTTGGAAATATTTTCGCCGCCCTCATTCTTCTTACTCTTGCTGGTGGCGCCGGGCAAACCGAAGGGCAGGCGACCGGTTTGATTTTCGCCGACTTGCGCCTTGATCTTATTCACCATCACGCCATCGACATTGAACGGCGGGTTAGCCATCACAAAATCACAGCCGCCAACCAATTGGTGCTGGTCTTCGTAGAAAGTGTTGCCGATGACGATCTTGCCTTCCAAACCATGCACAGCCAAATTCATCCGCGCCAGCTTGCTGTTCAGGTCGGCTTTTTCCTGGCCGTAAAAAGCGATGTCGATATCATGGGTGCTTTGGTGGCGCACCTCTTCAATAAAATGCCCGGTTTGTACGAACATGCCGGCAGAGCCGCAAGCCGGGTCCAGCACGACGCCATGATCAGGTTCGATGATGTTAACTATCATCCTAACCAGGCTGGGCGGCGTGAAAAACTCGCCGCCCTCCTGCGCCCCGCTTTGCGCGAACTGATTGAGAAAGTATTCGTAAATGCGGCCAAACACATCGCCAGTCGCTTGAGCAAGTGCAGGGCTGTTGAAGATCTTCACTAACTCTGCCAATAAATCCCGCTCCAGACCGAGATAATCCTTGGGCAAAGCGCCGGCCAACAGCTTATTGCCGTTTTGGTCGATAACCGATTCCTCTATCGCCAGCATGGCGTCACGAATGGCCTCTCCCACATTAGCGCCGGACGGCAATGCGGCCAGATAGTCGTAACGTGAGGTTTCCGGCAGATAGATGGCGGCTTTGCCTTGAAAGCCCAGCTTGATGCGTTCTTCGCGAAGTGCGCCAGTGGCGCGGTTGGGAATATCTTTTTCCACATCCGGCAGTAAGGCAAAGAAGCGTGTGGTGGCGTGACGGAGGAAGATCAATCCGAGAACCGGCATCGAATATTCGCTCGCGGTAAGCTTGGAATTTGCGCGGAGCTGATCAGCCGCTTCCCACAGGTCGTCTTCGAGTTGTTTGAGTTCTTGGTAATCCATTAAGGTCTATTTGGTACTGATTAAAAACGGATTGCGCACAGTTAATTTTGAATCAATTACTTGTTCGTGATGCAAGTCTTCACTGTAGAGCGTTGTGCAATCGGCAAGCAACGCCGCCGCAATGATCAAGCTGTCATAGTGACTAAATCCGTAACGCGCTGCAATTTTCCAAGCTTGACGTATCTCTTGTATACCAACATCAACAACTGTTACTGTCTTGATAACTGCCGATAACTCACGATTAACATCATCTGGAGAGTGTTTAAGCTTACGCCGCAACACATGGCTGCACTCGTTTATAACTTGTGTAGAAATGACTGGTTTTTGTGCGAGAAGAGATTCCGCAACAACGCGCTTGCGCAAATCATTACCTAAGGCATAAAGCACGATATTACAATCAAGAAATACCGGCACGTTTTAACCTCTTGCGTCGTCATAGAACTCATCTCTATTTTCTATCGGTTTGCCGCCCCAATCTATGCTTACCGTAGTTAAATAGGCTAAGGCTGCTTGACGCTCTGCTTCATTGCCGGTTTCTTCAGGAATATTCACACCTGGAGGCTGATAGTTTACCGCCCAATCAATCACTGTGGCTAAAACTTCAGGTAGTGGTTTTTGCAAACGTTCCTGCAGCATGGCTAAGCGTTGACTATGGATGTCGTCCAGTTCAGCTTCAATGTGCATTGAAATTCTCCAAATAGGGTAATGGCTCAATTTTACGCGAATTTTCCCTGATCCGCTTTTCTGACAATCCAATTTACCCCGGCTACCCTTCCGGCTAAAAAAGACAGACTGGAAATAACCAATTGCGTTTCAACTTGCAGGGCATGGCTAATTATCGAACGGGTTTTACGACCTTGCTCTTGGCGAGATTCCAGCAGATAAATAATACTGCAAGCATCCAAAAACAGTTTCATGATTGATTCCACTCATCTCTTAAAGCCTGAAACCGCTCCGTAATTTCAGCATCGGTCCGGTTTCCTAGCGGCAAAGTGTTAATGAATTCGACAAGGTCACTGCTTGAGTCAGTGTTATTGTTTACATCCGCTTTTGTTTCCATGAACTCAAAAAATGAAATACTTCAACAGCTTTTGCATCCGGCATAGATTTAACGTGTTGGTATATGATTTCAGCAATACTCAAATTTTTACCCCTTATTTTAGAAATCCCCCCCAACCCCCTTTTTCAAAGGGGGGAGAGAAACACTCGTAATTTTTTAAGGCAACTCTAAACAGCGAAGATTAAATACAACCTAAACATCCAAATTCGAAACATCCAACGCATTCTTCACGATAAAATCCCGCCGTGGCTCCACTACGTCGCCCATGAGCGTCGTGAAGACCTCATCAGCGCCGACCGCATCATTGATGGTCACTTGCAGTAATCGGCGGCTGTTGGCGTCCAGCGTCGTCTCAAACAGCTGATCCGGGTTCATTTCACCAAGACCTTTGTAACGCTGGATGTGTTGGCCTTTTTTTACCTCTTTCATCATCCACTCAAACGCCAGCTTAAAAGTATCGACTTGCTGTTCCCGTTCCCCCATGCGCATAACGGATTCCGCGCAGAACATGGAAATGGTTTTTTCCACAAAGCGGGCGATTTTCTGATAATCGTTGCCGGCAAAGAACGGCGCATGCAACACAAAGGTTTTGGTGATGCCGTGCAAGCGCTTGCTGACGGCGACATCAAAATCATCGCTGGCCCGATAATCCAACTCGGTGGTAAAGATAACTTTATGGCCGCCGGTATTCAGGCTCAGCTCCATTTGCTTAAACCAAGCCAACAGTTTTTCCGGGTCGGCTTTCATTTCCTCGTTAACCACCGGCATATAGGTCATCTGTTCCAGATACAAATCATCATAGCGTCTGGACAAGCGGCTAATAATACTCATCACATCCGCAAACTCGGTAGCCAGCTTTTCCAGGCCTTGGCCTTGAATCACCGGCGTGTCCGGCGCAGTTTGCAGCTGGGCTTTATCCAGCGCCAATTGAATCAAATATTGGTTCAGCGCGTTATCGTCCTTCACATAATGCTCTTGCTTGCCTTTTTTAACTTTGTACAAAGGCGGCTGGGCGATGTAGATATAACCGCGCTCGATCAACTCCGGCAACTGCCGATAGAAAAACGTTAGCAGCAAGGTGCGGATATGCGAACCGTCTACGTCGGCGTCGGTCATGATAATAATGCGGTGATAACGCAGCTTATCGATATTGTATTCGTCCTTGCCGATACCGCAGCCCAAGGCCGTAATCAAAGTCCCAACTTCTTCGGAAGAAATCATTTTATCGAAGCGGGCTTTCTCAACATTCAGAATTTTACCTTTCAAAGGCAAAATCGCTTGCGTGCGGCGATCACGGCCCTGTTTCGCGGAGCCGCCAGCCGAGTCCCCTTCCACTATGAACAGTTCGGATAAAGCCGGATCTTTTTCTTGGCAATCCGCCAGCTTGCCCGGCAAGCCGGCAATATCCAGCGTGGTTTTCCGCCGCGTCATTTCCCGGGCTTTTCGAGCTGCTTCCCGCGCTCTGGCTGCGTCGATCACTTTGTTGACGATGGCTTTGGCAGTTTGCGGCTGTTCCAGTAAAAACTCCTGAAACTTCTCGTTCATAGTGGATTCAACCAGCGGCTTAACTTCCGAGGAAACCAGCTTATCTTTGGTTTGCGAAGAGAATTTCGGATCAGGCACTTTTACCGATAACACCGCAGTCAGTCCTTCCCGCGCATCGTCGCCGGTGGTGCCGACTTTTTCCTTTTTAGCTAGGCCACTGCTTTCGATGTATTGATTGAGAGTGCGCGTCAACGCGCCGCGAAAACCGGCTAAATGCGTGCCGCCATCGCGTTGCGGGATGTTATTGGTATAGCAGAATACATTTTCCTGATAGGAGTCGTTCCACTGCATCGCCACTTCCACGACCACGCCTTCTTTTTCCGCGATAAAGTGAAACACTTTCTCGAATAACGGGGTTTTGTTTTTATTCAGATGTTGCACGAAAGCGCTGATGCCGCCTTCAAATTCGAAGACATCTTCCTTACCGCTTCTTTCATCACGGAGAGAAATCCGTACTCCGGAATTTAAGAACGACAACTCACGTAAACGTTTCGCTAAAATTTCGTAGTGAAATTCGATATTAGTGAAAACAATCGGGCTGGGTTTGAAATTGATATAGGTGCCGGTACCTTGCGCCTCGCCAATGACAGCCAACGGCGCATCCGGTACGCCTAGATGATACCTTTGCATGTGCTGCTTGCCGTCTTTGCGAATTTTCAGCGTCAATTCTTCGGATAAGGCATTCACCACAGATACGCCAACGCCGTGCAAACCGCCGGACACTTTATAAGCATTATCGTCAAACTTACCGCCGGCATGCAACACAGTCATAATCACTTCCGCTGCCGACTTGCCTTCTTCTTTGTGTATATCCACTGGAATGCCACGACCATCATCGTATACCGAGATTGATCCGTTTTCGTGAATGACCACATCCACGCCTTTGCAGTATCCGGCTAGGGCTTCATCAATCGAGTTATCGACTACTTCGAATACCATGTGATGTAAACCGGAACCGTCGTCAGTATCGCCGATGTACATACCTGGACGCTTTCTGACAGCATCCAGACCCTTCAGTACTGTGATATTCGAACTATCGTATTGCTCACTCATGGTTATTTTATCCATTGCTTGGTGTTGTACAACAATGCCGTATCTGCATTTGTTTGCTAAACAAAGAGGCTAAAGAAACGTGCTTGATGCGTTTATTTATGTTCCACGTGGAACAAAAAAACTAGTTGATGCAACCATGTTCCACGTGAAACATTTTGTAATGTTCTAATTTACTTATGTCGCCAAAATCGGCTAACTCGGTTGCCGTCATAAACACCTGACAACCTAATAAAGACAGGTATTCTAACAATTTTAGCCTATTAACAGTATCCAATTCGGCGGTAAGGTCATCAATTAAAATACAACAGCTATTTTGTGCGGTTTGGTTCAACAATTTAACCTGGGACAGCATCAAAGCCAGCATCAACAATTTCTGTTGGCCACGGGATAAATAGTCTTTAGCCAAACGTTTATCGTGATAGGTCAGGAAGTCGGCGCGGTGTGGTCCACTATGCGTGAAACCGTAACGTAAGTCTTTTTCGAGATCAGTTTTTAAAATAAGTTCCAAACTTTGTTTGTCGTCCCAACCACTATTGAATTTTAAATCAATCGCTGTGGTATCCAGAAAATGGCTAGCCATTTCCATAAATACCGGTTGTAGGTCTTGTATGTACTGTAGGCGAAATTGGTTCACCTTTGCGCCGTATTCGACCAGTTCTTTATCCCAAGCGGAGAGTTGTTTGCTTTGCCGGCTTTTAAGCAAAGCGTTACGTTGCTGCAAGGCTTTATTGAATTTTCGCCAGTTGGATAAAAAATTGCGGTTGTGGTTAAAAATGCCCCAATCGAGAAATTCCCGCCGCAGTTGCGGACCTGCATCCAATAAACGATAACTTTTTGGCTGGATCAATTGCACCGGGAAAGCATAAGCCAGATCGGCTTTCTGTTTGTTTTCCTGGTCGATGCGAATTTCGCTTTGTTTTTGATCGATTTGAATGCCCAGACTACTGACT
Source organism: uncultured Pseudomonadota bacterium (assembly GCA_963705975.1). Taxonomy (GTDB): domain Bacteria; phylum Pseudomonadota; class Gammaproteobacteria; order Methylococcales; family Methylomonadaceae; genus Methylomonas. The sequence continues at coordinate 21,079 of CAVPMI010000002.1, forward strand.
GAACCGTTCGGCAAGCGGTTTTGTGCTGAGACCAAGAGTTGCGCCTGATCGAAAGCAATCGCTTGTTTTATGTGCGTGGTGCGAAAAGAACGCGCTCTACCGAGAATAAAAATCGCTTCCAACAGCGAGCTTTTCCCGCTGGCATTGGCGCCAATGATCAGATTCAGGGTAGGCGATGGAGCAATGCTTGCGGCGCGGATGTTTCTGACAGCTAAAACATCCAGTTTTAATAAGGCCATGAATCGGGCTTACATGCGCATCGGCATCACGATGAATTTAAACAAAGCTTGCACCGGTTCTTCAATAAAACAACTGCTGGCGTTGGCGGCAATGGTTAATACTGCTGTGTCTGCATCAAGATTGCTGACTGCATCCAGCAAATATTGCGAGTTGAAGGAAATATTCAATGCTGGTCCTTGATACTCTATAACCAACTCTTCTTCTGCTTCGTCGTGTTCCGGATTATGGGTACTGAGTTTTAATAAATCTGTGCTTAGATCAAAAGTCACGCCCTTGAATTTTTCATTGGACAAGATAGCCACGCGGGTTAAGGCGTCTTTTAAAATTAGTTTTGGTATCTGTATCGGTGATAAAAATGTCTGTTTGTAGACCTTGCTGAAATCAGGGTATTTTGCGTCTATCAGTTTTGAGGTAAACACCACGTCTTTGTAATAGATTTTAATATTGTTGCCGGAAAACTGAATATTTAATTCCGTCTCGGGATCGTCCAGCAATCGGCTTAACTCTTGTACGGCTTTTCTGGGCAGGATGATACGGGCTTCATAACCGGTGGGCAAGCCTATGTCGTCTTCATAGATGGATAAGCGGTGACCATCCGAGGCAATCAGCTTGATCTTGGAATTGCTAACATTCAATAACAAGCCATTCAGATAATAGCGCACATCTTGACTAGCCATGCAAAACAGGGTTTTTTCCAAGGCTTTCTTAAACTTGCCGGCATTTAGTAAAAATTGATACTCATATACCGATTCGTTAAATTCTGGGTAATGTTCCGCCGGCAATGTGCTTAAGGAAAATCGGCTGCGATTGGAAACCACTTTGACTTTATCGTCATGCAACTCAAAGTTAATTTCAGCGCCGCTTGGCAACAAACGACAAATGTCCAGAAACTTCCTGGCCGGCACTGTGATGCTACCGACAGCATGGATGGCTGCAACATTTAATTTAGCCACTATCTGAATTTCGGTGTCGGTGCCGGTCATGATTAATTGTTGCTCATCAACCATCAACAACACATTGGAAAGAATCGGCATGGTTTGACGTTTTTCGATAACGCTGACGATTTGTTGCAACGGCGCTAAGATTTGATCTCTGCTAATAATAAACTTCATATAAATATCTTTTATTTATTGTTACTACTATGTGGATGAAAAGCTGTGGAAAACCCTGTTTTAATATTTAAAATCAGCAATTTATAACCATAATATCCTGTACTTCAGTCAAGGTTAACATTGTTGACAGTTTGTGGACAAGTCATCTTGCTAAATTTGAGCACAGTTTATCCACAATTTACGCCGATAGATAGCTACAGCTTTTTCCACACTCAGGCCATTATTATGGTGGAAAAGAGTGGTTAATTGCCATCACCCGCTAAATTGATTTTTAGGTGTTGGTTAATGACGCTACGAAGCACTATTTTTTGTTATTTTTTTGATTCGATTTGAAAAGCTTGGATTTGCTTGAAAATTCCCGCTATAGAGGAAAATTTAGCTAAATTCTATTTGCGTAATAATAATTATATATATATAGATCTATAAACCTATTATTACTATTAGGCATGGCAAAACCTGTGGAAAAGCAGTATTAGCTAATAATAAACAATCTGTTGCGAATGTTTAAATGTGTAGATAGACCCTAAGTCTGCTTGTTGAAGGCTTGTGGATAAGTTGGACAGAGGTTTTTACACACACTTTATCCACATTGTTTACCCTGGGATAATGTCAGTTTTGTCAACAGCTGTAAACACGCTGTTGCATAGTCACTATCAGCACCAAATTTGACAAAAATTCAGAAGCTCTGGAAGATATAAACGGCCTTTTCTTGACGCAATGCCCTCCAATACATTGCGGTCATGTATGGAAAATATCGGCATTATTTAAGCCGGTCTGAGGATGCTTAGAGTATGAATTTTTATGCTGTCAGCAAGAGAAAAAGGTAAGTAATATTCAGTTGACATAAAAACGCTATACTTTGGTTTACAATTTTAAAGCCTAATTAGGTACAACAAAAAATAATGGATAGAGAAATGCCTGGAATTTCTTTCAATAAATTAGCGCACTATCCATGAAGAAAATGGCAGTTTTTTGCCGAATTGTTAAACTGTTTATGATCAGCGGATTATTGCAAACTCATCCGACTTTGGCGCTTGACCGGCACTTGCAACAGATAGATTTTCAGTTACGCTGGCATCATCAATTTCAGTTCGCCGGTTATTATGCCGCCGTGGAAAAAGGCTTTTATCGTGCTGAGGGCTTGGAAGTAAAGATACACGAGGCTGGTCCCGGCATAACTCCGGTTGAAGAACTATTGTCTGGGCGGGTTCAATATGCGGAATCCAATAGCGAAATCCTCTACGCCAGACTACAAGGTCAGCCGGTTGTGGCCTTGGCTGCCATTTTTCAACATTCTCCTTCCGTGCTGTTGGCAAGAAAAGAGCTAGGCATCAACTCGCCTCATGATTTAATTGGAAAAAAAATCATGTTGATGAATGCCCGCACTGACGCAGATTTCCACGCTATGTTTTTGCGTGAGGGTATACAAGCGGATGTTATTGATATTGTCCCCAGCAGCTATGATTTTACAGATCTGCTTTCAGGTAAGGTGGTAGCCTTCAATTCTTATCTAACCAATGAAACTTTCTTAATGGAACAGCAGGGGATTAATTATACGATAATCAATCCCAGTACCTATGGTATCGATTTCTATAGTGATATTCTGTTTACTAGCGAACAGGAACTCAAACAACATCCAGAAAGAGTTGAAGCATTTCGCCGCGCTTCATTGCGAGGTTGGCGATATGCGATGGATCACCCCGAGGAAATTATCGATTTACTGTTAATAAAGTATCAGGTACAAAAATCTAGAGAACATTTACAGTTTGAAGCGGCTGCAATGCGCACCCTTATTTTACCTGACTTGATAGAAATTGGACATATGAATCCGGGACGCTGGCAACGCATGGCCGATTCTTTTATTGAAGTGGGTATGGGCAAACCTGATTTCTCCTTAGAGGGATTTATCTATGACCCGAATCCACCCAATCAAGTTGAAAATCTAAAGAAAATTATTATTTATGGGGGAATAATCGGGAGTCTGGTTTTAATTGTGACTGGAGGATTATTGTTTGGTTGGCTACGCCTGAAAAAGGAAATAAATTTGCGTAAACTTGCCGAAGCTGAAGTAAGGCATTTAGCCTATAACGATCCGTTGACCGGTATTCCGAATCTAAATACCTTTCTGCCATATGCAAATAAACAATTGCTTGCTGCCAACCGTAGTGAGCAAAAAGTTGCGCTTTGTTTTATTGATTTAAATAATTTTAAAGATATCAACGATAATTACGGCCATAAGACAGGGGATGCAGCTTTAATTCATGTGGCTATGGCTGTTAGCTCGGTAATTCGGGAATCCGATTTGGCCGCCCGTATCGGTGGTGATGAATTTGTTGTGTTACTGGGCGGGATTCATAGTATCGAGGATACCCAACGCACCACTCAGCAGATTCAGCAAGCCATAGCCCAACCTTTTATCAGTTTAGGCCATCAGCTTGTCGTCACAGCGAGTATTGGTGTTGCTATTTACCCGGATGACGGCCATCAGGTTGATGAGCTGATGACTAAAGCAGATGCGGCGATGTATAACAACAAAACCGAGATGAAGACTAAAGAAAAAATCAGCTAAATTTCAGAAACCTTACTGTGATAAGGTGCGCATCAGATTTTTAAAATCCTCGGCCATTTTTACATCATCCTCCTTAAGCTCTGCTATACGTTTACAGGCGTTAATCACCGTAGTGTGATCGCGGCCGCCGAAAGCTTCGCCGATTTCCGGATAGCTATGCGAAGTCAGTTCGCGTGCTAAACACATGGCTATTTGTCGCGGCCGGGTAATGGATTGTTTGCGGTTTTTTGAGGATAAATCAGCAAGTCGAATTTTGAAATATTCAGCCACGGTTTTCTGGATGTTATCAATACTGACCAGTTTGTCCTGCAAGCTAATCAAATCGTGCAAGGCGTCTTTGGTAAATTCCAGCGTAATTTCGCGACCGGTGAACTGGGAATTGGCAATGACTCTTCTTAAGGCTCCTTCCAAGTCTCGGACATTGGAAGGAATGCGTTTGGCAATAAAAAACGCAATTTCCTGCTGTAAATCTACGCCAACCTGTTGCGCTTTTTTAATCAAAATTGCCGTTCTGGTTTCTAGATCCGGCGGTTCGATTGCCACTGGCAGACCCCAACCGAAACGTGATTTCAAGCGATCTTCCAGGCCGTTAATTTCCTTGGGATATTTATCACAGGTTAAAACTACTTGATGCTTTTGATCCAGTAGATTATTGAAGGTATGAAAAAATTCTTCCTGCGAACGTTCTTTACCGGCCAAAAATTGAATATCATCCATTAACAATATATCGATGCTGCGATAGTATTCTTTAAAATTATTAATACTGTTTTGTTGCAGCGCCTTTACCATATCCTGCACGAATTTTTCCGAATGCAGATAGACAATGTTGGCATCGGGATTTTTCAGTAGCACGGCGTTGCCGATGGCGTGCATTAAATGGGTTTTGCCGAGACCGGAACTGCCATAAATGAAAAGCGGGTTGTAGACACGGCCGATGTTTTCCGAAACCGTCATCGAGGCGGCTCTGGCTAGCTGATTCGATTTACCTTCGACAAAACTTTCGAAGGTAAAGGTTTTATTCAAAAAGTTAGGCTGATTCTTTTTTTGCGCCGGACTTTTATTGAAGCTGGGGGCTTTGATGGCCGGCGATTTTTTACTGCCGATCTCGAATTGCACCGAAAGCGTGGCATTTGAAAATTCGTTGACGGCGTCTTCGATGATTGCAAAAAAATGCTGTTTGATATGATCGATGATAAAGCGGTTGGGAGCAAGTAATTTCAATTGCTTATCGGTTTCTACCGCTTGCAGCGGTCGAATCCAGGTACTGAAATCTCCGGTTGGAATTTCATGTTCAAGTTTGGACAGACAATTGTTCCAAATAGCACTCATCGTATGTTCAAGATGGGAATATAAAGGCTAAGCATCATATCACAGAGCCTAAAACGAACCGTTGTTGTCGGCCAGACTTTTTTGGATTAAAAGCATCAGAGATTACTAACAGTTGCACAAATTTGCGATAATGCCGGGTTTTGAAAAAAGAGTTGTTCCATGTGGTTTAAAAATCTTGCTGTTTATCGTTTTACAGAACCTTTCACCCTAACCGCTGATGTTTTGGAACAAAAGCTTCAGCAACAACCTTTCCGAGCTTGTGGCGCGCATGATGAATTCAGTTTTGGCTGGACTTCACCGCTGGGCAAGGTTTCAGAAGTATTGGCGCACAGCGTCAATGGTTATACGATGTTCTGTGCAAAAAAGGAAGAGAAGGTTATTCCATCTTCAGTCATCAACGAAATGCTGCAAGAGAAAATTAGTGAAATCGAGGAACAGGAAGCCCGAAAATTACCGCAAAAAGAACGTACCCGGATTAAAGATGAATTAATTTTTGAGCTGTTGCCAAGAGCTTTTTCATTTTCCCGGAAAACCTATGCTTATATTGATAGCCAAAACGGTTGGATGGTAGTCGATGCTGCTTCGCCGAAAAAAGCCGAGGATTTACTGACATTATTACGAAAATGCTTGGGTTCTTTGCCGGTTACGCCCATCAGTGGCGAGTTAAAGCCTACCGTAGTGATGACCCAATGGTTGATCAGCAATAGCTCCCCTAAAGACATTCTAATTGAAGATGAATGCGAATTGCGTGCGCCGGAAGAAGATGGCGCTATTATTCGCTGTAAGCGCCATGATTTGGCATTGCCGGAAATTAAAAACCATTTAGACAGCGGTAAACAAGTGATTAAACTCGCCATGAGTTGGGCGGAGCGTTTGGCGTTTGTATTAGATGAAAATTTATCCGTTAAACGCCTAAAATTTCTGGAGCTTATTCAAGAACAAGCGGCCGAAATCGAAACCGACGACGAAATTGGACAATTTGATGCTGATTTTTCCATTATGACTGTGGAACTGACGCAGTTTTTACCAAGACTACTTGAATTGTTTGCTGAGGAGCGCAAGGCCTGATGAAATCCAGATTTTTATTCAGCTTATTATTGACAGCAAGTTGCACAGCAACTGCTCTAACCTTACCCGCGCCGGATAGACCAGGTGACAGCTTGATCGGCAGTCCGCCTTACCAAATTCAATCGACAAAAGTTAAAAACGACGATACGCTGATTGATGTCGCCGTTGATTATAAAGTAGGTCAGGATGAAATTGTATTGGCAAATCCTCATGTCGACCGTTGGCTGCCTGGTAAAGGCACAGAAGTAAGGATACCAAGCAGTTTTATTTTACCGGATGCGCCTCGCGAAGGCATAGTGATCAATTTGCCGGAAATGCGTATCTATTATTATCCGGATCCTTATACTGTGATTACCTATTCAATTGGGATCGGTCGAGTGGATTGGAAAACGCCTTTAGGAAAAACCAAAATTGTCGGTAAAACCGAAAATCCATCCTGGACGCCGCCGCCATCCATCATTGCCGAGCATTTGTCTAATGGCGACCCCTTGCAAGCTTATTATCCGCCCGGACCCGATAATCCGCAGGGCTTGTTTGCGTTTCGGCTCGGCATCCCCGGCTACTTGATTCACAGTACCAATCAGCCGGATGGGGTTGGCATGCGCGTCAGTCATGGTTGTATCCGGATGTATCCGGATGATATAGATAAATTTTTCCCAATGGTACCAGTCGGTACGCAAGTCAACATTGTTAATCAGTCTATTAAGGTGGGTTGGTACCACGATACTTTGTATTTGGCGGCTTTTCCGGAATTGGAAGAAAATCCGGTCAGCTATGAAGAGCGTTTGGAAATTGCCTTGAATTTGATATTGAAAGCCAATGGTGGAGTAATGCCGGTTTTAAAAGGCTCTGTATTGAAACAGGCTATTCAAAAAATTTCCGGAATGCCGGTAGCTATTTACGAACGTAAGTCCAGCACACAGCCGTCAGTAGTTCAACCTTTATAAATCCAGTGATGAAAATAAGCCTGGTTCTCAGGCTTATTTTTGATCAGCCTATCCAATTTATTATTTGTATCTTGAGAATATTCAGACGCGCGGTTTGCTGAGTTTTCAGCTGTCGTGGCTTGGGAAGTTGTATGAGCGAAGCAGATGGAAAGGCTATGGTGTAAAGTCTGAAAAAATCCGGATAATTTTAAACATTAAAAAAGCCCGTGAGCCTTGCGACTCACGAGCTTTTTAAAACAACAAAATTAATGAAGCTTTTGCTTATTTGGCTTTTGCATGTTTGTACATGTTGTCCAATTTTTTGTTGGTTTCTTCAGCAGCTCTTTGAGCCGCTCTAGCAGCAGAAGAAGCTTCAGCAGCTTTAGCTGCAGCATCTGCTGCAGATGCTTTAGCAGAAGCAGCATCAGCAGAGGCAGAAGAAACTTTGCCTTCTAAAGAGCTAACTCTTGCATCTAAAGCTTCCAGATCGGAAGTGCTTGCGCAACCGGTCGCTAAAGCTGCAATTGCTAATACTGCTGAAAATTTAATTGCTTTCATCATGGTTTTCCCCTTGATTGTGGTTTCAAAAATATAAAAAATAAAAACGTTGTCAATTGTCCAACATTTTTTGGATTTATACCAACATTATTTCACTGTGACAAGTGTTCCTTTTTCAATCCACTGACTTAATTGATCGATTTGATCATTAGTCAGCGCGATGCACCCACGCGTCCAATTCATGGATTTATGGAAAGACAAACTAACGCCACCTAAACCGTGAATGCCAATTTGTCCCCCCAAATCAGTATCTTGCGGCGGTACCTGTCCGGTCAAATGCGCTCTGGCAATGCCATCGTAGGTGTCTGTATTTATTTTACCTTGCTTTAGAGCACTATCGGCATCTTCTATGCTTGGAAAGGTTAAACCGAAAAATTTTCGGAATGTACTTTTTTCATTTATCCAGCCAATTCGGTAGTTGCCGAGCGGGGTAATATCGTCGCCGCGTTTAGTTTTTTCTCCGGCGCCGTTTCGACCTATAGCGATATTTTGCAAGACCGCAACGGTTTTATCGCCTTTTTTGACTTCCATGCTCAAGCTTTGGGTATCTACCAGTAACCAAACATCCTGATCTGCAAAACTAATCACCGGGGATAGGCACGCGCATACCAGCAAAACCTTGAATAATCTTCTATGTATCATAAACAGTCTATATAATTAAAGTTTTGGTGTAATTCAACTGTTTCCAATTGTCGCTTTCCAGGGTAATCATGAAAATAACAACCTATAAAACCACGCCCTTTGATGATCAAAAACCAGGCACTTCAGGTTTACGAAAAAAAGTAAAAGTTTTTCAGCAACCCGGCTATCTGGAAAATTTTGTCCAATCTATCTTCAATAGTCTAGAAGAATTTCAAGGGAAAATCCTCATAATAGGTGGGGATGGCCGCTATTTTAACCGCCAAGCCATCCAAACCATAATAAAAATGGCCGCTGCTAATGGTTTCGGCGAATTAATCATTGGTCAAGGCGGCTTATTATCTACGCCGGCTGCTTCCCATATTATCCGTAAATATCAAGCTTTTGGCGGTATTGTGCTATCTGCCAGCCATAATCCGGGTGGTCCCGATGAAGATTTCGGTATTAAATATAATGTCAGTAACGGTGGCCCTGCACCGGAAAAATTCACCGATGCGCTTTTTCAAAATACTAAAAGTATCAGCAGTTATCAACTGGCGGAATTGGATGATCTGGATTTGGATGCGCTGGGCGAGAGAGAACTTGCTGGCTTAAAAGTCAGAATTATCGATCCGGTGGCCGACTATGCCGAGCTGATGGCGGAAATTTTTGATTTTGCACTGATTAAACAAAGCATAGCTGCAGGTTTGATCACTTTGCGCTTTGACGCCATGCACGCCATTACCGGTCCTTATGCCAGACATATATTGGAAGAAATCTTGGGTGCTGCGCCCGGTTCGGTATTCAATGCTATGCCATTGGAAGATTTCGGCGGCGGTCACCCGGATCCGAATATGGTGCATGCGCATGAACTGACCGAAATTATGCTGGGCGACAATCCACCTTCCTTCGGCGCCGCTTCCGATGGCGATGGCGACCGAAATATGATTATGGGGGCGAATATTTTCGTTACGCCTAGTGATAGTCTGGCGATCATGGCTGCCAATGCCCGCCTAATTCCAGCTTACGCCAAAGGCATTAGCGGCGTGGCGCGTTCTATGCCGACCAGTCAGGCTGTGGACAGGGTGGCGCAAGCCTTAGGCTTACCTTGTTTCGAAACCCCGACCGGGTGGAAATTTTTCGGCAACCTGCTGGACGCCGGCAAAATCACCCTCTGTGGCGAGGAAAGCTTTGGCTCCGGCTCTAACCATGTGCGGGAAAAGGACGGTCTCTGGGCGGTTTTGTTTTGGTTGAACCTGATCGCCCGTAAACGTGATTCTGTTGCGGATATTGTCCACGAACATTGGCAAAAATACGGGCGAGATATTTATTGCCGGCATGATTACGAAGCGGTCGATTTGACGATTGCCAACGGTGTTGTCGAGCATTTGCTAAGCCAATTTGAGAGCCTGCCGGGTCAAAGCTGGGGAGAATACACTATCAAATTTGCCGATGAATTTAGCTATACCGATCCAATTGATCAGAGTATCAGCAGTCACCAGGGCATACGCATCGGTTTTACCAATGGTTCGCGGATAGTGTTTCGGTTGTCCGGCACCGGGACAGTTGGAGCCACCGTGCGGATTTATTTGGAAAAATACGAGCGTAACGTCAGTGATGTCAATCAGGACGCGCAAGTTGCCTTAATGGAATTAATAAACATTGCTGAACAACTGAGCCAGCTTAAACAGCGGACCGGTAGAACTGAGCCAACTGTTATTACTTAAGGGACTACCAAAAGTTGCTGTAAATGACGTAGGAGTGGGCCATGCCCGCGATTGAGGGCTATCCAAATTTAAAGGCCTAATCGCGGGCATGGCCCACTCCTACAGTTATTTTTGTATGGCTATTCTTTTAATTGCTTGTTCATAGACGCCGCTTGCTCTTTCTGAATCAACCAATCCAAAATCAGCGCATAACTTGTTGCAAGCAAAGTTGGGCCGATAAACACGCCGATAAAACCGAACGCCAGTAGACCACCGAAGATGCCAAACACGATCAGCATAAACGGCAGATCAATTTCGCGGCTGATCAAGATAGGCCGCAGCCAGTTATCGATGGTGCCGACAAACAGTGAAAACCACAGGACGATAAACAGCGCCCACCAAAGTTCGCCATCAATAAAGAGAAATGCTGCAATTGGCAGCCAGAGCAAAGTGCCGGCATTCGGGATGATCATCAAAAAGAAAGAGATGACGCCTAAAATAAAAGCATAGGGCACCCCGGCTATGACCAATCCCAAGATTGAGGCAATGGCCTGAATTAGCGCGGTGCCGATGATGCCGTATACTGCTGCTCGCAAACTGGATTGCACAATTTCCAGAATGCGCTGGGTTTGTTCGCCGGCCAGACGTTTTAAGGCAATCACCACATGCTGGGCGACATGTTCGCCGTCGCGATAGAAGAAATACAAAACCAGCAAACTAAGGCCCATGTGCACCAAACCCTCCATCAACATTAGGCTTTGTTGCAACACCCAAGTACTGGCGCTTAGCGCATATTGGCGGCCGAAATTGACGATGCGGTTAGAGTCTTCGCCGAATTTTTGCCAGGTTTGTATAGCGTTTTCGCCAACTAGCGGTAGTTTATGCAACCAGGGCGGCGGCGGCGGCCAGCTATGTGCGCTTTGATTCAGCCAATGCAGCATGTTGTTAATATCGTCGGTAAAGGTAAACGCAGCCGCGACAAAGGGCGCCAGCAACAAGATACTGATAGGCGTAACCATGCCGGTCGCCGCCCAATCGGGAGACAAGCCTAGGCTGCGCAGCCTGCTGTACAAAGGCCAAGTGACATAACACAAGATCGCTGCCCACAGCAGATCAAACACAAAGGGTTGTAAGACTTGATAACAAGTAAACAGCAGGAGCAATAGCGCGCTAAGACTCGCTATTTTTTCGTAACGGAAATTTGCATTGATCATGATGGGATTAAGATAGCTAAACCGGTTATTGACACTTAAGGTCTGCATCTTAAGGCAATGCAGATGACGTCAATATGACAGTCAGAGAATAAATCCCCAAAGCCTATCAAGACTGATAGGTCAGAATTTTTAAGAAGATTACTAGCGATTTCTATAGAATGCCGAAAACTATATATACTATTATTACAGGTAAGTTTCTGTCATGGGCTTGGAAAACTAAAAATCCAGGTTTTTTGACATCTATAATATTTTGGAGCTCAAGAGTGTGAGTGAAGACCGGCGATTTATCCCTTTGCACATAGCCGTGTTGACTGTGTCTGATACGCGTAGCGAGGCCGACGATGTTTCCGGGCAAGCTTTGGTTTCCGGTTTGACTCAAGCCGGTCACAGACTTTATGCCAAGAAAATAGTGACGGATGATATTTATCAGGTCCGCGCTGCTGTCAGTCACTGGATAGCCGATATGGAAGTTAACGTCATTCTCACTACCGGCGGCACTGGCGTCACCGGTAGAGATGGGGTTCCAGAGGCGGTGCTGCCCTTATTGGATAAGGTGTTGGACGGTTTTGGCGAAGTATTTCGTATGATCTCTTATCAGGAGATCAAAAGTTCGACCATGCAGTCACGAGCATTGGCCGGCGTGGCGAACGCCACCTATATTTTTTGCGTACCCGGTTCTTCCGGCGCTTGCCGGACGGCTTGGGAAAGTTTAATTAAGGATCAACTCGATTACCGCACCCGGCCTTGTAATCTGGTGCAATTAATGCCGCGCTTACTGGAGAAATAATGCAACGTTCACCGTTTCTATTTTGGGCTGCGCTGGCAGGATTTTTCGGGGTAGCAATGGGTGCATTTGGCGCTCACGGCTTAAAAAATATTCTTTCAGAACATTTGCTTGAAGTTTATAAAACTGCGGTAAGCTATCAAATGTGGCATGCATTGGCATTGGGTTTAGTAGCGATATTACCGCCTAATAGGTACTTACGTTGGGCCGGCAATCTGCTAATGGCTGGTATCCTACTATTTAGCGGCAGTTTATATGTGTTGGCGATTTTCAATATCGCCTGGTTAGGCATCATTACCCCGTTTGGCGGGGTTGCCTTTTTGTTGGCATGGGGGCTGATTGCCTATGCCGCTTTGCAAAATCACACGGAGTAATCATGGATAAGCCGCCTGTCCGTCCATCTACGCTTTCAGCCTCTTCCAAGGGATCCGGTCATAATATTCGGGATTTGGGAGATGGTCATGAAGAACATCTGCCGCCAGTCGTCGAAGACGGATTGCTAAAGGTGTTGCATGGTATAATTCATTTTGCAGTCAGAATCTTGGCGATCTTGATGACGTTGGTTATTCTCTGGGGAGTTGCCGATGTTATGTATATAATCTATCGGCGCGCCGTCGCAGAGCCGTTTTTTCTGTTAAGCGTCTCTGATATTTTGGCAATATTTGGCGCCTTTATGGTGGTGCTGATTTCCATAGAAATTTTTATCAACATTACCCTATATATTAAGCGCGATGTATTGCCGATAAAATTGGTAATTGCCACAGCTTTGATGGCGATCTCCCGAAAAGTGATCATGCTGGACTTTAAAGACTTAGAGCCTACTTATATTATTGCTATGGCTACGGTCATTCTGGCGTTAGGGACGACTTATTGGTTGATTTCCTATAAGCCTCAACCTATTAAACAACACGAAGAGCGATAATCAATGCGCGATGCAAGCCCGCAAACCATTTACCTGAAAGACTATAGTCCACCAGAATATCTGATTGATCAAGTTGAGCTGGAATTCCATCTCGACGAAAAACAGACTGTGGTTCGATCATATTTGCACCTGCGCCGGAATCCGCAAAGCCATGTGGACAGCACATCCTTAACTTTAAACGGTGAAGAACTGGAGTTGGTCGAAATAGTAATGGATGGTGTTGCGCTTAGCGATGAGGACTTTACGTTGACGCCGGAAACCATGATCCTGCATCAAGTGCCTCAGGATAGAGCTTTTGTCGTCCATATCGTAAACCTCATTTATCCGCAAGCCAATACTGCCCTGGAAGGCCTGTATTTATCCAACAGCATGTTGTGTACCCAATGTGAGGCTCAGGGGTTCAGGAAAATCACATGGTTTTTGGACAGACCTGATGTCATGAGTTGCTTCAAAACCTCGTTGACCGCCGACAAAGACAAGTATCCGGTTTTGCTCTCCAACGGTAACCGTATTGCTCAGGGTGAACTCGCCAATAATTGGCATTGGGTAAGTTGGGAAGATCCTTTTGCCAAGCCCTGTTATTTATTTGCCTTGGTGGCCGGACAATTGGAGAACGTGGCGGACAAATTTATAACCATGAGCGGCCGCACTATAGGCTTGCAAATTTTTGTTGAGCAGCACAATTTGGATAAATGCGCGCACGCCATGCAGTCCTTGAAAAACGCCATGCGTTGGGACGAAGAAAGCTATGGACGGGAATATGATTTAGATTTGTATATGATCGTTGCGGTCGATCATTTCAATATGGGAGCGATGGAAAACAAAGGACTGAACGTTTTTAATACCAAATTTGTGTTGGCGCGTCCGGATACTGCTACCGATAGTGATTATCAGCATATCGAAGGCGTGATAGGCCATGAGTATTTTCATAATTGGACCGGTAACCGCATAACTTGCCGCGATTGGTTCCAATTGAGTTTGAAAGAAGGTTTTACAGTTTTCCGTGATCAGGAGTTTAGCGGCGACCGTTCCTCGCGCGCTGTAAAGCGCATAGAAGATGTCAACGCCTTAAGAACCCGGCAATTTGCCGAAGATGCAGGCCCTCTGGCGCATCCGGTTCGCCCTGACGCGTATATTGAAATCAATAACTTCTATACTTTGACCGTCTACGAAAAAGGCGCGGAAGTGGTGCGCATGCTGCATACCCTGTTGGGCGCCGAGGGATTTCGTAAAGGCTGTGATTTGTATTTTGCCCGCCATGATGGGCAGGCAGTCACCTGCGAGGATTTTGTGAATGCGATGGAAGCGGCTAATCACGTTGAGCTAAGCCAGTTCCGGCTTTGGTATTCGCAAGCCGGCACCTCGGTTTTGACCGTCAGTCAGCAATACGACTCAGCAACCCGGAAATTGCATGTCACCATAGCCCAATACTGTCCGCCAACCCCTAATCAGCCGGTTAAAGTTCCGCTGCATATTCCGGTAAAGCTAGGTTTATTGGCAACTGACGGCGCTCCGGCCGATATAGAATATAAGGGACAACATTATGCTGAAATTATCCTGAATATTACCAAAGCCGAGCACACCTTTAGTTTTGATAATTTAAGTCAACAGCCGATAGTCTCCTTATTACGCGGCTTTTCAGCGCCTGTCATTTTAAAAATGGAGCGCAGTCTGGAAGAGTTGGCCTTTTTGCTGCGCTACGACTCGGATACGTTTAATCGCTGGGAAGCCGGTCAACAATTGGCGGTGCAGGTGATTTTTCGCTTGATCGACGATCTGCAAAACTATCGGCCATTACAATTGGACGCAGTGATAATAGAAGCCTATCGCAGCTTATTGGCAGCAAATGATACCCAGGATTTTTCTTATCAAGCCATGTTGCTGGCCTTGCCGGAAGAAAGTTATCTGGCCGGGCAGATGCAAATAATTGATGTCGACGCCATTCATCAGGCGCGTGAATTTGTGAAAAAAACCCTAGCAGAGCAATTACAGGCCGAATTTTTGCGCATGTATCTGGAACACAACCGAGATGAGTCCGGTTATTTTGATGCGGATGCTGTGGGAAGACGCCGCTTGAAAAACATTTGCTTGTGTTTCCTGATTACACAGGAATCTGCTGAAAGTTATCATTTAGCCGAGCAACAATTCTACAGCGCCGGCAATATGACCGACCAAATGGCGGCGCTGTCCGCTATCGTGAATAGCGAGCATCCAGCCAAAGCCCGGAGTCTGGACAGCTTTTACCACCAATGGCGAAAAGAAGCGCTGGTGATTGATAAGTGGTTTGCTTTGCAGGCGACCAGCAGTATGCCCAATACCTTTGCCACCGTACAGAATTTATTGAAGCATCCGGCTTTTGACTTGAAAACTCCGAATCGGGTGCGAGCCTTGATTGGCGCTTTCAGTCAATCCAACCCGGTACACTTTCATGCCAAAAACGGCGATGGTTATCGGTTTTTAACCGATCAGGTGTTGGCGCTGAATACGCTAAACCCGCAAATCGCTTCGCGGATGGTAACCGGGCTGGCGCAATGGCGTCGGTATGATGTAGATCGGCAAGTATTGATGAAAAAACAATTACAACGTATCGTCGAAACTGTGAATCTTTCTAAAGATGTCTACGAAATTGCCAGCAAGAGTTTGGCGTAGCCGCTACAATCACGTAAACTAGACAGACAATAAGCTACCCCTGCATTAGCATGAACTCAAGGATCGCTCAGGTTGAGCGTAATACGCTCGAAACCCGGATCAAAATCGGCATCAATCTTGATGGTAACGGCCAAGCCGCGTTTAGCACCGGTTTACCGTTTCTTAACCATATGCTGGATCAGATCGCCAGACATGGCCTGATCGATATGGATATTGTTTGCCAAGGTGATCTCGACATCGACGCCCACCATAGTGTTGAGGACATTGGCATAACTTTGGGTTTGGCTTTTGCCCAAGCCTTGGGTGATAAAAAAGGCATAGTCCGCTATGGGCATGCCTATGTGCCTTTAGACGAATCCTTGTCGCGGGTGGTGATAGATTTTTCCGGCCGGCCCAGTTTGTTTTATCAAGTCGAGTTTCACCGAGCGTTTATAGGCAGTTTCGACGTGGATTTATTGCGCGAGTTTTTTCAAGGTTTTGTCAATCATGCCGGCGTGACGCTGCATATCGACAATTTAAAAGCCGGTAACGCTCACCACATTGCCGAGACAGTCTTCAAAGCCTTTGGCCGCGCGTTGCGCATGGCCATCAGTCCGGATCCGCGTATGGCCGGTATCATGCCTTCCACCAAAGGCAGTCTATAAATCCCACGCTTTCTTGATTGAGCCTTAATTATGTCAACAGTCGCCGTTATTGATTACGGAATGGGTAATTTGCACTCTATTGCCAAAGCGTTGCAACATGCCGATGCCGATGTCAGTGTTCAAATTACTGCCGACGCCAAGGATATTTTGGCGGCAGATCGGGTGGTTTTCCCTGGCGTAGGGGCGATAAGAGATTGCATGCAGTCCTTGAATTCCACTGGTTTGGCGGAAACGATTAAACAAGTTTCCGCTAATAAGCCCTTGCTGGGAATATGTTTGGGCATGCAGGCCATGCTAAGCGACAGCGACGAAGGTGGAAATACCGAATGTTTAAATTTGTTTGCCGGTCATGTGCGGCGCTTTGCGGATGATCTGACTGACGCTGACGGCAATCGCCTGAAAGTTCCGCACATGGGCTGGAATCAGGTCTCACAAAGTTCGCATCCGCTATGGATGAATATTCCGCAAAACAGCAGGTTTTATTTTGTGCATAGCTATTTTGCCGCGCCTGAGCATAGCGAAGACAGCATTGCCACCAGCGCTTATCCTCACCCATTTACCTGTGCACTGGCAAAAGAAAATATTTTTGCCGTGCAATTTCATCCTGAAAAAAGTCAAACCGTCGGGTTGCAATTGTTGAAAAACTTTTTGCAATGGGATGGCCAATTTAGGGGCAACGGCCGCACCACGGCTTAATTATTTAGAAAGTGATTTAACCATTGAGATTGAGATATGTTGCTGATACCTGCAATTGATTTGAAAGAAGGGAAATGCGTACGCTTGCGTCAAGGCCGCATGGAAGATAACACCATATTCTCCGACGACCCTGTAGCTGTCGCTAGACGCTGGGTGGATGCCGGCGCTAAGCGCCTACATTTGGTCGATCTCGATGGCGCGTTTGCCGGTAAACCGAAAAACGCGGAGGTGATACATGAAATTGTCCGGGCGTTTCCCGATGTGCCGGTGCAAATCGGCGGCGGTATCCGCGATGAAGAAACCATAGAGGCTTATTTGGAAGTCGGCGTGCAGTTCGTGATTATCGGCACCAAAGCCGTCAGTGAGCCGCATTTTGTCCGAGATGTCGCCATTGAATTTCCCGGCCACATTATAATAGGGTTGGATGCCAGAGACGGCAAGGTGGCGATAGACGGCTGGTCGAAATTGTCACGGCATGACGTGATTGATCTGGCGCAAAAGTTTGAAGCCAACGGCGTTTCCGCCATCATCTATACCGATATTTCCCGCGATGGCATGATGCAAGGCGTCAACGCCGAGGCCACCGCCAAACTGGCGCGGGCGGTACATATTCCGATTATTGCTTCCGGCGGCATTACCAATCTAGACGATATCCGTGCCTTGGGCGAGGTGGCTCATGAGGGTATTATCGGCGCTATCACCGGTCGGGCTATTTACGAAGGCACACTGGATTTTTCCGAAGGGGAAAAATTGGCAGAATCTTACGGCGAAGGGCTTTGAGCGGATTCTTTCTTTCCATATCTTGTAAGCAGTAATTCATGAGTCTTGCTAAACGCATTATTCCCTGCCTGGATGTCGATAATGGCCGGGTTGTCAAAGGCGTTAAATTCGTTGATATCCGTGACGCCGGTGATCCGGTAGAAATTGCCCGTCGCTATGATAGAGAGGGTGCGGACGAAATCACTTTCTTAGATATTACCGCCACCCATGATAATCGCGATACCATCGTGCATGTGGTGGAACAGGTTGCCAGTGAGGTATTTATCCCGCTGACGGTTGGCGGCGGAATACGCGTGCTGGAAGATATTCGCCGTATGCTCAACGCCGGCGCGGATAAAGTCGGCGTCAATAGCGCTGCGGTATTTAACCCGGACTTTGTGAGAGAGGCTGCGGAAAAATTCGGCTCGCAATGTATTGTGGTCGCTATTGATGCGAAGAAAGTCAGTCAGCCGGGTGAAGCGGAGCGCTGGGAAATTTTTACCCACGGTGGACGTAAGCCTACCGGTATCAATGCAGTGGAATGGGCGGTAAAGATGCGCGACTACGGTGCAGGGGAAATACTATTGACCAGTATGGATAAAGATGGCACCAAATCCGGCTTCGATCTGCCTTTAACTCGGGCTATCAGCGAAGCCGTGACGATACCTGTTATCGCCTCCGGCGGTGTCGGCACACTCGATCATTTGGCTGATGGCATCCTGTTCGGCAAGGCTGATGCAGTGCTGGCTGCCAGTATTTTTCACTTTGCCGAATACACCATCGAACAAGCCAAACTGCATATGCAGTTCAGAGGCATAGAGGTGCGTTTATGAGCAGTGCATGGTTGGAAGAAATTAAATGGACCGAAGATGGCTTAGTGCCGGTCATCGCCCAGCAACACGATACAGGCCGCGTGGTGATGTTTGCCTGGATGAATCGTGAATCTTTGGCGATTAGCGTTAGCGAAGGTTTTGCGGTTTACTGGTCGCGTTCGCGTCAGCGGCTATGGCGTAAAGGCGAAGAATCCGGACACACGCAAAAAATCATCGATATCCAATTAGATTGCGATGCCGATGTTATTTTGCTGAAAATAGATCAACAAGGCGGCATAGCTTGCCACACCGGACGCGAAAGCTGTTTTTTCCGTAGTTTACAAGAAGGTGAATGGCTATGCGCTGAGCCGGTATTAAAAGACCCGGAAAAAATTTATTTATCCACAAAATAACACTTGACATAGAAAAATGCTTATTTTTAGAGGGCTATTAGTTTGTACAGCTTTGGACTTATGCTATGTTATTGATTATTAATAATTAATGGTTCTGTTTAAAGTCTAGGCAATCTAACTAAAGCACTTGAAAATTAAGCGTTTAGGGGCTTGGATAACTTCTTATCCACAATGTTATCCACAGCTTTTGTGGATAAGCTGATAAGTCTTATTTTTGTCATATACTTAGCTAGACAAGCTATAGAGCACATAGCCAACATTGTGTAAATTGTACTTTAGTATTAGGCATTTTGTTTCATCGTTTGGGATTAGCTGCATGAAGAATGTAAAGGGTATCCAAATAAAAAAAAATCAATAAGTTGTAGTATTGTGTTAATGTAATTTATCACTATACTGATAGTCACCTTAAATGACTATGCAGGCTATTGGTATGCAATGCACATTACTTATTAATGCTCTTAAACTCCTGAGGGCTAAAGAAAACAAGGCGTTAGCATTATGGGAACAGGCTATGCCATTTTCCCTAGATGAACTTGAGTCGCGATTAACGGCCTTAACCACTGAAACAGTTAAGGAAACATCCGTAACCAATTCCACAGAGCCAGGAACGGAATCTTTCGAAGAGCTTTTAACGCAATTGGAACGTATGTGGGAGATGATGGAGGATCTTGATGATTGTAGCGTGGTTTGATTAAGCAACCACAATGATGTGTGGGGAATGGGTTTTAAAATTAAGCCTAAATGGGACAAATGATCTGTCTTTTCCCAGGTTCAATTGCAAGAATTTTTATTCTTGACCATTAGTGAGATCGGCAAAATGCTATAATGTTTTTATTAAGCCATTGGTGGCTTTACATAAAATCCAACACCATGCCGGTGTAGCTCAGTCGGTAGAGCAGCGCACTCGTAACGCGAAGGTCGCAGGTCCGATTCCTGTCACCGGCACCATTGTTTTAACTTGTTATTCAATTAGTTATCTGTATTCATGTAAGCATGAATGATCAGTTGACGCTAAACCTGATGTAATCTGTGTGTAATCGTGCAGAGACACTAAGGGATAAATTGGGTATTGGCGGGTATTATTTTTATGGAAATTGTTATTTGCTAGTGTTGATGATCATCCTGTGATTCGTAATGATTGAGATGCTCTGACGACGATAGCCCTGTTTTTACCGAGGTCAAAATGGATATTGAGCGTTCGCTTGAAGCAATTACAAAAGACGATCTTAAAGATTTATACGCTGGAAGCGTTACGCGTCTAGAGGAGTATTTCGTAAAAGGACAGGGTGCAAAATGGAAAAATCTATATGATGTTGAACAGCCGTTAGCTGTTGCTCTTTGTCAAGGCGCAGCATTGCACTTCCATGACAAAGTGAATGGAGTAAAAGACTTTGATGTTTGGTTTTTCTACCCATTCAATGAAACGCACCTTCCTTACCGTACAATTTGGAACTGGGACTATAAAAATCCAAAGTTTGGCCGACATCCTTCCATGCCTGATTATTGCGGAAGAAAAGTTGATGTCTTAGTCCGGTCAATAAAAAATTATTCAACCGATGATCCAATCGGCACTATCCATCAGTTTTTGCAAAGTGAAAATACCGCAACATCAAAAGCTTTAGCCAAAAAAGCTGCCGTTATGCTGTATCCAGAATCGTTGATAGGCGAGGTTGTATGGTACAAAGGAAAATTATAAACAATCTATTCAGTCTTCAATGTTAGCCTGAGGAAAGCAAGATGCCTGCCCCTAATTGACGATGCGCTGTAAACCATCACGAAGCCTTACTGTCGTCACCCTTGTACCGCTGTTCCAATTTATCCATCGCTTCCTGCAAATGCTGATCGTCTTGATGGGTATAACGCAAAACCATAGCCATTGTCTTATGGCCGCTGATGCGCTGCACAGTTGGCAAATCAACGCCTGCTTGCACAAGATGAGTTATGCAGGTGTGCCTTAAGGTATGTCGCAGAACCACTTTTGGATCAAGACCAGCAGCTTTGACGACACGACGAAACGGCTTTTCAATGCTAATGACATGACCAGTTTTTGAAGTTGGTGATGGAAATAGCCATTCCTGATTAGCCGCATCTCTTAACCTATCCGCAAGCACTAAAGCCAAGTTTGCAGTGATGGGCTGTTCACGCGCACCAGCCTTTGCCTGATGAATAAAAATTTTACGATGTGCTAAATCTATGTGCTCAACCCTGATGCGCAGAATTTCAGATTTCCGCATAGCCGTTTCCAAGCCAACCAGGATAAAATGAAAAATATCAGGGTTTTCATCTTGCTTTGCGACATTAAGCAGGCGCGTACTTTGTTCGGCACTCAGATAAGTAATTCGCGCATTTTCAAGCTTCAAAAGCTTTATTGCTGGCCTCTTATCTACCCATCCCCACTCACTGGCTTTTGTAAAAATGTGCGACAGCACGTTAAGACTGCGATTTACCGTCGCTGGCTTGACCGGTACTGAGGTGCCGCCCTTTTTCGTCGTACCAAGTTTGTCGCCACCGCGAACTGAAAATTCAGTCATTCGATGTTTTTTATAGCGTTCAACGTCAAAAGTAGAGATTTCTGTGATTAGCATTTTGCCGAAGAATGGCGACAAGTACATCTCAATTTTTTGTTCTTTTGTCGGCACGTCCTTGGCGCTGCCTTCTTGTTCTATTCGGTTCAGATATTCGTCTGCCGCCTCCTTAAAAGTTAGTGGTTTATCATCAACTTCTTTTACAGGCAAATCTAATCTGGAATGGCGGGCCTCGGTTTTCAATTGTTCAAGGTAGGTTTCCGCCTGCTCTCTCGTAACTCCTTCGTTTTCGGTGCCGACAGTGCGATTGTAACGAGTGCCGTCAATCATCGTATTGACATACCACCGCCCATCACCATTCGCAAGACGCTTGAAGCATAGACCGTGCTCGTAAAGTTTCTGCCCGGCAATAAGCTTGCGCTGATTTTCTCTGGTCAATTCTGTGTATTTCAATGCCATAAACGTACCTCAGTCAAAAGATGGATTGCTATGTTTATCAACAAGTTGATCTAATTTTTCACGACCTTCGGGAGTGGCGACGTCAATTTCTACCGAATTAGATTTTGGTTTTTTTACCTTTGTTGGTTCATGCTGAGTAGCCGAATAGTTATTCCATGCTTCCAGTAAAGCAGTCAACTTTTCTGATTTTTCTATTTCACCATCTGACTTGAGCTTAACAATTTGCTTTTGCAGAATTTGTGGATCAAGGCTATCAAATAGGCGTAACTGGTTATCTTCATCTGCAAACTGTTGCTCAAGCGCAGCTATAGTCGTGTGCAGAAATTCTTGATTTAAGGGTTCATCTGCAACAAGTTGCAGATCATTCCACACTGCCTTAATCAACTTTATATAAGGTACCCGTTGCGGATAATTCTCGGAATGCAGCCAAAAGGAAGGCTCTTCGTCAATTGCTTTCCAAATTAAATCCTCTTCGGCAGATAGCAGCAAAGGTGCTGTTTGTGCCAAGCGAATGAAACGTATGGCTTCTTCTTTGTCCCAAATTCGTTCAGCAAATGTCGCGACAGTTAAGTTTTCAATTTCGGCGGGAGCAAATAGAAAAGGATTTTTGACCAGATGGTCAATCTTAACTTGTTGAGCAGCTTTAGAGATTGCGAAGGTAATGAAACCAGTCAGGGTAGTTTTAAGAGCCTTTGCACCTGAGGTGGCGACAAAAAATTCATAAAGGGAAAGACGGCCTTGGAAAGATGCTTCTTTAACAGAGCTGTGATTTCTTGGCTTTGTTGATGATTTGTTAGGATTTTTTTTTAGCATTATTGCACCAGAGAAGTAGATTAGGGCGCATTATACAAGTTATTTCGAAATGCAGTAAAGGTGTTTGTCTATCTGTATGTGCGTTTGTATTTAATTTTTATTGCTTGATTCGCTAAAAGGCAGTAGACTGAACTCTCATCAACAAAAAAGTGTGAAAATTATGTCAATAGGTAAAAGCACAACCGTTAACCCATTTGAGGGTGATCGGCTCATTAGTCCTAGTCACGTGAGCATGGGGCTCGGTGTTACTGAAAAATGTTTGTCGACGTGGCGACACGATGGGAAAGGGCCTTTATTCGTCAAAATGGCGAATGGCCGGATAATGTATTGGCTGAGTGAAGTGGTGAAGTGGCTAGGCAACAGTCAATTTAATAGCACGGCGGAGGCATATAACCAAGCGCAAAAACTTAAAGAGGAATTGCAAAAAAAGTTAGATGAGGATGAGTTAGCAGGCCATGCTAAAAAAAGAAAAGTGAAAAAAGGTGGTCAGAAACCAAACCCTGACACTGACCCCGATCAACCAGAACCTGACGTTTAGGAAAAATTTATATTTAAGGAGCTTGATAAAAAATAGCCTACTCGGACGCGACCAATAGCCAATTGTCAGACGTGACGGACTTCGGCAAAAGATTGACTGAACCACTACTAATTTAGGCCAGCAGTTGAATTTTTAGACTGCTGTGCAGATCGCAGGAAGCACAGGCAACAGGGACGTTTACAAGCTGAATCTGGAACAATTGTCCAGATTGGCAACAAGACAATTTATTTTAAGGTGATGAAATCATTGGAGAACATCATGACACAAAGCATATTTACTGCAAGCCAGCAAAATCTCGGCTTCCAAAATTTACAAGGTGTGGATACGGCAAATGCTGTAGATGCCGCACAGGTACTGAACGATGGCGCTACAAAGCATAGATTAGCCGCCTACATTAACAGCGAGTTGAATGCTGCGCCACCACAGTCACAAGCAGCGGAAATTAAAGTGCAACTCAGCGAAGAAAAATTGAAGGAGTTGGAAGCAAAGATTTTTGATAAATGCAAGGAACTTGTTGGAGTTGCAAAAAAAACGTCGTTACCCCTAGAGCTGATTGAGTTGTACTGCGAGTTTTATTCTGGCGGTGGCTTATCGATATTAAAGTACGGCAAAAAAAAGGCGTTCATTGACCACTGTATAAAACAGGCATCAGCCAAAGTTCGCACGCTATATCATTATTTTGACGTTGGCGTATATTCTGTGGATAAGGGAATTGTTATTACAGAAAAAAATTTACCGTCTATCAAAGCGCTTTGCATGACCTATGAAGAGGATCGCGACTCAATATTAGAGGAGGCAAAACGTCGTGAAAAAGATGGTAATTTTCCGACTCCCAAAACAATAAATGAGGTTATCAAAGAAGTCAAAGAACAAAAAATTGGTGCGGTCGGCGCAAAAGTCGCGATTATCAAAAGCACCAAATCACAGGCAATTATCAATGAAGCGATTGATGCGCTGAAAGTGCTTTGCTCTTTAGCTGTAAGTGACCCCCATGATTTTATGAAGTTGTCTGCCAAAGCAAAAAAAGAATCGTTGGAAGAATTACAAAAACTCAAGGCTTCTGACGATTTTAAAGCAATGGGGTAGTAGTCTTAACCAATGCAATCACCTGTAGAAGTCGTGCAGGTGGTTGCATTTCTGCGTATGACACTCAGCCAGCAAAGTGCAAATTTGCATTTTTAGGAACAGCAGATGCCTGTTGTCTGCATCAGTGCCGCCTCCCTAATGATACCCATAATTTAATAATTTAAGTGTAGCTGCACACGCTTTGATGTGCGATACGCAGGAACCCGGAAATGAACAGAAAAAAAGTCGCTAGCGCAATTAAGAATTTGATTGAGTCAGTCCATCCCCACTTTGACAAGGTTGTTTTAAAGTCGGAATCAGACCTTGGCTTTTTAGACCAAGAATTGCTGACAAACTATGATGCCGTTAAAAGACCGCCAACGCTACTTTATAAATATATAAAGTACCACGCGCCTTGTCACCAACTGACGCTGTTTCAGCCCTCTGTAGAGAATTTCAATTATTTATGCGATACGCTAGCTTCAAAGCCAGTAAATGTTTCTGTCGCCTCTGCCGAGGTAACGTACGATATGGTTACAGCCAGCCCTCTAGAGCTGTCTGCTTTGCTTGAAAGGCATTACGTCCATAAGCGCAAGGATATGTATTACGATAAATTTATGGGTTCTGTTTACTGGGGTAATAGAAATTTGGACAACTTTGTTCCAGTGCTGTACAACAGAGAATCAAAGATCGTTCATCAGCCCTGTTCTCATTTTGAGTTTAAACTGTCAGGTAAGCCAATGTGCGGTGCCTATAATCTAAATGTTCCATCTGACTTTTTGCATCTGGATTACGGAAAGTTCTTTACGAAAAACAGTACATTTTATGCGATGCCTAGTAAGCATGTGATTGGACAGGCAATTGCAGTAAACTTTGATTTGACTTATTCGTCAACAAGGGGATATGAAAAGTGTTTTGATAAGCTTATGCAGATTAAGAACCCAAGTGTTCAAGAGCTAATGACGCTGATTAAACCTCTAAAATATTTATTGAATAGTAGAAAATATAAACGCATAAATGCAAGTTTTACAAAATCCATTCAGGATGCAGTTTTGAGCAAGCTTGAATAATGATGTGATTATTGTTCGTAAAATGAAAAGGCATGGATTGTTGTATAGTGCGCGTAGGCGTTATTAGAGAGCGTATAGGAGCGTTAAAATGGATGGGTTGATGAAGGGCATGTGTTTCTTTCTTTAATATTAACTATTACAAGCGTACTGGCTACTTAGATTTTATGCCGATTTGGGTAAATTTATATCCGAGAGTATAAGGCAATTGTCGCGAGCTCGCGACAAATTGAGATGAATAATTTGGCATTAAAATTACGGATTGGTCTCGGTCAACAAGTGCAAAATTGCACTTTCGGGCTCTCTGCTAATAGTTAATATATAAAAATTGAACACAGCAAATCCAGCAGCACACGCTCAACTAACGCTCCTACACGCTCACCAATAGTATCCGCAAGCCCTACAGCACAAAACGGCATTTTACGCTTTGCGAACAATAATCGACTGCTTAAACTAACCTGTAATCAACCAGCTTCTTAATGCCCTTATACTTTAAAAACTGTGTCAACATAAGTTCTTCATTCATGACAGAGCAAATTGTTAAACTCATTAGGCTACGGGTAATCGCAACATAAAATAGCTTGAGCTCATCATTTTCATTGTTTCGTATATCAGGAAAAACAGTATGATCAGCATCCACTAAAAATACATGCTTATACTCAAGTCCTTTTGAAACATGAATGGTTCTCAGCGATACACATTCTTTATTATTACCCAAGCATAAATCGCGAAGTTTCGAAACAAATTCTTCAACATTATCCCCGTGTTTAGATAATGTATTAACTTGTGTCAAATAGGAAGCGACCGAATATTTTTCTGTTTTACGATAGCGCTTAGAAATATACTCAGTAATTAAAAATACTTTTGATTCAAGGGAAGGTGATCTACATGCTTTAGCAATCAAATTACCAAGCAGTTTAAGGCCCTGAATATTACTAGTTGGTTTTCTGCCCATTTTATTAGTACTCTCCAACTCATTTTCGACATAAGAAAATGCCTCATCAACGGTCTGAATATCAAAATAAATCAAAATTTTATAGACCAACTCTTCATCATAGCCATATTCAAACAACAATATCAGGTCTATAACAATCTGATAAAAAGGTGTTGCGTAACTGGTATCCGAATCAAAATCAGCTAATCGTAGTTGTTCACTATATTTTTCTTCAAAAGGAATACCTTTAAATTGAAGTTGTTTCATTACCTCCTGTAAGCTCCGATGATTATGGCCCAACACAACAATATCACATAGACTGACACCATTAGAATTTAGTTTGGTAATCTGCTTAGCAATATACTCATATTGCATGTATTCCTTTCTAAATCCACGTAGCTTAATAAAGTCGCCTTCCTTATCCGACCACATATGAATTTTTGTTACGCCTTTAATATGACGTCTAATTATTGAAGCCAGTTGAGCAACGTAGGTTGTGCAACGATGACTTTGAGATAGCGAAAAATAATGCCCTAATTTAAATAAGCGTGAAAAATTATTTTCTTTAGCACCAGCAAACTTAAATATACATTGCGCATCGTCGCCGACAAATACGGAATGCTTAATTCCCTTAGTCAAGGACATCGCAATATTCATTTTCAATTTATCCAAGTCTTGGAGTTCATCAACCAGTAATAAGCCGTAATAATCGGTAATTGACTGTAAAATCTCTGGATGTTTTTTAAATAGCATGAGGCAGGCCAGAATTTGCTCTCTATAGGAAATTAAGCCCTTAGTGCGTCTGGCATTAAGGTATTGAATTCTGATAATTTTAAAGGCATTATAATATTCAGCGTCAATATCAAATTTATTAAGGCTGTTGCGTAATGTCGTGGTCATGACTGAATGCTTAATAACCTTAAGGAGAGTATCGTAGCTGACAAAAGACTTTATGGTGCAGTTGTCATACAGGGGTTGCAGTAGCGTCTCGGAAAAGGTATCGTCAATAGACAATCGTTTTTCATAGCCTGCTAGTTCCCGGTGCTGAAGTAAGATGCTGAAACAAAAACTATCAAGGGTATGGATTGCTATGCGGTGATTGTCGGGAAACCACAGCTTTGCCTTGACTTGGTTCTCGTGCCTCACTTTTCTTGAGTAGCATAGCATTAAGCAAGGAGTAGAATGGCTTTGTATATGCCGGTCAATTGACATGAACAGTAGCGAAGTTTTTCCTGAGCCAGGCACAGCGACCACGACCTTACGTGGTGCCTTACGATCTAGGATAAGCTGCTGTTCCTTTGTTGGGCTTGGCAATAATAGCATCGGTTGATGGTCAGGGTTTGTCGGCATAGTAAGCGATTGGACATTAGGCGGCTGGATATTAAGTGTCTGCAAC
This sequence comes from uncultured Pseudomonadota bacterium, assembly GCA_963705975.1. GTDB lineage: Bacteria > Pseudomonadota > Gammaproteobacteria > Methylococcales > Methylomonadaceae > Methylomonas. The sequence continues at coordinate 48,895 of CAVPMI010000002.1, forward strand.
AAATAGAGCGCATACACCGGGCAGGCATATGCGCTCAACATAGCTTACTGTTTACCTTTGGCGGACAGTTTTTTGTTTAATTGTTTGACGATAAAATCAAGGGGATAGTCATCAGAAGATGCAGCAATAAATGTAACGGCATCTTGCCCGACTAGATCGTCATCTGCGGGCTCAACAATGTCATAGAAACGTTGCGCTTCCTTTCTGTTATATGTGTTCAAGACGCGATCAGCAAGGGTTTTTAATTTCTTGGGCATCGGCTTGTTTTGATCTTCAACAAGTTTATCTTCAAGTTTTGCTATATTTTTTTCATCGTTACCAGATTTAGTATCCGCATGCTTAGCAGTTTTGGCTTTCGGTTTTTCTGCTTCGGGCTTGTCGCACTTTGAAACTATTGGCTCAGCGTGTTTAAGGTTAACAGCGTTCTTTGCTTTGGCTGACTCCGATTTTACTGGCTCGCTTTGTTCTTTGGCTTTAGCTTTAGAATCCACTGGTTTAGCTTTGTTGACAGATTCAGTTTCGGGCTTGTCTTGCTTTGACGTTACAAGCTCGCTTTGTTTTTCTGGCTTGGCTTTAGCTGCCACAGGTTTAGTGTTTTTGTTGGCGGATTCAGGTTTGGAGCCGACGGCTGCAAGTTTTTCAGAGTGTTTAAAATATTTTGCAGCAGCAGCATTAACGACTTTTGCTGTCAACTTGTCATTACTGCCGCACATTTCAATACCTAACTCATAAATTGCTGACCAGTCTTTGCGCTCAGCGCTTCTGTAAACAGTCGTAAGTGCAATACCGCTTACTTCACCAGATTTAAGCCCCAAATTCACTTCTACCTCAACTTGGTGGACAATTAAGTTTAAAGTGCTTCTGTGTTTTTTTACGCCCTTAAATAAAGCTTTTACCATCTCTTTCCGGCTTTTATGGCCCAGCTTCAAATGAGCATTTTTACGCATATACAATTTGCGTAAATATTTTCTCAAAAAGCCAGTTTCAGTAAGCCAAGTTTCAACACAGTTGCGGGCATCGCTGAATTCCTGTTTTGCTTCCTCAATTTCCTCCTTTGAAAATTGTTTTTTTATGTTGACTTTAACTTCGTCAATACTAACTTTAGATTTATTGCTAGCCTTTTTTTCAATGGATGAATTTACTAAAGGCTTAGCTTTAGAATCAACTTCAGAAACTTTAGATTTGTCTCTAGCTATTTCTTTTTGGCTAGATTTAGCCGTTGTATTCGTATCGGATTCTGGTAGATTTTCTTTGGCTTTATCCTGACTTTCCTTTATGGGCTTACCAATTTGTGATATTGCCCTCTTTAATTGTTTAATTGAATAACTCATGATTTTTTCCTTGTGCTAAGTTGTGGAATAATAGGGCCATCGCAATTGATGGTTAGCATATGAAAGCACTAAAATTAAGGTCGTACAATAGGGAAAGAACAGAGGTATGTCTGTTAAGGAACTGTAGAGGTAATAAAGGTATTGGTGAGCATTAAAAAGATGTAACTATTTTAAAAGAATATCCAGCCGAATGAAAAAATCGCTAAAGATACAGGACAAAATTCAACTTGTGACAAGGCCATTATATTGCCAACTCCACTTTTTAATCATGGCCTAGGTGTTGAAGCAATAAAAGCAGTGCGATAATGGCATACGGCATACGGCATTACATGCAATTTAGGCGTTGCATCAGCGGCAAGCTTAATATCTTTTGGGAGCAGTCAGATTAGCAATAGATAGCGATTACAGCGAGGTAGAGCTACGTAGCAGCGAGAGGCATTAAATAGCATTAGAGTAGTAGCGCTCAATAACTTAACGACGCGCTATGCAGTTATTTGAGATGGTTAGTTGCTGATAAGCTGAGCCGTAACAGAGACAAAGAGCGCTTAGTCTCTGCACCATGACGAGATACCGATCACTATAAGGTGCTGGCCTCAACAATTCGTTGAGACACAAGCGCACTTAGGCTGTCGTAGCGCTACGCTCATGATGTTGTCAGTAGCATGGCAGCGCTTTATGATAAAGACGCACGTAAGCAGTCATACGCGCAAATTCTGCAAAAGGCTGGCCGAACAGCTTAATGCTCATCGCAGCCAACTGAAACTATAAATAGCAATGCAATTTCTGAATCCAAGTGCTGATCATGGGTCAGGCAGACGGTTAATTCAATATCTGGAAATTTTGAATATATTAACGAGATCACAAGGTCGGAAATAGTTAAGCTAAGTTTTTTTTGAATTACGTTCACCAGAACCATAGAGTCTGCATCAAGCTTTAAATTTACATTGACCAGTTCCAAAAATACTTTATTACATACTTCTTCTGCGCCCGGTGCAATTGCATAAAAGGCAAGCGCAATTTTGCCATTGCTCAAAATATACTTGAGCTCTGCAAATTCCAAGCCCAATAGATTTTCTTGATAGAATGGCCTGACTAAATTCTTTACAACAATTTCTGCGTCATAACATGCCTTAGATGCCTTCATCAAATCATTGTGATCACAGATTAGCATTGGAATAAGGATGCAAGAATATTCGTCAATATTACCAAGGCGCTTAAGATCAAATGGCTCGGCATCAATGGCAAGTATAATTATAATTGCATCAGTTTCAGTATTGTGAATAATTGTTTCAATGCTTGACCTTTCGGCACTCTCACCAAGAAATATTAGAATGTCGGTATAAAGCTGCGAGTCATAGATTAAATAATCGCTAAACAGTGGGTAACTCAAGGGCAATTCAATTTGATTTTTAAGGTATTCACACACCTCATTGCCAAGCTTACCAACACCCACAATGGCTACATTTATAAGTTGATCATTATCTAGGCTCATATTAAACACTCCCTATAAACAATTTATTGCATAGTTTAAATATTAGGCGACTATCAGGGGCTTACTATTTTCTGGTAATGGCATCAATGAATTCATTGGTACTGTTTTGTGCCCAAGTGTTTAATCTGTCCAAACGTCTTAAATTTTTAAGCAAACAATTAAGTTGGGTTGACTGCTGCTAAACGCAACGTTTAGCAGTGTCTACAGTTTGTTATTCAGCGGCCTTAGCCTCAAGCTGCTCCAAAGTTTTTCCGGTCTTGAGTGCAGTCTTAACCCAGCGTGGTTGACGACCTACTCCATCCCATGTCTCTGCGCTGTTCTGAGGATTTACATATGTCTTTGTAACGTCAGTTGGTGTCTCAGACTTGCCCCAACCTTTTACAAAGGCCCGGAGATCATGAATAGTAAGTTCTGCTGATTTCGCAATTTCTTGAATCTGCAAAATTGCACTTTGACGGCGGCTCTCTGATTTCATTTTCAGTAGCCGAGCGGACTCTTCATAAATTGCTTGTAACTCGTGTTCAGATTTTTCGGCTAATTCGGTCATTTTAGGTGCCTTTAGTTAAATTAAATTTAGTACTCGTTTGCCAACAAAATAGTAGTAGTGTTATGAGCGCCATCTTCAGACGGATCTGTGATAACGTAAACTTCAATATTAGTATTAGAGCTTGGAGCAAATGTATACTTTGAAAATACTTGTTCGCCAGTTCTAACGGCTTCAACATTTAAGTCTCGATCATGCTGACTTAGCTCATGCCAATCACAGGCTTCATGTCTTTTAAGAAATTCTTGCGGGTTAAAAGCATAACGTTCAATTAAGCTTTGAATGCCTGGTGTCATAATGCAATTGCCTAAAGAGAATACTTGAGGACTGGTATTTTCAATCATATTATTTTCCTAAGTAAAGCGGATGTTTTTGAGGACAAATTTGTGATTGTACTTTAAACTTGTTTATGTTTCTGCCTCTTCACTATAAAAATTTTCCATTTCATCAGGGTCATCGTCATTATCGTCATCTGGCGATCCATCATCAGAATAAGCTAGTGTTTCAATTGCACTGATTAAACTGCGAACATAGCGACCGCTTTCTTTCATGGCGGTTGTATTAACGCCATCTTCAAGCAAGGCCAAATGAACTTTATGCGCTTCTTGCAAGCATTCTGTCACTACTGATATTAGGTTTCTATCTTCAGTCATTACGTACTCCTATTAAGTTTATTCCCCCTTCTGAATACGGCGGACACAGCAATAGAGCGCACGATATTTCGCAACATGCGCAAAACTTACTGACTGGGATAATTTTACAGAAGGGCATTAGTGCGATTGACTGCACTGAAAACCGACTATACGCGCCTATTTATCACTTGTCAAGACGGACCATCGGAGTTAGATATTGTACAATTATTATACAAGTTGCATGCAAATAACAGGCGTTGACAGTGTCAACCAAAATAAATGCTAATTTATTTTTGATCTTAGTGAATATCTCGCTTTGACATATTTTATTTGGAGTTTATATGCAAGTTAATTTAGTGCGATTAAGACAAGAAAACGGGTTAAGATTTCTCAATAGCCTGCCCTCACAACAACCGAAATCTACAATAACTCGTGCTGAAGCTGAAATGCTGCTTCATAATATAAGTAAATCTTCACAAAGCATTTTTAAAAATGTTGTGATTTTAATTGACTCGCATGGTTTTGCTTCCATGGGTTTCAGTAAGATTCAAGATTGTTTGCGCAAAAAGTGTCCAGAAATCAGTACGAGTTATATCAGCCGCCTAGTCTCAGCATCTAATATTTTTTTATCAGTAAGTACCACGTTATCAAATTTGGATCGTGTGTCAGAAAGCACATTTAGGTCTCTTCAGGATGTCAGCACAGCAGATTCAAAAAGGGTTTGGGAACTGGTTATATCAAACACTGAAAATAAAAGAATTTCGTGTCGCGATATAAAACGCGCTATGGAGGCACTAAGTATTAAGGCCAATACTAGTGTCAGCAAAAGCAGTATTACAATTAATTTAACGATACATAAAGCAGTGGTCAGTCAAGCACAAAAAATTGCAGGCATGATAGGTCTGAATATAAAATCAAAGGATGAGTGGCGGCAATTTTGTCATTTATTGTATAAAGAGTTAATGGTAAACTGCCCATTAGGTGAAGAAGATGAAGCTATCTGATACATATACTATACGTAAATACGAACCAGCAAGAGTATCATTACTCAATCAACACGAAATTAGTTTCGTGTATATAAAACTGCCAAATTCAATTGAAGCAGCAGCAAAACAAATACTTGGTATATTAACTGACAAGGAAAAGGCGCGTATAAAAAACGCAACAAGGGAAGAACTGCAATACATTTACTATTCACTGGGTCTTGAGATTGAAAGGGCCATGTTAAGATTTCATGAGCGTGATACTACGCTGTATGATTCACTGACAGGCAAAGCTGTTCCAATTTCAGAAGCTTACAATAATGTCATTCGCCAGCTTCGGTGGCATTTAAAGAACAGGAATTTAGACAAAGAATAAAGTTTCTGAAATGCGGCAATCGTATTTGCCGAATGCTGCGAATTGGCACGTAATAATGTCAGCAGCAACTGCATTTTATTTTATGCTTTACTATTTAATCCGGCACTAGTTGTAGTGACCGGATTTTTTTTGCCAAAAATAAAAACTTTAAACTGGCTTCAAAACATGCTCGTACACGAGCATAACAAGAATTATGAACCTTGGCAACTTTTTTTAACAACCTACAGGTCTCTGATAATCTTGTATTTTGACATTGAAGCACACGCGCGATCCCGCATATCCATGCCTGGATTGAAATGTATTTTGTGTTTATTAACGATACTATTGACTGCTTCACCTGTCTTGGGATTACGACCAATTCGCGCACTTTGCCTAACAGAGGTGAAGCCGCCAAAGCCACGAATCTCAATTCTTTCACCATTGCTGACAGCAGTGGACAAAATTTCAACGATACCATTGACTGCTAGTTCCACGTCCTTCTGTTGCAAGCGCCTCTGCTTTGTGCCAATCAAGGTGATTAGTTCTGACTTTGTCATGTCTATTCTTTTAATTTTTCAGCAAAATAATTGGACAAGTTTGTTGCTGACGACATTTTTTTGGTCGGCTACACATCTTTCGGTCGCAAGTATGCGACTTCACTACCATTCTAATAAAGAATTGTTTTCAATACAATCCGTATTGAAAATCAATAGGTTATAAATGGTGTTTTGAGGTGGGGATGATTTTGGGAAAGTCCAGAGAGTCAAAATTCTTGACCCTAATCCCCACTTTCGTCCCCACTTGATGGTCTAAATCGGCCAGATTCGTTGAATTTTATCCCTAAAAAATGCCGCTTACACTATAATCCTCACCAAATCAACTCCCAACCCCCATCATCTATATGGATATAAAACAGATTCTGTCAAAAATGAGAGAACATCCAGATGAGTGGATTCGTCTCGAACTAATTTCAAACCATATTAATGAACTTGATGAATTATCTAAATCTGGTTTTATTGAACTCAACGGTAAAGTGGCAAGACTGACAAAGCACGGTAAAGATACGTTATTAGTCTTGGAACAACAATCTGATTACCCTTAAATACTATCTTTTTTATGGCATCCAAACTTGTACCTTGTAAACTGTGTAAAAAAGAAATTTCAAGCAATGCATCTAAATGTCCACATTGCGGTGAAAAAAGTCCCGTTATTGAAAAAGTTGGAATAATTGGAAAGATTATTGGTATTACATTTTGGGGATTTATCGGACTTTCTATATTGGGTGCAATATTTAGCTCAAATAATACTTCTACAACTTCCTCGACACCCGTGCAGCCCCAAGTTAAAACTGAAGAACAAGTTTACCAAGTAAACTGTAGACAAAACTGGAACAAATGCAAAAACAATGCAGACATTGTTAACTTAAATGCTGAAGTTGATACAGATATGAAACTTAAGTGTAAATGGGCTTCTGAAAAACAAAGTAAATTTGATATAGAGTGGGGTTCATGGTCCCCCTTTGGTGCCTACAACAGAGGAAATTCTGCATTAACAGATGGCAAAATATTAATGGTGGATACTGATGCCAAATATCACAATGCTTTTGGTGGTAAAGTTAAAACAACTACAAACTGTTTATTTAATCTAAAAACTATGACAGTTGAAGAAGTTTCGATTGAATAAATTGTGCGCTTTAATCCGTTGTCCTGACTTTCTAAACATATATGATATGAAAATCAGTTCTGGTACTAAAAAATAATTTGATTATGAAAATTTATCTGTCAAATCCTGATATAGCGCCGTTTATCGACTTGCTAAAAAATAATGACATTAAATTTACACAAAGACCTGAATCCGTGTTCAAGCCCAGATAATTGCATATAAGCCAATGATAAATAAGGTATAATATAGTTTTTCTATGTTCACCCATTTAGTTTATGGCACGTTTTAAGCTTAAAGAATCGAAGAAAGAACTCACTTCCTATGCCGGGCTGTCGTTAATTGGGCAATGCTTGGAGGCAGTCAAGGTTGAAACGTTGGTGGACGGACAAATTCCGGTCTCGCAAGGGATCAAGACCTCGGATTTGTTGAAAACAATGATCGGTCTGTTGTGTATAGGCAAAAGCGATTTCGAAGCGGTTGAGCCGTTTCGTGAAGATCGTTTTTTCAAGACGGCATTGGATGTTCGTAAGGTACCGGGAAGTGTGTGGCTACGGCAACGCCTTGATCGTGTCGGCGGCAGCCTACTGGATTCGGTGGACGAGTTGTCGGTTCGACTCATTGAGCGGACACAAGCCCCGATCACACCGCACAAAGGCTTCGTCTGTCTGGACATGGATACATTTGTTATGGATCAGAGCGGCACCAAGAAGGAAGAGGTCAGCCGTACCTATCAGGGTGTGGACGGTTATACCCCCGTCGCGGCTTACTTGGGCAATGAAGGCTGGTGCATTGGCTTGGAACTGCGCCCCGGTCGGTGGCATTCATCGCTGGAGATTGATTATTTTCTAGAGCGGCTATTTCCCCGCGTCGAACGCTTGGTTGCACCGAACTTGGCGGTGTTATTACGCAAAGACTCAGGGTTTGATAGCGCTAAATTGTTATTTGCCGTAGAAGATGAAAAAGAACGCTGGGCGGAAATGGATCGGCGCTTTGACTACTTGGTCAAATGGAACCCAAGAAAGCAGGATAAAACAGCCTGGGTTGAAAAGGCCGAAGCAGTAGGAGCCTTTGTTGAAAAACGACCCGGTAAACGTGAAGCGTTAATGACACTGACCGTGGAACGCGCTTGGAAAAAACAGACGCGTCCGTTCAGACTGGTGATACGAGTCATTGAACGCACCATCAACAAGCACGGCCAGATGCTCTTGTTGCCAGAGGTCGAATTGGAAGGCTGGTGGACCAGTCTGGAGGAACCCGAAGAAACGGTTATTGAACGCTACCGAGACCACGGTACCCACGAACAATTTCATTCGGAATTTAAAACTGATCTGGATCTTGAGCGCTTACCCTCCGGTAAGTTTGAGACCAACGACTGTCTGCTGAGAATGGGCATGTTTGCCTACAACTGTTTGCGGTTGATAGGTCAACTGGGCTTAACGGGCAACTTGGCACCAATACGCCATCCTGCCAAACGTCGGCGGTTACGAACGGTGCTGCAAGAGATCATGTATCGCGCGGCACAGGTAATCCATAAGGCCCGGCAATGGTGGCTGGACTTGGGACATGCCTCACCAGTGGCCAAAGTCTTCGCTTATTTACAAGAGCGATTGCAGGTGCAGCCTGGCTTTGCCTCAGGATAAGCGGAACGAACGCTGGAATGCGGGTTGCGAGCGGATTCTCCGGGTGGAGAAGAGGATGACTTGCCTGAGCGTCAGTTTTTTCAGCTATCGAGACTGGCAATGCAATAGAAACGATTGATTTTTACGACAGAGGGCTTGATGAGCGATCGTTAAATTTGGATGGATGGGTGGTATTTTTTTAAAACGCGTCAGAAACGCGACTACCTTCCTTTAAACCGAAATGAACACGGATTCAGGAAAGAATGTCTTTTAGGGATTCTGTTGGTACCGAAGCGCACCTATTATTTTTGGAAATAGTCCATCAGCCGTATGCTTGGATGACATTAGCATCAATCGTTTGTACTTACATTAAAATGAAACATGGGCGAATATTGACAATAAAACAAGGGGAAAAAGCCACAAAAATTGAAGGTATAACGGAAAAGGAGTTAAGCAAGTTGCTAAATTCAGCAGATAGCCTAACAATCGAGACTCGGGAAGATAATTCATAACTTCCCCCTTTATGGTACCAATCTCCGTCACATCAATTGAGCGGGTTTTGCTGGTGTTATAGCCATTTAGGGGGTACCCAGTTATACAATTTACAACCCATATACGTGAGAGCAATAATAGTCCATCAATATACCCATAATAGACAACAAAATTATTGTTGTATTGGCAACCTGAACGCATAACCATCATTCACTAATGGTTATGGTTCCACACATCCAGTTGAATCTTCAGTTATTTCGAAATATAATTTTAGTTGTTGTTGCGAATTGGTTTCATCCTCCCATTTACGACATCTTTTACTCTGTTATTGGGCAAGTCCTCTACAATAACCAGCATCAGACCAAAAATCCGTTTTGTCTGCGGCTCCTCTTTTAACCATTTCCATATAGCTCCCTGAAGAATCAAAGGACATTTCCATATAAACCCCTTTGTTATAGCCTTTAAGCTTTGAAGCTTTTCTCTGTAATTCTTCTGAATCTCCAAGGTAGTGACTTGATTTATCGGGGGCATCTGATTTGGTTAAAGCAGCAGCTATAATAAGTATTCCAGAACATTTTGCGTATTCAGTTACTGTTGGTTTAGCTTGGGCAAGACCGGGAATAAAAGTCAGACTCAATATGGTAAATATTATTTTTTTCATTCTTATCTCGGAAGTTGGTATTTTAATATATCAAATAGGTTGTCGTACAAACAAATCAAGGCCAGTTTCAAGCGTCATTTATGTTTCCCAGTTACACAATCCTGAACCTATATACTACGACTAGATTATTGCCGTTCAGGTCGTCCAGAACGCATAATAATCAATCGTTCTAACCGGGGAACCTCATCAAGAGAAACAATCAGCCACTTCAACATATAATTTTTGATGTGGCTACAATTCGTAATCATCATATGTCCTAAGCACCTCTTCCTTCGTTATCCCTAAATAGCGCAACGTGCTTGTCGTGTTGCTGTGATTGAGCACCTTTGCAATCTTTTCAATTGGCACGCCATCAGCGTACATTGCCATACCGCGTGACTTGCGCATACTGTGCGTGCTGATCGTCAAGCCTAGCATATCGCCGGCCTCTTTGAACACGCGAGAGACCGACACTCTGCTAATTGGCTTGTTACGCGCACGATTGCAATTTACTTGAAACAAGTACGTGTCGCTCTGATGATTGCGTCTACGGCGCTCAATGACTGCGAGTGCTGCGCTATTTAGTCTGATGCTCTTTGCTTTGCCTGTCTTCTGCTCTGTGAGATTCAGCAATCTATCATTTATATGTAAGTCAGCGTACTTCAGAGCCAGCAAGTCAGAGATACGCAACGACAAATTGACGCCAATTTTCCAGATGTCTGCGTAGAGCTGCCCGAACTTCTTTGTCAGTACAGCGTGAATCATGTCGACTTCATTTTTAGACGCTGCGTCAACTGCGTTCATGTATGTAACTCCTATCGTAAAACATTATATTATGTTACAAAGGGTACAGACAAAAACCGTTATTGTCAAATAAAACAATGCCTTGCTTAGTAACAGAATCGCATTGTGTTACATTGAGCGCGTTATCGCAGCACAGCTTGCATCGTTACTGCGTAACATCAGCGATTAAGATCAAGCAGCAGCAAAGCTACGCGCAAAAAAAGCAGATAGTCCTTTCATGGCATTACCTCTTTTCGCGGTATAATTTTATAAATTCGCATAATCGCTCTTGCCCTATGTCGCACGATAACAGTTATAAGCTGCTCTTTTCGCATCCAGAAATGGTTGCTGACTTGCTCAAGGGCTTTGTAAAAGAAGAATGGGTTAATCAGTGCGACTTTGCTACACTTGAAAAAGTTGGCGGTAGCTATGTCACTGACGATCTGCGTGATAGAGAAGACGATCTAATCTGGCGGATTCGCTGGGGAAATGAGTGGTGTTACGTGTATCTGCTGCTGGAGTTTCAGTCTACAGTGGATCATTTTATGGCGGTACGAATCCTCGGGTACTTAGCATTGCTGTATCAAGACATCATTCGTACAGAAAAACTTGGAACACAGAATCTGTTGCCACCTGTATTGCCACTTGTTCTATATAATGGTGAACGACGCTGGCAAGCGCCTGTTGACTTAGATGCGTTAATCTACCCTGCGCCTGCTGGACTTGAGAAATACAGACCTAAGCTTAGCTTTCTGTTGCTAGATGAAGGGCGCTATACTGTTCAAGACCTAAGCGGACTCAATAATTTAGTTGCTGCTATGTTTCAACTTGAAAGCAGTCGCACTGATGATGATCTTCGTAAAGTAGTCCGTAATCTATTGAGCTGGCTTAGCTCTGTGGAACAAGACAGTTTAAGAAGGGCATTTACCGTCTGGTTTAATCGGGTTCTGTTACCCCGAAAATTACCCGGCACCGATTTTACAGAATTTAAATCTCTTCAAGAGGTAGAAACAATGTTAGCTGAAACCGTAAAGGGCTGGAAGAACGAAGGGATTCTTCAAGGTCGTCAAGAAGGTCGTCAAGAAGGCATAGAAGAAGGTCGCCAACAAGAAGCTGCTAAACTATTTTTGCTGTTGCTTGACTCCAAGTTTGGCGTTGTTAGTCTGGAACTACAGGCAAAGATATGTCAGGCCAGTCCCGAAGACATTGAGAAATGGACGAAGCAAATCTTTCAGGCCGAAACTCCAGAAGCGTTGTTAAATAGTTAGCAAGAAAGCTAGCGCCTCTGCTAATCCGCAAGCAGACCTGATGTAATCTGTGTGTAATCGTGCAGAGACAAGTAGAGCATTCACGGGTATTAAAGGGCCATTACATTATCTGCAAAACTAGTGAAAGACAATAAATATCATCAAGTTGAGCACATTAGGGTACTCTAGGGATATGTATAACAGCACGCTCGTAACGCGAAGGTCGTAGGTTCGATTCCTATCTCCGGCACCATTAAAATCGTTATAAATCAATAAGTTATGATTTTACGATTGGGCGATTCTTTTACCCTAAATTACCCAGTGGGTAATTATGATGCCAAGCGCAACATAGTCACTCCTTCCACCTTGGTCAGCTTCTCGACCGCAGCTATCAGTTCACCCACTTCGGCAGGCGAATAATGCACCGTAATGTCGCCATCAATGTGGTGCATCAACGCCTTTCTGGTTTCCAGCGGTACACCGGCAAGGCGAAGACGCCGGGCAAAAGTGTGCCGCAGGTTGTGGGGTCCGGATAGTACCTCCTTGCCTACCGGTAAGCCGGCTCTTAACCAAGCTTTTTTCCATGCCGAGTTATACATACGATCAACCGGCTTCCCCCTGTAACCGAAAACATGCGTGGGAATTTTACCGCGCCGGCTTTCGATAACATTTCGTGCCGTGCTGTTAAGTACCAGCAGGCAAGGTGTCGCATTTTTGGTGAATTCACCAGGGACAAGGAAAATCGATGACTCTATTTCTGGGATTTTAATTTCCCACTCCCAACGTAAATCACCGACTACTTTATCTCTGGCACCCGTATTCACCGCAAACGTAGCCATTTCTGCCAAATGAGTCGGCAGTTCTTGAAAGAAACGTCGTTGCTCCTCAATATTCAGCGGATAGGGCTTGGCCGCGTCTCCCCAATTGGGTAATCTCAGCAGCGGTGCTGTCGGTAGCCAGGGTTGATTGTCTAAATCTCGCCAAACCCGTGAAGCCAGGGTCAATATCCGGCGAACAACGGATAATTCTCTGTTTACCGTACCGCTTTTGATTCCCTGAGACTGCCGATGTTCAATGTACGGTTGGGCTTCCAACTTAAGCCGGGACGGATTTTAAAAACAACGGGTTACGAACAACCCGTTGTTTGCCTTTTCTGGGCAGCGGAAGATCGCCCATTTCGGACATCAACCATGAAAATAGATCAGGAAACGATTGTCCAAACAAACGCATTGCCGCCGTTGCCCCATCAACCCGCTTGAGCCCGTAATTAGTGCCTGAAAGAAAATTGGTTAACGCCATATAATTCAATGTGTTATAATTATTTCAGTAGGAAGAAGATGTTTACATGCACAATTAGTCGACATCGCTAACCTGTTGATTTGTTGTTTATCTAGAGCTATTGTTACTTACAAATAGCTTGAAAGCAACCAATGAGCAAATGAGATCTAAAAATCTTCGCCAATTGAAAAATCATGCGCACAATCATCCAACCTCAAATGAAGCTCGGCGAAACGGATATCGCAGCCATCTATCTCGATCCAAAATCCCGGGATGATATTCCTCAGTTACTACGCGGACTTCAGTACATTTATACTGAGGTCGCTTTACGCGAAAGGGTTTTCGCCATTCTCGAAGAAGTGTTGCCTGAGCGGGTAGGCGCTGAGGGTAAAGCGAGTACAAAGACCGGTCGCCCTGGTATGGAACAATGGAAAATACTGGTGCTTGGGGTGCTGCGGTTAGGACTGAATGCCGATTATGATCGTATTCAGGAATTAGCCAACCAACACAATACAATCAGGCAGATGTTGGGTCATAGTGATTGGATGGACGAGAATCGTTATGAATTGCAAACGATCAAGGACAATATCAGCTTGTTCACACCCGAAATTTTGGATCGGATCAATCAGGAAGTGGTACGCGCCGGGCATCAAACGTTAAAAAAAAACATCGAAGAAAGCCTAAGAGCCCGTTGTGACTCATTTGTGGTCGAGACGGATGTGCATTTCCCGACCGACGTTAACCTTTTGTGGGACGCCATCCGCAAAGCCATCCAAACCAGCGCTCAACTTTGCGATGCTCATGACTTAACCGAATGGCGTCAGAGCGCCTATCTCCTGCGTACGTTCAAGAAAAACTATCGCCAGATTCAGAGGCTCAAACATTCCACCTCCAAAGATGAAGACAAGCGCGAGGCCAAAAAAGAAGAAATCAAGGAAGCCCATCGAGTTTATATCGACCAAGCCGAACTCTTTGTGCAACGTGTTCATGCTACCCGTCAACGGCTGAACAAAGATTACGGTGTTCCATCAATACTACTAGCTGAGCTTGACGGCTACCTGAAACATGCCGAACGGCAAATCGATCAAATACGTCGCCGGGTACTTCAAGGCGAAAACATCCCTCACGAAGAGAAAGTATTTTCCATTTTTCAGCCCCATACCGAGTGGATAAGCAAAGGCAAAGCCGGTGTGCCGGTTGAGTTAGGGCTGCGGGTTTGTGTCGTCGAAGATCAATACCGCTTTATCCTACATCATCAAGTCATGGAAAAAACAACGGACGATCAAATAGCCGTTTCCATTGTCAAACAAGCTCAAACGCGATTTCCATCCTTAAAAGCCGTCAGCATGGATAAGGGTTTCCACAGTCCGAGCAATCAGACCCAACTCAAAGAAATGCTGGAACTTATCGTGCTGCCGAAAAAAGGCCGGTTGTCAGAAGCGGATAAAGTGCGCGAATCAGACTCAGAATTTGTCGGCCTGCGCCGTCAACACTCAGCGGTAGAATCGGCCATCAATGCTTTGGAAGCGCATGGTTTGGATCAATGCCCCGATCATGGTATTGATGGCTTCAAGCGTTATGTGAGCCTTGCCGTAGTGGCCCGAAATATCCAGCGTTTAGGCGCGGTACTGCGTGAGCAAGAAAAGCTACAAGAAGAGCGGCGACGAGGACCTTACAAAAAAGCCGCATAAAAATAACGCAGATTGACAACGATTTTAAACGTTGTCAGGATAGGTGCACCCTGAGAACGCTATAAATGAGAGTGATTCTCAATCGGCATCGTTCAGCAAACAAAATACTTCATCTGGGTACGAAAAATCGCGGCGTACGGGAACAGATTGGCTACGGCGCTATGAAAAAACCGAGTTTTCTTTCAGGCACTAATTATGAATCACCGTCAATGCCCGTAAGCGTTTTTCGGTTAAGCCACGTCCATTGTGATACATCTGCGACAGATAGCCATTGCGACCCTCGACGGCGGAAGAACTGCGATGAAAGTTTCGCGCCATCCGCTCTGCCCATTCCAACCAGCGTTGCAATTCGCATTCCGACAGGGTTACTGTGAAAGCATTGGCCTGTAAATGCTGCGCGGCTAGCTGCCAAGCATGGCGATATTTTTCCCTCTGCTTGGGGTTTTGTGTTTTGTGTAGTTGCTGATGCCAGTACACCGTTGGTAAAAGGCTATAAATTAACCAGTTTTTCGTGGCTTCATCCACCGAAAGCCCCGTTAAAATTTCCATGACCCATAGCCACCAAGTTTCCACATTGGCCGCCAAGTCATCAAATTGATTGCGAAACTTATTCAGGGTTTGTTTTAAGTCTGCAATCGCTTGAGATTGTGCAATCTTTTCAAATACCTGAGCGCGTCTTTCCAGACTGGAAATCACCTGCTCCGCTCGGTTTATCTTCTTGGGTTCAAATGAAAACGGATGAACCTCTTCGGCAATGCCTGCCAGATTTTCGTGATAAGCGGTGCGTGTTTCCTTTATCTGTTGATAAGCCCGCTCCGCATCAACGACCTGCACCAATTCCGCCAGGTTGTTGTCCGTTTTCTTTTGCAACAGCGCCTCAGCGGTTTCCAGTTGTATTTTGGCTTGTTCGTGCCGCCTTCCAATCACAGCCCCCAGCCATTTACTGATATCCTGCTGCGCATGGAAAAGATCGGCACCTGACTGACAGTCAAAACCAGTGATAGCTAGCTTGATCAAGGCTTTGGCTCGATCACTGACGGCATGATTAACCTCAATACCTAGCGCTTTTAAGCGGGGGATAGCCTTTTCATACCAGGTATCGAAACGGCGGTCGTCGCTGATCTCTTCCAAAAATAGGTATCCTGACGATAAGTCCATCAGCACCAGAATGAGAAAATCACCAAAAAAGGTTTCATCCATTGCCGCTACTATCGTGCGCGGTTGCACCGAAACCGAATTTTCGCACTGCTGTTGAAATACGGGCAATAAATTTTCCATGTGGCGTAATTGCTGGCGTAATGCCGAGGGCGAAACGCCCACATGCGTGTCGATACGGATCAGTTTAAAGAATTGTGCGAGTTTATCAGCGCCTACATGGCAATCCAGACCAAAAATATACAGGGTTGCGAGCATCATCCGCCGTAGCCACGCTTCGCCGACTTCGGTTTCCCAAAACGTCGATTCCGGATGCTCATTCCGGATTTTCTGCCTTCGTAAATGTCGGTGAACAGCACTTTTTGATCGATGAATGGCCGATGCAATTTTCCGGATACTTTGATTGCCCTTTGTTGCCAGTTGACCTACAATCAAAAGACTCGTTGCTCGTATGCTTTGTGTTAAGGTTTTTTTTAGTCATTAAACAATGATACAACAACTTGCAACGAGTTTTTGCTATCTCACATTACGATAACGCCTTATCGTAATGAAATTTTACATGATTTGTCCCGCTTTATGCTGGTAGCCGTTTTAACCATAAGTCAACGAGTTCGGTATCACTGGTGTCTGGCTTGCTATTGATAATATCACCTAATAATTCTGTACAGATCGCTTCCAGCCCCTTTTTCTTGTATGGTTCAAATAAGTCGTTCCGCTCAAACAGGTAATCGGTCGCTAAGACAAAAGCGCCATTCATGGCCTGATGGTTTTTTAATAACCAAGCAGGAAATTTATTGTCCTCAAAATCCAGGCAAGGTAAGGATTTTTCGACTTCTGTTAGGCAAAATATCAGTTGGCTTTCACGTAACTCGGGATATTCTCTGTACAACCAGGTTGAGATTGCAATTTGTGTAGGCAGGCCGCGAAGTTGCTGACCAACACCGGGCTCAATATTATTTGCGTACATCTCGGAAGCTTTTTGGCTATAGCCCAAATCGATGAATTCTTGAACAGTTTTTTCTAGGCTGCCTGCTTTCGAACCAAGATGCTTTGTTTCATGCTGCTTATAAAAGCGTATCGCCACCGCACACTGGGAGCCGACCAGATAGGGAATATCCTTTCTACTGGGATTTACTGACAAACGAAGTTGTTTTGTCCAATCCGCTTCACTCAGATGCAGAACAGCTCCTACTTGCAAGGTATCGTCCCACACGACGCGCACAGGTAGTTTGCTGATTTCTTCAGCGGCAGCGATTAAACGCGCGGCCTCTTTGTAATTGTTTTCGATCATTCGATGTTAGTTGCAGTTGGAAAATAAATGCAGCTATACTGAGTAAATAAGCTGTATCGTGTTCTGAATTTAGTAGGTTAGGCAGAAATCACCGGCCAAATAGCAGCAAACTTTAACAGTTATCGGTGTATCAGCAAACGTTTGGCTGTTTTTTGTTATAAATTCATCTGTTAAACAACAGGTTGTCTAAATATTTTCAGCCTGATCGCGAGCTTTTTGAACTTGCTCTGCCTTAGGGTGAACCAGAGGAATACCATCCGGCCTAAAAATTTTCAGTGGCGACTTCTGATCATTCTATATGATTAAAGACGTCATCTATTTTGTAATTGTCTCTTTCTATAGCTGAAACAGTTAGTCAGTTAAGGTATTAGTAAGTAGCTTATTAAAAACTTCCAGAAAAATTAACTACCTTTTTAGTATGCTGCAAACGTTCTAAAAATAAATCTTGATGCCAGCGACAAGTTATATCGCCTGTAAATTTCTGTTTTTAACTAACCATATGAATTTCTATGAATAAATCTGAATTGATCAATGCTATCGCCACACATTCCGGATTAACCAAAGCCGATGCTGACCGTGCTTTGGGCGCGCTAGTTCAGACCGTTGAGTCAACCTTAAAAGCCGGCGATTCCATTTCGTTAGTTGGATTTGGTACTTTTGAAGTTAAGGAAAGAGCGGAACGCGCTGGCCGTAATCCACAAACCGGCGAAGCCATTACCATTGCGGCGGCAAAAGTTCCTGGGTTTAAAGCTGGCAAGGGTCTGAAAGACGCCGTGCAATAATAATTGCTATGACGTATTTAACCATGAACGACCGGTTGCTGTTAGATATCCGGCAAGTCATTGAACAGGCACGCAGTCGAGTTCAGCATGCTGTTAATTCGGAAATGGTGCAAGCCTATTGGCATATTGGACGTTTAATCGTCGAAAATGAGCAGGAAGGACTGCAACGAGCGGCTTATGGCAAGCAACAGTTGCAACAGTTGTCGGAGCAATTGACACGGGATTATGGTAAAGGCTTTGATATCACAAACTTACGCCTAATGCGTCGTTTTTACCAAAGCTTTCCAATTCGAGACGCACTGCGTCTCGAATTGAGCTGGACGCATTACCGAGTCTTGCTGCGCCTGGAAAACTCTCAAGCCCGCGATTGGTATATGCTGGAAGCCATCGAACAAAACTGGAGTGCGCGAGCACTGGAGCGACAAATCGGAGTTCTGTATTACGAACGGCTTTTGGCCAGTCAAAATAGACCTGCAGTAGAACAGGAAGCCGAGACCGAAACATCTGCATTGTCTAACCGGCCGGAAGACTATCTTCGTGATCCTTATGTTTTGGATTTTCTAAATTTGTCGTCGCATACCTATCTGGAAAGCGAGCTGGAACAAGGTTTGATTGATAATTTACAGCATTTTTTGCTGGAACTGGGCAAGGGTTTTGCCTTCGTCGCCCGTCAACAACGACTCAGCACCGACGATCAGGATTTTTACATTGATCTGGTATTTTACAATTTCAAGCTTAAATGTTTTCTGTTGATTGATCTGAAACTCGGTAAGCTGAGCCATCAAGACGTTGGGCAGATGGACACCTATGTGAGAATTTATGATCAGCATAGAAAAGGTGAGGACGACAACCCGACAATCGGTTTAATTTTGTGCAGTCAAAAAAGTGAAACGATAGCAAAATACTCGGTATTGGCCGACAACCAACAATTATTTGCTGCCAAGTATTTACCCTATTTGCCTACGGAAGACGAGCTAAGATTAGAACTTGAGCGGGAACGAAAATCAGTACAACTGCGGTTAAGGGTTAATAGCGACGAAGATCCTCAATAATCAAGCTTGTATAACAAAGCTCTGACTGTTTGGTTTGGCTTTTCTGCCGGTCACTTGTTTACCAAACCGGTAGATAAGCTGCATACGTAACCCAAAATGTTAACGTTTATATACTGCCTGGCTGTTTGCCCTATAGGATTGTGAGCCCAGCAGCTACAACCCTTACTGCGGCCCCATACCCCAACCTTGCTGTTCCGCCTGCCGTTTAACAGTCGGCACATCCAGACTGTTCAACCGACCTTGGGTGCGGGTTAAAGTATCCTGCCGACCGGCAGTGGCAGTTGGACTATATTTTTGTGGATTCAGCCGACTGCTAGACCCAGTCAATTGATTCAGATTAAGCTTGCTTGCGGCGTTTGCTGCGGTCGGCAAATGATTGGTTTGCGCCAGGATACCTAGCCATTCATCCAGATTAACCCGGCTCCAATCCACGCGGTTCAGATCTTCGACTTTGATTCCGGAGCAATCCGGATTTTGCGGTGAACCAAAGTCCATGCCCAATTGTGGCTTGATTTGTTCATTCAGGATTCTGGCCAACGGCGAGTTATAGCAGCAATAACTCTCTTTCCGTAGCAGACAGGAACCTAAAACCGTGGTGCCGGCGCAATAGGTGCCTAAATCCCGGCAGACTTTAAGCTGCTTCTTAGCTGCTAATTCATATTCGGTCGGTTCACAGGCAAAGACGATCTGGATGATCATGATGATAATCATCACCGCCGTATAGGCCGCCATCAGGCTGCCAAGCATTTCGCCGGCAACCGCTTCTCCACCGCCCAATTCGACGCCACCCGATTCTGCCGCCGGCGTCATATTGCCTGCCGAGTCAAACGCAGCTTGGCCGCCGGCGCTAAACAGTGCATTGCCCGTCGCTTCACCAAAAGTGCTGCCGATCCAGTCGGCGACCGAATTTGTCAGTTCACTCTTCAACGCATCCAGCATGCCTTGTTCGGCGACATCACTGATGCTGAGCAGATCAGAGCCCACCAAGTCGTTCACGCCCGAAGCAAAATCCGCTTGCACGCCGTTCCAAGCCGTCTCAGTCGAGGTAAACGGGGTGCGTAAGGTTTCCCAAGCCCCTCGAATAACCGAGTTGGAGTCCATACTCTTGATGGCATTATCTAATTGACTGGTCGCCATGAGTAATTCGATATACTGAGCCAAGCCCATCGCACCGGACGGCGATTGACAACAATCCACCAAATTCAAAGCGCCACCGACCATTTTGCAACTGCCGGGCTTGCCTTTGAACACTTGGCAGGTTCTAGGATCTTTTTGTTGCAAGCTGGCATTGGCATAATCGCAGCTCATATCCATAGACATTTGCTGAGCGGTATTCAGTAAGGCCACCGCTTTGGTAAAATCTGGGCTTTGCGTCCGACTGACCGTCAGGCAGTCTTCGCCCATACAGCGTATCGGCCCTGCACACCGCTGCTCTGTGCTGCTTTGGATGCCGGGAATGCCAACCGACTGTCCACAATCATAAGTATCAACGCTATCCCAGCAGGTACCCGAGGCCAAACTATCCAGACATTGGCTTTTAATAAAAGCGCATCCCTGACTTTCCAGGACCGAGCACGCGGTGCTGGGTGGGCCTGAGGCAGGCGGCGCCAGGCAATGCGTGCCAGCGGTGTCTGTCCAGCATTGCCCTGCATTGCTGAGATCGCAGTTGCCCGAGGCGGAAATGCTCATACACGTGTTGGTAATTCCGGCGGAACTTGCTACAGGCGCTGACGACAGGTTAGTCGCACACACCATGACTTGCGCGACCGGATCGACATAACAACCTGAGCCGGAATCCGGGTTACTGGTACAGCTCAGTTGACTGCCAGCCTGACAAATCCCATCGGTAATGGCATTGGCTAGATTTTGGCAGTTCGCGCCATCCCACGTCCATTGATCCTGCGTGATCAGTTTCGAGACATCATAGTACACACGAATTCGTGCATAGCCCTCGCCCTTGCCGCCCACCAGGGTATTTTGCTGGAAGACTTTATGGCCGGCGCTGTTAAAGGCATAAGTGACATCACGGCTTGGGTAATCATTCCAGTTATGTCCCAATTCACACGGCGCACCCCAACCGGTGGAACCGGTATAAATCAGATTGCCGCCATAAAATACCTGGGCATGGTCATCAAACTCCACCATAGCTAAGGTAGCTTGAGTAATGGCTTCCGGATGCAGTACATTGTATGTCACCTGCCAGGTAAACACGCCACAACCCGCCGACCAGTAATTATCGCCGACCACGCCGACATACAAATCCATACAACCCGGTCCGCAACTGGACACGCCACCATTACCTGAAACATACGTCAATAACGGCTCGACGCTGACCTGATGTGTCGCCGTACAATTTGGCGGTATGGTAGGTTGACGCAGACAGAGTTGATAATCCGGTACCTGTACAGTCTGCGTAGTGGCGGTTTGAGTCGTCGTAGTGGTACAGTCCGAAAACGATGCTGCCCAGGGGCTATAATTTGAGAAGATATTATCGCCTGTGGTCCAAACTGGATCGCTCTGTAAATCCGGATGCGCTTGATGGGCATTGTTGATCAGTGTGCGGTAAGCATCGCCGGTTGCACTGTTTTCCGAAGTCAACGCGGTTTGCACATCCAGACCGGCTGCTATTGTGCCGGTGTCATTCCCGTACAAACTGGATATCGTCGCGGTAGTTGTACTCCCGCTATCTGAATCAGGAAACAGCATATTGATATTTAGGGTGCTTTGCTGCGAGGTACCAGGATTTAAGGTCATGGTCCCAGTGCCGGTATCCAACGGAAATTGAAAACCGCCGCTAAGCTGTTGTCCTGCAAACTGTCCCTGGCTAGCCGCATCCTGCATCGCATCCGCCCAACTCACGCCAAACGGCGTCCAGGACATAGTGATACACAGCACGCTAGCCAGCGAGCGCTTTAATCGTCCATAACGCTCAAAAAATGCAGTTAATCCCATCTCAATCTATCTTGAACAGTTCGCCTTAGAATGTGCAACAGTCTTGCCAGCGCCATAGGATGTAGACATGATCCTCACCGGGACCGGGGAAAGTCCGACCCACACCCCAGGTAAACGTCGTCTCACCAATGGCATGATTGGAACTGGTTTCCGCCACCGGATAGAACATACTCATACGGTATTGCGATTTCGGCATAAAGGGATAAATCACCCCGCCGCATAAGGCGTCGTTACCGGCGGTTTTCCAAGCTAAGCCGCGACGATGCAAAGCCGCCGTTGCCCGCGTCGCCAGTAAACTGGTAATACGCGGATCAGTACCGTAACTGGTCGGTGAAATCCCGGATAAAGGATACAGGTGCCTCCACGCGCCGGCACACCAGAATAGAGAATCGAGCGGATTGCCTGTGGCGGCTGCAGCGGCATCGCCGACACAGGCGGCAATCGCTGCGGGATTAGCGAACAAGGCCGTTTCCGGACTGGTGAAAAATGCCAGCAAATCGCTATTCCACGTCGGATCTAGTTCAGAGACATACATCAGGTCAAAATCCCGGTAGCCATCGGCATTACAGCGGCTATCCCAGAACAAATCCAGCATGATGGTCAGCGGAAAAGCAAAATAGTGGTAATTGAAAAACGACATTTCGCTGGCGTCGAAATCAGCCTTGCCGGTGGTCGCCACCAAACGCAGTTGGGAAACACTCATCGTCATGCCGCCCAAGGCCGGTGAGCACCAAGGATTACGAACCAACTCTATCAGCCGCGCCGGATTCCACAGACCTATGGTCATGCCCAATTGTGGAATGCCCAAGGGATCGTCGCAAAAACAAAAACTCTCATCGGTAGCGATGCTGGGCACCGAACCACCACCCAAGGAAGCACCTGCGGCCCGAATCGGAAACAAGCAGTCCCAGCAAATATCGGTGATCAGTTTGCCTGAAAACAGCTGGGCGTCGGCGCACAGGGGATCGGTGATGCTGGTAGTCGTATCGGCAGGGCTGTTGAATGCCAATATCAAAAGAAAAACGTAACAACATTTAACTAAATTACGTTTCATGAGGGTGCTCCAGAGACAGGAACTTTGCTTTCCCTGACCACGACTCGGTTGCCGGATTGTTCAATCAAGGCAGGAACGTTTTGCAACTGAAACCGCTGCCGCACATCGGGCGTCAGCAAATACACGGGTGCATTCAGTGATGTTTCAAGGGTTTTCAACGCCTCCCAGCCGTCCTGACGAGGCAATTGCGTTGCCAAATACATTCTCCTTACCTTACCGTCCTGACAGGACAAGATCTTAACCTTCTCAATTTGGGCAGGATCGGTACCGTCGAACACCAAAAGGCATAAACCAAATGCCATTTTGTCCAAGGGATTAACGGTTTGTCCTGCCCGGACAATGAGATTGCCATTCGGCTCCGATAAATCGCGAGGAGCAGTAACAGTCAAATCAATTAGTCGCTCACGATCTTCAATTGCCTTAGGCAATTCTTCAAACTCACGCTCCTGCCAAAATCTAGCCAGCGCCTGCTGTTTTTTCTGTTTCCAGTCTATGCCGGCCAGACGGGTTTTCATCTCCTGCAGCATATCGACCTCTGCAATATCATAGATTTCACCGAAGCGGCCAAGATCGCCTTGCCGGTTTTGATCAAGTTGAGCCTTTAACCAATCCAGACTGGTGACGCCTTTAACCTGCAAACGAGACTTACCTAGGTCTTCCACTATGATTTCCGGGACGGAGTTAACCGCATATTTCTGAAATCGGGTTGGATCGATAACGATATTCGGAACTGGATCTACCCATTTTAGAAGGTTTTTCAGTTCGGCAAATAACTGCGGCAGTTTTTGCTGAGGCTTGGGGCCACGCAATACCAGCAATACATCATCGCGTCCGGAGGCTTCATGGAATATGCCTTTCAAAGCCACTTCGCCCAGCGAGAGGGATATGAACATCACCTTCAAGGGTTTACTGGTATTGGCCGCTTGCTGACTTGTCTATTGTTTGTTAAACGGCAAAACAGAGCCCGAACCGTTCATCAATTCCAGAGCCTCCCGCTTGGCATCCTCCCTATGCGAATTGCTGTCAAGCCATGCTGGTCGGGATTGTCCTTCCAGGCTTTTTAAAATCTGCCGGGAATGCGTCAACAAATCTTCTTCAGCATAGGCCGGATACTGAAATCCCATCAAGACTGCCAGCAAACCGATGTATCTGTAATAGTGCAAGCGTTTACCTATTAGTCAACGATACCGTCAAGGCCTTTGATTTGCAAAGTCAGGTTAATCTCTCCAATGTCTCGTTCACCCAGGGTATTAGTGATGTGTTTTCCAGTTGGACCAATACCAGTACGCTGGGCGACCCGATGCAGCAGATCAAAACCAACGCTCCGACTGCTTTGACGCAAAAAATCCAGGGCAATCTGGTGTGGCGGGCGCTGAACACGCAAAACGCCGGTGCTTGGTTTCGCTTTGGCGACAATAATTTGTTGCAGGCCGTGATGAGTATTACGGGTACCGTCATCGTCGATGCCCCACAAACTGCACCGGATGGCAAGGGCGAAAACAATCAAATCAGTGCGCCGCCGCCGATACTCAGCATCAAGGATTTAATGTACGGCAATGATGCGAGCAACAGTTATCAAACCGTCACAATGTACACCTGCTCAGATGGCACTGGGGTGGATCAATGTCTCAAACCGGTGGCTGGGAGTGTGACGTTAGTCGGTCTGAAACAACGGGTGATGGATATATTGCTGGGTTCGGCCACTTCCGGCAACGGACTGATTTATAAATTCTCGACCAATAGCGGCGCCATTAGCGCAACAGAACAAGCTTTCATGCAAACCGTGCCGGACGCCATCGGCGGCATGATCCACAATTTGGCACGGGAGGACGCCGGGATTGCCACGCTCTGGGCCGAAGAAGCCGCGCCAGTGATTGCGTTGGAAATGGCGCAATTAATCATCAATGACATGTTGAGCGCGGTACAGGCCGCAGCTAAGATCAACGATCATGATCTACGCATCGCTCCTCCCGAAGCAGGCCCAGGACGTCATCGGCAAGGTTGGCGCGCAGACGCGCGGGGTGGAGAAGATGCTCCGGCGCGTGGGGTTCCGGTACGCAGAGCGGGTCGACCCGTTCGATGGAGGCCCGCACTTCACCGCCCCCACGGACGAAATCTCGCTCGTGCAGCGGACCCACAAGGCGCGTATCGCAAGCCTCGCAGAGCCCGGGGAGAAGCCTGAAGCAGCGCGCTCTCATCGCGATCGATCTCCCGGACGCCCCCTACTTCCGGGCCGCGTGGGCCGGCTGGAAAGAGACCGAGGCGGGGGGCGTGGTCGACCCTGCCCTGGCCGAGCAGCTCGGCATCGCCGAAGGGGCTGAGGTGTGGGTGCTCCCCCTTGACTGACGGGGCCGATCGAGATCCGGACGAGCGACGGCCACGCGCTCAGAGCCGAGCTCCTCGAGCCCCAGCAAAGGCGCATCGCGGGGACGCTGGTGCTCGCGCACCCGATGTTCGCGAACAAAGCGGTCTTCGCACGTCCGCGCGGCCGCGGCCTCGCCGAGATGTTCGTGGAGGCGGGCTGGCGGACCCTGTCGTTCGACTTCGAGGGCACGGCGAGAGCTTGCCGTGTGCTCCGCGCGACCGAGGTCCCCAGCCCGGATGGGGCTACGACGATCTCGTCGCGATCGATCTGCCGACGGTCGTCGACGCCGCCCGCGGGCGCTGGCCGCGCTCACCCTGGTCGTCGTCGGGCACTCGCTCGGGGCCCACGTCGCGCTCGCATCGCAGGGGGCCAAGCTCATCGCCGCGGACGCGCTCATCGTCGCCGCCGGGAACGTGTGGATGCGGCACCTCGAGCCGTCGCGAAGGCTCTGGGCGATGAAGCTCGCCACCATCAGCATGGCGCGCTCGCGCGACGCCAGGGGTACTTCCCGGTGCGGGCTCTCCGCTTCGGGAGCGACGAGAGGCTGCGCGGTACGTCTGCGACCTGACACGCTTCGCGAAGACGGGGCGGTGGACGAGCATCGAGGGGACCGACTACGCCGCCGGGCTCCGCGATCAATCGGTGCCGACCCTCGCGCTCACCAGCGCCGGGGACCGGCTCTACTGCCGCACCGAGTCTGCGCAGCGAATGATGGTCAGCGTGCCGTGCGCCACACCACGTGATCACCGGCGGGGCAGTGGGGACCAGCGCCGGGGCACATGGGGATCGTGACCGACGAGGCCGCGCGTGGTGCGTGGCGCCGCGCCCTCGAGTGGCTCGGCGCGGGGCTCCAGGGCAAGCGCTGACGCCGGACAAGGCGAGCGACGCCGGGCTCGGCGTGGGGTGGGCCCCAGTGAATTTACTTCAGAAGCGCGAGAAGAGCGTCGACGACGGAGCCGGGCTTCGGGGCGCGGGAAGGAGGGGCGCGGCTGCGGTGCAGCGGGGCGCGTCGTCACCACGGGCTTCGGGGGCGCTGCGACCGTCGCGGGCGCTTCGGGCGTCACCGCTGCGGGGGGCTGCGCCGTCTGCGGCGCGAGTGGCGTGGGTGCCGCCACCACCGGCGGAGGCGGGTCGGCGGGGGGCGACGCCTGGGACGCCCCGGTCGACGGAGGCGTCGGGAGTGTGGTTGCCGACGCGCGGGAGCCTCGGGCCGGGTGCGACTCCGCGTGGCCGCCACGAGCCCGAAGATGCCGAAGCAGACGCCGGCACCGGCGATGATGGCCATCGGGGTCACTCGACTGGGGCGCGGCGGCATCGCGGACGGACGCGGAGGCGCCTCCACCGAGATGCTCGACGACTGCGACGGAATGCGGGTCGGCGCATCCTCGTCGAAGATGGCCTGGTGCGTGGCGTCCGCCGCGGCGTCGACCGGCGCGGCGGGAGCGCCGACGCTGGGGGGCACCACGCCGGACCTGCTCTCGATCTCCTTCAGGAGGTTTGCCCGGGCAACCAGCCGGTCGCCGAACTTCGCCTGCACCCAGGTCGCGAGCTTGCGCGTCGGGAGGGCGGCACCGTCTCCTCGAGCGCATCGGCCATCTCCTCGGCGGTCGAGAACCGATGCGCGGGGTCCGCTCGAAAGCCCGCGATGACGATGGCGTCGAGCGCGGGCGGCACGTCGGGCGCGAGCGGCTCGAGGGGCGCGACGGCTCCTGCGAGCACCATCCGCATGATCTGCGACGTCGTTCTCGGCCTTGAAGAGGCGCTTCGCCCGGTGAGCGCCTCCCAGAGGACGACCGACGCGGCGAAGACGTCGGTGCGCCGGTCGATCGGCTCGCCCCTCGAGCTGCTCGGGCGCCATGTACGCGAGCTTGCCCTTGAGCTGCCCGTCGCGCGTCGCGTGCGACTGGCCCGAGCGCCTTGGCGACGCCGAAGTCGAGGACGCGCGGCGACGCCGTCGGCGCCGACGAGGATGTTCTGCGGGCGAGACGTCGCGGTGGACGATGCCGAGCGGCTCGCCGTGCTCGTTCGTCGCCTCGTGCGCGGCGTGCAGCCCGTGCAGCACGCCGCGATGATGCGCGACGCGATGCGCGAGCGGGCATGCGGCTCGCCGCCGCGCGAGCATGGCCCGCAGGAGCCGCGCGAGCGACTCGCCCTGCACGTACTCCATGACGAGGAAGAGCTCGCCGTCGTCGGCGACGACGTCGAGCGTCGGCACGACGTTCGGGGTGGCGGATGCGCGCGGCGAGCCGCGCCTCGTCGAGGAACATCGCGACGAACTCGGGGTCCTCGCGCGAACTGCGGGTGCAGCCGCTTGATGGCGACGGTGCGCGAGAAGCCCGCCCGGCCCGAGGAGGCGCCCGAAGTGGACCGTCGCCATCCCGCCCGACGCGATGCGTCGTCAGATCGCGTAGCGGCCGACGATGAGCGGCGGCGCGCGCGAGGCCATGGACGCTCAGCTATGGTACGACGCGGGCCCGCTTGCAGCGAAGTTCGCAAGGCGCCCGCCTCCGGCGTGCGCCCGCAACCTGGCTGCGTGGGCGCTTGCGTGGGTGTACCATGAGGTGTGGGCAGCAACGCATCGGGGGGCAGGCGGACACTCCGCGCGGGGCGCGTGGTCTTCGCGGTCGCGGCCACCGTGCTAGCGCTCCACCCGGGCACGGCGCGCGCAGA
>CAVPMI010000003.1:0-26129 GCA_963705975.1 uncultured Pseudomonadota bacterium
TGACGAAAAACTTGGCTAAGACTATACAAGCTACTCAAAAAACACGTATAAGTTCTTTCCAACGCGGTATTAACTACCAAGTATAGCTCAAGGTCTTTATATAGACACATATAGCTTATTCATCCATCAAAAATAGAAAGCCAAAATCGAGTGACATAATGCCAACAAAATCGATTACGCACTCAACACAAAAACCTACACCCGCCTGGTGGCTGACGCCACTCACAGACCTTCAAGCCGACCCCACGGGTTTAAGCACCTCCGAGGCCGATGCACGCCGCGCCAAATTCGGCCCCAATCTGTTGCTGGATCACAAGCGGCAGTTATTAATTTTGCAATTCCTGGCCCGCTTTAAAAATCCTCTGGTTTTGTTATTACTGGGTGCGAGTACCATTTCCGCATTTACTGGCGAAATCACTAATTTCGCGATCATCTTCACCTTGGTACTATTCAGCGTCATCTTGGATTTTGTGCAGGAGCATCGCGCCGGTAAAGCAGCGGACAGTTTGCGTAAATCAGTTTCGGTTCGCGCCAGCGTGCTACGCGACGGCCAGTCAATGGAAATCCCGGTCAGTGAAGTGGTGCCCGGCGATCTAGTGCTACTCTCTGCCGGCGACATGATTCCGGCAGACGGTTTGCTGCTGGAAGCCAAAGACTTGTTCATCAAGCAATCACTTTTGACCGGCGAATCCTATCCGGTGGAGAAGCATCCCGGCGTATTGCCGGCTGATGCTTGCGATATTCAAAGCGCTAACAATGCGGTGTTCATGGGCACGACCGTGATCAGCGGCAGCGCCAAAATGCGCGTGGTGAAAACCGGAACAGGAACCGCAATCGGCGCTATCGCCGACAGCCTGACCCGGCAACCGCCGCCGACGGCCTTCGAAATCGGCACACAACGCTTCGGTTTATTGATCATGCGCCTCACCATACTGCTGGTGTTGTTTGTGTTATTAGTGAATGCATTTTTGGGTAAACCCTGGCTGGAATCCTTCATGTTTGCGGTAGCCTTGGCCGTTGGCCTGACGCCCGAACTCCTGCCGATGGTGGTATCGGTGACCTTATCGCGCGGGGCTCTGCATATGGCCAAAAAACGCGTGATTGTGAAGCGCTTGGCGGCCATCCAAAATCTAGGTTCGATGGATGTGTTATGCACAGATAAAACCGGCACCTTGACCGAGGCGAAAATACGGCTGGAACAGCATGTGGATCCGCAAGGCCAGCCTAGCGAGCGCGTACTGGAACTGGCTTATCTAAACAGCTACTTCGAAACCGGTCTAAAAAGCCCGCTGGATGAAGCCATCCTGGCGCACAAAAACCAGGATGTCAGCGCTTGGCAGAAAATAGACGAAGTGCCGTTCGATTTCGAACGGCGGCGGGTATCGGTGTTGCTGGACAAAGACCATAACCGCTTGCTGATCGTCAAAGGCGCTGCCGAAGAAATTATTGAACTGTGCAGCCACTATGAAGCACAAGACAATCAGATGCAAATTCCACTCGATAAAGCCGCACGGGAACAGATCCACGCCCAGCATGTCGCGCTGGAAAAAGAAGGCTTCCGGGTTTTAGGCATTGCTTGGCGGGAGGTACCGGCCGACCATCCCCATGCGGTGATCGGCGATGAAACGGATTTGGTGTTTACCGGTTTCGCCGGCTTTCTCGACCCACCTAAAGCCAGCGCCGGCAAGGCCCTGGCTGCGCTGCAAAATAGCGGCGTTACCGTTAAAATCGTCACCGGCGATAGCGAACTGGTCACGCAGCATGTCTGCTCCGAGCTAAAGATTCCGGTCACCGGCGTCCTAACCGGTAAACAAATCGAACAAATGGACGACCATGCGCTCCGCGCCCGCGTCAAAGCCGCTAACCTGTTTTGCCGGGTGAACCCATCGCAAAAAGACCGGGTGATTTTGGCCTTAAAAGCTCGTGGTCATGTGGTCGGCTATTTGGGCGACGGCATCAACGATGCGCCATCCTTGCATTCGGCGGATATTGGCTTGTCGGTGGATTCGGCGGTGGATGTCGCCAAGGAAGCGGCAGATATGATCCTGCTGGATCAGGATCTGAACGTGCTGCATGAAGGCGTACTGGAAGGCCGGCGCACTTTCGGCAATATCATGAAATATATCATGATGGGCACCAGCTCTAACTTCGGCAACATGTTCAGCATGGCCGGCGCGGCGGTATTCCTACCCTTTCTGCCTATGCTGCCGACCCAAATATTGCTGAATAACATTCTCTACGATTTATCGGAAGTGCCGATTCCACTGGATAAAGTCGATGCCGAGGATTTGCTGAAACCACGGGTGCTGGATATGAATTTTATCCGTAACTTTATGCTGGTGATCGGCCCGATCAGTTCGGTATTCGACTTCCTGACCTTTTATGTGATGCTGGTAGTGCTAAAAGCCGATGAAACCTTGTTCCAAACCGGCTGGTTTGTCGAATCGCTGTGCACGCAGGTGCTGGTGATTTTTATCCTGCGCACGCGCGGCAATCCCTTCAAGAGCCGAGCGCATCCGATCTTGGCCGTCACGTCCTTAACCATTGTAGCGGTTGCCGCCGCCTTACCGTTTACACCCTTGGGCGATTATTTCGGATTCACGCCACCACCGGCGCGATTTTATTTTATTCTGGCCGGGATGGTGGTGAGTTATCTGCTGATCGTTGAGCTGGCTAAGCAAGGGTTTTATCGGTGGTATAGGACAAAACATAAGTTGAGTTGAGTTGAACTGTTTTGATGAATTAAAGCAGTATTCCTTACAGTCCGCGCATGTTCGATTAGCTACAGAATTTGCAGGCAATAGTAAGCCTCAATCAGACAAATTAGCATAGTTTACACATAGGCGAGTTGAAATAAGAAAACCTGCTAAAAAATGCAATTACAAAGGTTTACCCGCTTAAACAAGCCCTTCCCCCGGATGTGAGTTAAAATAAAGCTCATCATTTGTATCGCGCCAAAACAGAACCTTGTACCAGCAATACTTTCATTTCAGTGAACTGCCGTTTTCGATAGCGCCCGATCCGCACTTTATGTATATGAGCGAGCGCCATCAGGAAGGCTTGGCGCATCTGCTGTACGGCATCAATATGGGCGGCGGCTTCGTAGCGCTGACCGGCGAAGTCGGCACCGGCAAAACCACGCTCTGCCGCTGTCTGCTGCAACAACTGCCGGCAAACATCGATATCGCTTTAATATTAAACCCAAAACTTAATGCCATAGAATTATTGTCCACGCTCTGTGATGAATTAAACATCGCTTACGACAAAAACCAGCAAAGCTTAAAAACCTTTATCGACACCATCAATCAATACCTACTGACTGCCTACGCCAATGGCCGACATACGGTATTATTAATTGACGAAGCGCAAAACCTCAGCCTGGAAGTGCTGGAGCAAATCCGGCTGTTGACCAATCTGGAAACCAGCAAAACCAAGCTTTTGCAAATAATCCTGGTCGGCCAGCCGGAACTAAAACAATTGCTGCGCCAACAAAACTTGCGGCAGCTCAATCAACGTATTACCGCCCGCTATCATTTACTGCCGCTGTCCTTAGCGGAAACCCGCGCCTATATCCAACATAGGTTGGTGGTCAGCGGCGGCAACCCGCGCCTGTTTAAAGATCGCGCCATCCGCAAGATTTATCAATTTTCCGGGGGCATACCCAGAATTATCAACATCCTCTGCGACCGGGCCTTGCTCGGCGCTTATGCAATTAACGCCCGCAGCATAACGCCGCAGATTATCAACCGCGCCGCCCACGAAACCTTGGGCTTGGGCGGTTATCGGCAACAACTAAAGACGGCATTCGCCATGCTGCTGCTTATCGGCATCGCGACCGGCGGCTATGTCTTAAAACAGAATACGCCCATCTTCTCGCAAGCCCATCTGACGCTGTCGACGCCATTGCCGCCGCAAACCCCAAAACCACTGGAAAACCAGCCGCCGGAAATCGTCAAGCCGGTTGTTGAACCAAAGCCGGCAACCCCTGCGCCCATAGCAGAAACCAAAACGCTAAAAGCCAGCTTGGACGATCCCAAACTATCGTTAAACACCGCCATGTTGCAGGCATTGAAAGCCTGGAAAAAACCCATACCGGCAGATAACCAGGTGGACTGCCCCTATATAAAAACCCAGGGTCTGCATTGCCTGTTCGACAAAGCAAACTGGAAGGATTTGCTGGAGCTCAATCACCCGGCTATTTTGGAATTCACCTTAGCCTCCGAAGAAAAGCGCTATGCGCTGCTAACCGGCGTCCGGCAAGGCCAAGCCCTGCTGCGCTTCGATGCGGATGTCAGTTTTCCGTTAGCCGAGGTCTTGAATTTATGGAACGGCTACTACCTGATGCTTTGGCAGTCACCGCGCCCCGGCATGACGGACATTAGCCCTCTGCAAATATCCGGCAACGTGCTTTGGTTGCGACAGCAGTTAAATGCCGACAATCGACTGCCGCAAACTGCCAACCCGCAGTTGTTTGACGGGTCGCTGAAAACCGAGGTGATAAACTTTCAGCGCCGCCATCACTTAACCGCAGACGGCATCGTCGGCGCCCGCACGCTGATCCATTTGGATAACGCTGCCGGCGCTGCTGATTCGCCTCATCTGGAAATCACGGATTAATATGTCTTATATCTTAAATGCCTTACGGAAATCGGAGCAGGAGCGGCAAGCCATAAAACCGGAGACGGTTACGCAACGCATCAACATACAGCAACCTTTGCATCAACGGAATTCCAGCAAGCTGATTGCTGCGCTGCTTATCGCTAATCTGGCAGTTTTGGCTTATTTTCTGATTGCAAAGCCACAAACACCACCCCCGGCTACTTCCGAACCAACCACTTCGGCGCAAGCCCTTGCGCCTGTCGTTAAACCTACCGAAACGCCGCAAGCGGAAATCACCCCCCCGCCACTGCCGCCGGCCAAACCCTTGGAACAGACACCACCGTCTATAGCTACCCTCGTCGAAGCCAAAATCGCGCCGCCGCCTGCGCCAGCATCATTACCAGCGCCCAAACCCATAGTGGTAAAAAAACCGTTGCCGGTACCGGAAAAGCCGGTAGTTTTACCGCCACCGCCAATTGTGCAGAAAGTCGAAAAAATCGAAGCGCCTAAAGAGATTATCCCGAAACCAGCCCCCTTAGCAGTAAAATACGACTTGCCGTATTTGGAAGACTTACCCGCCGATCTGCGCCGATCGCTGCCGACGTTCACCATCAATGTATTTAGTTATTCACCTGTACCCGCCCAGCGTTTTGTGATGATAGACATGGTGAAATATATTCCCGGCCAGCGCATCAAAGACCTGCTGGATTTGCAAGAAATCCGCGAAGACAGCATTGTGGTCGGCTATAACGCTATGACGTTTAAAATTAAGCGGCCTTAACTTAATAAAAGCATTTAACCACGACACTGGAGCAACCATGCATTATTGGCTAATGAAAGCATAAAGCCATTATTAGTTTATTTTAACTATTTGTTTAATATTGTCTTTTTATAAAAATACCACCCAAATAAATTGGCAAATTTTAAGCGTGGGTGGGAAACTGGGTGGGAATCACACCCATCCTGCCTCAACTGATACACATCCCTTCCCTATTCGACTGACCGAATCAACTCACTGGCATTAACCCGGTATAAAATTACCCTTGATATAAAAAGTTCGGGCGCATGTGACTATAAACATAAGAGCTGTCTATAATAAGGCCCAATATGAATCAACCAAACTAATAGGTCATGAACTGATGATCGTTAAATATTTGCCATAATGGATTGCCTGGAAGTCCGTTTTAGCGGTCATGCCGTGATGCGTTTGTTCGAACGCGGCCTGTCCAAGCTGTTTGTTACTGGGGTATATTGACACTAAACCGGTGCATGTCGTGATCGCCCGCGATGCCGTTACCGGAATTTGTTTTGTGGTTACAGCCTATCAGCCTGACCCACAATTATGGTCGACAAATTTTAAACTCAGGAGAGTTAAATGAATTGTGTAATTTGCAAAACTGGGGAAATTCATCCTGGACACGCCACAGTGACGCTTAACAGGAATGGCGCTGTAGTGATCATCAAACAGACTCCAGCGGATGTCTGCGACAATTGCGGGGAATATTATCTTTCCGAAGCTGCCACGGAATCGGTTTTGGCGCTGGCCGAAGACGCCTTGAGCAAAGGAGCCGAAATTGAGGTTTTACGCTGGGCAGCGTAATTTGTTGAGATTGCTTTTAATAATATGCATAAACCACCTCATCCAGGCGAGTTCATTCGGGAAATCTACCTGGAGCCCTTCGATATCACCGGCAGACAACTTGCTGCAAAGCTGGGGGTTTCCGCTTCCACACTGAACCGCATCCTAAATGGACATAGCGGCATCAGTTCAGAAATGGCGCTACGCCTGCCCAAGAGTTTGGGCCGTTCCCCGGAAAGCTGGCTGACAATGCAGGATAACTATAAACTTTGGCAAGCCAGACAGACCGTCAATCTTGATGCTGTCGAAAAAATTGAATTTAGAGCCGCCTAAAATTTAGAATACCAGCCTTAACATTAAATAGGCACACACGGGAACCCCCATGCACTACTGGCTAATGAAATCCGAACCCGACGCCTTCGGCATCGACGACTTGCAAAACCGGCCGCAGCAAACCGAACATTGGGACGGGGTGCGGAATTATCAGGCCCGGAACATGCTGCGCGACACCATGAAAATCGGCGATCAAGTATTTTTTTACCACTCCAACTGCGATGAACCCGGCATAGTCGGCATAGCGCAAGTCGTGCGGGAAAGCTATCCGGACTTTACCGCCTTCGACCCGGACGATAAACATTTCGATCCCAAGAGCCACCCGGACAATCCAACTTGGTTCATGGTGGACGTGCAATTTGTCAGAAAACTCTCCCGCACCATTAGCTTAAAAGAGCTAAAACTGCAAACCGAACTGGGCGATCTGGCCTTATTGCGCCGCGGCAACCGCTTGTCTATTCTGCCGGTCAGTGAACAGCAGTGGCATTTTATTCTAGGGTTGGAATAAATCCATGCCCTCAGGGTGTTTTAGGGCTTTTATTATCATTTAAGGTAAAAATTTAAATTTTCTAAGAATTTCTCCTAGAATAAGTCCAAATAAGATCTACCTTAATCATGTAATCCTTCGAGCCAAGCATAATGGTTTTTGTTATCTGCTGAAAAAACGAGCTCAGTACGAGACAATAGCTGAAGCACTGCCTCAAGCTTTGCTTGATGATATTAAACAGAACAGGAGCTGACCGGCCCATGCCTAACCGCACTATTTTGATAGTTGATGATGAAGTCACTAATCTAGCCATTCTGCGGAAAATTCTCGAAACCGATTATAAGCTGGTATTTGCCCGCAACGGTCAGGAAGCTTTAGCGATGGTTACCAAACATAAACCAATGTTGATTTTACTTGATGTGCTAATGCCGGGCATGAATGGTTACCAAGTTTGTCAGGCCTTAAAGGAAAATCCAGCTTCCGACGCCATTCCAGTGATTTTTGTAACGTCTCAGTCCGATCAAGGTAACGAGGAACAAGGGTTTGCGGTTGGTTGCGTAGATTATCTAAGTAAGCCGGTCACTCCGAGCCTGGTGCGCGCCCGCATCCAAGCGCATTTATCCTTGGTACGGGTTACCCAATTGGAAAAAAGCCACCGCGACGCCATTTTTATGCTGGGTGAAGCCGGTCATTACAATGACAACGATACCGGCGTACATATCTGGCGCATGGCTGCGTATGCAAAAGCTTTGGCGCGGGCATTGGGCTGGACCGAGCTGGATGCGGATTTATTGGAATTGTCAGCGCCTATGCACGATACCGGCAAGATCGGCGTGCCTGACGCCGTGCTGGGTAAACCCGGCCCCTTGAATGTCGAGGAGTGGCGGATTATGCAACAACATTGCCAAATCGGCTATGACATCTTGTCAAAAAGCGACGCCCCGATTTTTAAACTAGCCGCCGAGATCGCCTTATATCACCATGAAAAATGGGATGGCAGCGGCTATCCTGAAGGTTTGGCAGGCGAAGCTATTCCAATGTCCGCGCGTATCGTTGCCGTAGCTGATGTATTTGACGCTTTGACCATGCGCCGCCCATACAAAGAACCTTGGCCTATCGAAAAGGCGTTTGCAACCATACACGCAGGCGCAGGTCAGCACTTTGATCCAACGTGTGCCGAGTGCTTTTTGGCTATACAAGCCCAAATTTGTGCCATTGCGGTGGAATGGGCGCAGAAAACCGAGTAAGCCGTTCATGCCCATCCAGCCCAAAATTATTCCGGAAGTCATGGATGAATCCATGCTCTATCAATACGCCCCGTTGCCGATAGAAATTTCCAGGCTTGCGGATTTGCAAATTCTTAAGGTCAACGCGGCATACCTTGACTTTTTTGGCTTGTCTCAGGAACAGGTGTTTGGCAAGACTGTTGGCGCGTTAGGGTTTTGGGTGGTACCAAAAAGACACGCCGACCTGATTGCGGAAATTAAGAACCAGCGTGTAGTTAAGAACTTCAGCGCCGAATGCAGAACCGCCAGCGGTGTAAGAATGGCATTGTTGATTTCTGCGGTGCTGGTTGAGTACAATAACGAAGCACACCTGATCAGCACCTTTATTCCTGCTCCTGACGCTGTTTTGCAGCGTGAAAAACGCCAAGAAAGCGAAAAGAATTTAGCGCTGTTACGCAACGCCAGCGACGGTATCCACATTCTGGATTTTAACGGCTATGTCATTGAGGCTAGCGATTCATTCTGCAACATGTTAGGTTACCGGCATGCTGAAATCATCGGCATGCATGCTTCCGTCTGGGAAGCAAAATACGCCCCCTCCGAACTCGCCGACTTACTGCAGCAACTGTTCGCAAAACCGGAGCGCTCGCAGTTTAACACCCGCCACCGCTGTAAGGATGGCCGCTATTTGGATGTTGAGATAAGCTGTTTACGCTTGGTATTCGATGGCAAGCCTGTAATATTTTGCTCATCCCGGGATATTACGGAACGTAATAAAACTAGCATGGAATTAGAGCAACACCGCTTACATTTAGAAGAACTGGTGCAAAAGCGCACCGCCGAACTGCAAAATGCCAACGACAAACTGCTCGACACGCTATTCGCAATGGAAAGTGTCGGCATAGGCATTTATTGGCTTAATTCCCTGAGCGGCCGATTTATTTATGTGAATAAATTCTCTGCCGACATGTTGGGATACAGCGTAGATGAAATGCTCATGCTCAGCATATTTGATATTGATCCAAACTTCTCAGAAGCCGAATTCTTTATCACAGATAAAAAGCTGCGCCAGGAAGGTCACATTCAGTTTGAATCTTTCGTTCGCGCAAAAGATGCGCGGCTCATCCCGGTCGAGATTAACCTGTTTTACCTTCCCGCAAAGGCCGAAGACCCGGCCCTGCATATTGCGTTCCTGACCGATATCAGTAAGCGCAAGCAAGCCGAATCGGTGATGTTGCGCGCTAAAGAAAGCGCCGAAGAGGCCAGTAAAGCCAAGAGCGCTTTTCTGGCCAACATGAGTCATGAAATCCGCACCCCCATGCACGCTGTATTGGGTTTCTGTTATCTGCTGGAACAGCAGGCTATGGCGGAAAATGCTCGAGAGCTGGTGGCAAAAATCCAAAGCGCCGGGCTGTCCTTACTGGCTATCATCAATGATATTTTGGATTTTTCCAAGATTGAAGCCGGGCATTTGCATATAGAATATACACCTTTTCGCTTGTCTGACATTCTTGAGCAGTTGACCGCCCTAATGAAGACTGCCGCTGAATGTAAAAATTTGGAATTGCGCATTATTCCGCCACCGGTGCTGCATACTTTAATCGGCGACCCGTTGCGCTTACAACAGATTTTGCTGAACTTACTGAGTAATGCGATTAAATTTACCGACGCCGGGCAGGTAGAATTGCGGATCAGCATCCTCTCGCAACAAGACCAGCAGTTGCAGATGCGCTTTGCAGTGCGCGATACCGGCATAGGCATCAGCAAAGAACAACAACAGCTGATTTTCTCCCCTTTCTCGCAAGCCGACAACAGCATTAGCCGCCGGTTTGGCGGCACAGGCTTGGGACTGGCGATCTGTCAACAATTGGTGAAATTGATGAACGGGGAGTTTCATCTGAGCAGTGTCATGGGTGAAGGCAGTTTATTCTGGTTTGATTTACCCTTGCGCGCAAATCCACTGCAAACCTGGCCGCCTGCGACCGAGCACAATCAGGCTATTCATAGGACAGAAAATTGTATAACCACGCGGCCTAAAAACACCGCAGATTTACAAATTCCCGGCCTACGCGTCTTAGTAGTAGACGACAGCGAGATAAACCGGGAAGTAGCTTTGCATATTCTGGAAGCCAACGGAGCAATAGTTCATCTAGCAAATGATGGTTTACAAGCCTTGCAATGGTTAGCAAAACATACAGATGATGTCGATGTTGTGTTGATGGACATTCAAATGCCCAATATGGATGGCTACGCCGCCATCCGGCAAATAAGACTTAATCCACAATGGGCGCAACTGCCGGTATTGGCGTTGACTGCCGGGGCTTTTGATAATTTAAAACAAGCCGCGCTAGACGCCGGCATGAACGACTTTATCCCGAAACCTTTTAATGTAGATGATTTAATCGCGTCCATTCGGCATTGGAGCGGTATTCAGCCATTAACCGAAAATTTGCCCGCAACCGGCGCAGAAGCTTCAGCACCAGTCAGCGCAACCCCACTTTTGGCTGCCGAGGCAGCGCCGCAGCAATGGCCGGGTATTGATCTCGAAGCTGCGCTACGCATCTGGGGGCAAAGCGATTTATATCAAAATTATCTATCACGCTTTCTTAAAGAATATGCTGCCGCCGGACTCGATATTGCAAATCTAGCGCAACGCGGCGAATTTGACAGCATTGCGGCCTTAACGCATAAAATAAAAGGCGCCGCCTCCGGTTTGGGCTTGATGAATGTGGCAGAGCGCTGTATTAATCTGGAAACGCTTTTAAGATCACACGAATTACTTGGCGCCCCTGCTTTGACTCTGCAAGCCGCCTTGCAGGAAGTCAACGCCAGTTTTGCCGCATGGCGGACCACGACAGCATTGCCCGGCGCAACACCCAATGCAGCCAAAGCCAAGCTGAATCAAGCTGAAACCGAAACCTTATTAGTCGACTTACTCGCCGCGCTGGATGCAGACAATCCGGAACATGCCGAACCCATACTGGCAAATCTGGAAAAAATCTTGGGCCCTAGTGTTATCGAGCCGCTAAAAACCGCCGTTCAGGAGTTTGATTTTCGGCAGGCGGAACTATTAACGCGAGGTCTTTTAGAAACTCTGAAATAAAAAGTAAAATTAAGCGAAACTCTTTGATTTAAAACAACGCCCAAACCGGCTCCAACCCTTTCGGCAACTCCGCCAACCGCCCTAATTCCAGATATTCATTACCCGGCGAATGAAAATCGGAACCGACCGACGCATATAATTGGTGTTTTTCCGCATACAACCGGCTCAAGCGTATTTCATCCTCCCCGGCTCTGCCGGTAACCACTTCTATGCCCTCCCCGCCCATCTGCTTAAAGGCCGCCAGCGCCCGGCTCATCCATTTATTGCTGAGCTTATAGCGCATCGGGTGCGCCAGCACCGCGACGCCGCCAGCCTGCTTGATCCAAGCCACCACCTCCTGCAATTCTGCCCAAACCGTCGGCACATATGCCGGCTGACCCTTGCTCAAATAGCGGTCGAAAGCCTCTTGTTGACTACTCACATAGCCGTTTGCCAACAGAAAATCGGCAAAATGCGAACGGGTGATTTCGCCGCCGCCAGCGGCCTGGGTGACTGCGGCATACGCGCCGGGAACGCGTGTTTTCTCCAGTTTCTCGGCGATTTTTTTCGCCCGTTCGCCGCGAATAGCATGTTGCTTGGCAATGCCCTGTATTAAAGCCGGATGCCCAGGATCAATATTCAAGCCGATGATATGCAGGCATTGACTCTGATAGCAGGCCGACAACTCTATGCCCTTAATCAAACGTAAACCTAATTGACTTGCAACCTGCCCGGCTTCCGCCAAACCGGCGGTGGTATCGTGATCCGTCAGCGCCAATACGGTAACCCCCTGGTTAAATGCGCGTTGCACCACTTCCGCAGGCGGCAGGCCGCCATCAGAAGCGGTAGAGTGGCAATGTAAATCGTATTTTTCAGCCACTACTGGTAATCCCCATACAGTTTTGCATATAAACCTTGCTGTTGAATCAGCGTCTCATGTTTGCCTTGTTCGCAAATCCGGCCTTGCTCAAACACATACACATGATCGGCCTGCTTCACCGCGCTTAAGCGATGGGCGATGATCAGTGTCGTTCTCCCTTTCAGAAATTGCGCCAACGCTTGATGCAGATTGTATTCCGTTTCGCTATCCAGCGCCGAAGTCGCTTCATCCAAAATCACCACCGAAGGTTTACTGATGATCATCCGCGCGATTGCCAACCGCTGGCGCTGGCCGCCGGACAAACGCATGCCTTGCCGGCCAATCACAGTATCCAGGCCTTTGTCCAAATCCAGCAGAGTGGTTTTTAACTGCGCCAATTCCAAAGCCCGCCAACATTCCTCATCAGACACTTCCCGGCCTAAGGTCAAATTGGCGCGTATCGTGTCATTCAACAGCGCCGGATGCTGCAAAACCGTCGCCACATGCTCGCGCACCACATCCAAACCGATACGGTCCAGCGGCACGCCGTCGAAATAAATCATGCCAGACCTGGGTGGGTATAAGCCGATAATGCTTTGCGCCAACGTGGACTTGCCGCCGCCGCTCGCGCCGACCAGCGCGATTTTTTCGCCGGCGGCAATGCTTAGATTAATACCGTTTAACACCGGCTCATCCAAGTAACTGAAATGCAAGTCTTTCACGCTGACAG
Source organism: uncultured Pseudomonadota bacterium (assembly GCA_963705975.1). Taxonomy (GTDB): domain Bacteria; phylum Pseudomonadota; class Gammaproteobacteria; order Methylococcales; family Methylomonadaceae; genus Methylomonas. Next base: position 12,896 of record CAVPMI010000003.1, read on the forward strand.
CCACGCTAGCCTTGCCGGCAAACGGGTTTTCCAAATGTGGGTACTGCGGTTCGCGTTGCAACTTCGCTAATTCATTCACCCGCGTCAAAGCCCCTCTAGCAGCATAAAAGGCTTGTTGAATATTCAAAATCTCCTGAACGGGGGCCATCATGAACCATAGATAGCCGAATACCGCTAGCATTTTACCAATGCTCAACCCGGAATATAAAACCATTAGCATGGCGACAGCGCGAAAAATATCAAAGCCGAACAAAAAAGTTAAAAAACTTAAACGCACCGCCGCCTCGCTTTTCCAAGCGAATAGTGTGGAGTGGTTTTTAACCGTCAAGGCGCCGGCAATCAATTGCTGAAAATAATGCTGCTCGCGATTGCTGGCGCGAATCTGGTTGATGGCTTCCAAGGTTTCGCTCAAAGCCTGCTGAAACACGCCATAGGCTTTATTTTCATTAGCCTTCAGGGTCTTGGTTTTCGAACTGACCGCCTTAGCGAAATAAATCACCACCGGATTCAAAAAAATGATGAATAACCCCAGCTGCCAATTCATCCACAGCAAAATCAGCGCCGTGCCGAACACCGTCAAACAAGCTACCAATAGTTTGCTGATCGTCGAGCCGATAAAATTGTCCAACGTATCCAGATCGGTGACCAGATAAGTCGTCACCGTGCCGCTGCCTAAACTCTCGTATTCAGACATCGAGATAAACTGTAAATGTTGCAGCAGGCTTTCTCGAATGCGAAAAATCACATCTTTGGCTATAGTTGAAAATTGCCGGGTCTGAATAATATTTAATATCAGCGCCAGTAAACGTAACAATAGGCTGAAGAGTAAAACCCCGGTAATATAAACCAGAGGTTCCTGCCAGGCCGCCGGCAATAACGGATTGACGGTTTGTAGCACTATGCCCGGATGATTCAGCAAAATCTCATCCACCAGCAAGGGCATCAACAACGGTATCGGCACACTGATGGCGGTTGCCGTTAAGGCTACCAAATGTCCGATAAGGAGTTGTTTTTTGTGCTGTAAGGCAATGCGAATAATGTATTGCCAGGTATATTCGCCCTGACGCATGTGCGACTTTTTCAATGTTTACGGTCTATAGGGTTAAACTGCGTGGCTAGTAATGACTTAAGTTTTCAGCAAAAACGTCCGCGTTTTCAGCTTTTGTAACGGAGAATTGTATGACGTTTACCGTCAGACTCATATTGTTAATCCTCTTGCAGGCCGCCTGTTTATGCCCTGCCGCCAGCGAACCGGCGCTTGCCCAAATGCGCCAGGACTTTCTGCAAGCCGAACAATACCTTTATCGAGGCCGTGACGATGCGTATTTTACCTTAGCGGGGACGCTGAAAAACTACCCGCTATATCCTTATTTGCAGTATGAACGGCTAAAACTTCATCTTAATGAAGACAAGCCCATCATCGCCTATCTGCAAGCATACCCGCAAAGCCGTTATGCGCAATTATTACGCCAAAAATGGCTGCTGGAATTGGGCAAAAATCAGCAATGGTCAAGTTTTATAGAATATTACCACCACAATGACGATGCCGAATTACACTGTTTTTACGCCCAAGCGCAATATCAAACCGGCCAACAGGCAACAGCGCTGGACAGCGCTCGGCAATTATGGCTTAGCGGCAAAAACCAACCCGCCGCCTGCGAGGCATTATTCACGCTGCTGTTGAATGCGCCGTCTTTCAATCCGGAATGGGTCTGGGGGCGCTTTCAAGCGGCTTTAGCGCTGGATAATACCCGCTTAGCGCAACAAGTCGCGGCACTGTTGCCGAAACCCAGGCAAGCAGACGCAGACTTATGGCTAAAGCTGCATAACCGGCCACAAACAGTCACGGCGGACGCCGAGTGGAAACATAGTTACCCGCAGGCCGGCCCATTGTTTGCACATGCGATAGGGCAATGGTTGGACAGTGAACCGGCTGCCGCGCTGCACGCCTGGGATAGCGAAAAAGCCAACTTCGCCATACCGCCAGCCATCGCCGCCGATACCGAAAAGCGGCTGGCGATGGCTCTGGCTTTCAAGCATGACAAGTTAGCCTTCGAGCGGCTGACGCAGTTGGCTGAGAAAGACGACGCCAGCCGCGAATGGGCGGTACGGGCGGCGCTAAGCCAACAAAACTGGCTGCAGGCCGGCATGGCCTTAGATGAATTGACCGAAGAACAAAAACAGCAGGATAAATGGCAATACTGGCAAGCCAGAGTACTGGCCGTAGCCGGACAAACCGTACAAGCCGCCGAAATTTATCAAAAAATAGCCAAAAATCGCAGTTATTACGGTTTCTTAGCGGCGGATCGCCTGCAACAGGATATTACGCTGACTGACCGGCCCTTGGAAATCACCGCCCAGGAAATCCAGCAAATGCAGGCGACAGACGACTTTCAGATCGTGGCCGAATTACTGGCCCTCCACAGAAATTTAGAAGCCAAGCGCCAATGGCGGCACGCCATAGCCTCACTGGATCAACACCGGCTGGCAATTGCCGCCAAATTGGCGCAACAATGGCAGTTACCATCGCTGGCGATTGCCACCGTCGCGAAAGCGAATGCCTGGGATGATATCGATTTGCGTTTTCCCATGCAGCACACCGTGCAAATAGAAAACCTCGCCGCTAGCCAACAACTGGACCCAGCCATCATTTTCGGCTTGATCCGCCAGGAAAGCGCTTTCGATGAATTTGCTGAATCTTCCGCCGGCGCCAAAGGCTTGCTGCAAGTACTGCCCAGCACCGCGCAGCAAATCGCCCAGAACTTCCATGAAGGTTGGCAAGGCGAAGACAGTTTGTTTAATCCGGACCTCAACCTTAAATACGGCAGCTTTTATTACAAAAAGTTATTGCGGCAATTCCACGGCGCGCATTTACTGGCCGCAGCCGCCTATAACGCCGGAGCCGCGAAAATAAAACGCTGGCTGCCCGAAAATCAGGCCTTGCCCGGCGATATTTGGGTAGAGTCTATCCCTTATAAAGAAACCCGTAACTATGTATCTGCGGTGTTTATGAATGCGCTGATTTATCAGCAACGCTTGCATAGGAGCGCTTTAAAATTGGCTGATTTATTGCCGGAAGTTAGGGCCAACTAAATTCTTATAAGAAACAGAAGGGATGGATCAAGAAATAACGATAACAGCCTACGCAAGCGGCTATAGGGACAAAGACACTTTGAATTTGATACTAACAACAAAATACAAAGATATATCAGAAGATGTATCTCTTGTTTTAAGACAAGACAGGATAATCAGCGCGACGCATTTTTCTGAAGCTATCTATGAAGAGTTTCAGCATAAACATAATCCAAGCTTGATATGGTCTAAATTTCAACTGTAAATAAGCACTTAACACTGCTAGCTGGTCGCAGCACTTACAATAGCTGAGTAAAACCGTTGGCTGTAATAGCAATAAAAGGGGACCACTTTTAATTTACTGCCTGGCTTTAGGCTTGATTTGCACAAAATTTGGGATGCGGGGTTTTAGCTACTCCCCAAGCTTTTCCGCAAGCACACTCGGCAATTTAGGATCAGGCAACCCACCCAACAATGACAAGGCGTGCTTCGCTAATTCCCTCGGCACATGCCCTGTCAAATGCTTAAACCGCCCAATCTGGCTGGGGAAAACGTCAAAAATACCGTACTCGCCAGTTTCTAAATGGATGGCGAACCAGGCTGTGGTATCGGGTTCGGCTTCCACCAAGGCCTTAGCGTCCTGCAGAAATTGCTCAACCAACTGTTCATTACCCGTGTGCGCCTTGAAGCTGAGCAGCAGACCTAGCGTATCAGGTACGTCCGGAGGGGTTGCCGGGAGTTTGTTCGCCAAGATATCCAGTTTCTGAATCGTAGGCGGCTCTGTGAACAGCAATTCCGCCTGGCCTAGAAGCGCTTGCGCCACCGGACCGGATAAATGCGCATTTCGCGCCGCTTCGTCTGGAAAGGCATCGAATATACCGTATTCCGCCCGCCCGAAACGGATAGCAAACCAGGCTGTGGTGTTTGCTTCCTCCCGCACCAATGGAAGAGCCGATAACAGCAGTGCCTCTACCTCAGCCTCTTTGCCATGTTTAGCTTCCAATCGAACAAGTAACCCTTTATTAACCATAATGTTTCCTCTATTTTTTGTAGATTAACATCAATGGATGATCCCATTGATTACAGCGTTCAAACTCAAATTAAGGCTGATTTTATTGTAATTATAAGACTTCAGTAAATGACGCATTCGTACCAGTACAAATGTACTAATTTTAATCAAAAGTTTGGTAAAGCTTAGTCCATCGTAACAAGAATATTTTTCACACATTTGATGACAAAGCCGGTGACAGATAGTCAAACGCATGGCTTTGGGTGGTGGGTAATATATTCGCATCCAATGCAGAATGTTTTCGGTTGCCGCATTATCAAACGGCTTGCTTAACCCGGATCAGGGAAAGCAAGTACTGCAAATATTTGGAATTAGCGATTCAGCATTGACTAAGTAATTTTACTTAAGTATTCGCACCGATTGTAAGGTTATATAAAGTAAGGGAGAATTAATTACTATATAAGCGAACCACTGGGTCGCTGGCTACCAGTTGGGGTGGGACTATTTGGTCTAGCTCCGCTAATATAAATATTCCGTTAGGAACAGAATACGCTCTTTTGTTTATGTCAATGCGCTTATTTACAATTAATCCGGAACACCAAATTAATACTGTTAAAAGCAATTTTTAGAAGGCGGCTTTTATTGTATTTAATCATCGTAATCAACTGATGTTGGGTTGACTCATGTTTTTTGTAACTTATCAACGTATTAAAATAGGTTTTTAAAAATGAAAAGATTAATATTGCTCGCAGGAATAGTATCAACAATCGCAAACGTTAACATAGCACAGGCAGATACCCTCTATGATGTCACTGTGCAATTTTATGAGCCTAACTTAGCTGCTTATACGAATAAAAATGATAATTTGCCATTTTATGCGACGACTTTCACGGGGACATTCGATGTGAGTAATAACGGCATGATATCAGGTCTGCAAGGTACGTTATCCGAGGCCATGACCGGTCTCCATGATGTTGGCAATGTTCAGACCTTGGTACCCCTTACATATCAACTAGCGGTCGGAAGCGATGGGAATGGCGGCGTATTGATCAGCACCTTTGCTTTAAATACAACAAACGTTTTTGATCCGGGTGGATTTGATCCGGCAAATGGAGATCATTTCTATGGTAACTCAGCAGGACTACCAAGCTCCAATAATGGCGGCATTGGTAATTCCTACGTCACCATAGATGTTCCGGCGAGTATTCTGACTAACACTAGTGTTGGAAGTAATTACATTACTTACCCTAATGGTTCAAATACTGCGCCATACCCAGTCCCCACAATCTTAGAACAAGTACAGTATGGAGATTGCGCCGCCGGAGGAATGATGGGATCGACATGCATGACCGGGAATCTTCTGCCTACTTCTAGTACTGCCATGACCCCATATGGTGTCGGTGGAACCATGGGCGCAGCGCCCTATTCTGAAGTCATCACACCCGCAGCCATTCCTCTGCCAGCCGCATTTTGGTCATTTTTGGCTGGATCAATGGGAATATTAACGTTAGGAAAAAAAAGTAAACAATCATAATCCGAATCGGGGGTGTTTTTACTTAACGTTCAGCCAAGTAGCCGCCTGCTTGCGCTGAACGCACTCTATCTTTTAACAGCCGACGCATTGAATCCTACAGTATTAATGGCGGTAATCAGGTCATAACGGGTAAGTAAAAAAACCAATTCAATGCCCAGCATTGGATTGAATACTGTGGTTTGGCATTAATTTGGCGGATCAATACCGGTCTGGTTCCGGTACAGATCCATGCCCAAAACTTTACTGTCTACCGGCAGAGCAAGCAAGTCCCATTATTCGCCGAAAAAATAACAGGTATCAGTATGGGCAACAAACCATTATTTACTTTATTCATGCTCGTATTCACCGTTTATCGTACGGCATATGCTGAAGATGAAGCCCCAAAAAACCAATCTGAAAGTACGCCAAAATATCTAGAAGAAATCACAGTCACCGGTCAAAAACCAGCGCCTGAAACTTCAGTCAAGGAAGAAATCACGACTGAAGAAGTCGTTGTAAAACAGGCTCAAGTCTCTGATACCGCAAAATTAATAGAAGATACGCCTGGGGTTAGCTTTCAGAGCAATGGCGGGGTATCTGCATTACCGATTATGCATGGTTTAAACGATGATCGCGTCAAAATTGAGGTTAACGGCATGCTGATTCCGGCTGCCTGTCCCAACCACATGAATCCGCCGCTATCCTATATTGACCCAACCAATGTTGGTAATATCAAACTATTAAAGGGCGTTACGCCTGTCAGCATGGGCGGTGATAGTATTGGCGGCACTATTTCGGTACAGTCGGCTGCTCCCGTTTTTGCCGAGCCTGACAAGGGGATTTTGCTTACCGGTAAAGCCTCATCATTTTTCCGCAGCAATGGCACTGCCCTTGGTGGGAGCATTGCAACCGGAATTGCCAGTCAAAATGCCAGACTGGATTACACCGGATCGTATAGTCAAAGCGGTGATTACACTGACGGTAATGGCGCCACTATTAAATCATCCAGTTATATAAACCAAAACCAAGCTGTGGGGTTATCGCTCCAGTTCAATAATCAATTATTGGAAATCAAAATTGGACAAGAACATGTTCCCTTTCAAGGCTATCCTAATGCGCGGATGGAAATGACCGATAATATCGGTTCTTTTGGAAACATCCACCATAGAGGCACGTTTGATTGGGGTAATCTGGACACCAAACTGTTTCTTGAAAGCTCCATCCACGTCATGAATTTTGGCTCGGACCAGCTTGCTGTATCGGCAAATAACATGCCCATGGATACGCGCGCCAGAAATCTAGGCTATAAGATACAAGCCGAAATACCACTTGCTCAACAGGATGTCGTCCGCTTTGGCAATGAATTTTATGGCAGCGTTTTGAATGACTTTTGGCCGGCTGTTTGTGGACCATCTGTTTGCCCTATTTACTATGGCAATATGGGGCCCAATACTTTTATTAACCTCAACAATGCAACTCGGGATCGGGTTGGAACTTTTGCGGAATGGGAGGCGAATTGGTCGGCGGAATGGAAAAGCCTGCTGGGGCTAAGATATGATCACACGATGACCGATACCGGTAATGTGCAAGCATACAGCAATAATCCAGCAAATAATCCTTCGGGTAATGGTTCTATTAATTTTCCGAGCTTTCCTTCGTTAACTTATCCAAGTAGCGATATTTTTGAGGATAAAACCTTCAATGCCAAAAGCCATCAAAGGAACTTTGACACTTTCGATATTACCGCATTAATGCAGTTTACGCCTAACCAATGGAGCCAGTATGAATTCGGTTATGCGCGTAAAAACCGGGCGCCATCGCTCTATGAGCTATATACATGGAATACCAGCGCCATGACTATGACCATGATAGGCTGGTTTGGCGATGGTAATGGTTATACCGGCAATATGAACCTAAAGCCGGAAACGGCACATAATATTACCTTTACAGCCGAATATTATGATCCGAAAGATAACGCCTGGGATATAAAAGCGACGCCTTATTTTAGCTATGTTGAAAACTACATTGATGCTGACCGTTGTCTTCCCCCTGTCTGTACTCAGACGTCGGGAAATGGTTTCTACTATATGCAGATTGCCAATCATAATGCCTGGTTATGGGGTGGCGATGTGACAGGTAGTTCCGATTTGTTTACCGATCAAACCTTAGGGAAGTTTGCTACGCATACCATCATGAGTTATGTCCGCGGTCAACGTACGGATGGCAACAACCTTTATCACATGATGCCTTTCAACCTTAAACTGAGCCTGGATCACCAATTAGCGGACTGGAAAAGCGCTTTTGAAATGCAGTTTGTGAGTTCAAAAAACGATGTCCAGGCCCTTAGAGGCGAACTACAGACACCCTCCTATATTCTGTTGAACGCTAAAACGGGATACAAATGGGAAAACTTGAGCCTAAATGCCGGCGTGGATAACCTGCTGAATAAGGAATATTTCTATCCTTTGGGCGGCGCCTATATTGGGAACCAATCGACGATGTTTTTAGGTAATTCCAGCCCTAATCAAAACCTGCCCAGCCTAGGAAGATCGTTGTATTTTGGCATGACTATTACTTACTAAGAAATATTTAAAGCTTTTTACACGGCATTGCCTCATGGAAAAAATGTGCTGTCAAGATTCACTTAGAGGCTTCCAACTTTAGACGGGACAGCTTCAGGTTAAGCCTCGCAGTTGTCCAGCTTTAAGTTGATAACCCACTTAGAGGGTGAGTATTTAATATTTATTTTATGTGGAGATCGATTTGAACTTTTCAGAAACAAGCATTGTTGACGGCACTTTATACTTGTTGGGATTTCTGTCATTTGTTACCTGGAGCATCATCATTTTTAAAGCCGGTGAAATTATTCTTAACCGCCAGCGTAACCATAAAGTGATTGGATTTTTTCAAACAAACAGTTCAATATCAAACCCGGAGCATTCGATACCGGACAAAGAAAAATCACTAACCAGTCAAGCCGGACGCTTATTTCTGGTTGGCGCGCAGACCTATAGCCACATACAAAATCAAAATATTATCTCCTTAAACCATCTTAAAGCCTGGCACGAGCTCATCGAAAGAGAATTGCGTCAACAATTGCAAAAGGAAAAAGCCCGGATGGAAAGCGGCCTGGGGTGGCTGGCAAGCATAGGCAGCACCTCACCGTTTATAGGCTTATTTGGTACGGTATGGGGGATTATGCATGCTTTAAAAGACATTACATTACACGGCAACGCAAGGCTTGAGGTAGTAGCCGGCCCTATTGGAGAAGTATTGATTGCCACAGCTTTGGGGATAGCCGTCGCGATACCGGCGGTGATGGCCTATAATTTTTTTATACGCCAGAATAATCAATTGCTTGCCCAACTTGAGCATTTTGCCAACGACTATCTCCACGGCTGTATTGAAAAAGATCTGACCAAACCAACCCAGGATAACCAGCATGGCATTTAAATTAGACAATAATGCAGAAAATCGTGAAATAAGCGAAATCAATGTCACGCCTTTTGTCGATGTGTCACTGGTTTTACTCATCGTTTTTATGGTTACAGCACCGTTGCTCACCCAAATGGTTCAAGTGACGCTGCCGAAAACCGCACAGACGGAACCCACAGCGGATAAACATGTCGCTATTCTAAGCGTGAATGCGAAAGGTGAACCACAGCTCGATGATAAGGCCATTCAACTTGCTTTGTTGGAAGGAGAACTGAGAGCCTTACTCGAACGCGACCCGGATGTCAACGTGCAATTGCAGGCAGATCGAGCGGCGGTCTTCGACTCCGTTGCCCAAGTATTGGCCTGCGCCCAGCGCTCCGGAATTAGTAGATTGTCGTTTATAACTTTGGAAAAATAGAAATATTTCAAAGCTAGTATTCCAGCACTGGACATCGGCCGTTTTTTACAATCAGTAATCAACCCCAAGGAGTTAGTGACTATTTTACCCCTCGTTTCAAGCCCAAATGGGAATAGCCGCCTGGCGGCCGGATTAGCGGCTATCCTGATCTCTGCCTTGCTGCATGGCGGCGTATTATTTTGGTATGCAAACCATCCAGCGCCTCAGCGCTATACTGGGGCCGTGCCTTTACCAACGATTGCAATGGAGTTACTGGGGGCTCATCCTCCTGCCGGCAATCAGGCGGCGGTTACGCCGCCCAAACCGTTGCCGCTACTAGAAACCAGGAAAAACGCGCCGGAACTGAAAAAAAAGATAAACCCGGAACCGCTTAGCCGGGAGACAAATTTGAATCGGATCAAAAAACCTAAAGCTGAAACGGCTGACGAGTTTACCAAGCCACCCATTGATGCAACCAAAGAAAATCTTCAGCCCACGGGTTCCAATATAGATTCAAATATAGCTTCTCAAGGGGGTTCCAATTTAGGTTCCGGTTCAGGCGAGTCAAGCCAGGGTTCCCGAGGTTCCGGCAGTTCAGGCCAGGGTTCCGGCGCCAATAGCACCTTTACCCAAGCGAGCGGCGATGCACAATATCTGCGCAATCCTAAACCTGAATATCCATTGATTGCCCGCCAGCGTCAGTGGGGGGGCGAGGTTATTCTGCGCGTGCATGTCACTACCGAAGGCATATGCGATCAGATAAGCATAGAACGCTCATGCGGTCATGAGATGTTGGATAAATCAGCCCTTGAAGCGGTAAAAAAATGGCGGTTCATCCCAGCAAAACGCGGCGATACGGCCGAGGCTAGCTGGGTTTTTGTACCGATTAAATTTGAAATGGGATCCCAATAAATTTGAAAAATTATTCCGGAATACCCTTTAAGATTGGATACTTCACCACTGCTAATGCTAAACCGAACATAGAAAAAAGCCACCTTAGACAAGATGGCTTTGGTATTCAAGATAGGGCAACAAGTGCTGTAACTGAACATGCTACCGGTTCTTATTGTGGAGAATTAAGCTAGCATTTGATTACGGCGATTAAAGCCGATTAAACCGGCAAAAGCCGAACCGAACAGCCAAAATGCAGCAGGAACAGGCACGGCTGCGGGAGAGGATTTAGACATGAGCGTGACGATTTCAGATGTTGGAGTACCTCCCATGGTGCCGCCGCCAACTAGCCCGGTCATACAAGCAGTACCCATTAATCCACCCGCGGAGCAATCCGCATAGGATAGGTTATTAAATAAACTTGTGGCTAAGCCCAGACCAGCCCCCACAGTTTCGGCCAATTGAGCGGCGCTGACATCTATAGTGACATTTGCATTACCATTAGTATTAGTAGAAACCAGAGGAGTGGTATTAAACATAAATGCGGATATTATAAGTCCGCCACTGCCATCGCTGGAAGAAGGTGAATCATATTGCAACTCATGAGGCAGCAATGCTTTTGGACCTAGCATGGCTTCATTCATAGTGCCAGTCAGATTGCTTAAACTTGAGGTAGTGAAGTCATAATTAAATGACCCGTTGAAGACCGTATTACTATTGCCGCCATAAACAGGCTCATAAAATGTTAAAGTGATGTCAAATATGCCAGTTGTATCCGCCCGAGCCACTTGTACGCCGAGAAGTGATGAAAATAACAGGGTTGTGAATAATTTATTCATAATACCTCCAAGTTAAATTGACAATGTCATGTTTTTTCCGGGTTTACTTGTAAGCTTCAGTTAATTGAAATCCAGCACAACAACGCTCCGCTTTAAAGTTTAATAAGTATTATTAACTTCACGCGTAATGACAATTAGTACAAATACCAAACTGTCATTACCTAGCCTAGGATAATCATTGAAAAAAAGTACGATTCTAAGCATTTTCTCGCCAGTCATTGTTGCTTAATGTCAGTCTCCCAACATCACTCCCGGCAAGGCGAAGGAATTCGAGAATAACCCCGGATAAGGCATCTAAGCCTGCGTAGATGGATGGGAGGTCTTGATCAGGGCACAGAGTTCTTGGTCCTGCCACAAGGTGGGGTACCCTGGTTAAGCATGGCTAAAAATCATGTTTTGCACATGTCACTATACCTTCACAAAATTTGAGCTGATTTTTTAAGCTGATTATTGGATAATGCCGTTGTTATCAGATCATTCAACTAGGTAAAAATTTAATGGAGAAGCAGCACAGTTTCACGCGCGAAGAATTATTAATGTCCGGACGCGGCGAATTATACGGACCCACCAACGCGCAACTTCCGCTCCCCAATATGCTAATGATGGATAGAATTGTCCATATCACCGATGAGGGCGGCAAGTACGGCAAGGGTGAAATTATTGCTGAACTCGACATTAACCCGGATTTATGGTTTTTTGCCTGCCATTTCCAGGGCGATCCGGTTATGCCCGGCTGTTTAGGGCTGGACGCCATGTGGCAGCTGATTGGCTTTTATTTATGCTGGCTGGGCGGACCAGGCAAAGGTCGGGCGCTAGGCTGCGGCGAAGTCAAATTTACCGGCCAGGTATTACCTACCGCCAAAAAAGTCACTTATAAAATCGATCTTAAACGCGTCATTCTGCGTAAATTGGTGATGGGCATAGGCGACGCTGTCATGGAAGTAGACGGCAAACAGATTTATGAGGCAACCGATTTACGCGTCGGTTTATTTACATCGACCCAAGATTTCTAAGAGTGTCATGACAAAAAGAGTGGTAGTAACCGGATTAGGCATCGTTTCCAGTATCGGCAATAACCGGAACGAAGTTGTTGATTCCTTAAGAACCGGCCGTTCCGGCATTGTGCATGCCGACGTTTACCAGGAAATGGGCTTTAGAAGCCATGTGCACGGCGCCATCAATATCAATCTGGAAGACGCCATTGATCGCAAGATTAAGCGCTTCATGGGCGACGGCGCGGCATACAACTATATTGCTATGCAGCAAGCCATTGCCGATTCCGGACTGGAAGACGCTCAGGTGTCCAACTTCCGTACCGGCTTGGTGATGGGTTCCGGCGGACCTTCCACGTCCAATCAAGTCGAAGCCGCCGACATCCTGCGCTCTAAAGGCATTAAAAAAGTCGGTCCGTATATGGTGACGCGGGCTATGTCCAGCACCAATACCGCCTGTTTGGCGACGCCTTTCAAAATCAAAGGCGTCAATTACAGCATCAGTTCCGCCTGCGCCACCAGCGCCCACTGCATCGGCCATGCGATGGAACTGATCCAGCTCAACAAGCAAGATATCGTATTTGCCGGCGGCGGCGAAGAGTTACATTGGACGCTGTCTTTGCTGTTTGACGGCATGGGCGCTTTGTCTTCCAAATACAACGATACACCGGAAACCGCTTCCAGACCCTATGATGTGACGCGCGACGGCTTTGTCATTTCCGGCGGCGGCGGCGTACTAGTGATCGAAGAATTGGAACACGCCAAAGCCCGTGGCGCAAAAATCTATGCCGAATTAATCGGTTACGGCGCCACCTCCGACGGTTACGACATGGTGCAACCTTCCGGGGAGGGCGCCGTGCGCTGCATGCAACAAGCAATGGCTACCGTACAGACTAACATCGATTACATCAACGCCCACGGCACCAGCACGCCAGTCGGCGACACCCGCGAGTTAGAAGCCTTGCGCAACGTGTTCGGCCCCGGACAAGTGCCCGCAGTTAGCTCCACCAAATCTTTAACCGGTCATGCGCTTGGAGCTGCCGGCGTGAACGAAGCTATTTACTCGCTATTAATGATGCAATTCAT
>CAVPMI010000004.1:0-87220 GCA_963705975.1 uncultured Pseudomonadota bacterium
CAAAGTTGGGGGCTGTATGCACAATCAAGACACTCGCCGCCTGCGAATTCAGCTGCAATTGCGATATGGAATCACAAACCGCTAGGACTTCCGCTAATTCCTCAAAAAAAACTTCATTACCACGTTTTTGCGGAATTTTGATCCGGACGCGGCCCGGCAATTGGTGTTTGATAAAAGCTTTTGGCATGTTATTGTGTTTCATAAAGATGAACCATCCCCGTCTTCACTGTGTTTACCCTGATACTCACCACTAAACTCATTACGCTCATCTTGCAATTCCGCCCTGACTTCCGCCAGCATATCGTCGAACTCTTCGCCGGCGACCGCCATGACTTCCTTGCCTTTCTCCACCAACATAAGACCCGTTTTCAAAGCGGCTCTCGCTGTAGGCCTTCCGCTACGCAACAGCTGTGGTAAAGAAGGAATAATAGCAGCGGCCAGCACAACGCCACCAATAGCTAAGGTTAAGGTTGTGCTATTTTTTAATATATCGTCAATTTTGGGCATAGGCCAATTCCTGTTTCAGTAAGAAATATTTTCAACCAACAACGCGGCCTTATCGGTTTTTTCCCAAGGCAATAACAATTCGTGTTCCCCAAAATGCCCTAGCACAGGCAGCAGCTGATAAAAAACACCTTTATGGCGTTGCGTTAATTCCCGCAATTTTAGATCGCGGATAATCGCCCCCAAGCGAAAATCAAAATGGCGCAATAGACGTTTACGAATTTCATTGTCGTCTAACCGGCCGGTCCCAAAAGTATTCAACATTACGCTGACTGGGCCGGCATGACCGATGCTGTAACTTAATTGCACTTCGCATTGTTCAGCCAACTTCGCGGCCACAATATTTTTCGCCGCATAACGCGCCATGTAAGCCCCGGAGCGGTCGATGCGGGATGGCGATTTCCCGCTCAATGCCACGCCATTGTTGCGGGCAAAACTGCCGTAGGTATCGCTGTCGGTTTTACGTCCGGTCATGCCGGAATGCGTTGACGGCCCGCTACGCACATAGGGGCCGTCGGGGTTGATAATGATATTGGTCCGGTTGTCCGGCCGCAAAGGCGCATTGTCAAAAACCGGCTTAATGACATGATGGAGCAAGTCCTCCTCCATTTGCAAGCGGTTAGGCTGCTCGTCATTATCTTCACAACCAATGATCAAGGTAATGCTGTGTATCCGGACTGGTATGCAGTTAACAAACTCGACGCCTACCTGGGTAGTGCAATCCGGCGAGATATAGTTAAGTTGTTGCCTGCGCCTGACCAAGCGTATCCGCCGCGCCAGATTATTCGCAAGTACGACCGGCAGCGGCATCAGTTCCGGGGTGTGGTTGCAAGCGTAACCGAAGACCGTGGCTTGGTGGGACACGGTAATTTGCTCAATTTCATCGTCTGCAAGTACCGACAAATCGCTCTCGCGCAAGGTTTTCTGCTGTTCGATCAAACTAGTGACTACGGTAGCTTCAGCAGCGTTAAAATCATTAGGCTGATAACCGACATTCCGGATAACGTTGCGGGCAATTTCCGGTAAATCGACAACAGCGTCGCTGGCGACCCGGGCAGCCAAAAATAAAATATTTTTCGAAAGCGCGCATTCGGCCGTGATGCGCGTAGTGGCATCCTGGAGCAAATAAGCATCGACTATCGCATCGCTGACGCTATCGCATAACCTGTCAGGGTGTCCATCGGTGACCGAGTGAGAATTAAACACAAAATCAGTAATCATGCTTATTGCCCCGAATGAGTAATCGTTAGCGAAAAGTATGCACAATAACTAGAGTACATAGTCAGGTTGAACCAACGTTATGCGCTTTCGGCCTAAAAGCCGGAGCGCTGGGTAATTGAGATTTATCCTCAGGCAGCAGCGACTTAAACAGGCCTGGCTTAAAGCCTTCATTAAATACGAAAGGAATGCCGGCTCCGGCGGATATCAGCAATAAATCGCCCATTGCCAAGGGAGAAGTCCGCAGCATACCCTGCAACTGGGGTAATATCGCGGCCAAGCCTTGGATAGCGAAGGTGCCGGCAAGCGCGACAGCTATATAAGGATTGGCCGGACGATTCCGGTTCAAAACCGTGGTTTCTTCCGAACGGCAGCTTAAGGCATGCAAAATTTTGGCCAGCACGAACGCATGAAAAGTATTGCTGCTCGCCTGCAAACCAGGACCATAGCGGCGCATGCTTAAGGCATACACCCCTAGAACGCCACCGGTAACCACAAACGACTCTCTCAGTAAGCGCCAAAAATCTGCGTGGTTGATAATAGCTTGCTTAGGATCTCGCGGCGGCTGTTTCAATACATCCAGTTCAGGCGGCTCAAGCGATAAAGCCATGGCTGGCGCTATATCGGCGACCATGTTGATCCATAACAATTGCAGCGGATTTAGCGCCTCTCCCCAGCCCAAGATAATAGTCAGCGCCACCAGCTCAATCTCGCTGAGATTAGTGGCCAAGAGAAAACGCAGGCTTTTCCGAATGTTGCTATAAATGGTGCGGCCTTGCCGAATTGCCGCCACCATCGTTTCCAAATTATCATTTTCCAGTACGACATCCGCCACCGACCTGGCGACATCAGCGCCTTGTTTGCCCATGGCCACCCCGATATCAGCGGCTTTCAGCGCCGGACCGTCATTGATGCCATCCCCGGTCATAGCCACCACATGCCCGGCTTCCTGTAAGGCTTGGACGATTTTCAGCTTGTGCGCCGGGCTAACTCGAGCAAAGACGGACGTGTTGCTGATAATGCCTTTCAGAATATCGGGATCGAGTTTATCCAGGGAACTGGAGTCGATAATATCCAGCACATCGCCGTTATTCAAATCCAAACGCTTGGCGACGGAATAAGCCGTGGCGCTTTGATCACCGGTAATCATGACCGTTCTCACGCCCGCGCTGTGGAATTGGGTCATCAACTCTCTGACTCCGGATCGTAGGGCGTCCTCCATGCCAACCAGCCCGACCCAAACCAGCGGCGGCAGAGCAGAATCATCAGCATAGCCGGTTTCGGTATAGTGATAGGCGATGCCAAGCACGCGCAAAGCGTCTTGCGCCAGCACATCATTCGTTGCCAGGATACTTTCTATGACTTCTTCATTCAGCTCTTGCAAACCGCCGGCGCATTGCTGTCGCGTACAAAGTTGCAGAACATCGGCCGGACTGCCTTTTACAGCATAGAATTGACCACCCTCCTCTACATCATGCACGGTAACCATATAGGGCCGGTTTTCCGCGCGGTGTACGGTTCTGCGCAAACGATGCCGGGCGCGCAGACTGCGCACATCCTCACCGGCAAACAAGGCTGTCTCGACTAGTATGCATTCGGTAGGCGAACCTTCCAGTTCGCGGCTTTGTGCGTCTGCGGATAATTTAACTTCACTGCATAGGCACACGACCTGCAACAAGCGTTGTAAGTCACTGTTTTCTAATGGCGATAATAGCACCCCATCGATTGTAAAATTATTGTCTTCCACTTCCACGGTATAGCGTGGCGTACGCAGGGTTACCACCTTCATTTTGTTTTGCGTCAAAGTGCCGGTTTTGTCCAGGCAGATGACATCTACCGAGCCTAAACTCTCTACTGCGGGCAATTGCCGAATCAACACATGTTCGCGTTTCATGTTGCGTATGCCGATAGCCAAGGTGCTGGTGGCTACCGCCGGCATGCCCTCCGGAATAGCGGCAACCGCTAGAGAGATCGACGAAGAAAGCATTTGTAACCAGGTATAGCCACGGAGCATGCCTATGCCGAACACGCCCAGGCAAAGTCCACCGCAAATCCAGGCCATTTGCCTGCCCATAGCGTCAAGTTGGCGCTGCAACAGCGTAGTCGGCGGCTTTACTTCGCCAACCAGCGATTGTATAAAGCCGATTTCCGTATTGTTTGCCGTTGCCACCACGATAGCCAAGGCACTACCGCCGGTGACAATAGTACCCATATGCAGCATATTTTTCCGATCCGCCAGCGGCGTATCATATTGCGATATGAAATCGCAATGTTTGCTGACCGGCAAACTTTCACCGGTCAAGGCGGATTCGTCAACAGTTAGCGAAGTGCTGGACAATAATATGGCGTCGGCGGCGACGTAAGCCCCCGGAGTCAGCAGCAAAATATCTCCGGCTACGACTTCTTCAACGGGAATATCGACTCTCTTCCCGGACCGTAGAACTTGGGTATGCGTCGGCTTCATACTGCCCAAGGCATTTATAGTCCGTTCCGAGGCGCTTTCGGTGACATAACCAATCACAGAATTTAGGAGTATGGCGCTGAGAATGACAGCAGCGTCGATGAATCCACCGGTGGCAATGGATACCACGGCGGATACGCCTAGCAGCGCCATAGGCGCATTGATGAACTGTTCGGTAAAAATCTGTAACGTGGAACGCCGTTTATTTTCGCTTAGGCGGTTAAGTCCATCACGTAGTAAGCGCCGTTCCGCATCCTCCACGGATAAACCGCTCGCTAGTGATTCCAAGCGTATTAAAGTTTGCTCCGCACTGAGCGTATGCCAAGCGTAAACCTGATCGGCAATTGCTAACGGACCGGGCGTTTGCGGCTGTTTCAGGCGTTGAAAGTTAAACCAAAGTTTTTTATTGGCTTTTTCAGGTTGTTCGGCGCTTGCCGATGTGCTCGGTTTTATCGGCTCCAGCCTGTGCTCTGCCAGTTGCGGATAATCTTTTAATAATTGCAGCACCAGCATTTCAACTTCATGGATGATACTGCTCTGATCTTGATCAACGGCATAAAGCAACAACAAATTACCGGTCAAGGGATTGGCGTTTACTACCATGATATAACTGCGCTTGGCTAGATTTTTTTCCAACTCCGTTTTGACCAAATCGGAGCGGTACAAACCACGAATCTGCAAGCGCAACCGTCCGGATACATTGGTATTGACTAGGGTAACTACCGGCGAGTTAAACGGCTGGGTTTGTGCATAATTACTAGTCATAGTTTTCGGCATTTTTTCAACTTGATTAAAGTTTATTTACAAAACCCTAAAATAAAAAGTGTAAATTCATAATTTCATTACACTCTTAGAAGTTTTTTCTCGCTATAAATATTAATGCTATAATTTTAAAGACTTACGAAATAATCTTGCGGTTCTGAAGCCATGAAAGACGAAACACAACAGCCGATCAGCATTGTCCATAACACCCTGCCAAACCGAATCCGGATAAAACTACCCTTGATCAAACACAAGCAAGTTTTCGCCGATTTGTTCAGGCAGGACTTGCTCAAGAACGCAGACGCAAAAGGGATTTATCATGTTGAACCCAATGTCGTCACTGGATCGGTGCTGATTAAATATCATCCGGCTTTGCATAATGAACAAGATGTGTTGCAGCTCGTGTTAAATAGCGCAAATAAGCTTGGGCATGGAATAATTGATATTCCGCACAAAAACAAGACGCCTAAGCTGGGTAGAATGCCCCCTGGCGCCTTCTTTACCCGAGAACTACTGGTTAGCATTGCCGGTAATGTTATTGCGGGCATCCTGTTGACCCTGGTTTTTGCCGGTTAATCCCTTACAGGATAAACACGCTGAGTTTTTATTTGCAAACAGACAACACCCCGTTGCTTTAATCAAACGGTGCTATTTATACCAAAGCTAGAATTGGAAAAGAATCCGTATCACTACCTATAACAACATGCTACTGGCATGCACCTTGAATAAATTATCCGCGCAAATATACTCGAACTGTGCATACAATGCAGAATACGGTAAAAGTTACCGCACATAGCTGGCTTAATAAGCGCGTTAGCTTACAAACTAAATTAAAGCCATTTTTGAGGTTCTTACAGCTCTGTTCAATTCCATGAACGTCAATTGAAATGACGAAAATAACTGATAATAAACAATCACTTTATAGCGCCTATCACAAAATATACTGTCAAAAACGCGTTGATACCCAAGCTCTCAAACCGTCCAGAATCATAGCACCACATCACTGCTTTATGCTTGCAGGCCATGTCTAGCGTGTGTTTTTCGCCTTTATCCAATTCAAGCAAAATGCTTGAATGACTGATAGCTGTTGATTGCACTGGTTTTATCCAATCAAATTCCAGCAGTGATGGAACGAAAATTCGGCCACCGACTGCACACTCTTCAATTACTTCATGAACTAAATAAATCTGTCCAAACAATTGCGGCAATAATTGCAGGCGATTGATGCTGCTTAAAGCGATTATCGGAGTGGTATTAGAAAATGTGATCATAACAATGCAGTTTCTCTCGCTAAATCATCAGCTGTATCGTCCATCAAAGTTGCGCCAGCATCAAATGCAAGATGTAAAAAAGCAACTCTACCGATCCCTAACCATGTGGCAGCTGTACCAGACGAAAGCTTACCTTCTTTAAATAGAGTGATAGCTGCTTGCTTTTTTAAATAGTCTGCGAAACCTTCTGCATTGAGATGAAGCCCAAGCAAAATTTCAGGCGGACAATCAATTGTGACAGTTTGCTGCATAACGCACTCCCTAAGTTTTCGAATTTCGTTAATATCATAACAGCAAAAGATGTGTCAGTCTGATAGCGCCTCGCAAGAAAAAGCCATGCCTATATGGGCTACCAACTTAAGCCGGGACAGCTTAAGGTTAAGCCGTTCGTGGTGAGCTTGTCGAACCATGAACGGCTTAACCGTCCACCCTTCGACAGGCTCACGACGACATGGATGTCGGAGGTAGAGCAATGCAGGAGCAATTGCCGAGGGTGAACGGTTAATCCTCGCAGTTGTCCCGCTTTAAGTTGGTGGCCAGATCGTCAAACCCTGCCAACATTATAACAGGACGCAGGTTCGATTCCTGAAATGTTGAAGTTTAGCAAACAACAAATCGCATTTGATCAGCCAAGGCGGCCCTATTCGGGCTGAGACATTCATTGAAGAACTCGTAGAATCACTAATTCAAACCCTTTCTGTAAGTAATTTAAACCAAAAATGCTCAATCCCGCTGCCTGAGAGCTTCCAGCCTATCCAACAATTCAGTCGGGTATTCGATCTCTATTTGGGCTGCCCCGGCGTAGATCGCCCCTTCGTTGCCGTCCAGCGTCAGCACGTCACCCTCCTGCAATGTCGTGCCGGCTAGCGTAATACTGCGGGCAGTCTCGTTAATTTCCAGCTCCGCACAACCGACCAGACAGACCTTGCCTAACTGCCTTGCGACGACAGCGGCATGGGAGGTGCGCGCACCACGTTGCGTGAGTAGTCCGGCGGCGGCTTCCAACGCGGCTATATCGCTGGTTTCTGCGTCGCGCCGCACCAATACGACAGACGCACCGGCAGCGCGGCGGGCGACGGCACGAGCTTCATCCAGGGCGACCTCGCCGATAGCCACCCCATTACCGGCGCTAGCAGACCTACTGAGCGGCATCAGTGGCGAGCCGGTTGCTGAAACAATGCGCGACCGCGCCAATGTGTCTCGACCCAAAGCCGCGGTACGCTCTCTGGCGAGTTTATGGCTGATCAAACCTTCATCCAGCATATCGAGAGCGATGCGGGCTGCGGCATAGGCAGTACGCTTTCCCTGGCGAGTCTGCAAAAGATAAAACCGCCCCTCTTGGACAGTGAACTCAAAGTCCTGCATATCGGCGAAGGCGTGTTCAAGTTGCCCTGCCGCTTGCATTAAGGCCTGCCAAACAGCGGGCAAGACGACGGATAATTCGCCATGGCCGTGGGCGCTGCGGCGACCGGACACCACGTCTTCACCTTGGGCGTTGAACAAAAAGTCTACCCACAGCGCTGGCTCGCCACTTGCCGGATTGCGCGTGAAGCCGACGCCGGATCCGGATTGCCCGCCGCTATTACCAAACACCATGCTCTGCACGGTAACAGCCGTGCCTATGGTATCCGGGATCGCGTTCAGCCGGCGATACTCGCAGGCCTTTGCGGATTGCCAAGAGGCAAACACGGCTTTGATCGCCCCGGCAAGTTGCAGATCCGGCTCTTGCGGAAACGGCTGCCCCGTTTCCTGGGCATAAACCTCAAGAAATCGCCGGGTGAGCGCCTGCAAATCCGCAAAGTCCAAGTCGCGCTCTGCAAACGCGCCAAACAACATGCTACTTGCCTCGTCGAAGACTTGGCTAGGCAGGCCGGCGACAACCTCCCCGTAGGCGGCTACTAGCCGGCGATAGGCATCCCAGATCAGCCGTGGATTGCCGGTCTGGCGCAACAGTCCATCGACTGTCGCATCGCAAAGCCCGATGTTTAAAAGTGTCTCCAGCATACCCGGCATGGATACCGGCGCACCGGAACGCACGGAAAGCAGCAAAGGTCTGCGGGCGTCGCCAAACTTCAGTCCGGTCGCCTGCTCCAAGGCTTGCAGGCCTCGGCGCCACAGACTAGGCTGCGAGGCTTGTTCCCGCGCGGCGGGGTCTACGCAATAGTGGGTGCCGAGCACAAAAGCCGGCGGCACCGGCAAGGACATCTGCGCCATGCGCTGCAAGTTCCAGGCTTTGGAGCCGATAGACTCTGCGGTTGGCTGCATGCTGTGTTCTTCATCAGCGCCGCAGCCGATCAGATAAATCTCGTCAGGCAAAACCGGGCTCAGTTCCACAGGCTGCTGCGGTTGCTTGGATTTTGTGTTACGTATAGGATGCAGCGTCATCCACGTACTCCGGTTTTATTAAAGGCCACATCCCGCAGGGCATAGGCCGCCGTGAGCAGATAATCGGAAGTAGATTCCAAAGCCGCAGCCAGGTCATTGGCAAGCATCAACGACGGCGCATCCTGCAAGGTCCCGAGTATCACCCGGCGCGCTTCGCGCAACATGACATCGCATTGCCTTTCAGCTTGCAACACGCGCCAAGTCGCCGCCAGAAAATCCTCGTTATCCACCGCCTCGCTATCCGCGCCCAGGGTGCGGGCGATAGCCAGCGCCTTCACATAATCTTGCGTCGCCTGAAGCACCGTGGCGGCCAAGCGCGCCAGAACTTTGCGCACCTCAGCGTTCCAGCCTTTCAGGTGATGATCGGCAATCAGGCTAATCAGATAAGCCGCCTCTTCCAAGGCGTCGGCGACATTATCGGACTGTTCCGCGAGGTTGGCGACCGGCCGCCAACGCGGTTGCCGCTCGGCCTTTTCGCGGGCCTGCATCACCAAATGATCAGCCTTGCGCTCCCAAGACTTTGCCCGCGCGGCCAAAGCTTGCGCGGCCTTAGCCGAGCTTTCCACGCCATGCGCCAGACCGTCGCTGACCGCTTGCGCCAGCGTATGACAGTAGGCTGCGTGCTCAGAAAGTAAATCGAACTCGCTGGTGCGATACCGCACATGTTGAGCCAACAGCATTCGCGTCTCGTCGGCAACCAGAGCTATAGGTTGTCCAGTGGACAAGGCCTGGCAGGCCAGTTGCATTACCGCCAGCAGAAAAGCCCGAGCATCAGCGCCGCCCATCACTTCATCAAGTCGATCGCCAATTCGAAACTCGCCTTCGCCGGCAGACTGCATCGCCGCAAATATCAGCCGTTCACCCCCCGCTTGTAGCCAAGCCCGGTGTCCAATATCGCGACGAGCGGCTTCGGTCAGCACCGTAATAGCATCGGCTTTCTTGACAAACGCCTGTAGGCGCTTGCGGGCGCGGTTCCAATCGATCAGAAACACAATCCGCGAAGCGATGCCGTCCAAAGCGGCTTGCAGTGCCGCCTCGTCCGCACAATCGAATTGCGCGGAGGCCACCGAATACGCTTCGCCGTTGTTAAGGTTTGCACTGGCGCGGGATTCCAGCCCAGACCACTGGGCTCCGTAGGGTGCAAGCATAGACTGGAAAAATTCTAGGCGGCTGCGGTGCAGATCGGAATAGGTCAGCGTGATGCAGTGAGTTGTCACTTGCAGCACCAGCACATGCGCGTCGTTAGTGCCTATATCGTTTTGCAACAGCAAGCGCTCGCCATCCCTCGTGGCGGCGGTTTCCAAACCAGGGTGGTCGAATTTTAGAGGGGCGGTGCGATTCAATCCGCGCATGAAAGCCAGTACGCGCGGTCTATCTTCGGGCTTCAAGTCCCAGGCGTTGGCGCCGTCCAGCACCTCGCTCGCCAGCTCCCCGGAAAGGTGATTGATTTGCTTGTGCAGATCCATGATCAATAGATGCACGCTGTCAGCCGCTCCCCGGCGGCCATGCGTGAGCGCTTCGACCTGTTTATCGCTAAGCCGGCCCGCCTGCAGCGCGGCTAGCCACGCAAGCCAATGCTGAACGCGAGCGCGGAGGTCCGCGTTAACGCTGGTCATCTCCAGCACAGGTTTCGCCATCGTACCGAGATCTTCCGCCAGGCACTTAATTAGTGCCCGAAAGAAAACTCGCTTTTTTCAGAAAACCGGGGCGGAGATCGTTCACGTCCCCCGCGATTTTTCTGTCTAGCTCGTATATTTCGCTTGCTGAATCACTATAGTTGAGAATGCTTCTCATTTGCTGTGCTTTCAGCACACACTTATCCTGGCAACACTTAAATTCGTTGCCCATTAGCCTGAATTTAGGCTGCTTTTTTATATGGCCCGCGTCGTCGCTCCTCTTGTTGCTTTTCTTGCTCGCGCAGCACCGCGCCTAAGCGCTGGACATTGCGGGCCACTATGGCAAGGCTAACATAACGCTTGAAACCATCAATGCCATGATCGGGGCATTTATCCAAACCATGAACTTCCAAAGCATTGATGGCGGATTCCACCGCTGAGTGTTGACGGCGCAGGCGAACAAATTCTGAGTCGGCTTCGCGTGTTTTATCCGCATTGGACAATCGGCCTTTCTTCGGTAACACAACCCGTTCCAGTATCTCTTTGAGTTGGGTCTGATTGCTTGGACTGTGAAAACCCTTATCCATGCTGACAGCATTTAATGATGGAAATCGCTTTTGGGCTTGCTTGACAATGGAAACAGCTATTTGATCGTCCGTTGTTTTTTCCATGACCTGATGGTGCAGGATGAAGCGGTATTGATCTTCAATGACACAAACCCGCAGTCCTAACTCCACCGGCACACCGGCTTTGCCCTTGCTTATCCACTCGGTATGAGGCTGAAAAATAGAAAAGACTTTCTCTTCATGCGGAATGATTTCGCCTTGAAGTACCCGGCGTCGAATCTGATCGATTTGTCGTTCGGCATGGATTAGATAACCGTCAAGCTCAGCCAATAGTATGGATGGAACACCGTAATCATTGTTCAGTAGACGATGGGTAGCGCGTGCCCGTTGCACAAAGAATTCGGCCTGGTCGATATAAACCCGATGGGCTTCATTGATCTGTTCTTGCTTGGCCTCGCGCTTGGCTTCATCTTTTGAGGTGGAATGTTTGAGCTTTTGGATGTGGCGATAATTTTTCTTGAACGTACGCAGCAGATAGGCGCTCTGGCGCCATTCGGTTAAGTCATGGGCATCGCAAAGCTGGGCGCTGGTTTGGATGGTTTTGCGGATGGCGTCCCACAAAAGATTAATATCGGTCGGGAAATGCACATTCGTCTCGGCCACAAATGAATCACAACGCACTTTTAGGCTTTCTTCGGAATTTTTTTTTAATGTTTGATGCCCGGCGCGTACCACTTCCTGGTTGATCCGATCCAGAATTTCGGGTGTGAACAAGCTGATATTGTCCTTGATCGTTTGCAGTTCATAGCGATTCTCGTCCATCCAATCGCTATGACCCAACATCTGCCTAATTGTATTGTGTTGGTTGGCTAATTCCTGGATACGGTCATAATCGGCATTCAGTCCTAACCGCAGCACCCCAAGCACCAGTATTTTCCATTGCTCCATACCAGGGCGACCGGTCTTTGTACTCGCTTTGCCCTCAGCGCCTATCCGCTTGGGCAACACTTCTTCGAGAATGACGAAAACCTTTTCGCGTAAAGCGACCTCAGTATAAATGTACTGAAGCCCACGGAGTAACTGAGGAATATCATCACGGGATTTTGGATCAAGAAAGATAGCGGCTATATCCGTTTCGCCGAGCTTCATTTGGGGTTGGATGATTGTGCGCATGCTTTTTCAAATGACGAAGATTTTTAGATTTCATTTGTTCATTGGTTGCTTTCAAGCTATTTGTAAGTAACAAGTGCTCTAAATAAACAACAAATCAACAGGTTAGCGATGTCAACTAATTGTGCATGCAAACATCTTCTTTTAACTGAAATAATTATAACACATTGAATTATATGACGTTAATTAATTTCCTTTCAGGCACTAATTAAGCGTGACAAGTCGGGAACAAAGAGCTCTTTATCGATACGCGTTGCTGTGGCCGCCAAATCCGCAAGCCACCCCGAGCTAAGCCCGGCGTTGGCGATCTCCTTGGTTAAATCGGGCAGATCCTGATTCGGGTGCGCGGCATGGGCGGCAGCCGTCTGTAACACAGTGAGGTAGACCTTGAGACGGTCGTTGGCGGCTAACGCCGCCTTAACCCAGGCCGGCAACATTAATCTTTGCTGACCAAGCGCAGCCACTACTTGGGCTTTTTGCATTGAGTCCCCCTACGAGTCATTTAATCAGTTTATCCTGAATTCCTGGGCATTATTACTAAACCCTAGCCAAAATAGTGGTATTAGCGGAATTTACACCCACACCGATTAATTAGCAATAACCGAAAAAAATGTAAAAACAATCCAAAAGAAAGTGGTGTCAGGCCTAGGTTAACCGCATGACACTAATGTGGTGGACTTTGGAAGGAAAAACAAGGCAAAGCATGCGAAATATGCTCAGCTAATGGCGATGAACAACCAAAACCGCTTGCTAGGCTGCTGTTAAGCTTGTGTTTGTTAACGCCCGTGGCGGGTACTTAAAAACATTTATGGTAATCAGTTACCGGCCAACTTTTTACCAGCATAAAAGACAATTCGTCGTATACCTGAACTTGTTGATTGCTTGCCATGAGTTTAGGTATCTCAACCTTAAGCTGTTCTA
The DNA here is from genome assembly GCA_963705975.1 of uncultured Pseudomonadota bacterium. Taxonomy (GTDB): domain Bacteria; phylum Pseudomonadota; class Gammaproteobacteria; order Methylococcales; family Methylomonadaceae; genus Methylomonas. The sequence goes on from CAVPMI010000004.1 coordinate 12,875, forward strand.
CCAAATCATCCATTTTGGTGGCTGCAAGCATCAAGTCTTGCATGTCGTCACAACTTGCCACCCAAACGGATGCCTCATTGTCCCATTCTGCGTTGATTTTAAGTGGATTCATATTAGTTGCTTGCAAGGGTTCTGCTGGCGTCATTACTATAACGGAAAATTGTTTAATCTCAGTACAACCTATACCCCTGAGGTTACAGCTTTATGACGGCTGACAATAAATTCCACACAGTCTGTAACTGTATTATTTTAGTCAATAGCGGACAGACCACATTTTTTTCTTAAAGCGTATTCCATTCCCTATTGATCTCAGCTTTATGGCTCAGTCTTTCCCCTCGGCAAGCTTAAGACAACTTCCAGGCCGCCTGCCGCAGTATTGTTGAGCAACAAGCTGCCGCCGTGGGCTTCGGCAATATCCCGCGCAATACTCAAACCCAAACCGGTACCCCCGCTATCGCGATTGCGGGAGTTTTCCAGACGGTAATACGGCGTGAACACAGTTTGCAACTGCTCACTGGGAATACCCGGACCTTGATCGCGGATGCGGATGATGCAGGCTGTTTCGCCATCTTCGACAAACAGCGCCGCACTGTGTCCATATTTCAGCGCATTTTCAACTAGGTTGCTGATACAGCGCTTTAAGGCCGAGGGCTTACCTAAATAAGGCGCATACAGCGTTCCGGAGAGGGTGACTTGCTGATGCATGGCCCCGGCATCATCCTGAATACTTTCCAGTAAGGCCAGCATGTCCACAGGTTGAAAAGCTTCCTGTTCGCCAACGACGCGCATAAAATCCAGAGTAGCCAATACCAGTCTTTCCATCTCATCCAGGTCTTTTTGCAGACGCGTCCGAGTATCGCTATCCTCTAATAACTCCGTGCGTAAGCGCAAGCGGGTTATCGGCGTCTTGAGATCGTGCGAAATCGCCGCTAAAAGTTGAGTTCTATCCCTTAAATGCCGAATCAAACGGGCTTGCATGGCATTAAACGCGCGTGCTGCTCGGCTCACTTCGATAGGCCCGTGTTCGTCCAGCGGCGGCTTGTTTATGTCATTGCCCAAATCTTCCGCCGCACTGGCCAATTCCTGTAAGGGCCGGGTAACCCAAAGCACCGCCACGTAGGAAAAGCTCATGATCGCAAAGAGAATAATGCCCAAATTCAACAAGATGCTGGAGCCATCTTCATCATCATAGCGTAAGTCTGCCGGCAGTATAAGGGTTGTACCGTCCAGCAACAGCACGTGTAGCGACAATAAGTTCGGGGACACTTCGTCTAAGGTCGTTCGCCTGGGCTGGTGATTCTTGAGCAACTCATAAAGTGTCGTGCGAAAAAGTTTAAACTTTGGGTTATACGACACCCCTGAAGACTTGGCCGGCAACAACGGCTGCGCTAACTGAATACGTAAACCCGGATCGCCAAATTGCTCGATCGCCGCCTGCCTGTTTTCCGGGTTCAAGGCGGCGAAAATTTTAATGATATCCGCTGCACGCCGCGCCGCCTGAACCTGACTGGCCTGAGCAGCCAGTTTATGATGCTCGTAGATATGGATGCCACGGGTGAAACCCTGAGCAAGCAGCAAACCAATCAACAGGATGCCAACCATTCGGCTGAATAGGCTGCGGGTAGAAAACCAAGACATAGCTTCTAAACCACTTCCGTGGTGAGGATATAGCCTTCGCCCCGCACGGTTTTAATAATGTTGGGTTCTTTTGCATCGTCGCCCAGCCGGTGACGCAACCGGCTGATTTGCACATCAATGCTGCGATCGAAGGGTTCTGCGTCTTTGCCCTGAGTCATGTCCAGTAGCTGATCGCGAGTAAGGATGCGGTTTGCCTGATCCAGAAAGATCTTCAATAGCCGATATTCCGCACCACTCAACGCAACGACCAAACCGGTATCCGCCAGCAGATTGCGGCTAACCGTATCGAGTTGCCAATTTGCAAACTTGAGGTAGCGGCCACCTTTGACTTCCAGATGATCGGCCAAGCCATTGGCTCTGCGCAACACACTCTTGATGCGCGCCAGTAACTCCCTGGGATTAAAGGGTTTGGGCAGATAATCATCGGCGCCCATTTCCAAACCGATGATGCGATCCGTTTCGTCGCCTCTGGCCGTCAACATGATCACGGGTATATTGGAACTGACCCGCAAATTGCGGCATAACACCAAGCCGTCTTCATTCGGCAGCATTAAATCCAGCACGATCAAATCGATTTTGTGTTCGGTTAAAATTTTGCGCATGGCGCTGCCGTTTTCCGCCGCATAAACCTGATAGCCGTTTTTACGTAAATAATCGCCTAGCAGTTGCCTTAAATCGGTATCGTCATCGACCACCAGCAGCTGACCTTCAGTCGACTGCTGCGCGAATTGGGGCGAAAGGTGACGGTTAGGCTCATTTGACATACTTTGTTACAAAATAGGGTTTTAATGAAATACGCCAGTTACATTTCGCTGGTCTAATGATAACGCCTGCAAAGGCAAAGTATGAATTTTATTCGGTTTGCCGAATAAAATTCACCAACTTACAATTATAAGGACAACAACAATATGAAAAAAATACTATTAGCTTCACTGTTATGCGCTCTGCCAGTTTTGGCGACTGCTGAAGAAACCGTAGTACCAAGTGCAAAACCAGAAGTTAAAGAGCATCATATGCAAAACAGCAACCCTTCCGCCAAACCGGAAGCCGCAGCCGCAGCCGAACATACGATGGAAAACAAAAGTCCAACAGCCAAACCTGTTGCGAACAAGCCTAAAGAACACGTGATGCGTAACAATTAATCGCAGCGCAATTCAAACTGTTATACCCGAAAAAATCGATTCATTACCGATAATCCTCTTTGCCGCTTCCGCTAGGGAGTGGCTTTTTTGATTAAAACGAAAATTTGGCGGAACGCTGGCGAAGGGGCTTCAACTGATTGCCACTAAGCTGCGTTGAGCTTAACAGTGTTTGATATGGCTTACCTTAGCTCATATCATTACACACATCTTTTGAAGCACTGGTGGTGCGTGTTCTCTGAGGCCCGCAGAATGCGGATTTTGAGTTAAGGCCGCCTATTTTTAGCTACAGAGCCTTAACTTGTAACTCATTAAAGATGTGTGTAATGATATGACCAAAGCTCAAAAACTTGGCTTTTATTTGCTCTAAATCGCTTTTTTACTCATTTGGGTATTTGCAATTTGAGTATACCTTTTCTTTTCAGCTTCAACATTATCAATGCTTTCAGCCTGATTGGCTTCAACGTAGCCGATAATAGCTTTTTCTTAAATAAGATTCCATTAGGGATATTACGCACTCTGAAATAAAAATGGTTTAACGTTTGCAGTTAAGCGCATTAATTCCGCCTGATTATGCATAAGTAGATGATGAGACCACAAGACAGTCGATTCTGCAACGCATTCCTCCGCAAGAACTGCGCCGATTTTCTCATAAGATTTCCCGCTATCGGTTTTTAGTCTTTCAGGCTCCGATTTTACTCCTAGGGCAAAAACTCTCTGCAATAGCGGAGCAGGAATTTTGCTGCTCATAAACTGCCTACGATTAAGCTCATCATCATCAAAATCCAACAATAACAGTAGATGTCTATGCGGGTAAGTATACATTCCAGCCAAATGGTCGCCAACGAACTTATCCAAAACCTTCATCCAACCACCCGCTGCATTTAATATTTGCAAGGCTTGGTTATTAATATGGTGGTTTAAAACAAAGCCATTAGCAATTTGCCGATTAGCATCATCTTCAGGCAAGACCAGCAGATGCGGCTTATAGTGATTAACACTCATAAATGCAAATCACCACAAATCAAAGCATTGATCAGATCACCCTCAAACTTAACATCTTCCAACAGCTTGATCAGCGTAGGTTCCATATGGCTTTTCCTATCTAACAACCAAGTATTCTCATTAGAGAACTTGCATATAGCTTCCGCGTTATGTGAACTGACAATCAGCTGACCGCCGTGTTGAAAAGATCGCCTTAATGTCTCAGCAAAATGCCCAACTTCTGAGAGGGAAAGAAAATTATCCGGCTCATCCCAAAAGCAAAACAACGGGCCGTACGCCTTATTGGCAGCCAATACCACAGCGCACAAAAAAAAGCATTTCTCACCGTCTGATAAATCCTCAAAACTCAGACTAAAGTTAGCCGTGTTTTCTGCAAAATAGACATACATACTTTTTGCATCTTTACCTATCAAATCATTTTTGAACTCGCTCATATCAGGTAGCACATCAATGAGATATTTGGCAATACTTGTATATGCAGACGGATATAGACCAAGCAAACCGGACAACCAATCCCCCAGATTCGAGGCATCCCGTTTAGGCTCTAGTGTGTCTCCACCAGAAACCCCGGTCATTAATTTAGGAATCGGCGCCAGCAGGATTGATCGCGCTAACCAGATTTTAAAAATATGCAAGGGATCCGCATCCGAACGTTCCTGTATCACTGGCAGCGCTATCAGATGCCAATCGACATAAAATTGGGTATCGTCTCTTTGTGGTTTTACATTGCTAGGCATTGATACTAACGCTTGTTTGCGACTAAATACCGTTTTGCCCGCTACTGAAAGCTGCTCTTCCAATACTCTTAATTCTTTAAATGCGTCAGGTAGCTCCAAGGCCAAGGTATAATGATATAAGTTACCGTTTAACAAAACTTCAACTTCAAACCGCATGGGCAAATCAGTTCTGTTAAACGCAAAATCTTTTGCCTTAACAAGTTGTCCAATCCGGTTAACTCCACGTCCTACGCGCTGAAATATTTCCAATGCCGTAGCAATAGTAGACTTGCCTGAGCCGTTTTTACCGATTATCAGACAAGACGGCATATCCTTGGTTTTTAGCTCGAAATTAACCAGGCATCTAAAATTATGTACATACAATCTTTGTAACATTTAGCGTTAATCCAAAAATCAAGAGCGTTAAATATACACCCTAACAGATATGCAACGATAATTCTTGCTAATACTCCAAGAACCAACCCCTGCATCCCCGCCTAAATTTTCGCCACCAAAACAACCCGCTTCGCCAAAATCAGCTATTGCGTGTCTGCCTTAGCAGCCGAAAACAAGCCTTCCAGCCCTTGCGCACTTATATCAATGAAAGGTGCCTAGTAAAGCCGTTCCAGTTCCATCAAGACGTTTTGCGTCAGTTCCTGAAGATATGATCGATAAATTCGATTTGGTCTGCGGTCGCCGTCGAGCCATTGATTAGCTCGCTACGTGCTATGGTGTCAGGTGCGTTTTGTTCGTATGATGATTTGACGACATTCGCTAATCACATCTTTAATCATTATATATGCTGCTGGTTGATGTACTTCATTAAACCCATCAAACCTAGGTAGAGGATTGTTATATCCGATTAAGGAAATATCCATTTCAAGTGACATGAGCACCAGAGCTCGTATCGAATTATGGACATCAGCATCGTGATCGAAATCTCTTTCATGCATTTTTTTTATTTGAGCTTGCATATTATCGACGTCCAAGTTCTCGGATTTTGCATGAACCAATCGATTGCGTGAGGAAATCAGCCTTTTCAAGGCAGCGTAAGGATAACCTCCTTTTGATAGCTCTAAACCTGAAACGAAGCGTAAAACAACTAACCATTTAGACAAAACATCCAATTTATCTAAATGGTGTTTGACGTACTTATCTCCGAGATGGATTGAGGCAAAATCAAAAATTGCAGCTTCAAAGCACATTGAAGTAAATACAATAGCCTGAATTCCCCCAAACTCCTTTTTGATTTTTAATTCCTCTAATTGCTCGTCATATTCAACATTGCCAAACTTTTTAATTTCGGCAGAAGCTGACAAAAAATCAAAATATCCTCTTTCACCCATTTTGGCGTAAGTTCCAGAAAAGCCACCGAAACGAGCATATGTTTCAACAGGAGTGATAGTCATAAGTGATTTTTAATATAGTATTTTCATTCAAGAAAATGTAAAACAATTTAGGCAAATGGGGACAGACCACATGTTATGTATTGTGGAATACCCTATTATCTTCGATTAAGCACTGATAATCCAACCTGAACAGGCTATTTCTTTATTATCAAACCTTGAACAATCGACAAGTTTGACATTTGCCGCCGGGGAAGCGACGGACCTTACCTACAAAAAACCTACAGCCCCGAAACCGCGATTGATGCGCCGCCCGTTGGTTGGCATCATCCTACGGATAGTCGAATATAGTCTTAGATAAAATGGAAACAAAAGTAGTCAACATAACATCCTCAACAGCTTATGGTTTTGGCTGATTGTGCTCGTTCCAACGTTCCAATTTTGAACACCGGGTTTACGCTCTTGCGTCAAACACCTTGATTCAAGCATAAATAATCCAGAAAGTCACTAGTGTCCGGTTAAAAAAGAGCTAAAAACGCTACAACCCTTATTTCATAAGGGCTCCAGTATCCTAGAAAGCGGTGTCGATTTCAACGAAGATTTAGTACAACATTCCGGTTTTTGGCCGGAGACGGTGATGAATACTGGCAAGACGTTGTTTGCCCAACTGATGGATTACCTGCCATGGACAACATTTACTCGAATCGTTAACCGTTATGAAGGTAACCACCGCGTTCGAGCTTTTACTTGTGCAGAACACTATCGAGTAATGGCTTTTGCACAGCTAACCTATAGAGAAAGTCTGCGTGATATTGAAGCTTGCCTTTCGGCGCAATCCCATAAGTTGTATCACATGGGCTTTCGAGAATCTGTTCGTCGATCAACTTTGGCAGATGCTAATGAAGCTCGTGATTGGCGAATTTATGCGGAATTTGCCCATCGGTTGATTGCCCAGGCGCGAAAACTCTATGCCCATGAAGACATCGGATTGGAGTTAACAAACACGGTCTATGCTCTGGATTCGACCACTATTGATTTATGTATGTCAGTGTTTCCTTGGGCCTTATTTCGCTTAACTAAATCCGCTGTTAAAATGCATACTTTGCTAGATCTTAAGGGAAACATTCCAAGTTTTATCCATATTTCAAACGGTAAGCTACATGATGTTCAAGCTCTTGATCTGCTGATTCCGGAAGCCGGGGCCATTTACGTAATGGACCGAGCCTATGTCGATTTTGGCAGGCTTTATGTTTTGCACAGAGCCGGAGGATTCTTTGTGACCCGTGCAAAATCAAATTTAAATGCCCATCGGGTCTACTCAAATACGGTAGATCGAACCACAGGATTGATTTGTGAACAAACCATTGCACTGGATGGTGTATGCACGCAAAAAGATTACCCAGAGCATTTACGTCGAATTCGTTTCAAAGATCCAGAGAGCGGAAAAACCTTTGCGTTTCTTAGCAACCACCTCGATTTACCTGCATTAACAATATGTGGCCTTTATAAAAATCGCTGGCAAGTCGAGCTGTTTTTTAAGTGGATCAAGCAAAATCTTCGCATTAAGCAATTCTATGGAACATCTGAGAATGCTGTAAAAACACAAATATGGATTGCAGTTTCAGTTTATGTGCTAGTTGCCATAATCAAAAAACAACTTAACCTAAATGCTTCTCTCTACACTTTATTACAGATTTTGTCAGTCACTTTGTTTGAGAAAATCCCATTGCAACAAGCACTTACAGCTAGAGATTACAAAAACCAGGACTCGACAAACGGTAAGCAATTGGATTTATTCGATTTTTAAACCGGACACTAGTGCCAGAAAGTATATATTTTTTGCTTAGTGGATTTTGAGTGTAGTCTTATTTCTGGACAATAAAAAACCCGCCAAGCCTATCGGCTTACGGGTTTTGCTATTTGGTACGATGGCCGGTCTTGAAATAAAACAATAACTAATTGTATTTAATATATAAAAATAAATGTAAAATTTTTGATACCGTCAAAAATACCGTCATTTTGGTATTTATAGACGGCTTTTCGCAAAAAAAGGGTTAACAGCTAAAATTGTAGTATGTGAACTGTTTATAAAAGCAACCAAAACAAACAATTCCTTAAAACGCCATAACACAACACCGCTGGGAAGCTCCAACGGAAGCTAAACTTAACGGCATTGTGATATGCCCTAGATGATAAAAATGGTTGATGGATTGAGCCAATATTCATTTAATCTAATTACAATGTTTCTCTAAAAAATATTTCTCATAATTACTAATAAAATTTTTAAGACAATCAGGGGTTGTTGCATACTGAGAAAGTCCTGAAACAAGATTTGCTTCACTTAGCTGAAGTTTAATTGAATAGTTTTCAATATGTAGTTTGTTACCTTTAATTGAAACCCAGGTTCTGAGTTTATTCAAAAACAAAAATAGAAACTCTATCTCAAACTTTCCTCTGAAATAATAATTAAATAATTTTTCATTAAATGTATCGGCTGCTTCTAGTTCATTATTAGAAAATTGTTGTCCATTAGGGAATACGCTTACCAAGTCAAGACTGCCGTTGATAAAGCAAACAGTGCCATCATCTTTTATTGTTATCAAATTTCTAATTTTAATGTTGTTAAGATTTAATTTTGCAGAATTATTGCTACATTCATATAGTCGATGTGCTTTAATGTAAACGTTCAAAAATTTAGTTAAAGAGTGAAATTGTTTTTGCGATTCTTTGAAAACTAAATATATTTCTTCAAACTTACCATTCACACCAGCATGCTCAGACTGCCCGAATTCGGCAGATAAAATTTTTTTAACACTTTCATCTGTACAATAAAAGTTTTCGATTGAATAGCAGGGTGTTTCGTATAAAAAATAATCCTTGCTATGTAGCGGCTGATCAAAATCTAAGTCTATAAAAAAAACAACACGATGCAACTTATATTCATGTCTTGTCAAAATCGTTTTTTTAACTTCTAAAACGTTTTTCTTTCCGCCGCATGATATAGGATGATATTTTCTCGTTTGTAGCAAATCAATTCTGATTCCATAATATTTCTCATCTTCTCCTTCAAAAAAGCAAAATAAAGATTCATTGTCAATACGTGCAATTCTTGTGAATGTAATAAATGCACGAGCTGCCCCATCAGCATTTTGAGATAACTGTTGAACACGATTCATATTCTTATCTTTCCTTTATGTATATTCCTAGATCATTTGCATAAGATATTAAGTCATTTTCAAATATGAATGGAGAGTGTGTTGTGCAAAACAAAAACTCACAAATTCCAGACTCAATTATGTGTGGCAAAAGCTGCTTTTGCCATTCTAATGATAACGAAAGCTCTGGTTCGTCAAAGAAAATAGCAACTTTTCTGTTGTTGTGTTTTTCAAGAAATAATCTTGAAAATAAAGATATAATCTGTTTTTCTCCAGACGATAAAGTTTCAACTGGAACGGTTTTTTTATTTTTTTTCCGAACTATATCAATTTTTACCGAGCTTTCATCATAAATAATCTCTTTGTTACCCAGGTATTTATTGCTAATTTCCGAAAATTTTTTAATTGCCTTGTCATTTTCAATTTGCTGACTATATACTTTTAACAAGTTAGCCATAAAATATGCCAAATAACTATTTTCGAATATTTCTTTGTTAGTAACTAGTTCAATAATTCTATCCTTATTGTGCTGAGTAATATTATTTCCAACTCGATCAAGTACAATTTTTATGGTATCTGGATCATTCAAGCTTTTCTGCATATCACTGTCAACATTAACTCCTTCAATTAATTGGGTTAACATTTGGCCATTAACCTTTGAAAACCATACAACTGATGAGTTAACAATTTCAGCAGTTATTTCTGAGAACTTTTCTCTTACATCTCCCATTCCAAATTTAATTATATTTTCGTCATGAAATTGATTAACAAATTGTTCACCAACATAATTTAATTCTTCCTCAATTCTTCTATAGGTTGGAAGATAAATTAAATCGTATGGAAATTCTTCCTCTAAAATTTTTGTCGTTTCAATAATTTTTTTTCCATATAAGTTATAAGGAGCTATTTCTCTTGCGAAATTATCAATCCAAGCGTAAAAATTATTATCATCAACTCCAAATGTTTTTCTACTATTTTGAAATAGTGCTGACGAAATAAATTGATTTCGTCCTATACTAAGAAACTCATCATGCAATTCTTGTAATGTATTTATTGATAGCCTACTTCTTAGATGATGAAACATTCCAGAGTGAAAAGATGTATTATCAATATCCCAATTTAAGTCTTCTTTATAAATTTTAATAGTTTTTCCTGAGTAAAATTCAACAGATATACTATCAAACTGTGTTTTTCTAAGCTTTTTAAAATTGCCAGACATTAGGTTATATAGCGCATTGAGAACAGTTGTTTTACCTAGACCATTTTCAGCTACTAATATTTGCACATAATCATTAAATGGGATTTTTACATCTCTTTCATAATGCAAATTATTTATACAAAATTCTTTAATAGGGCTTTTTGAAATGTTCATAAAAGATTTCCAATAACATAGATTACTACTCCTCCTATGTAGCACGGAGGCTCAAGACACATGATCATTAATTTAGACTATTATCTAATTCTAAAAATACTTCTGTCAATTTAAGACATTGTCCAATGGCTGTACCTTGCCATTCAAATTCAAGGATTTTTACTACTTTCATATAGGCTTTAGAATGCGACAAACAACGTGCACCGCATCTTTGGAGATTGAGGCTTAAATTTTCCATATTAAACGACCAAAAAACAGAGCGTAATGCAGCTTTGCAAGTCATAACCTATCAATCAAGAAACATACCAACCGCTTTCAGAGTAATCAAGCTGTTCAATCAAAACCAGCTTACCGAAAGTTTTCATAGAGAACTTAGGTTGTATTTGTAAGCAGTCCAATTGATCAGCCCGGCCATTATAAGGAACTTGCGGTTTTACTGATGGAATGGTCAGCCTTTCCTTTTTGGGAATATAACAAGGAAAACGAATAATTTTTGCAGCCATCCTTAACCCTCCTGATTTTGCACTGCATTTTGTGCTGTGTGCAAAATCTAGTCAAGCTTGGAATTCAGCTTGATTTCCATTTACAACTAACTAAAAGCCCTTTCGACTTTTGGAAAAATTGAATTCGATGCAAAATAAATAAGATCAGAAAAAAGACTTTGAAATTCTCGTTCGTGCTTTGAATCCCAGCCAAGGAAAACAACGAGATTCTTACTTACTAGCTCATTATCCTTCTTTAACTGGCCGGACTCATTAACAGCCTTAACCAATTCTTCAATTTTATCCATAAATCCCCAGTAGCTACTTGTAAAATGAGCGTATGCCACACCATGCGGAGTTTTAACAAGACCGTCTCGCTTACTTCCATCATCTTCAATAGCCAACATGCGATTTTCAACAGCTTTTTTAAATGTATTCCAAATACCGGAATGCATTATATTATCAGCTTTTATCATTGCAATAAATGTTGCCGCATAAGCCATTAATTCTGCAATTAGTTCTGGAGAAAGTGTATTGCTTTTAGACTTGGTAACAATTTTATGATAAATGATATAATCTTGAAGGCATTCAATTGCTTCATCAAGTGAAACGTGAAAATTAGAACACTCAGCAATTATATATACCAAACTCATACATTATATAAGAATAAAAAAGCATTAAATTTGCAAAAAGCAAATTCATATTTAATTCATAAATTGCTTCTTCCGTGCACATCGTTTAATCAGTTATTGCAATTTTCATTTCTGCATAGTGAATTTTATCAACTTCCTCAATCCAATTAAAAATATCTTTAATCACACTATAGCCTTCGCTCATTAGGTTTTCTGAAGAGTCTTCATTTATTTCAATCACCTGATTGTGAGAATATTTATTTATAAAACGATATATTCTTTCTTTTGTGTCGGGCGTTGTTAATGTACATCCCTTTATACCTTCATCAAATAATAGATTCATATCATTACGATGATTTGGATATTTAAAACTTAAAAAAGACTCCAAAAGTTTCCTAGATAAATTAGCTGTCAAAAAAGCTTCATCTCTATCAAGGTTATTACTGCCAATATAAGCATATAACCTCTTAAAAATATAGTGATATTCAGAATTATATTGTGTTAAAGATTTCCCTGCATTCATTAAAGTTGATGATCGAGGAATTGAAGCTGAAGTTTCAATTGCATAAAATCTTGCTTTTGGATCACTTTTTTTGTTCTTTTTATTAAACCAATCTCTAACTAATTTAAAATAAGTAAAATTATGCGTCAGAACGAAAAGTTGTAGTGCTTTTTCACAGTGAATTTTTAAAAATGAATATGCATGAAATAAATTATTAGAATCAAAACTTGAAACAGGGTCATCAACAACTACAATAGTTTCCTCAATTTTGTTATCACTTTCTGTTAACTTAGTTATGAAATATACGAAAGCAATTGCTGTTTTTTCTCCCTCACTAAGATTTCCATCATGTGTTCCAGAGTTGTTTCGTATTATTTCATATCCTTTAATGTCGCTATTAAATCGCAATGATAATTCACTACGCCCAATAAATCTATGAAGTTTTTCATTAAATTCAATAGCACCTATACCCTCATTCTCAAGAGAATTTTCTAGGCACTGTATCTCATATTGCGCTTTTATTAATTCAGACTTTAAGGCTTCATTATTGTCCTTTCTTGTTGTAATCGAGTCAATTTTTGTAAAGTAATTAAATTCTTTAATATAAGTTGCTGCATGATGAAGCTCAAGTTTCTTTTTAGCTTTTCCCGTTTCAAGCTTGAAGTTGTTTGTTTTGTTATTATGCTTCTCAATAAGATCATTTAATTCATTTATTGAGTTATTATATTCATCAATAAAACCTTTTTCAAGGCCGCTTATTATCAAAGATATATCAAAAGGATTTTCAATTTTTTTTTGCAGGACAACATTCCAAGCATGGATGCCATTATTTATATTATTAATGGCATTATTTAAATTAAAAGTTTCAGCCTTATATTTTTCTTTAAATTCATCATATAAATTACTTTCAGACGGTAACCCTTGTGATACTATATAGAGTTTTTTTAACCCATCTTCCGCATCAGATAAGCATAATTTAAATTTTTTATACTCATTACTAAAATGACTTTCTATATCTTGAATTCTTTGAATTGTAATTTCGTTTCCACAGAATTCACATGTATTATTTTTTTCACGTTTATATATTTCAAGACCTGTTGAAACCCATGTTTGAATATCAGGATTATTAGCAAGTCTTTCAATTACTTTACTTGATACGCTAGTTACTAATATATCTAAAAGCTTTCCTGATTACCCATAAGCCTCAGCTAACTTCAGAAGTCGCCACGGCATAGGTGGCGTTCTCACAGCCATATAAGCAAATCGAGGCAACATGTCTTCGAGTTGGAACCTTCGGTTAAAACGATAACAAAACTCAGCCAGATAACGGGGAAGATGCTTAGGATTTATTGCATGGTAAGTGCCATTGATAGCCCTTTTCACATTGCCTATCATGGTGTTGACCCATGTAAATTCTTCTTTGGTCACGCTTAGCGGTCCACCGCCTGTCACAATACTATAGTGGTGACAGCCAACCTGTGTGACTGCTGAAAAACAAGCCAATCCATCGGAAATGACCATGCAACCGGGTTCTAAATGTTGCCTTGCCCAACGAGCAATTTCAGTGAGCCTAAAACCATCAACGACATTCATATTCATTGCAATCGGATGGTAATTTTCATTAAGCGAAATCGCAGCAACAAACGGTACTTTGTTATCAGAACCGCGCCCTCTTTTACCGCCTCGACGTTCTCCGCCCCAGTAAACATCGTCCAATTGGATGGTTCCAATTAATGGCTTACTGTCGTCGCGCTCTTTCATGACCTGCATGATTTTCTGTTTCATGCTCCAGGCCGTGTTATACGATACGCCGACCTGTCGCTTCAACTCTAAGGCAGACATGCCTGTTTTAGCTTGGGTTATCAGATAGATAGTCAAAAACCAGATGGTCAAGGGAAGCTTGGTTTGCTCGAATATCGTGCCGCTGATCAATGAGGTTTGATGATGACACTTCGAGCATTGATAAAGCTTTCGGGTTTTTACGATACTATAATGATCCGATCCACAGTCTGGGCAACGGAATCCATCCGGCCACCTCCATTTAAATAGGGCTTTGGTACATTGGTCTTCAGATCCATAGTTTTTGAAGAAATCCACCAAGCTATAGCCCTTTTGGAATTGCACTTGATTTTTACTCATGGCATTAACTCCTTTAAATCAACGCCTTTTGGACAATTGAAGTTAATTAAAGTTGCTGAAGCTTGTGGGTAATCAGGAAAGCTTTTGCTTCTCCTTATTAAAAAAGTCATTATCTAACTTACTTTTATAAAACTGAACAAGAGGCTTCTGTTCCGGCTTTGCAGAATTAGTAACAGTAATAATTTCTGAATCATCTAGTAATGATAAGTTACCTAGAACATCATCCTTATTTTCAAATACAAATTTATCTAATTTTAATTTATTGTAATTAAGATAATAACTGTCGCTAGTATCAATTGATTGCAAACCAATTTTCATTTGTTTTGCAGTGCTTGTCATAAAGTTTGACAAAGAACTTTCAAGATCCTTAATTTCCTTTTCTTCTTTTAGGTAATTTAAGTTTTTTTCTTCATATGATAGCTTGAGTTCATTTAGTTTCTTTCTATCATCAATTTTTTCTTTGTCAATCAAGAGAATACTTTTAATAGCATTATCCCAATCTATATTTTGCTTAATAAAATTTTTATTAAATGTCCGTATATTCAAAAGCGAACTTGAAATATTTTTGTTTGTTAACTGATTATTATCAGCATCTGTAATCACGAATTCATTGCCGGGAAAATCATTTACATTAGTTCTTTCTTGTACTAATTCAAATAGATAGGAAAGGGTAGATTTTCCAGTGCCATTCCAGCCATAAATTAAGTTATACTTTAAGAAGTCATCGGCCTTTGAATTGTCACAACTTTTAAAAATCCCAAAATTGTATAATTTTTTTATGTTCCTGATCATATAATTTAAGTTTAAATTCTAATTGAGGACTTTTGTTAAGTTATTTTTAGGTCTTTTTGCTTAAAATAACTTCTCTTAAAATATTTTCCAACTTACTTAGAGTAATTATCATCAACCCCCAAAGCCTGCAACTCCAATCCCTCAATTTCTAGTAAAGACTTTCCTGCTATGCCTTGCAAATCACCATACATACCAACAGTAGCCCCCATAACTCGCTCTATCTGTTCTTGCCGTTTAGCCCATTGCTTCATAATAACTTTTCTCTCTTTATCCAAATCCTCTTGCATAGTGGAAAAAGCTTCTACAATCGCTTCTACGCGCTGGCGGAATCGTGCGCCGGTAAGGTATTGGTAAACCATTTCTGTTTTAGTCTGCTGACCATCGGAGGCTTGACGCGCTAAAGCAAGTTCAAGCAATGATTGACGTAAAATTAACGCCACAGGCAAAGCGGTTCGTGGGTGAGTTATCCAAACGCCATCAATCAGGTCGAAGGCCTCAACCCCTTTGGGTAATGTATGGCTAACAATGACCGCTATTTCAGCTTTAGCCGCCCGTTGATCTTCTCGCAGTTTGCTTAACCATCCATCACTCCAATTTTTGGTACGTTTGGACTCCCATAAAATAACGCCGGATGGCTGACCGCCAGAGTTAACAACCCGATGCAGCACATCGCCGCCGAACTCACCTTTAGGAACGGGTTCTATAATGTCGAACAAGAATTTTGAGCGCAGCAAGCTTTCAAGCTCTAATTCTTGAACCTCACCTTGTAATTGCTGCGAGCCCTGTTCAGCCCGGCGCTTTAATTCTTCAATTTGTTTTTGCATGGCGGCAATGGTTTGCTCTTTTTCCATTACCTTAAGCTTTTGCTCTTCCTCAGCCTCTTTTTTGGCTTGTTGCCGAGTAACTTCTATGCTTTCCTGCACACGTTTTTCAATAGTAAGTTCAAATTCCCGTTTAGCATCATCAAGTTCTCGCTCTTTTTTAATTAATTCCGCTTGGGCTTTTTGCGCTTCTGCCAGCTTTTCGTTCCGTGATTTCAAAACCTCTTGAAGTTCAGCAAGTTCTAATGATTTTTGCTCCAAATCTAGCGCTGCTGCTGCTTTTGCCTTTTTGGTTTCTTCCGCAGCAATCCGCGCACGATCAGTTTTCAATTGCTCTTCAACCTGCAAAGCAACTTGTTCATCAAGCTTGGTCTTAGCCTCAGCAAGTACCTTTTCCTTATCTCGCATAGCTTGTTCACGCTGAACAATATCGGCGTCTTTTAGTGCTAACTGATGTTCGAACTTTTGCCGTGTAGCTTCTATCAGGGGCGCTGCTAAAGATTCCGTTAGCTTTATTTCAGTCTTACAACTTGGACAAATTATAGTGGGTTCGATCATTCCGTGTTTCCGTTAAAAATCAGCTAGTGACTGTTATTATTCCAATTTTTCTAATAGTTCAATTTTGTCTTAAAACTATAGGCATTATCACTATACAAATTCGATAGTGTCAATAGGTTAGCCGTATGTTGAATTAAATAAATCTTATAAATTCCTTTTTCCCCGCGCCCCTTCCCCTTACGCCATAGGGTAGCTGGCAACCAGCAAGCCTTGCAGGTAAAGGTTAGGTAGCTTGTTAGGCTAGAAAAATCACTGCCTAAGGTTAACGCTTTTAAAATTTTCCAAAAATGTTAGGTTTTGTTAGGTAGCCATCCCAAAAACCGACACCATTTAAAAAGTGTCGGTGAAACGTCGGTCTTTTTTTCAATAAAAATCGCCTAAATCTCGTCAAAAACCCAAAAAACCGGCCAACTTGCAGCTAAACCAGCCAAAAAGCCGGGATTTATCCACAAAATTACAGTAAATAAACCCCAGGTTAGCCAAAATTAGCCCCTTACTTGTGCATAACTCTAAAATCTATTGCTAAAAAGGACGGTTTTGTACGGTTTTCAAAATACATCGAACCAAGCCCTAAGCAGGCGTAAAAATGACAACCAAAATGTTAACATTTGTCTACATTTCAACCGGCTAACGGCTAAATTTGATTTTTTTTCTGACCTTTCACCAAGTCGCCTACTGATTTAGTGAAGTTGCACAGGTTTTGAAAAAACCATTGCCGCAATAATTAAAAGATCACAAGGATTTTCCGGCTTAATCCATGTGTAACCAGAATAGCCCGGCGTTCCGTGCCAGATGTACAAAGAATCATCATAAATCATGCTGGCGGTTTCGCCCGGCTTGCTTAGCAACTGCATTTTTTCCCATATCCCTAACTTTTTCATCTGTGCAATGATGCTTTCATCGTTTCGGCATCCAATAAATTTCAATAGCTTTTGCTTTTTATCTCTATTCATTCCGTAACCTCGTAGAATATTCTTACTCTCCCTCTACCTATAGAAAAACTTGGGGAATTTGGGGAGCAACCCTGCCAAGCCATACGCCATAAGGCTTTAAAGCCTCCCCAACTGTTTAATAAATCCGGGGAACTCCCCAAAAAATAAACCGTTTTTTTGGGGAACCGGCCCTTTCAGACGTAAATTTCAGTCCACTAACTCTTAACAACTTTGTTTCACCACTCCCCAAATTTTTGGGGATTCTCCCCAATGACTAAAAACACTTGGGGAGCTTGCAAGCCTTGCTATCTCTATCTTTAAAGACTATCTCCCCAAATTCCCCAAAAAATAAATATAAGACCACGGCTAATTTTTTGTGCTGCTTGACTCGATCAGCTCAGCGGCAATAACCAAAACCCGCCGCCCGCCTCCGACAACTTTTCTATGTACGGTAGTACGCGGCTTATTGGTTTGCTTGTCCGGCTCAGTTTTTAACAGCAATTTCTTTTCTTGCATTCGCCGCCATAAAGTTGATGCAGTCATTAAAATCGGTGCGCCTTGTTTTCTGGCAACTTCCTGAGCAACCTTGAAAGCGGTATCAGGTATCAACCAAACTTCAGCAGGCCCACCTGTTCCGGCTTCGCTATACCAGCCGACACACTCGCCGCAAGGTGAATAAGAATTACTATCCGAATCATCACTAACAGAACTTTTCCAGCCATACAAAAAAGGCAAATGGAATTCTTTACCCTCCATTGGCGGCCCTTGTTTGTGCTTACTTGAAATATAAGCATCACCGCTACTTAGCACAGACCGCAACAACTCTAAAAAACGTTCGATTTCGTCTTGTTCAGTTTGGTAAGCGCCTTGTTCTCTAAATGCATCCTGCAAATTGCGTTCAATCTCGCCTAACAAATTATTGTATTCATCACGGTTGATAGCGCCTACATCCTCTAAAAAATCTAAGAATATTTCAGCGCCCGCTACCAAATTGGCGTAAATTTCAGGGGCGCGGGGATGCGATGCAGCAAAACCCGCCCGCAAAGCTGCATTTCTGTATTGCTCAACAATTTTTGGAATATCCATTTTCAACATATCCAGGCGCGGTGCTAACCATTGCAGATAAGCTGACATTAACCCGGTAAAACGTTCGGCCTTTGCCGCTTCCTGCAAAGGGATTAAAACCCCTTGTAAATCAACATCAAATATATTTAATTCCAGCAGTAATAAGCGGCCAAGCAAGGATTGACCAAGCGGCAAATCTTCCGCCGTAATCAGCATTAAAGAACGGTTAAACGGTGCGGCCTTAGCCTGCATATTGGCATCACGCCGACCACGCCCGGCCTGATTGCCGGTATTTCTAATCAAGCGTTCGGCCATTGCATACAGCTTGTCAGCTTCGGCCCGGCTCACACTGGGTTTAAAGTCATCGACGGTAAACACGCCGTCTTTAATTTGGTGGCTTTTCATCTCGCAATCGTTCGCAGAATCGGACCAATTAGCCGGAAAAGTACCCTCTTGAAAATTGCCGAAAAAGGATTGAACAATAGCCACAAGCGATGATTTCATTGAACCAGTAACGCCGTGCACCCAAATAGCAAAATTGTTGGCTTTACATTCACCCAATGGAGCCCGAGCCACAGCCGCCAATAAAGCCGCCCCAATATGCGGTTTATTAGGGCAAACCCCCAGCAACAACCGCGCATCATTCCAAGCCTGTATCAGCTCATCACCCGCCAGCGGCGGCGGTAGCGTATAAAGCCCCATGTGACCGGCCCCTAAATCCACTTGTACGCCGTCAACCAGACCGGCGGCAGTGATAGCCCCGGAACCGGTCAAGTAATGCCAAAGATCATTGATTTTTTTCCAGCCGGTAAACCTGAACACAGTGCGGCGGGGAATGTCACCATTAAGACGGGAATACAATTGAATGCAGACGCGTAAGCTATCTTTTTTAGCATTACCAGTGTAGATAAGCGGCAAAGTCCCCCAATATTCATTAGCCCAAATTCCTTGACACGCAAAAAACAACTTTGCAGGTACATCTACCAAGGGCAGTGGTACACCATCACAGCGGCGGCCTTCAATTCGCAAAAATGCCGCATCGGTTAGGCCGTCATCGGCGGTTACTTCCTCAACAATCCGGCAAGTAAAATCACACAAAGGAAATTCCACTGTACCGCCGCCATCCGGCCCTGCCCTAACCGTTTTAATTTGGTGAAACTTGCCGTCTTTAGTCGAATAATCGCCAAAGGTAACCACCTTACCCGGCCCTTTGCCGCCACTACCGCCGCCTTTTTCTTTAGGCTTTTTAATGTCTGGTTTAATTGCCGAATCGACCACTTGCAACACAGTAGGCTTATTCTTCCCGTCCATCCGCCACCCCCTGTAAATAAAGTGCATAGTCGTTAAAATCGCCAAAAATCGGCGGTACAGCCACACTACCACCCACAACCGCCGCCGCTTCAGTGGCCTTCGTCAGTCCAGGATTACCGGCGGCGGTATCGTTATCCGCGCAAAACACAATTTCGGCATCTGGCAACTTCTCGCGCACAATCCGCCCGACCGCTAATAAGTTATTAGCGGAAAACGCCAAGTAAACCCGATAGCCGCTTTCATCGTGCAAAGTAGCCCCAGTGGCGTAACCTTCACAAATCAACACCTTTTCAGAGCGTGGCCCGATCCACCAAAACAACCCGGCCAAACCGCCGCAGGGTAAAAAATCCTTATCCCGTTCAAGAATGGGGTGTGTTTCCGGGAAAATCGCTTGCAGACTACATAAAGTACCGGCAGCATCATACAAAGGCAGTAACAAAGAATTTTCAATCAGCAAGGTTTTATGCTTGTCCTCAGCGGTTTTAATTACCCGCCGCCAACAACCCACCCGCAAAGCATATGGCTTAACCCGTTTCCGCATTAAGTAAGGATGATCGACAGGCGCGGGCATCGCCGCCGACCAGATAGCACCCGCCCGCTTGCCAGCTCTCAACAATTGTGCCGCCTGTTCGGCCTTGCGGCGCTTTTGTTCACTTTTAATTCGTTCAAATTCCTCAGCGGGTAGCGGCTCAGCCAAGCCGCTATTAAGGAAAAACATTTGTTTCAACCCGCTTTTATGATTCCAAACAATCCCGCCTTGCCGATCAGGAAAGACCTTAATCCGGCCATCATTCCGGCCCCGGTGATCATTTACCAAATCAGCACAGTGAAAGCGGCCATCATTCGCAACACGCTTAAACTCGACGTCAACCGCCAGGCAAGCAGCCCGGCAAGCGTCATCTATGTTTTGCCAGGTCATTATTTGCCCCCGGCATTTTCTATGTTTTGAACAGCACCTATTTTGTCAATTAAGGCGCGTATATCCTCAACTTTCCAAGCGGTTGTTCTTTCTCCTAGCTTTACAGGTTTGGGGTATTTGCCGGACTTAACCCCGTTTAAGAAAGTAGAACGGCAGACAGGAATAAGCGCCGGTATCGGCGGTTTAGCTTTGGGATTTCCGACAATTTGCCAGATTCTTAAAAATCCGGTTTCAGGTAATGGGCTTGCACTTGCCATGTATTACACCTTAGTGATGCTTGTTGAACATGGCTATACATTAAGCGGGCTCTAATCACGGAAATTAAAAAACCTGAACTTTCTTAATTTTTGTGAAAACGTTTTTTTGTGTTTGTTTCGTTTCGAATTTTCGATATTTCATTATGTACAGAACGATTTTTGTAGCCTCTCCATCCCCCTAAACCTTTTTCTTGATAAACCGCGACTAAAGCATCTTGGTCAGTTACTTGTTTACCATTTGCTTCAGCTTCCATTTCAGCTCTTTTTTTGATTACTTCCATAGCAAGTTTTCTATACTGACTTCCCGGCTTTCGTCCAAGCTTAGGTTTGTCTTCTGTAAATCTTAAAGCATACATTCTTGCACTTCCAAGCAAAGATTGACCAGGCAATAAGGCCGGAATATCTTCACTCTTAGGAGTTTTTAGTTTTTTTGACCTTGATTTTTTCTCCTCAGAAATTCGCAATTTTTCTTTAGTATCTATCAACTCTTCCCTAAGATAATGGCCGCCAATTTCAAGTATTGCAGAGTATTGCTTCCATTCTTCTATGCCCCAATTTTCTTGCTGACTTAAAAATAACTGGGTCAATGGGTGAGGGAGCGGCGGCCAATATGGGTTGTCGCTAAGGGAATTAAAAAAATTAGGATGAATCATGAACTATCCTTAAAAAAGGCTACCCGTTGTAATATGTGAAATTCAAATTGAAATATATTAATTACATCGGGCGTTTCGGTAAATTTTAATTTAAGACTTAGCCGCTTTTTCTGAATGGTAGCACTTGCGCACCAGCTTTTAGGCCGTCTAGATAATCTGCCCATGATTGCATCATCCGCCGGCGTTCTTCCAAGTATTGAGCGCGATTATAAGCCGCTCTAACCGCATCCCTAGGCATGTGACATAGTTGCCGCTCTATTGCATCAGGACTCCAACCTTGTTCGTTTAATAACGTTGATGCAGTTGTCCTAAAGCCATGCGCGGTCATAGCATCACTGTCATAGCCTAACGATTTCAAAGCCGTCCTTATTGTATTATCTGACATTGGCCGGCCATCCCCCCGGCTTGATGGAAACACATACCGACCATTACCCGTAAGTTCTTTAACCTCTACCAAAATTGCAACCGCCTGAGCCGATAGCGGTACTATATGCTGTACTTCCGTTTTCGTTACAAAGTAACGCCATTCCTGAGCGACTAAATCAATATCCTTCCATTCCATTTGCCGGATTTCGCCAGGACGTTGAAACAAATAAGGCGACAACCTGAAAGCACGTTGAACAATAAAAGTGCCTTGATAATTGCAAATATCCCTAAGCAGTTGCGCCACGTCTTTAGGTTCAGTCAACGCCGCCCGGTGCTTAACCTTTTGCGCCGGTATTTGCCCCGCTACAGCTTGCGCCGGGTCATAATCTGTAAAACCATGTGCGATAGCATAAGCAAACGCCGCGCTTATCTCACTATGCACCCTATGAGCTGTTTCAAGTTGATTTTTGGCTATCAAGGGCTTAATGATTTTGTAAATATCCGGTGATTTGATTTCACTGAAAACCTTACCGCCAATGGCCGGAAAAACAAACCGCTCGAAACGACTGATTTTCTTCTGCTGGGTAATTTCCCGGACTATATGACTAACCGAAACAAACCAATCACGGGTTACTTTTTCAAAGGTAAAAACCTTTTCGGCCTTTTCCTCTTTCCGACTTTCGCCAGGGTCGATACCATCAGAAATATGTCTTTTGGCGGTATCTCGTTTTTCCCTAGCCTGTTTCAAAGTGGTATCAGGATAAACGCCAAGGGCTAAGGTTTTACGCTTGCCAGCAAAGCGGTAATCAAGCCTAAAATACTTGCCGCCGTTAGGGCTAACAAGCAAATACATGCCCTTTTCATCTGGCATTTTATAAGGCTTCTCGGTGGACTTAGCATTTTTTATTGCAGGATCATTTAGCGGCATGACGGTATCTACTCCGGTATGATTCAAGATACCGTCATTTGTACCGCCAAACATGACGGTATGTCAATACACCCTATTACACACTAATAGACAATAAAAAACCCGCTAAGCCACGTGGCTTGCGGGTTTCTGGACTTTATTACACCTTGTTAGATGCTTATTTGGTACCGATGGCCGGATTTGAACCGGCACGACTTGCGTCACCACCCCCTCAAGATGGCGTGTCTACCAATTTCACCACATCGGCATTAAATCATATTAGTTAGCAGGCGGGACTTCTTTAATCACCGGCGCGGCTGGAATCGCCTCTTCCGGCAATTTCGCTTCAGGAGCTTTTGCCGCCGGCACATCATTTTTAGCTGCTTTAGGCTGCGCTAAAGGCACATCCAGCTGTACTGCCGGCTCTGTACTGATAGTATCGATCAGATCGGCTTTTTTGGTATGAAAGCCGCCGTATACAGCTAAGCCTAAGCTGGTGAGAAAAAACAGCGTAGCAAAAACAGCAGTCGTTCTGGATAAGAACGAGGCCGAACCTTGCGCGCCGAAGACCGAACCGGATGCACCGCTGCCGAAGGCAGCACCGGCATCGGCGCCTTTACCCTGTTGCATCAGCACCAGGCCGATAATGCTTAAGCCCAACAGGATATGAATGACAATGATTACTTGGTACAACATAAAAATCCTAAACCTAAAAAACTAAACTGAATGACAAATCTGTAAAAAGCCTTTTGCATCCAGAGAGGCGCCGCCTACCAGGCCGCCATCAATATCAGGCTGCGCAAACAAGCCTTTGGCATTATCCGCTTTCACGCTGCCGCCGTACAAAATTTGTAACTTATCGGCGATAGCCGGATTTAAGCCGGCAATCCGCTGGCGTATGTAATGATGCACTTCTTGCGCTTGCTCATCGCTGGCGGTCTTGCCTGTGCCGATAGCCCACACGGGTTCGTAGGCAATCACAGAATTGGCGAAAGCGTCAATGCCGACTTCGGCGATCACTGCATCCAGTTGCGCGTCTACCACATTAAAAGTTTGATCCGCTTCACGCTCGGCCAAAGTTTCACCGACGCACAATACCGGTATAATGTTTTGCTTCTGAGCTTGCGCAAAGCGTTTCGCGACGGATTCATTGCTGTCGCCGTAATAGCTGCGTCTTTCGGAGTGGCCTACCAGCGCGTATTTTACGCCGGTATCCGCCAACATAGTAGCCGAAACCTCACCGGTGTAAGCGCCGGAAGCCTGATCGGCGACATTTTGCGCACCCAAGGCAATAGGCGATCCGGCCAAGGCGGCGCGGATATCCGATAAATAGATAAAAGGAACGCAAACAGCAACTTCTTGGCTAACTTCACCTAAACCGGCAGCCAATGCGCCAGCCAGTTGCAGACCGTCTTGGCGAGAGCCGTTCATTTTCCAGTTTCCCATAATCAAAAACCGACGCATTACATACTCCGAACTGAATAAAGCCGTCTATGATATACGTTGACAGGCTGCAATTCAAGATACGATTAACTTCTTGACATCATTCGCCAGCTGCTGCGCGTATTTAGACACATCATCGCCATCAACGCCTTCAACCATGACGCGCACCAGCGGCTCGGTGCCGGAGGTTCTAAGTAACACCCGCCCCTTATCGCCAAGCTTTTTCTCGACGGCTTCCACAGCGGCTTGCAGACCCGCCACTTCCTCTATTTTGACTTTTTTGTCGGTTCTAACGTTAATCAGCACTTGCGGATATTTTTTCATACCGCTTTTCAAGTCGTGCAAGCTTTTGCCGGTACGCATCATTTCCGCCAACACCTGCAAGGCCGAGACTATGCCGTCGCCGGTGGTGGTTTTATCCAAACAAATGATATGTCCGGAGCCTTCGCCACCTAAGAGGCCTTTTTTCTCCGTCAACAATTCCATCACATAGCGGTCGCCGACATTGGCCCGGAATAAGGGCACGCCAAGCGCTTTTAAAGCATGCTCCATGCCCAGATTCGACATCAGCGTGCCGATAACCGGCCCGGAAAGTTTTCCCTCCTCCTTGCGGGCTTTGGCGATAATATATATTAATTCGTCACCATCGACGATCTCGCCTTTATGATCAACCATGATCACCCTGTCGCCGTCGCCGTCGAGAGCGATCCCCAGATCAGCACGGAATTCCCGCACCTTCTCCACCAATTTTTCCGGATGCGTGGCGCCGCATTCATCATTAATATTCAAGCCGTCCGGCTCTACGCCTATCGACATCACTTCCGCGCCGACCTCGCTAAACACATGCGGGGCAATATGGTAAGTCGCGCCATTGGCGCAATCGATAACAATCCGCAAGCCTCTAAAATCGAGTTGCGGCGGTACGCTGGCCTTACAAAATTCGATATAACGGCCGGCGGCGTCATTAATGCGTTTTACCCGGCCTAGCTTAGCCGATTCGCCGGTTGTCATCGGCGAATCCATATAGTGTTCTATTTCTTTTTCCAGTTCATCGGGTAATTTTGTGCCATGAACGGAAAAGAATTTAATGCCGTTATCATAAAACGGATTATGCGAGGCACTGATAACGATACCGGCTCTGGCTCTTAAAGTCCGCGTCAGATAGGCGATACCGGGGGTAGGCATAGGCCCAAGCATACGGGTGTCTACACCCGCCGCCGACAGACCGGCTTCCAAGGCCGATTCAAACATATAACCGGAAATTCGGGTATCCTTACCGACGATCACAAAGCCACTGCCTTCTTTTGCAAACACCCGGCCGGTTGCCCAGCCGAGTTTCAGCATGAAATCCGCTGTAATCGGATATTCGCCAACGGTGCCGCGAATGCCGTCTGTTCCGAAATATTTTTTTGCCATGCTAACTTTTTCCTTAAATTAAAGATGCTGATCTGTATTGCATATTTTATCTACAGTATTTTGGCAGAGGACGCCCAAAATACAAATAAGCACAGGTGCTTAATTTGATAAGTACGCCTAAGCCTATAGCGCAAAAAAAGAGAGGCCGAAGCCTCTCTTGATTTTGCGTGGCTTGCTTAGCCTTGCTCAGCCGCGCCGCCGAGCGTCGGGCCCGTTCCAGGACTCCAAAGATCGGCTTCGACGCCGTCATTGGATGGCGGAGTGTCATCCCAGCCTTTAGGCGCGCGCACCGGTTTTCTTTCCATCAGATCATCGATTTGGTATTTGTCGATAGTTTCATATTTCATCAAAGCCGCCGCCATTGCATGCAGAATATCTTCATTCTTTTTCAGCATGTTCTCGGCTCTCTCGTAATTTCTATCAATGATGGAGCGAATTTCTTCATCAATCGTATGCGAGGTTTCTTCCGCGACAGATTTATGTTGCGTTACTGAACGGCCCAAGAAAATTTCGCCTTCTTCTTCGCTATAAGCCAATGGCCCTAAACGTTGCGATAAGCCCCATTTGGTGACCATGTTCCGGGCTAGCTCTGTTGCGCGTTCGATATCATTCGAAGCCCCGGTAGAAACTTGCTCCCAGCCGAAAATCAGTTCTTCGGCAATCCGACCGCCGTACAGAGTAGAGATCATGCTGTCGAGCTTGCATTTACTGGCGCTGTATTGATCACGCTCAGGCAAAAACATAGTGACGCCTAAAGCCCGCCCACGCGGCATGATGCTGACTTTGTAAACCGGATCG
Source organism: uncultured Pseudomonadota bacterium (assembly GCA_963705975.1). Taxonomy (GTDB): domain Bacteria; phylum Pseudomonadota; class Gammaproteobacteria; order Methylococcales; family Methylomonadaceae; genus Methylomonas. The sequence goes on from CAVPMI010000004.1 coordinate 39,239, forward strand.
TGCTCAGGCACCAAACGGCCGACGATGGCGTGACCGGCTTCATGATAAGCGGTCATTTTTTTCTCTTTTTCGTCCATGACCATAGAGTGTCTTTCCGCACCCATGATCAATTTATCTTTGGCTTTTTCCAGGTCTATCATGCTGACCAGACGTTTATTGAACCGCGCCGCCAACAAGGCCGCTTCATTAATCAAATTCGCCAAATCAGCGCCTGAAAACCCCGGCGTGCCTTGGGCGATATATTTGATTCTCACATCATCCGCAGCCGGCACTTTTCTCAAATGTACATTTAGAATTTGCTCACGGCCTCTGACATCCGGCAAGCCGACGATTACCTGTCTGTCGAAACGGCCGGGACGCAACAAGGCTTTATCCAGCACATCGGCGCGGTTAGTGGCGGCGATGACAATAATGCCTTCATGACCTTCAAAGCCATCCATTTCGACCAATAACTGGTTAAGCGTCTGCTCGCGTTCATCGTTGCCGCCACCCAGACCGGCGCCGCGTGAACGCCCTACCGCATCGATTTCATCGATAAAGATAATGCAAGGCGCGTGTTTTTTAGCTTGCTCAAACATGTCGCGAACCCGGGAAGCGCCGACACCGACAAACATTTCCACAAAATCCGAACCCGAAATGGTGAAGAAAGGCACTTTCGCTTCGCCGGCGATTGCTCTGGCCAGCAAAGTTTTACCGGTACCGGGCGGTCCAACCATTAACGCACCACGCGGCACTTTGCCGCCGAGCTTTTGATATTTAGCTGGATCTTTCAAAAAGTCGACCATTTCTTCGACTTCTTCTTTAGCCTCATCGCAACCCGCCACATCGGCGAAAGTCACTTTATTTTGATCCTGTTCCAGCATTCTGGCCTTGCTTTTGCCAAAGCCCATTGCGCCGCCGCGACCGCCTACCCCGCCGCCTTGCATTTGCCGCATAAAAAACACCCAGACTGCAATCAACAGCAAGATCGGCCCGAAAGAGACGAAAATCTGCATCAACATGGATGGCTCTTCCGGCGGTTGCACGATAATTTCGACATTATTTGCCAGCAAATCATCAATCAAGTGCGGATCGTTCGGCATATAAGTCTTAAACTTTTCGCCGGTCTGCATTTTGCCTTTGATAGTATTATCGTTGATAGCTACCTGTTGCACCTGTCCGGCTTTAACCGCATCTATAAGTTGCGAGTATGACAGCGTGGAATCGGTCCGCACCGAGCGGGCGCCGAAATTATTGAATACCGCCATCAACACCACGGCGATGATGACCCAAAGAACTAAATTTTTTATCATGTCGCTCAAGTTACGCGCTCCGACTGTAAAAAGCCATTATGTATTTTCGAAACCAGTAATTCTACCGGAATACTCGTGTTGCTGCCTATTATCATAGATTAATGTCGGGCAACATTTGCTAATTTCTCTTAAAACCCTTTGCTAAAATATAAACTTCATTACTTCTGGACCGCGAAGCTTTTGGTTTTCTGATCACCACACTATTAAAATTTAACCTTATTTGATTAAAGTATGCCTCAAAGCCTTCGCCCTGAAACATTTTAATCAAAAAATTGCCGCCAGGGTTTAAAAACGTATGCGCCGCATCTAAGGCCAGCTCGCCCAAATACAGCGCCCGAGGCTGATCAACCCCTTTGTTACCACTAATATTGGGCGCCATATCCGATAAAATCAAGTGCACCGGCGCGTTATTTAATAATTTATGCAGCTGGTCTAATACCTCATCCTCTCTGAAGTCGCCCTGAATAAAATCGACACCCTCTATCGGCTCTATAGCCAACAGATCCAAAGCCACAATTTTGTCCTGTTTGCCGACGATTTTCCGAGCATACTCAGACCAACCGCCAGGCGCCGCGCCTAAATCAACAATATTGATACCCGGCCGAATCAGCTTATCCTTTTCCTGAATTTCAATCAGTTTAAACACGGCCCGCGACCGATAGCCCAACTGTTGAGCCTTTTTGACATATTCATCCTGAAAATGTTCCTGCATCCATTGTTGGCTACTTTTGCTGCGCGCCATAGCTTCTCGGTGTAAAATTGAATAGATTATTTAAGAAAAAGGAACAACATGAATTCCGTTGAAAAGAGAAAGCTGAAAGCCGAAGCCCACCCGCTGAAACCCGTGGTTATTATAGGCCATGCCGGCTTAACCGCCGCCGTTATCAAAGAAATTAATTTGGCCTTGGACACTCATGAGCTGATCAAAGTCAAAGTTCGCGCCGAAAGAGAAGAGCGCAACAACATCAATGCCCAAATTTGCAGCGAAACCCTGGCGGAATTAATTACCACTATTGGCCAGATCTCGGTATTGTATAGAAAAAATCCTAATAAGAAAAAAGCGGTGAAAAATATAATGTAATACTGCCTCTTACGGATAGACAATGCCGTTAAGGTTAAGCCGTTCGTGGTGAGCTTGTCGAACCATGATCGGATTAACCGTCCACCCTTCGACAGGCTCACGACGACATGGATGTCGGAGGTAGAGCAATGCATGGAGCAATTGCCGAGGGCGAACGGTTAATCCTTAACTTAACGGTATTGCCTGAAGGAGACTGAGGCTTTCCTGAAGGAGACTGAGGCTTTCCTAAACGAAACGGCAGTTGCCCCGCTCATCGCTTAGATATATTGAATAGAGATAATCTCGTATTCAATATTACCACCGGGCGCTTTGACTATCACCGTATCTTCAACTTCTTTACCGATCAAGGCGCGAGCAATCGGCGAACCGACTGATATCCGCCCTTCCTTGATACTCGCTTCATCCTCGCCGACAATTTGATAGGTGACGATTTTACCGGATTCGATCTCCTCGATTTCCACAGTCGCCCCAAACACCACTTTACCGTTAGCATCGGTTTTGGTGACGTCAATAATATTGGCGTTCGATAACTTGCTTTCAATCTCGGCGATCCGGCCCTCGGCAAAACTTTGCTGATCACGAGCAGCGTGGTATTCGGCATTTTCTTTTAAATCGCCGTGCGCGCGGGCTTCGGCGATAGCCTGAATGATACGTGGTCTCACCACGGATTTTAATTCATCCAACTCGGTGCGTAATTTATTTGCGCCGGCGACTGTTAGCGGTACTTTAACCATATACAACTCCTATAAACATTGCGCTGTGCGTCCATTAAAAAATTTTATGTAAATCCTGCAGGCAATTCACATCGCCGGCAGATAGTTCCCCCAAGGCATAGCAAGCGGCTTTGGCGCCCGCCATCGTGGTGTAATACGTTACCTTGCGTTGCAGCGCTTCCCGGCGCATAGTGAACGAATCGGCCACGGCTTTTACGCCATCGGTGGTATTGACGATGAGTTGAATTTCACCGTTTTTGATCATATCGACGGTATGCGGCCGGCCTTCATTGACCTTAAAGATTTCCTGACACGGAATCCCGGCTTGCCGCAAGAACTTGGCCGTGCCGCGCGTGGCGACAATCTCGTAATTTTTGGCGATCAGCATGGTCGCCAATTCCGGCAACTTTGGCTTATCGGCATCGCGGATACTGATCAATACCTTGCCGCTAAGGTTCAACTCCACGCCGGCGGCGCGTTGCGATTTAGCAAATGCTTCGCCGAAGGTTTTGCCCACGCCCATCACCTCGCCGGTGGATTTCATTTCCGGGCCCAGCAACGAATCGACGCCGGGGAATTTGATGAACGGAAATACGGCTTCCTTGACCGAAAAATAGGCCGGGATGCGCTCTTTAGTCACGCCCTGCTGTTTTAAAGTCTTACCGACCATCACCCGCGCGGCGATTTTCGCCAATTGATAGCCGGTTGCCTTAGAAACAAACGGCGCAGTGCGCGACGCCCGTGGATTAACTTCCAGTACATAGATGGTTTCGCCCTGAATCGCGAACTGGGTATTCATTAACCCCCGCACGCCCAGAGCTTCCGCCATTTTCGCCACCTGTACCCGCAGTTGATCTTGCAGCGTTACGGATAAATCGTAAGGCGGCAGGGAACAGGCGGAATCGCCGGAATGCACGCCGGCCTGCTCGATATGCTCCATCAAACCGCCAATCAGCACGGTTTCGCCATCGTAAATGGCGTCGACATCCATTTCCACCGCGTCATCCAGGAACCGATCCAACAACACCGGCGAATCGTTGGAAACGCTGACCGCCTCTTTCATATAGCGGCGCAGACCTTCCTCATTGAAAACGATTTCCATAGCCCGGCCGCCCAATACATAAGAGGGCCGCACGACCAGCGGGTAACCCAGTTCCCTGGCGGAGTCTATCGCCTGCTCTACCGAACGCGCAGTGGCGTTGGGCGGCTGCAACAAATGTAACCGTTCCAGTAATTTTTGGAAGCGTTCCCGGTCTTCGGCCAAATCGATGGAATCCGGTGAAGTGCCGATAATCGGCGCGCCGGCTGCTTCCAGCGCCCGCGCCAATTTCAGCGGCGTTTGCCCGCCATATTGGACAATCACGCCTTTGGGTTTTTCCAGCTCGATGATTTCCAACACATCTTCCAGTGTCAGGGATTCAAAATACAGCCGGTCCGAAGTATCGTAATCGGTGGAAACGGTTTCCGGATTACAATTGATCATAATGGTCTCGTAACCATCTTCCCGTAACGCCAGCGCCGCATGCACGCAACAGTAATCGAACTCTATGCCTTGGCCGATGCGGTTCGGTCCGCCGCCCAGAATAATGATTTTGTCGCGATTACTCGGATTGGCCTCGCACTCCTGTTCGTAGGTGGAATACATATAAGCCGTATCGGAAGCGAACTCCGCAGCGCAGGAATCGATACGTTTGTAAACCGGACGAATGCCGTGTTTATGCCGCGCGCTTCGCACTTCAGACTCTTTGGTTTCCAGCAATTTCGCCAACCTGGCGTCGGAAAAGCCCTTGCGTTTTAGACGATACAGCTCATCTGCGCTGAGGGTATGCAAGGTTTTGCTAGCCAAAGTGTTTTCCGTGAGCACCAAATCTTCAACCTGCGCCATAAACCAAGGGTCAATCTTTGCGGCTTGATGAATTTCTTCGAAACTCAGACCGCTACGGAAGGCGTCTGCCAGATACCACAAGCGTTCCGGTCCGGGATAACGCAATTCTCTCAGGATAGTATCTTGCGCGTTCGCCTCGCTAAGATCGACCAGCTCATCCAGGCCATTGACGCCGACTTCTAAGCCGCGTAGCGCTTTTTGCAGCGATTCCTGAAACGTGCGGCCAATAGCCATCACTTCGCCGACCGATTTCATTTGCGTCGTCAATCTATCGTTGGCTTGCGGAAATTTTTCGAAGGCGAAACGTGGGACTTTGGTCACCACATAATCGATACTTGGCTCGAAAGAGGCCGGCGTAGCGCCGCGGGTAATTTCATTGCGTAATTCGTCCAGCGTATAACCCACCGCCAGTTTCGCCGCGACTTTGGCGATCGGAAACCCGGTGGCTTTGGAAGCCAGCGCCGAGGAACGCGAGACGCGCGGATTCATTTCAATCACTATCATCCGGCCATTTTCAGGATTGATGGCGAATTGCACATTCGAGCCGCCGGTATCGACGCCAATTTCCCGCAATACCGCCAACGAGGCGTTACGCAACAGCTGATATTCTTTATCGGTCAGGGTTTGCGCCGGGGCGACAGTAATCGAGTCGCCGGTATGCACGCCCATCGGATCAAAGTTTTCGATAGAGCAAACGATGATGCAGTTATCTTTGGCATCGCGCACCACTTCCATTTCAAACTCTTTCCAGCCCAGCACCGATTCTTCGACCAGCAATTCGCTGGTCGGCGACAAATACAGGCCGCGCTCGCAGATTTCGATAAATTCTTCGCGGTTATAAGCGATGCCGCCGCCGCTGCCGCCCATGGTGAACGAGGGCCGGATCACCGTCGGATAGCCGACCTCTTCCTGCGCCGCAAACGCTTCTTCCATATTATGCGCGATCTTGGATTTAGACACATTCAGGCCGATGCGGCGCATGGCCTGATTAAACAAATCCCGGTCTTCGGCTTTATTGATGGCTTCTTTGCTGGCGCCTATCATTTCCACGCCGTATTTCGCCAACACGCCGTGCTTATCCAACGCCAACGCGCAGTTTAAGGCCGTCTGGCCGCCCATGGTCGGCAATATGGCGTCCGGCCGTTCTTTTTCGATGATTTTTTCGACGGTTTGCCAGTCGATAGGCTCTATATAAATGGCGTCGGCCATTTCCGGGTCGGTCATGATGGTAGCCGGATTCGAGTTGACCAGAATCACCCGATAACCCTCTTCGCGCAAGGCCTTGCAGGCTTGGGTGCCGGAGTAGTCGAATTCGCAGGCTTGACCGATGACTATCGGTCCGGCGCCCAGTAATAAAATCGATTTTATGTCGGTTCTTTTTGGCATAAGACTCTGTAAAAAACTAGGCTGAACGAGGCTGATTCATGAGCAACATGAAATCGTCGAAAAGGGATTCCACATCATGCGGACCAGGGCTGGCTTCCGGGTGGCCTTGAAAGCTGAAAGCCGGTTTATCGGTGCGCGCTATGCCTTGCAGACTGCCGTCGAACAAGGAAATATAGGTGGCGCGCAGCGTGTCCGGCAAGGAGTCGGCATTGACGGCAAAGCCGTGATTCTGGCTGCTGATCATCACCTTACCGGAAGCGATCTGCTGTACCGGGTGATTGGCGCCGTGATGACCGAATTTCATTTTTTCAGTTTTTGCGCCACTTGCCAAAGCCAGTAACTGGTGGCCGAGGCAAATGCCGAAAATAGGCATATTTACTGTCAACAAGGCTTGGATAGCCTCTATTGCATAGGTGCAGGGTTCAGGATCGCCGGGACCATTGGACAAAAATACGCCATCCGGCTGTAAGGCCAGCACATCTGCTGCCGGCGTTGTTGCCGAAACCACAGTCACGCGGCAGCCGCGATTGACCAGCAAACGCAGAATATTGCGCTTGACGCCAAAATCATAAGCGACTACATGTTTGGTCGGCTTTGGCGCCTCACTAGGCCCGCCTTCTAATTGCCAAACATTTTCTGTCCAGGCATAGCTGTGCGCGGTTGTCACTTCCTTAGCCAAATCCAGGCCTTTTAGGCCGGGAAACCCGGCTATCGCCTGCTGGGCGGTTGCCACTGAAAGCTCAGCCCCGGCCATAATGCAACCGCGTTGCGCGCCTTTGTTACGCAGCAAGCGCGTCAATTGCCGGGTATCAATATCGGCTATCGCCACCACCTTGTTCCGCCGTAAATAATCCGGCAAGGTTTCTTGCATGCGCCAATTGCAGGCTAAAATCGGTAGATCCCGAATCACAAGACCCGCAGCGAACACCTGCGCCGCTTCATCGTCTTCGGCATTCGTACCGACGTTGCCGATGTGCGGATAAGTCAACGTCACGATTTGCCGGGCGTAGGACGGATCGCTCAAAATTTCTTGATAGCCGGTCAACGCCGTGTTGAACACCACTTCCCCTACGGAACAGCCGTCAGCGCCTAGCGATACGCCGTGAAATACCGTCCCGTCTTCCAATACCAGTAATGCAGGTTTATTCAAGATTGCCCACCTCAGATGCAGAAAACGGGATAAGCCTTACGGCTGATCCCGTTCCAGATAGATTAAAACTCCGGCAATTTTACGAAATTATGGCGGTTTGGTCATTAAGAATTTTTATCTGAGTACTATCTTTACTCCCATATACACATTTCCGAATAACCTTTAATGAGCTGTTGAGCCAGCCAAGACCCCGTTCGCCCAGCTTGTCGAAGGGTACGGGGTTTTGGCTGGCTCACCCCAAGGATAAAGCTTGGTAGACCATTCATGCTTCGACAAGCTCACGACTGCATGGATGCAGGAGGTTGAGCAATTGCCAAGCACGAACGGCTTACCAGGCAAGGTAACTACTTTTTTTAGGTTAATACCCAAATAAGCAAAACCAATTTTTCTGATTTATACAGAAACGTTTACCATAGCTACTAGTTATTATCTGCATAAGGAAAGTCCATGCCTAAACCGATTACCCCCTTATTGGCCGCCGACACTATCATAGAACTGGTAGATCTCCCTGGACGCCCTTTCGTATTAATCGAACGCGCCTACCCTCCCTATGGCTGGGCGATACCCGGCGGGTTTGCAGATGTCGGTGAATGCATAGAGCGCACCGCAATCCGCGAGGCCTTGGAAGAAACGTGCTTGGAGGTAAATTTAACGGTGTTGCTGGGCATTTACTCCAACCCGGCACGCGACGCCCGCAATCACACCGTGACAGCGGTATATGTTGCGGAAGCGCATGGCACGCCACGGGCTGCCGATGATGCCAAAAATTTCGGGCTATTTACGTTTGCTAATTTACCGCCGGAACTGGCGTTTGATCATGCGCTGGTGTTGGCGGATTATCGGCGATATCGGGAAACCGGGGTGCTTGCGCCTTTGAGGCCTTGAAGGATTTGAAATTATTTGTAACCCTGTAGGATGTGCCAACCAACGGGCGGCGCATCATTCGCGACCGATGCGCCGCCCGTTGGTTGGCAAATCCTACACAAGCCACTTTTCGCTGAATAGTTGCGGATTATTTTTTATACACCCCAGACTTCAATTTATCCTCATAATCCTGAAGGATATTTTCCATTTCCACGCTGTTAAATTGCAAGGCCGGCTCATCCTGTAACAAAGAACCAAAGGTACCTTTATTCTGATAACGCTCCAGTAAATCTTTACCTGACTGGTAGAGCTTAACGTTATGCTCCGTGCATTGGGTTAACTGTTGCTCAGTGCCTTGTTGCTTGGCTTTTAAAGCCGTCAGCTCATTACTCAACTCGTTTTTGCTTTGCGTGACTTCCTTGTGTTTGTCTATCACTTCCTGCAGTCTGGTTTTGTATTGCTCCAAAGTTTCCTGCACCCTGGTATTGCTGGTTTTTTGCGCCGTTAATTCACCGTCCAGTTGTTGCTTGGCGGCATCGGCGGCGCTCAGTTTGGCGGCATTTTCCTGGTTCTGCTTTTTCAGTTGTTCAATTTCCGCCGCCAGTTTTACTGACTCAGCTTTCGCGGCATCACGCTCACCGGTCAGGCTTTTGACCATCGCTTGCAATTTCAGCACCGCGCCGCTATCAGCCTTACCGGCGTCGCGCGGGGCGGCTTGCAGCGTTGCCGGCAAGCTTGCCAGCAACAGAAGAGTTAGCGGCAATAATCTGATGATACTATTCATAGGACGCCGCACTAGAAATGGGTATTAATATCAGCTTGCAGTATATCCATACTGAAAGCCGGTCCGGTAATCATATCGGCGCTCATCCATTTACCGGTTAACCAGACGTTTTTCATTAAACCGTAGTGGCCGCCCATCATCCAGCCTTTGACATTGGTCATACCCAGGTGGAAATCCGAATCGGTATAGGAGGACAAAGCTGCATCGCTTTCCAGATACCGGTAGGCGGCGAAAGCGCTCCAGTTACCCGGCACATCCACACGCGGCCAACCCAGGTCGAATTTAACCTGCCATGCCGTACTCTGATTAGCCACAGTCGGCAAACCCAGCGCGGCATAGGTTTTATTCGCGTCAAAACCAAGATTCTTCGCGTAATCGGCGCTGACTTTAAGGTGTACCGGCGAAAATAAGGCAAAATCGTATATGGCGTTGATATCCAGAATTTTATAATTGGAAGCCAGACCATACAATCCAGGGGAAGTGTATAAATTAGTATTCTGATCAGTACCAGTATCAAGGGTATTACAAAGACCAACCATGCTGTTGCCGCCCTGGATAAATTGCGGCGCGGATGCGGCAACGTTCGGATCTATAGTAGGGGATGAGCAAGAATTATTAAAAGTGCTCTTATTCACAATTCCTTTTACTCCCTGGAAATCATAATAGGCGGCGCCAAACTTAAAGGTGTCCTGATTATCGAAGCCCCACTCCAAACCGGCTTGTCCAGCAAGCAACCATTTTTGCAAGGTTGTATTGGTGGAGAATGGATTCGTCGGTGAATTAAGCGGCCCCTGCAAATCGAAAATACCGGTGGTGGCATATACAGACGGCCCTTTACCGCCTATTTCATCCGCTAGTTCACTAAAGCCTAAACGTTGCCGCACTGTCACAGCTATGCCTTCAAAGGACAAATCCTCGTCCCAGACCAACTCGCTGCCGCCGGTAAAAAACGGACTAGGGGTGCGGCCGCCCATTAAAGTCAACCAGTTAAATTTGGCATTGTCGAAGGCACGGTATCTCAGGAAGGCCCGATCTACCGCAAACTGGTAGCCAAAACCGGTATTACCCAAACTTTGATTGGTCGAGACCGGATTCTGCGTATTGCCGGTCGTCAGGCGAATGCCTGCGTCCACGCTGTCGTTCACCACTGCATCTATGCCAAAACGGAAGCGTTCGCGCCCTACCGTCTGGTTATTCTTGGTATTGAGATAAGCGTTTTGATTTGGAAGGCCATTAATGAACTGTGGAGTAGCTGAATAACCAGCCACGCCATTGATGGCGTTATAATTAAGATAACTCGACGGATAGCTGGGTATACCATTAAAACTGGAGGAACTTTGAGTAGGGAAAGAAGAAAAGGAGCTAGTATTGTAAGCAACATTATCACTTCCCATAAAACCGGACTGATCACGCAAGCGTATATCGCCGGACAAAGTAAACCGCTTGGTCCACTCCGGCAAAGCATTCGGCATGCCCCATTGTTCATCCTTAGCTTTCTGCATCACATCGCCGACCACTTCTTCGCGTAACTCGCTACGCACCTGCTGGCGAATCTCGTCTTTAACAAAATCCGGCACATAAGCGATGCGAATTTCGTCTGCCGGTACGGCTTGTTTGGCCGCAGCACCGGCAGCGGCAACGCCTGTTGCTGCAGCCTCGCCCGCTGCGCTGCCCGCGCCTGACGCCGCAGCTTTTGCAGCGCCGCCGGCTGCCTTGGCTTGGGCGACCTGCTTGGCGGCGTCTGCTTCCGCTTGCTCTATCATGTTCTGCGCCACTTTTTCGGACAGTACGCCTTGTTTAACCAATTGCTTGATCAAGTTGACAGTCGTATTGCGCAGCTTAAGCAATTCATCCTTTTCATCGGCCTGAACCACGCCGATCAGCCCGGACAGCGCCAATACTGCCAACAGCTGTTTATTATTCCTCATTGATAGATACCCTTATTTAGATTCGGTCGGTAATTTTTAATTTAATCGGTTGCCCCATGCCAGGCGGCGGCGCTTCACCGATATTGCGTAATTTGGGTAGCACGCGGTTTAAAACCTCGTCTATCTCGGCATCATTGCTGCCTTTAGCCAATTCGATACGCTCCAGCGAGCCGTCGGATTTCAGCCAAATATGCACGATTGCGCTAAAACTTTTCCGCCGCAATTCCTCATGGTTCACTAGCAACTCCTGAAGAGCCTTTTTGACTATGCCGCCATAATAATTGTAGGGATTGCCGCTGCCGCCGCCGAACAAACCTGTGCCGCCCTTGCGCGCCGCCAAGCCAAAACCGTCCGAACCGGCCGTGCCTTCGGCGTCCAAGCCCAAATCCCGCGCCGGCGCTTCATCCGGCGTATCAGGAATAGGCTCAGGTTCCGGCTCGGGTTCCTCCATTTTCGGTTTATCCGGCGGCGGGGGCGGCGGTGTCTCCACTTTCGGCGGCGGTGGCGGCGGTGGCGGCGGTTTTAACAGCGAAATCGGCTGTATCTTCTTCTCGTGCTTAGTCGGTTTTTCCGTGATAAAACCATAAATGACTTTGACCAGGAAAAATATCGCCAACGCAGCCAGCAAGCCGCCAATAATCCGTGGTATATAAACCCGGAAATGCTTTTTGTCGGACATGCGCTTACTTCACCAAATTCTGCGTCACCAAGCCGATCTGGGTAATATCCAGTTTGCCCAGCAAGGCCAGAATTTCCACCACGTGCTGATATTGCACGGTCGCGTCGCCTTTCACGACCACCGGCAATTCCGGGTTTGCGGCTTTATATTGCATCAACGTCGATTCCAGTTGCTCCATCGTCACTGGAAAAGTATCCAAAAACAGCGTACCGTCGGCAGTAATGGTAATCGCCTTGGTTTGCGGTTTTGCCAGACTGGGCGCATTACTGGCTTTAGGTAGATTGACCTGTATGCCTTGCACGGCGGCGGTGGTCATCAGGATGAACACCACCAACAATACATAGGCCAAATCCAGCATCGGCGTGACATTAATCTCGTCATAGGCCGCATTTTCTTCCTGGACTTTCATGACTGCTTACTCACTTTAAATTTTGTAGCGGCTAGAGCCATATTAACCATGCTCCTCGGCGATCCTGGCGACGAATTCATCGACAAATACATGCATATCAGCAGTAATTACCTTGATTTTGCTACCTAAATAGTTGTAGCCGAACAATGCCGGAATCGCCACCGCCAGACCGCAGACCGTAGCGGTCAAAGCCGCAGCGATACCCGGCGCAATGGCGTTGACATTTACTTCACCGCTGACCGCAATCGCGGCGAAGGTAATCATTACCCCAACCACGGTGCCCAACAAACCCAAAAACGGCCCGCCGGAAATAGCGATAGTCAGCAACACCATTTGTGAATTCAGTTTCTGCAATTCCCGCACCATCACGCCATCCATTGAGGCCTTCACTGCGTTCAAAGCTTGGGCGGACAAAATTTGCTCCGCAGCCGCAGAGCCTGCGTTCTTCGCCAAACGTTTATTTATTTCCTGTACGCCCACATGGTAGATGCGATAAATAGTCGAGCCGGAAAAGGCTGCGTGGTTGCCGGTTAGAGAAAACAACAAAGGCGATTCATCGTAATCTTCCGCGCCGGCCTCATCTGCATGATCCAATTTCGCCACGTCATTGGCCCCCAATTGACTGAAAGCCACCTCAAATTTCTTGTTTTCTCTGGCGACTCTACCCAGGACTATGCCCTTGACCACCATCACCAAGGTACTGATCACGAACATCACGGCCAGGATGCCGATAATCACCCAGCCGTCGATCGTGACGTTATTTAGGGTGGCCATCACATAAGATTCGCCGCCGCTATCGCTATCGGGGGTCGCATCCTCACCGTAACTCAGTAAGGCCGAAGCTTGGCCCTGCATCATGGCGGCAAATTGCAGCGCATTCGCATCCAAGGTGGCTTTAGTAATGCCGAGTTCGTCTATCGCCCCGGCAAAGCCCCTGGCGGCAAACAAAGAGGCGCCTATGCTGATATCGCCATCCAGTACTGAAATATCCCCACCCGGCAAAATACCGGCCGGCTTGCCGTCCACATACAACGTGAAACCGCTGCTGCCGGCGCTGACCGCCAAATGATGCCAAGCAGACAAATTAAGACCGATGGGGCTCACCAACTCCTTGTCCTTGCCGCCCAATTCTAAAACCGGCGCCTGGCCTCTAATAAATAAACTCAATTTATCGCGATGAAAGATCATGCCGTCATTTTGCGGCTGATCGATTTTCACCCAAGCTGAAACTGTCCAGCCGGCCACTGTCTGCATTTGAATCGCCGGGGTGGAAGCAATCCGCACCTGTTGCTTGCCGTCGAACGCCGCCGCGCTGCCTATCGCTCCGCCTTCCAGTACGGTGCTGGTCGCAGAGGCGGGTTGGTTGCCATAAGAGGTGCTGTCTTTAACCGGACCGGCTTCAAAATGATAAGCCAACATTTGCTCGACGCTAAAAATGGCGCCTGGTTCAGAGGCGATTACCGCCTTTTGATTGCCGTAGTACATCCAGAAGGCCGGCTCTTTGGCTGCAGCCATATCTTTCGGCAATTTGACCCAAATTAAGGCCATTTCATTGACCGGATCAATTTTCTCGATATAAAACTTTAACGGTGTTTTGTCGTCATCGGCCATGAAACGCAAATCCTTGCCGTTTTCACCTAAGTCCGCGAAAAAACTGAAATTTCCGGTATGCAAACGTACCAAAGCCAGTGATTCGCCCGGTATCTTAACGCCCTCCTGCTGGAGTTTTTGCGCGTCTATGCTAATTTTTTTGCGGTAGCCCCAATCGTTATTCCACCAAGCTTGCGCAAGGGTTGGCATCATCAGCAAACCTACCAAAAGCCAAAAAATCCGTATCATTTCTACTCTCGATTCTAATAAACTATTGAATTATCCCAAGGTTATTTTACAAAAATGTGACAAACAGCCACATTAACGATAATAAATTTTAATTAGCCCACAACGCCCACAATTTAATTCCCTAAATCGAGCAAGACAATCACGATTTAGAACTTAATCCTGAATAAGCTGCTGGTTATTTCAAAATGCCGCCTGTAGCTTTGAATTTGCATGCTTATCCAATTAGGCTAATTTAATCCGCTAGACTCTATGAGCGACTTAATTTAATGGAAGCGAGGTAACGCCAATCTCTACAGAAATACAGTTTCTTATGGCATCTCCGATTATAATAATCAGGCGAAATTTAAATCCTCAAGAGGAAGGTATATGAAATTCTTTAAAGATTCTTTGTTAACCCTAACCATGCTGACGCCGGCAGTTGGTTTTGCCGGCGGCTGGAATGGTGTCGCCGTTAGAATTGAAGATGGCGATACCTTGGTCGTCGTGAATGAAAACACCAAATATTCAAAAATCAAGCTGATGGATATCGACGCGCCTGACTTAAAGCAGCCTTTCGGCGATAAATCAAAACAATCCTTGTCTGACTTGTGCTTATTAAAACCCGCAATTATTGATGAAAGAGGCTTAAACAAACGTATGCTGACCCTGGCCAGAGTCAAATGCAATAATCTCGACGCCAGTGAGGAACAGGTCAAGCACGGCATGGCTTGGGCCGAACCATCAGAGCAGACGGACCAAACTATCAAGGACTTAGCCGATCAAGCCAGATCAGCTAAGATCGGGCTTTGGCAAGATTCCGACCCAATCCCGCCCTGGGAATTTCATCCGGTAAAAAGGGCGGAAAACCCAAAAATTAAATAAATACCCGAGCCTGGGTTTAGATTGCCGCCCGGATAGTTGCGTGGTTTAGCAGGGCGCCGCCCTGCTAATCTTGACAAGCCTTTTATTCACCAAAGCCAAGCAGTTCAACACTCAACAGTCCCAGTGCAGTGTCTTTGGCTTTGGCTTTTTGTTTATTGTCATCGCTCTCTTTTTCGGAAATACTGCTTTCAATTGATTTGGTCACGCTCGCCGCCACGCTACTAGTACCGCTGATACCGGCCGACACGCTGCTGGTAGACGCCGACGGCGTACCAACCGAGAAGCCGGTAGAACTGGTGATATTAGCCACGTTTTGCAGTTTTCCCGCATCCAGATAGATATTACCGCCGGCAATACCCGCCTCGCCGGCGTCAATGATGCCGCGCGGCGCAAACAGCACAATCTGGCCCGGCAACACATCGGAGTTGACCGGTGTAGCAGAACGAATACCGCTATTATCCACCGACGGTGGAAAGTAAATCACCGGATTACCATTTAAATCGTAGGTGACTTGCGCAGGCGCCAAAGCCCCGGTGCCGGTAGTCCCTTTACCGGCGTCTATATTGCCCTCGGTCGATCCGGCTACTATATCGCCGCCCCCCAAAGTAATTACCCTATTTAAATTGACCGCAAAATCATCGCGCAACCCAACGTTAATGTTTCCCGCCTCCTGCACGATAATACCGAGCTGCGCGGCAGTTTTTGCCAACCCCAACGAGGTAGCGGCCAAACCGGCGTCTATGCCGCCATTCGGCGCAAATAAATTGATATCGCCGCCGTCCTTACTCAAAATAGCGCTGAAATACATGGTGATATCGCCTTTGGCAGGCCTTACCGCCGCCTGAATATCCGGACGGGCGCTAAAAATACTGCTGATCAGGTTTTTACCATAAGCGGAATTGGCGGAATTTTGGATAGCCTGGATTGCCCCGGCTAAATCCAGCGTTGCGCCGCCGCCCATGCTGATAGTATCGCCATATTGCGCTTCTATCGTCTGCAACAAGCCGATATCCATACTCTTAATCACTTGATCAGTCGTATAGCCATTACTGGCCTGCCAGCCATTCGTCACGTTGTAACTATAATTGTTATTTCCCGCCAACAAAGTCGTGCCTGGGAACATGGTTTCAGTCGTCGCCTGAATGTCCAGTTCCAGTTGATCTTCGTCCGCTGTCAGCACAGCGCCCGCGCGTTCTTCGGCGAATAATTTCAGATCACTGAAATAGACGGGCTGTACATAGGGCAGCAATTTCTCATTGATCGCCGCCTGTTGAGTGCTAGACAAATTATTGAAAGCCGTCAAGGCGTCGCTCGCAGACAGCGGCTTATTTGCCGTATATTGTCCAACCAGATTTATTAGAGCATTATTATAATTTTGCACAATCAAGTTCAGGGCTGTTACCGCGGCTGCCTGAGCCTGGGCCGGCGAAGCGCTGGGATTCTGCACTAAATAATCCTTGCTGTATTGCGTAATGAAATCACTATAAGCTTGGGTGCTACTATCTAAGCTCAAAAAATCCTGAGCAAAGCCGGTAACATTGATATTGCCGCCCGTTACGCCGGCTAATACGGTCAAATTAGCGCCGCCGCTGGGTAAATTGGGATTATTTAAATTCCCAATGGAAGAAATACCGTTTGAGGCGCCCAAATTAATATTCCGGCCGCTGACTACCGTCAATTGCCCGGGTCCGGCGACCTGAATTTGCTGATTGGATACCGGGATTGCGCCGGTAACCGGATTGCGTTGCACCGTGAAACTAATATCCCGGGCGGCGGAAATGATGGAAGTAGAGCTTGAGGTATCATTCTGAATCTGAAAACTGGTGTTCAATATATCCAGGCCGGATTGGATCAACGCCTGCTTCGGCAAGATAAAAGTCAAAGGCACGTTGCCTTGAATGTCGCCACTGCCGGTGCTGATCAGTACCGGATTGGCGTCACCCTCATGCAGTGGGGTTGATGCACTATAAGCATTCGGGGTATCGGCTGTAGTTTCGTTGAAGATCGATGTCGCCGTCGCAAAACCGCCGACATTAACCCCGCCGGCTAAGGTTCTGCCTGGATTACTCACGGAAGGCAACAGGGCTGGATTAATATCCGGCATATCTACAAACACGGTATCGGAGTTGCTTTGCAGCGCGGTAGCAATGTTGTCGGCGGCATATAGGTTTAAGCTTCCGGTCGCGGAAGGAAACATATAAAAATTATTCTGAATCTGAATACTGCCCTGTAGCGCGTCTATACTTAAACTCGCCGGATAGACAAAAAAATTCAAACCGGGTGCATTGGTGATGTCGGTCGCATTTTTTATATCGGTCGTATTGTTCAGCAGACTGACGTTGCCGGCCAATGAAAGCAGATTCACCGAACTGTTAGCTGAGTAAGTGAAAAACAGGGCGTTTTCTTTGTTTGCCGCCCTATCACCGGTGGTATTCGGACTGTTGTTGTACGATGTACTTGAACGCGCATAAGGCAATACCAAAGGATTAAGTATGGTTTCCAGTTCGATATTTTGCACCGCCATGACCGTCATCTGCGCATTTCCCAAAGCCAGGATAGGCGCTAACGCATAACCGCTCTCATTAACGCCGCCCGTTTCTAAGGAGCCGCCGGCATTGATAGCAGCCGTACCTTGCTCGACATAAAACACGCCGCCGTTAATATTGCCGCCGGCAGTCAACACCAGGTTACCGCCGCCGCTGACAGTCGGATTATTGCCGGTAGTAGAATCGGCTTTTCCGGTCGTAGGAATCACCACCGACAAATTATTAATGTCGCCGCCGGCAGTGACAGTAACATTACCGCCGCCTAAAGCGCCCAGGCTTTCCCGATAATAACTGGCCCCGTAACCGGAGCCTTTAACGAAATTGCTTAACTCTATCCCCCAACTAGTATCGCCGGTGCTTGTGTTATAGTTTCTAACCAGCCAATCGGTAATCAATTGCGTAGTAGCCACCGCATTGATATTACCTCCGGCTTTCATAGTGATATTTCCGCCGTCAATCGGATACTCGGCGTAATACTCGCTGGCCGTACCCGTCGTATCCGTCGTACCCAGCGGATTGGTCAGATTATTATAACCATACGGATCATTTACGTTCTGTTTTCCCGCCGTATAAATTACCGAGCTATCGCTGGCGTAATTGATGTCGCCGCCGACGTTTATCGCAATATCGCCGGTGCCGGTGCGGATCATGGTGGCGCTGCTAAGATTCAAATCGCCGCTGCCGTCAATGGTCATCTGTGAATTGGCCGCGCTAAGATCGGCGCCGGCCACCAGATTATATGACCAGGAATCGCTGGACTGGAGTATGCCCGCAGTAGTGAAACCATCCGTCAAATTCGCCTGAATATTCAGATCGCCGCCGGTACGCAGCGTGAGCAGTCCGGGTACCGATATGCCGGAGTTTCCGTAACTGAACCGCCAGGACGATAAATCCCATGACAATAAGGCATGCGCGCCAGTAGCCGAGCGAGGGTCCAAAGTCAGGTTGGCGGAGCCGTTGGTAACAACTTCAATACCCGGCATAACTTTATAACTCGTGTTGGCGGTACTAAAATTACTCATAAAGGCGGTCGCGCCCGCTAAAAAAGTACTAATATCTTTATTAGTTATCGTGTTTAAAGCCGGACCATTTTTATAATCGGCTACCGACACGCCCGGATTACTCAAATCATAAACTTTAACGCCTACAACAGTCGCCATTGCCTCGGTAGGATTATAACCGGCCATAGTGCTAAGCGAACTGGAGCTAATACTATCGGGAGCAATCTGTATCGATCCTAACATCCTGACATTACTCATGCTGGTTGTCTGATCCGCCTGTAACTGCACCTGCCCCAAGCTGCCGCATAACCCCAAGGTCACACAATTAACCTGCGTATAATCCCCTTGGCTTTTGGCATTAATGAGCCCAAACAAATTGATGACGCCCGGAGCGGATAGATTATTCTCATCGGCGGCTAAATTAACCGCACTAATGCTGACAGTACCGCCATTACCGGTCGGCGCCAAGGCATCAGCCAGCAACTCGCGATGGAGATCTAAGGTCACGTTGGAATTAGAAGATAGGCTGATCGTACCACCATTTTGGCCGCTGGCGTCCAGAATAGTATTCACGGTAATCGAGCCGGCGTCCGCCTCGAGGCTTATATTTTGCGCGGTTATTGCATTATCATCGACGATATTACCGGTACGCAAGCGCAGATCAAACTGTCCGCTAAAGCCATTTCCCAGCGTTGAGGCTACGCCCGTGGCAGTATCCAAAGCGGCCAGTAATTGATCAAAATTGCTGTAGCCTCTCAAGTTGTTGACAGCTAACGGAGCATTGGCATCCATCAGGGCGTAGATATCCATCAACAACTGCCCGCCGAGCGCCTTAACTGGTCCGGAAGCTTGAATTCCGCCATTAAATATTGCCGCGCCGTTTATCGCATTAATATTCAGCACGCCTGCCGACACCCCGGCTGCAGTGGAATTTAACAACAAGGTGCTGTTTTTTTCCAGATGAACATCATGGCCGGAAGTCAGCGTAATTTCTCCGGCGGGAATTTGGGCTACAGGATTCAATCCGGCGTTTTGTTGAGTAGCCGAGACATTGAGTATTGCGCTAGCGGTTTGCCCCACTTCCAAAGAATTTGTAGAACTCAAATTTATATTTCCGCCCAAATATATCAAGCTGCTGTCGACACTTAGAGTGCCGGCGCTCATATTCAGAGTAGCGCCTACGCCTTGATTGGCTATGCTGCCTCCAGTCTCGGGGTCAATTGTCAAAGAATAACTTACCTTGTTAGCCGTATCAATGGCGTCTATCGTAGTATTGACTCCTGTTTTACCACTTATGGCCGCCGTATGAATGACGGTATTTTCATTGAAATTATAGTTCCCGGTTCCTACGCCTGTCATGGCGCCGGTTACCTTTAAATCAACATTATGGAACCCCGAAATACTAAAGCTGCTGCCATTGGTGCTGTCCAACAATAAATTATTGGTGACAATATTCAACGCGCCGAGGCTGCCGGTACCGGTGGTCGTAGCCGACACGCCGCTGTAATTCGCTAAAGTTAAGGTATTTGCGTTAATCTGGCTGGTGGCGGCGTTATTAAAACCCGCGATTCCCGCTGCATTTATAGTTAAATTACCAAATGTCAGCGGGCCAATGTCGCCATAGACATTAATCAGGTTTTGGCTGTTTAAAACCAGTTGGGCGATATTACTAAATTTACTGACGTCCACCGATAAGCCGGATGCGGCTTGGTTGCCAGCCACGCCGAGATTAATATTGCTGGCGCCGATAGTCAATGCGCCTTGGCCAGGCAAGAAGGATAACCCGCCATTTAGACTACTGTTATTGCCATTGCTATCGGTAGTATCCAGCAGAATTGACCCATTGCCGGCGATCAACTGCGCGGCCGGCGTATTGCCGTTTTGTCCATCCAGCAGTACATCACCGGTTAGACCGGGCGGCGTACTGCCGGACGCGCTCATTTGATCCTGCTGGCCTGCCGCCACGCGCAACACGGCATGGTCGCCAGGCGCTTCCAACACGGCAGCGCCAACGGCCACCGCCGGCGTAACCGCCGCCAACAGACTGTCGCCGGCATGAATCACTCCAGTGGTTGCGGCGCTTAAGGTCAGCGTGTCGCCAGTAATTGCGGTAATGGTAGTGTTTGCCGCTAAACCACTATCGCTAGCGGTGTTGGTAAGCACATCGCCTACAGCCAAGCCATCAACGCGCGCTAAAGTTAAGGTCGTCGCACCTGCATTAACCGTGGCGGCTACCGATTCGGTCTGATGCGTTACATCCAGGCTGGCGCCGCTTTGCACTACAACAGTCCCGTTGGCGGCCAAGATGATTTCCGCAGCGGTTAGCCCTTGTTTAGCGGAAATGACTACCGATTGGGCGTTAACGTTTAACTCCGTGCCGCCGCTATCAGACGTGCGAATCCCGCCTAAATATAGGCTACGGATATTATTGTTATCCAATTGGCTGACCAGTAATTGCACCACGCCAGTCTGCGGCGTGGTGAACTGGTCTACCACTTGCAGTTCACCACTACTGCTGATATCCACTTCCGCGCCGATCACGCCGCTGGTTAACAGCGTGGGCAAATCCAAGGCTGACATGGCGCTAATGGTCAATGCCCCGGCGTCTTGGGCCAATTGCGGCGTCGGCACATTATTATTGACGGCCTGTTGCGCAAAAAAACTATCGCCATAGCTCAAGTTGTACTGCGAACGCGTCTCCGCCACAGCGCCGGGTTCCACCACAAAACTTTTATAAGCTTCGGGTGTGATCGAGTAATAACCACCAACGATGGAGGCGCCGTCCACGCGGGTACTGCTGTAACCTTCCGGTGTTAACCCGCCGCTAATGATTGCAGCCGTATTCGGGGTAATTAAATAAGCGCCCGGCAACAAGGCATAGTAGGCCGGCAGCAAGGTATAAGTACCAGCGGCTACGCCGCTGCCCGCCCCCAAAGTAATAGTCTCGCCCACGGCCAGATTTGAAGAGGCGGTCAGCATTGGATCTGCCGGCGCGTAGCCGGTATATCCGGGAATAATCGCATAAGATGTCGTGCCACCCATGCCGTTGCCCATCGCCAGCACATCCTTAGAGCCGCCTAAGCCGGGTACGAATTCATAGGCCATCACGTCGCCGCCGCCGGATAAATTAATCGTGGCGTTGCCCGTACTCAAGACATTTTGCGCATTGATGCTTATCTCTTTTTGCGGTGCGGTAATTGTCAGATAATTATCCAGGATAGGATACAGCCAATCGACGCCGGCTGAAGTCACCCCCAACGGAATATCCAACGGCACTTGCTGACCATTCACGGTGATATATTCATAACCGTTGACCGATGTTAGGCTATTGCCGCCGAAACTCACGTTTTGCGTAGCACTGATAGCCATGCCGTCAGCATTTAGGTTTGCCAGAGTTGTACTATCCATTCCTAAGGTGATAGTGCCAAACGGCGCCAACAGATCGCCGTCTTGATAAATATTGGCGGCGTTTACGCTTAAATTGCCGTAGGCTTCCAGCACCGGGCTTGGGGTTTGCAGTGTCACCGTCAGAAGTGAGGCGGCGGTAATCGGCGAGGTGGTGGCTGCGCTTAAATTTACCGTAAAGGTTTGGTTGGCATTAGCGGTGATATTGGTAATCGCCGTATTTGCAGCCAATCCGGCGCCGGTCACTATGTCGCCAACCGCCCAGACACCTATATCGGCCAGGGTTATAGCAGTCGCGCCTACGTAAACTTGTGCGGCAACCGCTTCAAAATCCTGATTACTGAAAGTTATATTGCCGCCGCTATCCAGCAAATAATACTGGCTTAAGGTGGTGGGATAAATCTGGTTAGCCGTCAGCGTCAAAGTTGACGCGGTATTAAACGCGCCGAAGAAAATATCCGGCAAAGCGGGAAAAACACCTTGTTGGGCCTGACTGTCATAGTAAGACAAATCCAGCGCCACGCCCTGGAAACTAATCTCGTTTCGGGAAGTCAACTTGATGGTATTAAAGCCATTCGTAGTGCTTGCCCCATAAAGATCGATCGATTGGGCGTTCACGGTTAAACTACCGGGACCCGATGTTGGCGCAGCCAACTGACTCAATAAAGTTTGTTGCAGCTGCGCGCTAGTCAGCAGCTCGTTCAGACTCGGCGCCACGTGCTCGATGTAAGCCTGCAAGGTGTTCTGCATGCCGTTGCCGATAGTGACCGACGCGGCGGTCAAATTAACTTGACCAGCGGCTGAGGGATCCAGCCACGCCAGTTGCGGCGCATCCAGGGTCAGTGCATTGAGCACATTCAACGTTACATCGCCCTGGAATGCTATTAGACCCGGATTGATAACTCCTTGATCGGACGCTAAACTAAACGCTTCAGCAGTCAGGCTAACCGAGGAAAAACCGGCCTGGGTAATCTGGTTGGCGGATACATAGCCCATGCCGTCCAAATTCGTATTTTGCAGCGAGCCGCCAGTGCTGCCGAGCTGAGCTAAAGCCGAGGCTATCATAGCGGACGCATCCTGCATCACCACTAACTCACGCGGATTGCCGGGAAAAGGGTCCGCCTCGATTCCGGGAAGTACTTCATTGCGTTGGCTGGCATCCAGCGAAACGCTTAAACTACCGCCCAGCGCGCCACTGCCTCCGGCGTTAGCCTGCAAGCCGCCGGCAAAAAACAAACCTTCCGCGGCCTGCAGGGTTAACTGACCGCCGTTGGAAGCCATGGTTTGCGGCACATAACTTACGCCGCTTGTAGTTTCCACGGGCTCAGACAGTAGAGCAGAAGTTCCGGATAAATTGATAAGCGAACCATTCTGCGCCGCAATATAACCGCGAGTAGCTGTTAAAGCCACCGTACCGCCGTTAGCGACTGTGCCTATGACATTATCGTAAGCATTCAGTTGAGTAATCGCTACGCCGTGCACATCGATTAAGGCCTGGCTACCCAGCGTTATCGCTTGCTGAGGGTTATATAATGGATCGTCTAAAGTACCGGATGAATTAAAGACACTGGCTGGCGGCTGGGTAATGTTAAACGCCACCTTTCCGCCCAAGGCGGTAATTGTTCCATCGAAATTGATGGAGCGGTCAGAATTTAGCGTCACGCTGCCGAGATTATCGGCATTGATCACCGCGCCGGCGCCTATATCCAGGTCGCCATTGCTCACGACTAAATCATGTTTAACCGTCAAGGTTAAAGCACTGGCGGCGCGTTGCTCGTCCGGCAAAGTAATATTTGCACTAAAGCCCTGTATATTGCCGGCATCGGCGATGCTCTTAAAGTCGGCAGCCAATTGGAGATTGGTTTGCTGTAAAGTGATAGCGGTGTTGTCCGCTACCGTTAAGCCGTAAACATCCGCGATTAAACTAAATTTGCCAAAACCGCCTTGGGAAAAAAAACTGCCTGCCAATGATAAGGACTGCGACTGGGCGTCGGTCATTTGGCTGGGGCCGCCAATGTCTATGGCGTTGGCCTCCAGCAGCAAGCTGCCGCCGTGGCTAAGACCGTAGGCATCCAATTGGGCGCCGGTGATAGTCAGGTTTGAACCTGGATTATGATTGCCTGGCACAATATACGGCGCGGCGGCGATCAGCGAAATCGAGCCGCCGGCGCCGTCAGTCAAAGCGCCGCCGCCTGCTAACCAGGCGCCGCCGCTGACGTCAACTGTTGCGCCGGAGAGGTCGGCATTGCCCTGGGCGGTGACTGAAAACGTGCCGCCGTTAATGGCCAGCACGGAATTATTGCCGATAACGCCCCGCTGTAAATCATTCACCCACAGGCCTTGTAAATCGATGCTGACGCCAGGATTAATTTTGACATGGCCGTCAGCAGGGCTCAGCGTACCGTCACTCGCGCTCAAGGTATTAGTACTGAACACCACGGTGTTAAAAGTCACATCGGCGCCTGCGCCCTGGATATTACTAAATATATCAATAGACCCGCCGCTTAGGGTTAAGCCGCCGCCGGACGCCAATTGCAGAGGCGTATTATCGGCTAGCGTTATATTGCCATAGGTCTCTAATGTTGTTTGATAAATACCGCCGGCGGCCAATATATTCGGATCGAGCTGGAAGGCAGCGGCGTCGACCGGAACCGTGTGCACGGCATTAGGCGCTATTATTTCAATATCTTGCCAATCGCCGGGCGCAGCCGAAAGCCTCTCATTAATGATCAGCGTCCCACCGATTACGTCACCAGGCTGGCGTTGATAAATGCCGCTGACGGCCTGACCCTGCAAGTTTCCCTGCAGGCTCACCTGATTACTGTTGATGGTCAAGCTACCGGCGTTGGCGCCCTGTAAATAAGCTTGCTGATATTGACTGACAGTGTAGTAAGAATCATAGGTCATCAATGGGTTGGCCGTGCTGATACTGTATACGCCTTGAGCATTCTGCAAATAGGTAGTATCAATATAGCCGGCGCTATAATTGATAACGCCACCGGAGAAATTCAGCTCCGAGCCGGCCTGGATATTGACACTGCCCTCCGAATTTAAGCTAATCGAACCGCCGGTATCCATTTTCTCCGCCAAAGTCAGCGGCATGGCGCCAATTTCAGTCGTCACATCCGCCAAGGTAGAGCCGGCGCCGTTGTCCGCCCGGCTGTCTATCAGCACTGTGGAACCGAACAAAATACCGGTTTTTTGCAAGGGCGCGTCCGCTAGCTGATTGGATTGCAGCTTCACGGAAATCACATTGCTTGCCATGCTTTGCGTGGAGCTTAATCCGGAAACATCAATCAATGCGCCACTTGCTATTGTGATGCCGCTATTATTTTTTGCCGTGCCTGCCGCTAACGGGCTAGCTGGATTTTCTGTGGCCGTGATCTGCACTATGCCACTGGGTACATAGATTTGCGCGCCGCCGGCGCCTTGGCCATTACCGAGCATTTCTACGTTAGCCGCCATGATCTCCAGCCGCGATTGCGGCTGGATTTGGCTGGCGACCGACGTGGTCTCGGCGCCGGCTACGTATTGCACTTCCGGATTAATGTTGGTAGTGCTCTGCGCGCCCAGCGTGACGGTGGCTGACGTGCCTAAGCCATCTCCGCTGTCTTGCGGGCGCGTCGTGCTTCCTGCAGTGATGGCGTATTGAATACCCGCACTGGTATCTACAGCTGTTGCTGTAGCGCCTTCCCTAGCTAACAAGCGAATGGTGCCGTTTTCATTAATCGTGGTCGTGGCGGAAACATTACCTTGCTGGTTTACCGCAAAACCCATTAAGGTCACATTGCCTTGATTCGCGCTAATGGAGGCGTTAAGGGCATTTTGGACGCTGCCGCCAGTCTGCACTTCCACCAGCAAGCCCCTAACATCGCTTGGATTGCTTGCTGAGGCAGTCCCGCTGGTAGGCGCTTCCTGCAGATAGACCTTATCGGTGGCCGCGGCCATGATCACTTGGCCGCCGCTGGCAGTCACCGTACCGCTATTGACTATATTCGGCGCGAACATCATGATCGCCCGGCCGTTCTCCGCAGTGATGGTCGCGCCGGCATTGACATTGATGCTGATGGGTATTTTATTGCCGTTAGCATCCAACGCAAAAGAGCCGTCGGCGTTTTGCTGATAGTTCTGGCCGTTCCCGACAAATGCGGCATTGCCGGTTAAGGTGGCTTCCATCGCGATGCCGTTTTGCAGCGCTTCCGCCGTCGGCGTCAGTGTCGAAACCACCAAGCCATGGGTATCAACATTCGCGCCTGCGGCAATATTTACGCCGTTTGGATTAATCAAGTATACCGAGCCGTTGGCGTCAAGATTGCCGGCAATCTGGCTGGGCGCCAAATCACCGGCGGCAGGCGTGACCTGATTGTTGATAATCGAGGTTTCGCTGGGCTGCTGAATGACTACCGTGTCGCCTTTGCCTACATCGAAAGATTGCCAAGGCAAAGCCGTGGCGGCAGTGGTATTTGCCCCCTCGGTAATCGTCATGGTATAGGTTACATTTGCCCCGCCGCCGGGATTTTGGGTAATTAGATAGGTGGAGCCGGTGTCTACGCCCGCCGCCGTGAGAATCTTCTCCGTTACCCCCACAACGTCAGTGCCGTTTAGGACAGCATGCGTGGACCCTACCTGTTCCTGATTTATTGGCGTCGGCAACACCCCGTGGATTTGGATACCGGAGGTGACGGCCGGATTGGCATGAGCCATCGGCCAGGAACTCAGCAACAAACTACCCGTCAGCATGGCCCGCACGCAATAGGCGATCGGCGTCAATTTGAATATTGACTCTTTACCTGGATTTACCATAACTTGCGCTGCTTTGACCATTCTCATATTCCTTCCGACTAACATGCTAAACCAAACTCATTATTATGCTTAAATTCAATGCCTACAATAAAATAGCGCTGCAGCTTTGATTTGAAATCTGCGCCTGGCAAGATTAATTTTTACATTTATTTCTTAATATTTGCTTATGACTGGCTTTTTACGCCTTTCACAATTACCGGATTCAATTAACTAAGCATCTACAATCTATTGCTTTATTTCCGGCAAATTAAATTATCTTTGCAGCCTTGATAATTTTATTACATACGTTAGATGAAATTCTACTTTAACTTAACACAATTATATATCGGCCAAAAGTACAATAACTGCTAAATATAGACTTGCTAAGTTTTTGAAATTCTGTTTCAAAATTCGGTAAAAACCTGAAAATGTAAACGGGGATTACCCTTTTCCACTCTGATCTGATTAACGAACGGCACGCCGACATCGAAATTAGCCGTTAACATTTTCCAGAGTTGCATACGGAACCCCGCACCTGCGCTGGCAATAGATTGCTCGGTATGTACCTGACTAGACAAACCAGGATTATCAATTTTCCAACCGGCGCCGCCGTCTAAAAACATTAAGCCGCGGATTTTATTATAGGCGGCGTCCGCATCCAGGTTATACTTGGGGGTATACCACTCCAATGAAGCCTGCATGCCCTGATCAGTCAGCAATTGCGTTTCATAATAACCCCGCACGCTTTGCTGTCCGCCAATAGACATGCGCTCATAAGCTTGCAGCGGCGTATTGCTTACTTGGCCGTTAAACCTGCCGGCAAATTCCATGCCGTAGGGCAGATTATGCGTATAGTTAAGACCACCGTTTAAATACAGAAAATCCGGATTAAAGTTGCCGTTAGTGGTTCTAAAGGCTTGCGCAGAATTGCCAACGCCACTAAAAGATAGATTGGCATTCAGATTAAAACTCAAAAGCGATTCCGCGCCTTGCAGATTACCGCTATAGCCCAATATGAACGGCAGATTGTTGTAAAGCAGCGGCGGCTGGCCGACTCCAGTCACTAGGGACTGATCTTTATATGTCATGCCGGCAGTAAAGGTTTGGTAATAATTTTTTAAGGAGGTGGCAATCGGATCCACATAGCGCATGCCGTAAATGCTGCCGGAACCGATAGTGCTGGAAGCACCCGTGGAAAAGGCCTGACCATTCGGCGTACTAATATTGGATGCGGAATTAATTACATAAAATGCCAAGCGTTTATCGCTATCAAAAATCGGCAGAGCATAACTGCCGACGAAAACCTGCACCTGATTATTGTCTTCCGGCGAGGTTTGATACATGAACGAGGCACTGTGGAACTTTTGCCATAAATTGTCGTAGTGCATACTGGCTATCATGCGCAAACGATCGGTGCTACTGGTATTGCGGCCATTGATTTCCAGTTTGCCATGCAAGGGCACTTCGTCTTTGACTTTTAAATCCACTTCCAAGGTACCCGGCGTATCCCCGGCCCTGAGCACCGGCGTAATCGTCCGGTCCGGACTTTGTTTAGCGAGCGCCGCTAATTGCTGCTGCATTTGCGGCATATTCGGCACATTGCCTTCCGCCAACTCCGGCACTTTTTCCTTTATTGCGCCCAGCGAAAAATAGCGCGAGTCGGTAACCCGTAAGCGGGAGATTTTACCTTCGACGACTTGCAAGTACACTACACCATTCACGACATTCTGTTCCGGAATATCGACGCTAATGGTTTGATAACCTTTGGCATGGTAAAGATTTTCCAGCGCTTGCCGGGCTTTCTCTACCGCATCCAGATTTTTTTGCTTACCTAAAAACGGATACACCGCGCGCTCAACCGCCTGTTTATCCAGCAAACTATTGCCTTTAACCCGTAACTCGAATAAATCGAAATCTTGCTTCTGCTCAGCCGCTACGGCGACATTGCCCGGCGCTCCCTGGGGCGGCTCTTCTGCTGCTGCCGGCAGCCAGGCATAACTCAGCAACCAGCCAGCCAATAACAGAGATTTATGCGGAATATTAATACTAGAATGGAAAGGCATGATCACTTTGGTTATAACGCAATTGTTTGGCATCCCGACAAGATGTTTGTTCACTATGGTTTTTAAATGACACAGCCTCCGCAAGCGAAGGCTGTGAGTGACGCGTCCTTGCATCGTGCCTCATTGCGAGGTTATCAGCTATACAGTTGCTTATTTAGCTGTATATTCGATCGCAGCGGTGCCTTCTGTAGTAGAAGCATCTGTGCTGTTATAAATATCAACGATAGGCGCTTTGCAGTTGTCCAATGCTGTGCCGTTTGCTGCATGGCTATAAGACCATACTGGAGTTGTAGTGTTTACCGCAGAGCCAAAGCCGGCGTTAGAATTTGACAAGAAACCGCCTTGACCGAAAGGTTGGGTTTTCAGCGCATCATAGATACCAACGTTAGTTGGGTTAGCTTCGTTGGCTGCCAAATGCGATACCAAAGTCAAAGGATCGCCGCTGACGCCGTTTTTGGTCAACCATTGAAAGGTTGATTCGCCGACCAGTTTGTAATTACCATTGAAAGCATTAGCCAAAGTTGGGGCAAAGCCGTCAATTTTTACAAAACGGTAAGCAATCGATGCGGCATTGTTTCTGTCTGAAGAAGCCCAACCAATAGCCCAACCAGTAACCGAGGCAGCATTGTCGCCGGCGCCGTTGATATCTTTACCCAGGTTTGTACCGTTTGCAAAGTCTGACAGACAGCTTTCTTCGTTACCTGTAGTAGACATTACTTCTACGTTAGGGCCGCCATTTGCGCTGTTTTCAAACGCTGCGCCAAAAGATTGCGCATCGCAAGGTGCATTCAGGATTTTTGAATACACGACGGCATTCGTGCCGGAACCAGACTCGCGTTGGCAAATATGCACCATATTATCCGTAATTGCAGGCACGCCTTTGGCGCCGGCAAAAGTTGTCAGAGCATTGCCGTTGTAGGTGATTTGATCCCAAGTTTGGATTTGGCCGGAAGCAATGTTAGCAAGTTGCGAAGCTTGCAGGTTAGGCATGCAAGCTTCTTTATCATACTCACCCACTGTACAGGTGGCGGTAGGCGCGAGGCCTTGGGCAACTTGTAACGCTTCGTATAGGTTAGCAGAAACCGCAACGCCCATTACCGCTGCCGCGCCGTCTACGATAGTCAATTTCGCTGTACTGGTCACAGAACCAGGCGAATAAAATGGTGAAGCATTGATGCCGGTGAACATGGCAGGATCGACGTCAGAAACACCGGCGTCTGGTATTACGTTTGTCAGAGTTGTGCAAGAAGTGCCTGTGCCGCATGAAGCAGCGTTAACTGCCAGGAAAGGTGCAGTCGCACCTTCGATCAAAGGCAGTACGCCAACGATAGAACCGTTAGCGGAAGTTTTGTGGTACATCACATTGGTATTAGCAGCAATAGTAGCGCCGCTAGGAGCTGTCAGCTGATTTTTCAAGGTGCAAGACGCAGCCCAATAGTTGCTGGTGCTGCCGTTATAGCTAAACAGCGTGTAAGAGCCGGTTGTGCACAAGCTGCTGATAAACTGTTGCAGCATCGTATCTTGAGCGGAAGAACCGGAAACATTCACGCTAACAGTGATAGGAGAGTTAGCCGGCAAAGCCATGGAGCCTTGTGAAAAAACCAACAGGGAAGCTGCGGCAATAGCAGCTGATAATGCTTTAAGTTTCATTTTATTTACCTAGATGATGATTTTTAACCGGTCAGGAATCAGGGCTTAGCCGTACCTGACCGGCCTAATTAAATACTTAAACCGCAGTGTTTTTGCGGCGTTTTACAGCCAAAACACCCATAGCGCCGGACAGGAACATCCAGGCAGTAGCTGGCAATGGAATAGTAGAGGTTGTATAGGTCAAAGTAGCAGCGTTACTAGTCATGTTGAAATTCCACATGCCGCTTAATTCCACTGGGCCGCCTAAAGTAGTAGTGGTCAGACGGTAAAAATCTGCGTTAGCGCCAACCGCAGTATCTATGCTGCTGATTTTGCCAAGTGAGCCGGCAATTTGATTGCCGTAAATTGCAGAACCTGCGTAACCAGTATCTTGACTTATTGTAGAGGCGGTGTTCGCAGTAACAGCATCACCAGTATTGCCGCCATTATTCAACATGGAATTGAAAGCTTGGTCGAAAGTTGCAATTTTACCGGCTGGGCCACCAACCAAGGTAGCGTTTTTATAATAAGACAGTTCGGTCAATGTATCTGTTGGGCTTGCGGTAGTTAACACGCCGAAACCAGAAACAGATGTTGTCGAGTCAGCTGCAACGACACTATAAACAACAGTGTCGCTTGCGCCAACCGCTGATTCAAAATTAGCCCAGGCAGCATCAGTAGTGTTGCTGTAGCTGTAGCTCAAAGAAGCGGATGTCAAGTCATTTGCAAGGAAAGAATCGTTGCTGACGCCCAAGTTTGCTGAAAAAGAAGCTTGCGAAGTTTGATCCCATACTGTCAAAATCAAATCAGAACCACCAACCGCAGTTGGAATTGGAGTGGTTGTGACAGTTGTTCCAACTGCTGCGTTTGCTAAGCCAGTAGACAGCAAACCAGCTACGGCAACAGCCAATAATTTGTTATTCATCATTTATATCCTCATGTTTAATTAAAAAAAGTTCTTACATAAGGTGACAACCCAGCCGTCTCGATTCCTTCAAGACCTGTAGCTTTCCGTCTCTGCCTTACGACAGGTTTGGCTTTTACACGCTTGTTTATTTACTCATCTACACCTTGCGGCGCCGCTTTTCCCCGCTACCATAGTTGCGCTTCGCCTCGCCTACTCCCTAACCTCTTCCTTAACCCACTCCCTATTCGTGCCTTCCGTGCTCCTTAATTACTCCAAATTCATAGTGCAAACAAAATAAGCTCATCTTGTGATACACCACAGATTATTCCAGACTAAACCGCTAATTTGCGTGACAACTCTATGACAATCCCATGAAACGTAATACACACGTATTACGATCAGAGCAAAAAAAACCTTGCTTAGGGATAAATTGAGCAAATTTTAGTTGCACTACCACCCTAGCGTCAAAACTTTCAACACTTCCTAACAAATAATCTATGCCTTATAAATTTAATAAATATTATTTCAGACTTTGTAAAGGCTTTTCGTTACACCTCAATGACAATTAGCTGAAATGTATTACTTATGTATTACCTTACATTTTTAAAGCTGTTGTTAC
Source organism: uncultured Pseudomonadota bacterium (assembly GCA_963705975.1). Taxonomy (GTDB): domain Bacteria; phylum Pseudomonadota; class Gammaproteobacteria; order Methylococcales; family Methylomonadaceae; genus Methylomonas. The sequence continues at coordinate 71,062 of CAVPMI010000004.1, forward strand.
CCAAGTTATCAGCGAACGGCCGGTTGTTATAAATCTGTAACATTTATGTTTTAAGCTTATACGTATACCGGTTTATACGAATACCGGTTTGATAGCCGGATTTTACAGCAGAAAATACCTATGGAATCAGCGTTGAACGATAACGAAGCATTTTTTAACGATAAGAAGCAGATTGTTTCCATGCGGCTAAACAATGCCGACAGGAATGCCGTGCGCAGCACTGCAGCACGCTTATTCGTCCGCGAATCCGAACTCTATCGGTTTGCGGTCTATCATTTGCTGCACAGATTGCATAAATTGCATGACGACTCCTGCTGCGGCAGCGATTTGCTGCCGCTATTTCTAGAAATTAGGGAAGAGCTGACCCAACAATTGGGTTTAAAAAAGCATCAGCTGTTTAAAATCTTTAATGGCAAAAACACGGCATCCGACAAATTTGTGGCAATGGCCGATATCGAGCTGCTGTTATTGCCGCTACATGTGGTTAGACAACGCTTACAACAAACCGGTGATGCTTTACCCTGCAAAGTCAGCAGTACCGGCGCTTGGCTGGAAGCCTATTTAAGCAAAAAATATGAAATCAGCGCGAAGCTGGAACAGGAAAATATTGAAGTTGACTAACGTTTTAATAATAAAATCTTTGGCTACCAACTTAAGCCGGGACAGCTTAAGGTTAAGCCGTTCGTGGTGAGCTTGTCGAACCATGAACGGCTTAACCGTCCACCCTTCGACAGGCTCAGGGTGAACGGTTAATCCTCGCAGTTGTCCCGCTTTAAGTTGGTGGCCAAATCTTTGTCGCTATTCAGCGTAACTGATAGATTTAAATTAGAACCTTGTAGGGGCGCGATTTAAGCCTTCCAAGTCCTAAAAGCCCTATTGCGGGCATGGCCCGCTCCAACAACTTGTCTAATTTTCTTTTCGCATAAGCCATCCTAATTTTAGGATATACCCAACAACGGGCGGCGCATCATAAAATCGGCTACCAACTAAAGCCGGTAAACCTTAAGGTTAAGCCGTTCGTGGTGAGCTTGTCGAACCATGAAAGGCTTAAGCGTTCACCCTTCGACAAGCTCACGACTGCATGGATGCAGGAGGTAGAGCAATGCATGGAGCAATTGCCGAGGGCAAACGGTTAAGCCTCGCTGTTGTCCCGCTTTAAGTTGGTTGCCACAAAATCCAATTTTTGCCGAAGAGTTAAAGTAGTTTTTGTAATTTATCACCCACTTTATTTTGCAAGCCGTTATTGCGCATAGATAATTTGCCAAGGTAATTGAAAACCAAGTATATTATTCAAAATTGCATAGCAACTAATCTTGATTTACCTAAACAGCATTTAACCACGAAGGATATGCCTATTTGTCCAACCTTAGACACATGAAAATCTCCCAGCGGATTGCTAAGCTGGCTGAATGTTTCGCGACACATCCAGCCTGGACATTGGGCATAGCCTTAATATTCTTGCTTTTGGCCGGCTGGGCGACCGCGCAACTGCCGGTGCTCACCTCACGGCAGGCGCTGCTGCCGCAAAATACCGCGGTCACAAAGCGCTTCAACGACTTTTTGCAAAATTTCGGCGCCGCCTCAGATCTGCTAGTGGTCTTAGAGGGAGCGCCGACCAACGAACTGGAAGCCTTCGCCGACGGCTTGGCGGCAAAACTCCGCACACAACCTGAAATCAATCAAGCCATCTCGCATATTGACCTGGATTTTTTCCTGAACCATGCCTATTTGCTGACGCCGAGCGCGACGCTGGACAAACTGGCTAGCTTGGCAAACTCGCAAATTCCAAACGGCGGGCTGGAGGAAATCCTGAGCAAGGGCCTGGATTGGAGCAAAAATCAACCCTTGCAGGGCGCGGATGCCGACCTGCAAACAGCTGAAACCAGCTTAACTCTGACCGGTTTTTTCCTGGACGAATGGTTACGCTGGCTTTCCGCGGACACCACCCCCTCCGGCCTGGACTGGAACCGTTTGCTGGCTAAAACCGGCGCGGCAAGCATGCATAATGGCTACTTTACTTCACGCGATGGCCGCATGCTGTTTTTATTCGTGCATCCGAAAGATGCTTCCGAGGCTTTCGAACAACTTGGCCCCTTTATTGACAAAGTCAAACAGACGGCGGCCGGCTTGGCCAAGCAAACCCAAGCCGCCGGCCATGCGCCGCCTAATGTCGGCCTAACCGGTTTGCCGGCTATGGAGTACGAAGAATTTACGCATATCCGCCAAGATATAGGTTTAGTGATAGGCTCCGCCCTTGGCTTGATCGCCGCGTTAATCCTCCTGGTCGTCCGCAGCCTGCGTTGGGCGCTGCTGATTTTCCTCCCAATGGGGCTTGGGGTGCTATGGAGCTTGGGTCTAGCGTTGGTCACCGTAGGACATTTAACGATAATCACCGCCACGTTTATCGCCATCCTGTTCGGGCTGGGTGCAGACTACGGCATATTTACCTCTTCGCGGATTGCTGAAGAACGCCGGACCGGCAAACCCTTGATAGCAGCTATCGGCGCCGGCGTCGGCGCCTCTTTTGGCGCGGTGCTGACCGCCGGCATCGCCTCCTTATTGATCTTCGGCGCCCTGGCGACCGTGGATTTTCCCGGCTTCGCCGAACTCGGCGTGGTCGCCGCCAAAGGCGTGCTGATGATCCTAATCAGCACCTGGGTCGTGCAGCCCGCGCTTTACGCCCTTCTTCCGCCCAAACTAAAAGACCTGCCCGCTACCGCTACCGGCTCAAGCACTCTTTCTATGCTACCGAGCAAGCAGCGCAGCGCAACTCCCAAATTTGCCGCCCTGGCGTTGGTGTTGGCGTCCATAGCTTTTGCCCTATTCGGCGCTCTGAAAGGCCTAAACCTACCCTTCGATTACGATATTCTGTCCTTGTTGCCGAAAGATTCTCAGGCCGCTTATTTCCAGCGGCGCATGGCGGCAGAAAGCGACTATAAACCGGAAGCTATCATTTTTGTCGCCAAGGATATGGCTGAAGCCCGCCGCATCGCCGGCGAGGCGGGCAAGCTGAAAAGCATCTCCCAAGTGCAATCACTAACCGAACTGTTCCCCACGGATGCCGAGGAACGCCTACGCAAAGCCGTCGGCATCAGCGCCGAGTTCACCCGCAGCCACACTGCGCAACAAATATCCGAGCTGGACCGAGCAGGCTTATCGGCAAAATCTTTGCACTTACTGCAGGCGCTGCTGGAAAACAGCGCGACTATCGTCGATACCGCTCAAGAACAGTTGTTTTCCGCCGGGCATACCGATTTAGTCGCGCAGCTAGAGACTATACGCGGCCAAATTTCCACGCTCTCGGCCAAACTCGGCAGTGATGGCGAACAGGGCCGCTTGCGCAGTGAACAGTTCTTGCGCAGCATGTTAGCCGCTATGCAGACCGGACTCAAGATTGTGGATCTCTGGGCGCAGGCCAGTCCGCTGACAACTGCAGAAATACCACCTTCGCTACATGATCGCTTCTTTGCGGCTAACGGCAGCATCGCTATTTACGCCTTTCCGGCAAAAACCGTCTACGATCCGAATAATCTCGATGCTCTTATCAACGATGTCTACAGCATCTCTCCGGAGGCCACCGGTTTTCCGGCGACTTATCAGGTATTTTCTAAATTAGTCGTGGAAAGCTTCAGCCAGGGCACAAAATTGGCCTTGGCCCTCTGCCTACTATGGATTCTGGCGGCGACCCGCAGTCTGCGCGGCTTCATTCTGGCCGCGCTGCCTTTATTGCTCGGCGGCGGTTGGATGCTGGGGGTAATGACCTTGAGCAATATCCATTATAATTACGCCAACATGGTGGCCTTGCCGATGGTGATCGCCTTAGCCGTGGATTACGGTGTTTGGTTCAACTACCGCTGGAACGAATTACAGGGCTATTCCCCTTGGCAAATCAGCTTAATTGCCGGCAAAGTCATAGGACTAGCCGCCGGCACGGAATTAGCCGGCCTAGGCGCCATCACCTTGGCCAGCTACCGGGGCGTTTCCTCCATGGGCGTGAGCATCACCATCGGCTTGTTGTGCTGTTTAACCGCCACCTTGATTGTGGCGCCGGCCATCGGCTTATTACTTGACTCCAAGAGAAAAACTTAATGCGACAAATTTGCTTAATGATTTTGAGCGGCTGGCTAATGTCTGCCGCCGCCTGTGCACAAACTGAGCCGGAAACTATCGTCGTCTGCTACCCCGGCGGCGCCGTGAACGCTAAGGATGCGAACGGCGCCATGAATTCCATGTTGCGCGTGATAGAACGTCTTGGTCAATGGCAGGAAAACAACTTTGATAGCCTATTTACCTCCAAAGCCGACGAATGTAAAAAACTCCTGGCTGAAAAAAACCCTAAATTTGCCATCGCCTCCTTGGGCCTGTATTTAGATTTACACAATCAATATCACTGGCTGCCGCTGGTGCAGCCCAAGATCAAAGGCCGCACCAGCGAACAATTCCGGGTAATGACGCAACAAAACACCTTCCAAAACTTGGGAGAACTCAAAGGCAAAACCCTCGGCGGCACGGTATTGGATGAACCGTCTTTCATCGGCAAGATTGTGTTTGCCGGAAAATACGCACCCAGCACTGACTTTATCCTTAAACCCTCCAATCAGGCCATTCATACCTTGCGGGCTTTAGACAAAGGCGAATTGGATGCAGTAATTTTGAACGAGCAACAATTTGAAGGACTTGCCGCCTTGCATTTGCAGACGCCGCTAGCTACTGTCTTTACCTCTGCGGAAATCCCCTTAATGGGCGTTGTGGCTAATACGGCTATCACCACAGCCGAAGAACGCAGCCGTTTCGGCAATGCACTGGCCGGCATGTGCACTGATGCCGAAGGCAAAAAACTTTGCGAAGTGTTTGGAGTCGATGCCTTTGTGAAGGTAGACGCCGCCTTATTCGAGCCTATGATCAAACTCTGGGCGATAGGAAAATAAGCTTGCGCAAAATTCAACTATTTCCAGCCGCTGCGATTATGGCGCTGGCAGCGGGCTGCGCCGGCCTGCAAACCGGCCACGTCACGCCTGACCAATATACTGATTGCCCGGAGACCTCCTCCACCGACTTTATCGCCCGGCAAAATCAATTTAGCCGCTTGAGCGATACCCCTACCCTTTTCTGCGCGTTGACCGTAGTCCGGAACAACCTCTACCCACCGCTCCGGCGCACCGCGCTAGGCAGCCGGCTGTGCCTGTATCTGGCCGAACGTGAAACAGACCAGAGAAAACGTGAACAACTGGCCGCCGAAGGCGTCGGCTTTGCCGAAATCGCCTTGGCGCAAGGCGGGGAAGATGACGGTGCGGTGCATTACTATCTGGCGACCAATCTAGGCTTAGCCATCCGCGAACACATCGTACTGGCCATGGATAATCTGGGACGCCTGGAAAACGAAATGCAACACGCAGTGGCTTTAAGCCCGGACATAGACGACGGCGGACCGTTGCGTGTCCTGGGTACGCTGTATCTCAAAGCCCCGGAGTGGCCCAAGGGGGTCGGCGATCATGACAAGGCGCTGGAACTTTTGGAAAAAGCCGCTAAAACCCATCCTGGACATCCGCTCAACCACCTATTTTATGCCGAGGCGTTATGGGATGAGGGAGACGCAGCCATGCAAATGCAGGCCAAGGCTGAATTCGCACTTGGCGAAAAACTGCTGGAAACAGGCAAATGGGGCTATAGCAAACAGCCTTGGCGACAGGAATTTGAGGCGTTTAGACAGGATTGTAATCCAACGGGCTGCGGACTTTAAGGCTAATGCAGCTAGTAAATTAACGCGCAGCTCGGACGGTTTTTTCCATTTCCAAGCGGCTGAGATGCCGAACATCTTTACCTTTAACCATATAAACCACATGTTCGCACACGCTACAAGCATGGTCGCCAATGCGCTCCAAGGCTCTTACGGCCCACAACATATCCAGCGTACGGACCACATATCTGGGATTATCTATCATCTGCGAGATCAGTTGCCGGGTAATCCCCCTATACTCACTATCAACTCTGTCATCCTGCGCGGTAATCGCCAACACATCCAGTATCTCGGTTCTGGCATACGCATCTAGAGCGCCACTCAGCATCTCTTTAACTAATACCAATAAATGCGCAAATTCATGGCATTCGCCTTGGTAATAATCAGAACCCTTGATATTCACAATCATCCGGGCCATACGCACGGCCTCATCGCCGATTCTCTCCAAGTCGGTAATTATCTTTAGCGTAGCAATCAGCATGCGCAAATCAAAAGCGGCCGGTTGCCGTCTAGCCAGAATTTCTGAACATTCACGGTCTATAGTCTTTTCAAACGAATTGACAAGTTGATCTTGTTGCAACACAGCTTCCGCACTCTGCAAGTCGTAGTTAATAAAAGCTTTGCCAGCCTGATTAACCTGTTGCTCTACTATTCCGCCCATCGCCAGCACTTGATTGCGAATTTCTTCCAACTCTTGGTCAAAACGTCGGCTGATATGGAGTTTAATTACTTTTTTTGGCATATTTCACCCTTAATAAAAACTGACCAAGCTTATTTGCACATAATAGACAGGGCTACCAAGCTTTTCAGTTGCATACGGCTTTATTTAACACTATTTTTGCTGCTACATGAATACGTAAGAACACTTATAGCGAGAGTTAGCTTGCAAGCAACTCAAAAATGAAAAGATTGACCATTTAATTTTAGACTGTAATAATAATTTATCCAGTCCGTATGCAAAGGCATTGTGGCGTAAGTTATGCTGGCTTACTGCCTATAAACTCAGTAAGCGCAAAAACCAATACTTTTATTCATACGGCTGTATTCATCCCATTTGTGCTAATAATAAAAAACCAATATTTGATAATATTGTTTATAGACTTAGGAGTGAACGCTATGCATAAGCATTTAGAACTGGTTAGAGAATTTCATAAAAAATACGGTATTCCCCAGCCTGATTTCCCGGAAACCGTACATTTATCCGATATGGATATCATCATGCGTCAGGCTTTGTTGCTGGAATGCGGCAGCGAATTGTACAAAGCCATCGCCATTGGAGAACTTAGCAAAATACTGGCCGGCTTAGTCGATCTAGCCTATAATGCCTTGGCGGCCATCGCCTGTCGAGGCGATGATATCGTTGCCGTGTCTGTGAATTGGCGGCAAGATGGATCGGTACTTTCCGTCGCCCGCGCGGTATCAGAAAAAATCAATTTATGCATTTCAGGCGAAACCGTGCATTACTCCGGACTTTACGCCTTGTGCAAACATTTATCTCTCGCTTTTATTAACGCCGATTTCGATCAAGCCTTGCACTTAGTGCACCAGCAACACATGTCTCAACCCGGAAAAGGCAGCCCGCAAAATTATGCGCAGCGTATCGAACAGGAAAGCATGGGCATAGCGCCGGACTTAAGTGCCGCGCTTTACGAATAAATCCGGAATTGATTATATGGGCAAATGCAAGCGCTGATAGACATTTTTGGTAATAAAAATCTCATTCCGCATGGGTACTGCCTATCTTGGAGCCCGCTATTATTGTGGCTGCATGTCATCAGCGACCTGCTGATCACGCTGGCTTATTTCTCCATACCGATCATTCTTATCTATTTTATCCGCAAGCGCCAGGATTTCCCATATCCCTGGTTAGTCAGCATGTTTGCCGGGTTTATTATCGCCTGCGGCACGACCCACTTATTTGCTGCGATCACCATCTGGATTCCTTTATATTGGTTGGACGGCTTCGTTAAGGCCGGTACAGCGCTTATTTCTATCACGACTGCTGTGCTGATGATAAAAATTGCGCCTCGCGCCTTAACTTTACCGACTACCGCGCAGTTACAAGCGGAGATACAGCACAGAAAAGCCGCAGAAGAGGCGTTGCGGGAAAGTAACGCCTTTATTACCAGCACGCTCGACTCACTGACATCGCAAATTGCCGTTTTGGATCAACAAGGAGTAATTGTCCAGGTCAACAATACCTGGGCGCAGTTTGGGAAGAAAAATGGCGTACCGACAGACAAGCAGATTATGCTGGGTTTTAATTATCTGGAGGCGTGTAAGACCAATATTGATCCATATTGTTGCAATCATACAGACACCGCTCACGCTGGTATTTTGGCAGTACTGAATGGCGAGAAAAACGCCTTTTCTTTAGAGTATCCTTGCACCACGCCAAACAAACAATACTGGTTTCGCATGCATGTGTCGCCATTGCGCGGGCTTAAGCGTGGCGCCGTGATCAGCCATGAAGACATCACCGTCCGTAAACAAGCGGATAAAATACTAATTCAACTGAAAGCGATGATCGATATTTCCTTCGATGGATTTTGGATAGTGGATATGCAGGGCAATTTACTGCAAGCCAATGATGCCTATGCGAAAATCAGCGGTTACTCGATCCCTGAATTGCTCAACATGAATGTCAGTGAATTGGAAATCAATGAAGATAAAGTGCATGTTAAAGCGCATATTGCCAAGGTCGTAAGCCAAGGTTTTGACCGGTTTGAAACTCGTCATCGGCATAAATACGGTCATGCGCTAGATATTGAAATTTCAGCGGTCTACCTGTCTGAATTCCAGGAATTTTGTGTGTTTTGCCATGATATTTCCCAGCGCAAACAACGCGAACAACAAGACAAAGCACATCTAGCCGAACTTGCCCACGCCACGCGCCTGGGATTAATGGGCCAGATGGCCTCTGGAATTGCGCATGAAGTTAATCAACCGCTGGCAGCGATCACTAGCTATACTGAAGTCAGCTTACATTTAATTGATCGTGAGAATCCCAATCTAGCAAAATTGGCCGAAATCTTAGCGAAAACCCAGCAACAGGCGTTGCGAGCCGGACAGATCATCCATCGCATGCGGGATTTTATCAAAGCGGACACAAATCGTTATGCGACCGTGAATATTAACAGCTTAATTGATAACACTATTGATCTGTGTAGCGCTGAAATTAAACAAAATAGCATTTTACTCAGCTTGGAACTGGCAAACGACCTGCCGCCGGTTACTGGCGAAGCGATACAACTTGAACAGGTACTCATAAATCTGATCCGCAACAGCATTGAAGCCTTGCAAAACATACCCGAAAATCAACCGCGAAACTTAAGTATCCATACCCGATTAACTCCCGATGATAAAATTCAGGTCAGGGTCAAAGACAATGGCCCCGGCATGGATAAGGATCAACAATTAAAGATATTCACGCCGTTTTTCACCACTAAACCAGAAGGCATGGGCATGGGCTTATCTATTAGCCGCTCGCTTATCCAAGCGCATGGCGGCGTGTTATATTTCAAAACCCGGCCAGGAAAAGGCACAGCGTTTTATTGCCTCCTGCCCATAGAAAAAAGCAGTGATCAACAAGCCCTGTAGGATGTGCCAACCAACGGGCGGCGCATCATTCGCGATTAAGCCGAACACAATCGATTTTTTTCGCTAAATAGTTATCAATTTATTTTCCATAAATTTATACTTAGCTTGATCTAAATCAGAATGTTAAGCGTAATCCTGATCTAGAATCGCTCTGAAGTTGATTAATAAGGAGAATAACATGCAAGTAGCAGAGTTAATGACTACCAAAGTATTTACGGTGGAACCTCATGATCTGATTGATCGGGTATTTTTTTTAATACATTATGAAAAAATTCGCCATCTACCCGTCGTAGAAAAAGGCAAGCTGGTTGGAATTGTTTCAGACCGGGATTTGTACAAAGCACTCGGACCTAAAACCAATTCAAACGCCGTCGAGCCAAATAAAGACAGTTCACAACTGCATGTGGTATCACAAAAAGTAGTGCATATCATGCACCGTGGCGTTTACACGGTAACGCCGACTACCTTCGCTTCCGAAGCCGCCGCATTGCTGGCCGAACACCGCATCGGCGCATTGCCGGTCGTGCAAAATGACAAACTGGTCGGCATTCTTTCCGCCACCGATATTCTTAGAGTGTTTGTCAAGCTGGAACGCGCCCACGAGAAACTTGAACACCAGATTGCGGAACGTAAAGCTGCGCATGGCTAAATTTGTCAATGCATTTGGCGCACCGATAGCAAGAAAGTTTTAATCCGGCATAAACGCCGGCTTATCCAGAGCCGGCGCTATTAGCAAGGTGGCGCTTTGATGGCCGCTTGAATTAAATGCAATGCTTCGGAACATTATTAAATAAATCATTGACTATGCAATTAATTCAGCATATAATGAACAACAGCTAGAAAATAAGCTTTACCCATGTCTACCTATTCGATGTCTCTTTTTAAGTCCTTCGTTCTGTTCTTCATTCAGTAATTCCACATTTACCAGCGTAACCTCGCCTTGTTACCAAGGCTTATATATTCATTTTTACCTAGGACTCAACATGTCTACAATGACTACCGGCACCGTTAAATGGTTTAACCCAGACAAAGGCTTTGGCTTTATTGAACAAAAACAAGGCCCGGATGTTTTCGTACATTTCAAAAACATCTTGAACACAGACAACAGCTTTAAAACGCTGGCTGAAGGCCAACACGTACAATTTAAACTTGGCCGCGGCCCTAAAGGCCCACAGGCTGAAGAAGTAACCGCAATCTAAGTATTTGGCAAGTTGCAGCCATTAATTAATGGCTGCAACTTGCATTTACCAAACTCAATGTCACATCTTTCAGCAAACGCCTAAGTTTACTCGAAACAAATAGCCTTCAGGCGCAAAGCCAGCTTTTCTAAAACCGGCATTTTCAGCCAATATTCGGCTACCAACTTAAGCCGGGACAGCTTAAGTTTAAGCCGTTCGTGGTGAGCTTGTCGAACCATGAACGGCTTAACCGTCCACCCTTCGACAGGCTCAGGGTGAACGGTTAATCCTCGCAGTTGTCCCGCTTTAAATTGGTGGCCCAATATTCGCACTCAAACTTAAGCTCAAGTCATTAGCAAAACTCCCAAAAATTTTAGATCGCCAACTTCGGTTTCCTCCCTTACCACAACCGCTGCTTTATTATTCTACTCTGCCAAATGCTCATTTATTCTTAATTAAGCATTCATCTACATTTAAGCTACCGACAGGGCCATTGCAATTTTTAACCAGGGTATTTAGGATATTCTTACCCCGCAAAGAAAGTCACGTTGTTAATCTAATGATCGTAATATCCTGTATCCGCAAAAAAAGCTATTTACCCTCCCTCGCCGCCCTATGTAGCTTGCTGCTGAACGGCTGCCAGATTTTGCAGTTTTCGCAAGAAGCCGCGCCGCAGCAAGTAGTTTGGACAGTAAAAGGCGAAGATATAGCTAGCCACGAATTTTCACTTGAACCCAGCCAAAATATCGTCGGCGCCTTAGCCACGGTAAACGCCCGCGAAAACGATACACTGTCCGATTTCGCCCGCCACTATGGACTGGGTTATAACGACATCACGCTGGCAAACGCCGGCTTAGAGCCTTGGTCACTAGCAAACAGCCAACAAGTATTATTACCCTTGCGATTTATCCTGCCCGAAGCGCCGCACGATGGCATCGTGCTGAATTTGGCCAATATGCGGTTGTTTTACTATCCCAAAGCCCAACCCAACACCCTACTGACCTACCCGGCCGGCGTCGGCAGACAAGGTTGGAATACCCCGCTGGGCCTGACGCAAATTACCGCCAAAAAAGCCAACCCGGATTGGATAGTTCCGGAATCCATCAAACGCGAACATCTGGAAAAAGGCGACGCCTTACCCAGCGTCGTCCATGCCGGCCCGGATAATCCGCTCGGTCATTACGCCTTAGCTTTAGGCTTTAGCAGTATTTTGATCCACGGCACCAATAAACCTTACGGCATAGGCATGCAGGTGAGCCACGGTTGCGTACAGCTATACCCGGAAGATATTGAAAGCTTGTTCAATCACGTAGCAGTCGGCACCCCGGTGCGGATTGTGCATCAGCCTTATTTGACTGCCTGGGATGGCGACATGCTTTATTTGGAAGCGCATCCGCCGCTGGAAAAATGGGCGCATCAGGAAAAACAGCTACGTAATGAATTGCTAAAGAAACTAGGCAAAATTGCCGCCGAAAAAAATGCTGCGCTAGACTGGAATAAAGTTGAACGTATTTTGCAACGCGCCGATGGTATCCCGACACCGATCCTGACAAACTCCGCCGACTTGCCGGACATGACAGCAAATGCCGAAAAACTGAAGCATCCGCAACAACTCTTCAATCAACCCAGCGTCGGTGAACTCACCGCCAGTGACTGGGCGATACTGGCGGCAAGCTTCCCCAGCGCAACCACCGCCCATAAATTTAGCGCCATGCTCAATCACCTTGATCCGCAGATTCCAGCGCGTATGCATACCAAAAATGGTGAATACCAAGTACTGGCTGGCCCATTTAAAGACAAACAAGATACAGAAAACAACGCTAAACGTATCAATCAAGTGTTTGAAATGCATGCCATCCCGGTGCCGCCGAAAAAAGCTCTTAATTAAGCACCTACGTAAAAACTCAGTTTCCCAGCAAAATCAGCAACTGCGCGGCGATGATACGCAGGATCATCACCAGCGGATAAACCGTAGCATAACTAATCGCCGCTGCCGCCGTCGCTGTTGCCTGATCCTTGACGGTAAACGGTAAGGCCGGCGGATACGTCATACTCCCGGCCAACAAACCGCATAAGGACAGGAAATTGAGTTTAAGCAGCAGGCGCGCCGAGAGCGCAGCCAGCAATAATGGCAAAAGAGTGATTAACATAGCACACGCTAACCAATAAAGACCAGCCCCATGCAGCAAGGTTTCCACAAAACGCTCGCCGGATTGCATGCCCACGCAAGCCAAAAACAACACTAGCCCTATATCCTTGAGCAGCATATTCGAGCTTTTAGGCAAATGCCAGGACATAGTCCGCCAATTGCCGATGCGGCTGAGCAAAATGGCCGCCAGTAATGGTCCGCCTGCCAGACCTAATTTTACTGGCGAAGGCATGCCCGGAAGATAAAACGGAATACTGCCCAACACCACCCCTAGCGTTATACCAAGAAAAATCGGCATAATTTGCGGTTGACTCAACTCTTCCAGGGAATTTCCCACCACAAGCTCGATTTTATTCAGCGCATCCGGACTACCCACCACATGCAACTCATCGCCAAAATGGATACGCGCGTCACTAGCTGGAGTAAATTCGACATCAGGCCGATGGATTCGAGAAATACTCACGCCATACCTAACACACAAAGCGCCGATGGTTTGGTTAATTGCCGCTTTATCCGTCACCACCAAACGCTTGGCATACAGATTTTTGGCGATTTCTTTTAAATCGATGCCGGCTTCCGGGCCGATAAGCGATTGCATGTGGGCTAATTGTTCGCTTTCGCCAACCAGGCGTATAGTATCCCCAATCATCAGTGGGGTATCATGGCCGGCAACCTCCACATCAGCTGCATCTTTGCGCAGGATACGCGTAATGACTACGCCTGTGTCCTTAAAATGCGCTATGCGCTCTAAAGTCAGGCCATGCAAAGCCGGATTTTCCACGACAAGATCTTTCCATACTGGAATATGCACCGCTTGCCGCTGTATCTGAACATACATTTGGCATTCTTTGCCAAGATCGATTTTAAACAGCCACTTTGTCAAATACATAGACAATGCTATGCCCATGATACCAAACGGATAAGACACGCCAAAGCCTAGCCCGGGCAAACTTAAATCCTCTCGGCGAAAATTCGGCATACTGGCTAACGCTTGTTGCGCAGCCGCCAAAGACGGGGTATTCGTCGTTGCCCCGGAAAACAAGCCTACCGCCACCGGCATTGGAATTTTGCCTACGTTGCTAATCACTAAAGTCAACAATGCGCCAAGTATCACTACCCCGGCAGCCAACGCATTCAAACGCAAACCGTTACGAAAAAACGCGCTGATAAAACCCGGCCCCACCAATAAGCCAATCGCATACACAAACAATATCAACCCAAACTCGCGAAGAAACAGCATCAACTCCTTGTCGAAGCAAATTTGGAAATGACCAAAAATCAAGCCGGAAAAAAACACCCCGGATATTCCAAGACGCAGCCCAGCCAGTGATAAACGCCCCAAAATCAGACCGCTTGAAATCACCAGACTGATCATTAATACCGTATGTGGTACTGAATTTAAATTACAAAGCTGGAACAGCCAGGCAAACGGATTATCTGCATTCATCAGACTGTTTTACCACAGAGTACATAAACAGTAAAAGCTAATGACTATGCTGCAAGCTCATATCGATAAGCTCAGACTGCAAGTCTTCAAACTCGTAATCGCTCAAGCCCACATACAGCAATAAGTTATTCTTGATGCGCCGAAATTCGTAGTCTATTGGCGCATTACCAATGGTTTTATAGGTATCACAGGTAGTTTCGGCAAGCTTGAGGATGGCCAACAGGTTCATTTTAGACTTGTCGCAAGGAATTTTTTCGGAAAAAATGTCTTCAGTTTTATGATGATCAGCCACAGCCTCACTCAAATATACAGGCAACTTCCAGGCCCTAGCGACATAATAGCCGACCACGGCATGATTTGAGTCTATCTTGGCATTTTCAATATCGGTAATTCTGCGCTTAGCTTGTCCATAGGCTGCTTCCAAAACCTGTTTGTAATGGTGGTCGAATTTGTTGACCAACAAAGGGATACCAACATTATGAAACAAACCTAAAGTATACGCTTCATCCGGGGTGGCAATGCCGATACAACGCGAGATGGCGGCGCAGGTCATGGCCACATCCATAGCGTTATCCCAAAATCGCGTCATTTCTATGATGTTTGCATCAGAAAAGCTATCCCTAATAGAGAGTGAATTTACAATATTGGCGATGTTCTGGATACCCAATAAACTCAAAGCCTGTTTAATTGAGGTAATTTGGTTACGCCGATTAAAAAACGGACTGTTTACTACTTTAAGCACACAACCGGAAATACCGACATCTTTGCTGATTATCTCAGCAATCACGTCCATACGCACATCGACTCCCGCCATCTCCATAAGGAGATCGACCATGATTTGCGGCTGGGGCGGGATGGAGATGCCTTTTAACAACTGCTGAGCAGTTTCTTCTGCAATTATTTGCGCCATAGAGTGCTGAAACCCATGAATAGACGTCCGGCTAGACTAAATTCTTCAAGGCTAGTGTAGTTGAATTTGACCGGAGCGTAACCGGCAAAAAGAATTTAAAGTTCTAAAAATCAAGCTAAACGCAGGACAGAACATCCATTGCACTTTAGACGCCATCAGCCACAAACCGTACAATATTCGCGTTGAGTGAATTCCAGCAAAAACAGCTAAATATTTTTACTAGCCTATTTTCCAAGGCAAATAACTTACATTTATTTATATAAATTGATATTATATGTTACCTCCAAAACCTGTTATCAAAGCAAAAATTAAATAATGGCCTTGTGAGGAAATTTGTCACTTTATAACCCTCTCATAATCCAAGTTTCGGCTTACAGAACTCTTTAAATGGAGGCTATGCAGGAATAATAGCTTGCAAAAATTTAAAACATTAAAACCAAGTCTCAATCATGAAATATTTATTGTTAGCCGGCATATTATTCTGCACTGGGCCGGCATTCGGAAAAAACGACATGAGTTCCCCCAGCGTCACTATTGCTAATGGCGAAATGATGCTTTCTTACCAAGGACAAACCGCAGTGCTTGGGGTGGAAGTTGGCACACAAAAAGAGTCTAATACCAACATCCTGTTCCGGGCAAATAAGAACAACCGGATTTACCTGGTGATTGATTACGAAAGGCCATCCAACCCAAATAATCCTGCGGGAATGTGCGGCGGCGGCCAAGAAGGCGCCTTGATTTGGATAAACGCGTCCGAAGATCTCTCAAATTTACACCAATCTGTAGCTGTATATGACTCTTGTTATAAAGATATCAATCTCGATGAAAATCACCTAACTGCATCGACTTTATATACCTCGTATATTGACTATGACGCCAATAAAAAAACCATACTCAGATACGATAACAAATTCCCGGAAAAAGGCTTTCAATTAGACGTAAAAAAATTGGCGCCTATAGGCAACAAATTAACCAAACAATAGGCAAATTGCCGGCTTTCGATTTTAAAATAGTATTAACTTGCAACTATTTTATGCAAATTTGCTCAGCGGCACCCAGCCTATCGGCTCGCTTTTGAATTCAAAAAGCATGTACAGTTCAAACCATAAACCGGCTAACTGAATAGCGTAATTGTCTG
>CAVPMI010000005.1:0-59861 GCA_963705975.1 uncultured Pseudomonadota bacterium
TCTGTCCTGTTCTTTGGTTAGACCCTACGTATTGCTCGTCTTTCCGGCTGGTATGTCCATTTTAAGAGGTGTAATAGAACAATGGCCATTCGGCTGGTGACTTCTCGTCTTTCAGTTTTGCCCATATCTTCGATTTCCTCTATCAAGTTTTCAATGTCCAAATCTGAAAATTTACCGGTTTTTATTAAGTTGGCTTGTTCTTGTGTCCAGCCGTAATAATCTTGGTGGTAATTAATCATAAATACCCTTTTCTCATGGTTTAACTATTATTTATGCATTACGCATACTTTACACAAAACTATGTCTATTTCCATATAGGTGCATTTGTTTCCATGGCCCTTGTGTTTCCTTTTCTAAGAAGAGTCTTTTAAGTTCATACATTTTGGCATCCCGCTCAAATTCTAATGGTGATTGCTGTAAGGCATCCGGTAGCGTTGTGGAATAATTTAAAACCAGTTGTTACATCTAAGCCTCCAAATATACTTTATATTGCTATTCTATATGAATTTCAGCAAAACCTGTCCAATCAATGGAGTCAAACCCATTGATTTGTGCCGCTAACCATTGACATTTACGGCAAAATGCCGCATAAATTCAAACATGAGAAATGCAAAAAACAGCACATCAACCGCACGACTTGAAGCGCGTTTACCCCACGAGACATACGCGTTGCTAAAACGCGCCGCCGAAATTCAAGGGCGAACAATCACGGATTTTGTGGTAAATGCTTCTTGTGAAGCGGCAAAAGCAACCATCGAAACAACGGAAATCATCTGCCTGTCTATCGAAGATCAACGGCTTTTTGCTGAAGCTATCATCAACCCACCGGAACCAAACGAATATTTGATGCAATCCATTGCCAAATATCACGAACTTTTAGGGATTGAGTGAGTAAAAACCCGCTTTTTCGTATTGAATTCCTAAACAGTGACCATAACCGCGCCGCGTTTTCCTGTGGCGTTGAACCACTGGACAGATACTTTCAAACATAATTTTCACAAGACATTCGCCGCCGAATTACAGTTAACTAAAAAATTTCGACTTTTAGACAAAACTTAACTGAATGGCTGGTAATATTGTGCCAAAAATGGCACAATAATTTATGATAATTGATCGAACAAAAAAATTACCAGCACGGTTTTATGTGAATTCTTTAGGGCGCAAACCTGTTCGCGATTGGATTTTAGAATTGCCTGAGGCAGATCGGCACACGGTTGGAAAGGATATTCAGAAAGTCGAATTCGGATGGCCTATCGGACGACCTCATTGCGCGCCGCTTGGTCACGGCTTATGGGAAGTGCGGAGCGACCTTGATAGTCACCGGATTGCGCGGGTGATTTTTTGTATAATCAGTGACTACATGGTTTTGCTGCACGGCTTCATAAAAAAGACACAGAATACGCCAAAGTCGGATATTGAACTTGCTCTAAAACGCAAACGAGAGGTGATGTAATGGAACAATATAATAAGAAAGGTAGTGTAAGCGATGAGACATTTGACGAATTCCTCGCGGAACAGGGTTGGCTTCAATCCTGCGAAGACCACGCGATTAAGGAAATGTTCGCCGAACAGATTGCTGTCGAGATGAAAGAGCGTGGTTTGACAAAGAGCGCAATGGCCGAGCGGATGCACACTAGTCGTCGTCAGCTTGATCGACTGTTCGACCCAACCATTCAATCCGTAACATTAGATACCTTGAGGAAAGCTGCAAATGCGGTTGGCCGCACACTACGTATTGAACTCATTTGAATAAACATCAAAGGATGCACATGCAAAATACGACAACCCACACTCCGCCGGGGCCGTCCGCTTTCAAAACACCCGGCTGACAGCAGGCCGGATAGAGCGGTCTGTTCATTGGCGATATAGAGCGCGAAAGCTCAAAACCCTAGCCCATGCCCATCTACAAATACCTAGCCCATATCATTGCCGGTAAATCCATCAATTTCGATCACTTTTGCAAACAATTGTATGCTTACGGCTACGATGACCAAACAATTTTAAAAATTTTCTCGACAGAAAAACTTTCTAAAGCAAGCTATCAAGTTACTATTTTGGATACAGCGCTGTTTGCGCAACTGCAAGCGGAATTTCCCGCGCAAAACATCCACAGCCGGTTATCCGCCGCGCAAGCCGGCGACAGCCATAAACACCGGGTCAGCCAGGCCATGATCATTTTGTGGTCTACTAGCCAAAGCCATCCAGTAGTGGTTTTAAACGATGCTCAGGGCATAAACACCCCGGTGAAGCTGAATAAACAGCTATTGATTATCGAAAATCAGGAAAACTTTATCCAAAAAGACCTTACCCTGGCATTTGTAAAACAGCAATTTCCTAATTTCGAGCTCGATGATTTTGATATTGCGCATGGCGCCGGCAACGCCATTTGTAACAGCTTAAATTATGCTTTCTTTCAGCACTATACCCACATCGCTTGCTTATTGGATCTGGATATCGGCGGCTTGAACATTTTTGCCAATCTAGCCAGCTTAACCCAGCATACCCAACTGAGTTTTCTGCTACCGCCCTGCGCCTCCACACTATTGCCGCAATCAAAAATTAATTTGCAGCAAGAACAATTACCGGAATTGCGCAGACTACTGGATAATTGCCCGGCTTTACGACCGGCGATAGAATTAATCGTCAACAGCGGCAAAATGCTGGAACAAGAAATGTATTTACAGGTTTAATCATGGAAAACATGGAATTATTGGATAAAAAAATCGCCTATTCAGTAAAAAAACTGATAGCGGTTAACTCTATCAGTTATTGCTATACCGAATTGCCGATAGACCGGCACTGCGCCTTATTCGGGCGGAATAATCTTGGCAAAACCTCGCTGCTCAATGCCCTGAAACTACATTTGTTTCCGGAAATCAGCTTTAACGACTGCAAAGCCAAGTTTGCCTTCAAATCCTCTAAAGGCGAGCTGTACTCTACCGAGGACAGTTACAGCTATTACTTTCCCACCGACAGCAGCTTTTTGATACTGGAAGCGGAAAATATTCACGGGCCGTTTTGCCTAATCTTGTTTAAATCCGACAGCAGTTTTGGTTATCAACGGCTGGCCTTGCCTTGCGCCTATGAGGATATACGCGCGGCTTTTTGGAATATCCAGCGTACCGAAATCAACAACGGCTTAGGCAGCCCGGTGACGGATTTAGGCATCCCAAAAATTCACGACTTGTATAAACAGTACAAGGACGCCGGCGCAGTGCTGTTGAAAACCAAAAAGGAAATCAAGGAAAAGTTGTTTAGCCACAATCCCATGCAACGCAGTAAAGGCCGCTATTGTCTGGCGCCCTTGAAGGAAGGCGGCGTGGAGCGGGAATTAAGCGCGTTTCGGCAGCTGATGAACTTTACCTTTGAAATCGCCAAAACCGACACCAAAAGTTTGACCGAAACTTTTGCCACCATTATTGAAAGCGGCAAAATCAATGTTCAGGACAAATTGCATCAGGATTTGCAAGTCATTCTGGATGAATACAACGCATTACGGCAAACCCAGGATAATCTGAAAGCCATCGCCAATTACCGCGCCGATTATTTGCAACTGACAGATATGTCAAAAAACCTGCAAGACTATAAACTGCAGTTTGCGGTCACTTTCGCCTCGTATGCCGACTATCTGGAAAGCTTAAAACTGACTGTGCAAAAACAGTTGACCAAGCTGGAGCCGGAATTCAACAAATTAGCCGCCGCACAACGCCAACTACAAGAAATGGAAATCCGCCAACGGGAACAGGCCAGTAAATACACTGGGCAACTGGAAACCCTGCAAAAAGACCTGAAACAACTTGAGCAAAAGATCGAACGGTTTCAAAAAATCCAACAGCAGTACCCGAATGCCTCGATTGCCGACATCCGCGCAGCTCTAACAGCGTATCAAAACGACTTGGAAGTCGATATCAGTCATCTGCAAGATAAACAAGCAGCTATAGACGAACTGAACAATAAAACCCAGCAAAAAATCGCTAAAATGGCGGCGCGTGATCAGAAGAAACGCGGGCTCGAACAACAAGCGTTATTATTGATCAACCAGATTGATACGCATAGCTCTATGGTGTTAAGCAATCTGCATCCGCAGTTTTCAGAGCTTGCAGCAAATCCGGATAGCCGGCAAACCAGCGTGATCGAACAATTTGGACAATTATTCGACATTGATCAGGACGGCATGAATTTCTTAGGGGTAAGCTTCACACGGACAGCGTTAAAATCTCCGCAGCAAATCCGTGAGCAACTCAAGCGCGAACTAGAAGACTTAAACGCGGAAATCAATCGGCTGGAAACGCAAATCACACAATTGCATAAAAAAGCCATCGCCACCGAAGAATCCAAGAAGACGCAATTGCAGGAATTGGAAAAAGACTTGCACGGCGTCAAACGCGATCTAGTGATCGTCAACGCCATTGAAGACACCCGTCAACAATGGCAAAGCAAAACCAGTGATGTAGAAAGCATCGAAATCGAACGCGGGCAGTTGGAAAAGCAAAAGCTGGAAACCCACAGTTTGTTGGCACACAACCGCGATGAATTCGCAGACGCCAAGCAAAGTTTGGAAAGCTTGCAAAAACAAGCCCAAGAGGCAAGCAACTTGGCGCTACGTTTAGAAAATCTCAGGCCGGATGACTTGCCGGCAGGAGACATTAAGCCGGTGACTAACGTTTCCGCCGCCGACCTGACCGAGTTGCTCGGCGAACAAGCCAAATTGCATGCGCTACGGGATAATTTAAATAACAAAATCAACGAATTTATCCGCTGCGGCTATTTTCAATTACCTATCGAAATGGCTAGCAGCAGTTACGACAACCAGCAGCAAGCCGCTATTTTGCAGGAATTGAATAATATCTTCGCCGCCTTACCCGATAAGCAAGAAAATCTGCAAAGCCGGATTATCGAACACAACAAGATGACCGGCACTAAGATTAGCGAACTGACCGGCAACCGCAGCCATATCCGCACCTTTATCAATAAGGTGAACAAACAATTCGAACATTACACGATTTCCAACCTGCAAGATATTAGAGTGGAAATCGAGCTGGATCACCGTTTCGAAGAACTGGTGAATGAACTGGATAACACCAATCTAAACACCACCGATATTCATGACGACGCCTTATATCAACGTCTGAATCAATTCTGCGAAGATTTTTTTGTCGGCGTACGCGGTAATCGGATTCTGGAAATGAGCAAAATCATTACCAACGTGAAGTACAGTTATAAAAAAGCTCATAATGACAAACGCGAAGAAAAAGATCAAAGCACCGGCACCAACGCGCTGATCAATTGCACCTTGCTGACGATTTTGCTGCGCGATCTGCTGGCCCAGGACAGTACCTTGACCCTGCCGGTGATTTTCGACGAGTTCACCGCGCTGGATGAATACAATCAACGCACCGCTATTCAGGCGGCAACCGAACACGGCTTTGCGCTGTTTTGCGCCTCGCCTACCGTCACCGCCGAAGTCGCGGCGGTAGTCGATTATTACATTACGCTGGACGACTTTCACGCCGGCACCATTTACGATCCTAGCGGCGAACGCGATGTGGTGTTTCATCATTTTTGGGAACGTTTGTATGACGTCACGGAGCCGGTAGCCGTATGAGCGTTTCTTTAGACCGGACTCTGATCCTGTTGATCGAACATAAAGACATGATGTTTCGCCTGATTGATTACATGGATCAAAATCAGCGTAAAGACTTGCCTGCCGAAGTGTTTTTTAACGTCATGCACAGCAAGCTGGAAAATATCAGCAGCAAAAAAGAAACTGACCGCTTAAACGACGCCTTTGAGTTGGACAATTTGCTCAAAGCCGGCATCGTTTCGGAATTCAACCGTTCGCGCGGCACTATTGCCTTTCAACCGGCGGTGCTGGAAATCTTCCGCTTGTTCGATAAAGAACGGGTGCGCGGCCTGCGTAGCGCTGAGCTGGAAAATATCCGTATTCAGTTGGAAAGCGCTTATCAGCAGCATGAACCGCTGAGTTTCGCTGACGACAATCTGGCTTTTCTGGAACAACGCGATCATCTCTTCGACCTACTGCGCCGGATAAATAGCCAAATCCAAAACAATACCGCGCATTTACAGCATGAGGCGGATCGCTTATCCAAACGCCTGGATCAGGACCCGGCTACAGTATCGCTGGATGAGTCCCGCCAACAACGCGATATGCTGAAACAGGTGAAACAAATTTACGACCGCGAAATCATCCCGGCGTTGGAATTTCTGAACACACGAGAATACAGCAAAACCCGCCCGCCGCTGCTGGTGATTGACGACATTATCCGGCTGTACGATATTCGCGGCTACGAGGATGACAGTTATTACATCGATCAATATAAGCTGTCGATACTTAGCCAGTACAAAGCGGTAGAGAAAGTTAAACAAGCCTTGCAACGCTATTTGCATCAGGAACGCCGGCATAGACTCACGTATAACGCCATTGAGAAAGCTTATCTTAATTTGCAGGTGCTGGCGCAGACCACTTTTACCGAAAGCCTGAAAGATAAATACATCTTCAAATTATTGCCGGCGGAGGAGATTTATTTTCATGGCCTTAAATCTCACGCCGCCGGCCAGGAAGCGCATATCGAATGGCATGAACGTAAGCACTTGGTGTATTTTAATGAATACCTGATCAACCAACAGGCGCGAAAACGTAGCGATACTGCCGCCGAAATCAAAACTTTCGGCGATAAACCGCAAAACGACCCGCATAACGCCATCAAACGCCGGATTAAAAAATTGATAGATGGCCTGGATATCCAGCCACCGGTGGCTGATTTATATCTGGAAATCCACACCCGGCTGGCCGCCGAATTACAACAAGACTATCGTTTATATTATCTGCTATACGGCGTCGGCTGTTTTAAACAACGCCACAGTAGCAAATACCACTTCCAAGTCGGTTTTAGCCAGGGTCAGCAAAAAATCTGTTATCAAAATCAAGTGCTGGAATATAACAAGCGCGAATTTATCTTATGATCACTAACGAACTCAGCCAAAACATCTATAACCAGCTTATCAACGGTAAAACCATTAATAAGCACAGTTATGAATTGAAAACCAATCAATTGGAAAACAACCCGCTATATACCGAGTTGTTCAGCAACTTTGATGAATACCGCCAGCTTTACCAGCGCTTGAATTTTGAATTGGTGCATAAACACAGTAGCTTTTTCTATATCCGCGAACCGAATGGCGGCAATACTAATGATGTCACGATCAAAATCCAGGCCTTGTTGATAGTCATTGGCCGCATCATCACCGAAAAAGGCTATTTGTTCGATGTGCTGACCGACCATAGGGCCGGGATAAAACTGGAAGACCTGTCTGCGGCGATGACCGAAGAACGCTATACCGAGATTTTGCATACCTGTAAATTATGCACCACCAACAATATTGAAACTGAGATTAATAATAACCTGATTGCCAGGGGGATTATGTTTAAAAACAGCCGGGGGAATTATGTGTTGAGTGATGCTGGGGGGGCGTTTTTTAGTGAGTTGACGGGGGGTTAAAATCTGTGCCACAAGCTGTGGCACAATTGGCTGCTAGTTTCCCCTTGCACCGCATTGACAAAAGGCGGATTAAGTAGTATCAAGTAGCATTGATTAATTGTTTCAGCTTAGGGGGATACCATGCTAACCACCGAAAAATTATCCATTACGCTGCCAATTGATATGGCCCAGCTTATCCGCGACAAGGTAAAGGGAGGTGGGTACAGTTCAAACAGTGAGGTTATCCGCGAAGCCTTGCGTGGCTGGATGAACAAAGAACAACGCCTAGCCGCGCTTGATGAAGCATTAGAAAAGGGCACTGCCTCTGCGGATGCAGGAAGAGTGCAGAGCCTAGAAGAAGTACGTGCGGAGCTTAGAGGGTATACCGGAGCATGATACTTGTTATCACGGAAGATGCAAAAGCAGACCTAAAGGAAATCAAGGATTTTATACGCCCGAACAACCCCAAACGGGCGGAATCGTTTATTGATGAATTGCTCGATAAATGCGCAACTCTTGCCGAAATGCCTCGGGCTTTTCCTTTGATTCCACGCTATGAAGCGCACGGAATTCGGCGGTGTGTGCATCGTGACTACTTGATTTTTTATCGCGTAAAGGTGTAATTTAACCAAAAGAACGGTTTGTTTCACGACACCCCTGGAGCCCTTGGTATTAGCGGCTTGCAGCCGTAATATCGATTTCAAATTCGCCAACAAACTTCTTAGTAACCTATTGAATTCTAACAATATATTCCTAATTGTTAAATTCATGCATTGTTAATGCAGCTAGGCAAAGAGTGAAAAGCTGTCTCTTGATCATCTGGCTATTTTGATAAAGGTGTACCTTCGATTTTATCCATATTCAAAGTAAAGTTAACCTTAAATTTGGTATCTAAGGCATTTTTTAAATCTGTCAAAGAAGTTTCTTTGGTCAAATAGCTAAATCCATTAATATTAGTTAAATCACCATCTTTTATAGTGAAAAGTTTGGCTTCCAACTTAAGCCGGGACAGATTTTAAAAACAACGGGTTACGAGTAACCCACTCTCTGCCTTTTCTGGGCAGCGGAAGATCGCCCATTTCGGACATCAACCATGAAAATAGATCAGGAAACGATTGCCCAAACAAACGCATTGCCGCCGTTGTCCCATCAACCCGCTTGAGCCCGTAATTATGAATCACCGTCAATGCCCGTAAGCGTTTTTCGGTTAAGCCTCGGCCATTGTGATACATCTGCGAAAGATAGCCATTGCGACCCTCAACGGCGGAAGAACTGCGATGAAAGTTTCGCGCCATCCACTCGGCCCATTCCAACCAGCGTTGCTGTTCGCTTACCGGCAAAGTGGCCGTAAAAGTATCGGTCTGTAAATTCCGCGCGGCTTGCTGCCAAGCCTGACGGTATTTTTCCCTCTGCTTGGGGTTTTGTGTTTTGTGTAGTTGCTGATGCCAGTACACCGTTGGTAACAGGCTATAGATCAACCAGTTTTTCGTGGGGTCATCCACAGAAAGTCCCGTTAAAATTTCCATGACCCATAGCCACCAAGTTTCCACATTGGCCGCCAAGTCATCAAATTGATTGCGAAACTTATTTATGGTTTGTTTTAAGTCTGCAATCGCTTGAGATTGTGCGATCTTTTCAAACACCTGAGCCCGTCTTTCCAGACTGGAAATCACCTGCTCCGCTCGGTTTATATTCTTGGTTTCAAATGAAAACGGATGAACATCTTCGGCAATGCCCGCCAGATTTTCGTGATAATCGGCGCGTGTTTCCTTTATCTGTTGATAAGCCCGCTCCGCATCAACGACCTGCACCAATTCCGCCAGGTTGTTGTCCGTTTTCTTTTGCAACAGCGCCTCAGCGGTTTCCCGTTGTGTTTTTGCTTGTTCGTGCCGCCTTCCCAGCGTTGCACCCAGCCATTTACTGATATCCTGCTGCGCATGAAACACATCTGCGCCTGATGGACAGTCAAACCCGGTAATAGCCAGCTTGATCAAAGCTTTGGCTCGGTCGCTCACGGCATGGTTAACCTCAATGCCAAGCGCTTTTAAGCGGGGGATAGCCTTTTCATACCAGGTATCGAAACGGCGGTCATCGCTGATCTCCTCCAAAAACAGGTATCCTGAGGATAAGTCCATCAGCACCAGAATGAGAAAATCACCAAAAAAGGTTTCATCCATTGCCGCCACTATGGTGCGCGGTTGCACCGAAGCCGAATTCTCGCACTGTTGTTGAAATAAGGGCAATAAGTTTTCCATGTGGCGTAATTGCCGGCGCAATGCCGAGGGCGACACGCCCACATGCGTGTCGATACGGATCAGTTTAAAAAATTGTGCTAATTTATCAGCGCCTACATGACAATCCAGGCCAAAGATATACAGGGTTGCGAGCATCATCCGCCTTAGCCACGCATCGCCGGCTTCGGTTTCCCAAAACGTCGATTCCGGATGCTTGTTCCGGATTTTCTGTCTTCGTAAATGTCGGTGAACAGCGCTTTTTGATCGATGAACGGCCGATGCAATTTTCCGGATACTTTGATTGCCCTTTGTTGCCAGTTGACCTACAATCAAAAGACTCGTTGCTCGTATGCTTTGTGTTAAGGTTTTTTTTAGTCATTAAACAATGATACAACAACTTGCAACGAGTTTTTGCTATCTCACATTACAATAACGCCTTATCGTAATGAAATTTTACATGATTTGTCCCGCTTTATGCTGGTAGCCAAAAGTTTTTCGGCGCTATATGAATTTGTGTGGGTAATCAAACTCCAGTTTGCCGCATAAAAAGTAAATCATATTAATATAGTTGCTAGTGTTCCGATATCCTCTAGCCCGTCTTTTTGCAAGTTGAATCTTATGATTGATGCCTTCCAATAAACCGTTAGTGAGGCGCGACTCGAAAAAATTCAGAATGCCGTACCAATGGGCCATCAGGGTTTGCGTAAATTCTATAAACGGCCCAATTTTATAAACTCGAACTTCTGCACACCAATTGACCATGAAATCATGTGCTGCTTTCTTATTGGGCATTTCCCATAAATCATTAAACAGCACCTTCAAACGATAAGCGTTTCCCAAGGCCGGGTATAAATTTATCGTTTCATCCAGTTTAAGTTTTTGATTTTCTGTAAGATTGCCTGGGTTCTTTAAGAAGGTGTATTTCTGGCCCTTCAATAAAGCATGCTCTTTTTGCTCCAAGATCCTGAGCTTGTTCATAGCTTCATTCAATAATTTGACGACATGAAACCGGTCAAATGTGATTTCTGCTTTGGGAAAGTATTCGGTGACGCCAGAGATGAAGGCAGGCGATAAGTCCATACTGGCTTGAACGATTTGTTCCGGCTGTACATTTTTGCTAATCAATCTTTCCTGAATACTGGCAACTGCCGCTTTACCTTTCCCTTCAACAGCATGAATCACACGTTTACTCTCCATATCCACCCCTATGGTGACGTAGTTATGCCCTTTTTTACTTGAAGTTTCGTCTATCCCTAATTTTTTTATGGTCGATGGGTCATCTTTTTCTCTGGCTAACGACACCCAATAATCAAAGACATTCCATATCCTTTGTGGATACACTTTCAACGTTTCCGCCGCTCTTTTGACCGGCATTTCTCTTTCGACCAAGTACATAGCGAAGGCTTCGAATAGTAAGGTAAAGCCACTACCGGGTCGTGCCCAAGGCACCGGTATTTGCATGACTTTTCCTGCTGTCGTCTGGATTCGAGGTACGTCGCAGTGGATATAACAGGTATGCTCAAAAAAGTTCAGATGCCGCCATTGCCTAGTCAGTGTGTCATAAACACCGCAGGGCGCTCCGCTTTCATCGAGAAATTTGGCCCCTTTTTGAAAACCAATTTCTATATGGAGCTCTTTGTGTTCTCCGGGTTGTGCTACCAATTCAACTTTATGCACTTCCCAAGGTGTATTAAGCCCTAAGGCTAACGTAAATAATGCTTCGCTGTTCATAACATATAGAATACACTACCCACACGATTTCATACAGAGCCAGTTTTTCAATCAAATCTATGGCTTCTAAACTTTGCCAACAAAATGGTATTAAACCCGTATGAATAAAGCTATTTGTCCATTCATTAATAGCCATAAGCGTCTCAAAAGATACTGGTATATCAAAATATTTAGGGTTTTCATTAAAGAATTTAAGCAATTCTGATATGGGTATATTCTTAAAACCTCCATCTTTTTTGGTAATTTTTTCCAGACCTATCATATTCTTTACCTTGAGCTAAATTGCTTGACGAATCAAAGTTGGCATCGAAGAAATGTTAAAATTCCTAGAGCTTATTCCTGTAATCTGATCTTTCCTAGTAAAATATGCGATCCTTGCATGGGAAAAAAAGTTACACTAGATAAGTTGTTATCTGAACGAATAATTGCTTCACCTTTTTGTTAATTTCATATTTATATTCAGTTAATTGTTCTAGGTAACTTATATCAAATATAATCTCTTGTGATAACATAACTCTATCGTTATCTGTAAAAAAAGCACTAGGATATTTATTAATCCATGAGTTTTTATTTAGTAACTTATTTATCTGATTACATATTGATTGGCATTGCGATAGAAACCATTTTTCTTCGTTTTTATCTCTATATAAATTATCAACAAATTCATTGTAAGGGATCTTATCTATTAAGAATTTTTTCTCTACGGCTTCTTTCAGTTCACTAAGAATTTCAAGGTTTTTATCGTAACTTCTAAAAATAGTTTCGTTTAAATCGTTCATGGATAATTTCCGT
This sequence comes from uncultured Pseudomonadota bacterium, assembly GCA_963705975.1. GTDB lineage: Bacteria > Pseudomonadota > Gammaproteobacteria > Methylococcales > Methylomonadaceae > Methylomonas. The sequence continues at coordinate 12,257 of CAVPMI010000005.1, forward strand.
TAGCTGTGTTTTTTGTAGACCAATTGGGAGAAAATCCGCATTGGTAAGATTTCTTATAAAAATGTTATTAACAACTACATTGTATTCGGAGCTCTAGGCAACTAGAGTTTATACCCGCCAGCTATGAGTTTTATTTATTTACTCTACTTAGTATTAAAGCAATAGCACTTATACTAGCAACAGCTATAGTTCCATAGGTGAATGTTTTAATTACAGTAATTGTGCTATCAGAAGGTGTTCTTTTACTTGAATACTTAAACCCTCCTGGCATCTCGAAACTTATTGACTCATCAGTATTGTTGTTATTGTTATTTGTATTTTCATTAGCCCAATCTTTTAAATCGCTATCAAACTTACTAAACCGTCCTTGATTTCGAGCCAGCCACTCATGCGCTTTAAGCCTAACTGTTGGATCTTGGTTATTATCATATGCTATTGTTTCAATTAGGTTAGAATCCTTTGAATTTATCTCACATGCGTTCAAACATATTAGTTTTCCATTGCTTTTAGCAAAAGAAAAAGGGTCAGGTTACTTTTCATTCTATGAAACACATCCCTTCAAATATTTATTGGGTAAAGGAAAACACATTCAATGTATATAACCCCATTTTCGAAATTGGTCGGTCAAATCAGGATCATCTTTGAATGCCAGATAAAATAGGTATTCACACGCCAAATCCAGTTCATTTGGCCAGACGATAGTGCTATGTTCTAACCTAAAGTTTCTAAATTCAGCTTCATTTTGTAATGCGGAAAAGATAGGTCTGTGATCTTTAAATATGGTTTCCTTTAAATCAACTATACCTTTTTTACCGTTATTAAATGCCAGATCGATCTTGTAATCACCAGCATATGTCGCGGTGCTGACAGTCAACATATTTTCACCTCGTTTAAACTAAGGGTTCTATTTTGTGGTAGCAACCAGATTGTTTAATACTATTCCAATTTTCCAGTAATTCTTGTTGATGTTCCTGCGCCCATTCAACAACCAGGCTCATTACTTTTGACGGTAACCTGCCTTCCATTATCCCTAATGTTTCTATACAAATTGATGCCTTAAAATCATTATATTCTGCATGGAAGTGCGGGGGATTATGCTCATTAAAATACATATAAATGACGATTCCGAGAAATCTGCTTATTTCTGGCATTACTCTATATAAGAAGTCGTGAACATGGCTAGCCCTTGTAGATTGTAACTACGTGAATGATGGGTTCGCTACGATCTACCAAGCATAGCCGCATCAAGCCCTATTTTGGCACTGATTTATGACACAGGCAAGTGGTTGATTTATCAAATGCGAAGATTAATTTGCGCAAAGCATCTCTTCCATTTACTGCACTCCAGTCTGAGTTTAGCCTAACTCAAACTTGCCAACAAATTCAGATCAGCATTGCGTTGCGCCACGCGCCGCAGATAGCTGGCCTGGTTTTTGTTGCAAACTAGGCTATAGGGCCGGCTTTTGCTTTCGGTGCGGCAATCGACATCGGTTTTATGCCGCGTAAGCTCGTGCTCTAAATGTTTACGTCTGCCCTCGGCAGCTTTAAACACCCAGGTTGATTGCGTGGCATTGCTGAGAAATACGCGTAATTCATAACAATCCTTGCAGGAACATTGAATCTGACTATCCCGCCGCCAATCTTTCGGCGGCTCTAATTCTGTATCGACTCTGGCTTGTAAATGCTTTACCACAGTTGACTTTAAGCGCGTGACGACAGGAAAATCGGAACTTTGCTCGGCCTGAGCTAGAGATAAAGCGGCGGGCGCTAAAATCTTATCCATCTCATAAACATCCGGCCAGGCAAGAAGGTAATCCAAAGCCTCATCGGCCATATTAACATCAATAGCGCCAAAACTTTGCAACACATTGACCACTAATTCACTATCAACATGCAATCGGGCGTATTCCCAAGACTGAAGTGCAACAAAGCGTGTCCGATCGCCAGGTAAGGCTGAAAACAAAATACCGGCAGCCGTCTTAAGATCAGACGCCGACTCCGGCTTAGCGGCGCAGAATTGGGCAAGCAAGTCGGCGCAGGCGGCTTGGGCCTTAATGGCGCTGACGCCAATGGCTTGCTCCAGTACCTTGACCACTTTAATCCAGGGTAAAAACTTGGCGGTTTGCAGTAATATAGCGCAATCCGCTTGGCAATAAAAACCGTGTTCCGCCAGCTTCTGCCAATATGCCTGAATGCCTTCGGTATCGCCCAAACGATAAAGACAATCCAACAAGATCTGGTCGCTACGATTGTGGTAGCCGGAATCTTGTGCAAAGCTATCCCGCAATATATAGCCGGCTAACACCTGGGCGTCTTGCCAACAGGTTGATGTTTTGTCTGAGCCTTCCGCTTCCCAACGTAAACAGTAATCCTGTAAAACCGGCAGCGTTGCCCGCAAACCTGCTTGACTAAGCACGGCCAGAGACCGGCTGCGCGGCCAAATCACCAACGCCGTGCAATGATAACTTCTCTCAAAAGAGGCGCCCGCATTGCCGGTGGCTTCTTGAAATTCAACATCATCCGGCTCTATTTCGTCGAAGGCTGAGGGTGGACAAAATTCATTAGCGCTGAACGGCAAATTGGGTAATGCTATTTCCCGGCCATTCGCACACCGCCATTCAGAAAGCATTTCCACCCGCTCACAAACTTCGCCTACTTCGAAATCATTATTCTCATCATCCCAATAACCCCGGCTGTAACCGGAATATTCCGCAGTACCGTATTCTTCAACCGTGAGCAAAGCCAGATAAATATCGCAGTCAGCTTGCTCAGCCGCCGCCGCCAATACATCAGCAACTGCTACGTCAGCATTTTTTAAGGCGTCAAAGCCTAATTCAGCCGGTGAATAAGCGTGCTCCAATAAATAAATTAGTTTTTCCGGAGTATTCTCATCGGTTTGGGTAGTTAAAGACGCTGCCCAGGCGCGCAGCAAACCGTTAACCATTGCTTGCTGTTGACGGTAATCCGGCGGCTCCGGCAAAGGCAATTTTTTATCCGCGCGGATTAAGTTGTATATCAGGGTTAACCTACAGCCTTGGATAATAGGCAATACTTCGTGTACGCAATCCGCATAAAAAGCCGCATAAGAAATTTCGGCGGGGTCCTTAGAATGTAAATCCAGTTTAACAACTTGTTCCCGGTGTTTTACCACTAACTCGCCACCGCTATAGTCTGAAGGCAGCACAATCACCAAGGTTGCAAACATCCCGGCAGCTTTTTCAGTATCACGATGCTTGATAAAAAAACTGCCGGCGTCATAAACCAGGAGTTTATAGAGTTCCGCGCTTACCGGCACACCAACGCCCAATCCTATCGCACAACGCTTGACAATAGTATTGAGATTGTCCTGCCAATGCTTGCCGCTCAGCGTGATCCGGTCGGCGTCAATTTGCCAAGTTCGCCTTACCTCGGTATCCACCAACGTTTCTTGTCCACGCCCATAAGGCGCTTGTTCGGCGACGCTGACCAATTGTTCCGCCTGGATAGGCAGCAAAGGTAAAGAAATACGGCCCACATCCTTAACTTCCAATTGGGGCATGAATAGCTCCATTGTCCCGGTGGTATAAAAATCACCTGGAGATTCAACGGTTTTTAGGCAATTAAATAATTCATCGTTTAAGGAGGACATAAGGTCTAATCTTTGGGGTGTATTGGAATTTGTTTAAAAAGGCTCAGGTTACTTTTTGTTATAAAATAGACATCCTCCATTTCCATTCAAATGAATCGCTCTCAAAAAACCGCTACCCAATCTCTCTCCTTTCTATCCAGTAGAATATCAGCTGCAGGAAGTAAAGCAATTCAGAAGCAATTGCCAAAATACATGCATGGTGCTTTAGAGTAGATTAAGGTAGCACAGCCAGTTAGCCACTTACAAAAAACCAGTTCTAACATTTTGGCGTAATTGCAAACCAAACAAATCAGCTTCAAAAAATGTGCTTATAGCTCAATATCCAGAATGGAGTCTATCATCAATCCCAGTGAGCCCTAGCCCTGAAATTGTCAGCTCTTCAAAAACCCTCACTGTCCATAATCAAAAGTACATGCAATCCGCTTTTTTAAACAGCTTTCATCAAGGGTATAATAGCTTATCGAAATAAAATCACAGCCCATGTCCTTACCGATCATTCCAGCCTCGGCCTTACCACAACTTCCCGATCAACACGTGTTCTGGAGCGGTCTAAACGGCTGCGGCGACGCCTTGACTTTGGCGACCGCCATCAGCCAGGAAAAGCGCTTACTGGTGATCGTCACTCCCGATCATCAAACCGCATTACGCCTGGAACACGAACTGGCGTTCTTTCTGGACAACACCCTGCCCATCCTGCATTTTCCGGACTGGGAAACCTTGCCTTATGACGTGTTCTCACCCTTGCCGGAAATCATTTCCGAGCGGTTGAAAACCCTGGCAGTGTTGCCGGAGACCAAGCGCGGCGCGCTGATCGTTTCCGTCGCCACATTGATGCACCGCCTGGCCCCACGCGAACATGTACTGGCGCATAGTTTTTCGATACAAGTAGGCGGCACCTTAAGCCTGGATCTTACCCGCACCAAGCTGGAAGCGGTCGGCTACCAGTGCGTGTCGCAAGTTTATCAGCATGCCGAATTTGCGGTGCGCGGCTCCATTTTGGATTTATTTCCAATGGGCAGCAAGCAACCCTACCGCATTGAATTATTCGACGATGAAGTGGAATCGATACGTAGCTTCGATCCCGACACGCAAATGTCGCAGACGAAAATTTCCAACATAGAGCTGTTTCCAGCCCGGGAATTTCCGTTTACCGACGAGGCGATTAAACATTTCCGGCAGGCCTTCCGGGAACAATTTCCTGAGTCGTCGCCAAAAAACACGCTATATCTGGACGTTTCCAAGCAAATCGCCCCGGCGGGTATCGAATATTATTTACCGCTATTTGTCGAGCGCACTGAATCGCTATTTGCCTATTTGCCGAAAAACGCCCTATTCGTGCTGCCGGCCGGCTTTGCCGAGAATGCTCAGCGCTTTTACAGCGATGCCGCGGAACGTTATCAACAGCGTAAATATGATATCGAACGTCCCTTACTCCCGCCAGTCCTGCTGTTTTTAAACGACACAGAAATCCAACAGCACACCCAGGCCTTTAGCCGCATTGTGCTGGATGAGCAAGCCGAAAACGCACAGTCGTTCAACTACTTAAGTTTACCCGATCTAGCCATCGATAGCCGTCAAAAAGAACCGGCACAAGCGTTGCGGCACTTTATCGAAAACTTCCAGGGCAAGATATTGTTTGTGGCCGAAACCGCCGGCCATCGCGAAGGCCTGATCGATAAGCTCAAAAGCTATAAACTGGCGGTGAAACTGATACAAACCTGGCCGGAATTTCTGCACACCGAGCATTCGCCCTGCATTCTGGTGGCGCCGCTGGATCAAGGTTTGCGGCTGGACAACCCGGCCATCGCCGTCATTACCGAAAGCCAGTTGAGCGGCGAAAAAGTCCAGCAACGCCGCCGCCGTAAGAAATCCGCCGCACGTGAGTTGGAAAATATTTTCAACAACCTCAACGAGCTGAACATAGGCTCGCCGGTGGTGCATCAGGAACATGGCGTCGGTCGCTATTTGGGCTTGCAGACCTTGGCGGTAGGCGGCATAGAAGCAGAGTTTTTGATGCTGGAATACGCCAATCATGACAAACTCTATGTGCCGGTTTCGTCGCTGCATTTGATAGGCCGCTATAGCGGCATCAGCGCCGAAAACGCCCCGCTGCATAAGTTGGGTTCCGACCACTGGAGCAAAGCGAAGAAAAAAGCCATGGAACGGGCGCGCGACGTGGCTGCCGAGTTGCTGGACATCCACGCTAAACGCGCTGCCCGGCAAGGTTTCGCTTTCAAAATTGACAATACCGATTACGCCGCCTTCGCCGCCGCCTTCCCATTCGAGGAAACCCCCGATCAGCTTAGCGCTATTGAAGCCATCATCCACGACATGCAAAACCCGCAGCCTATGGACAGAGTGGTGTGCGGCGATGTCGGTTTCGGCAAGACCGAAGTCGCGATGCGGGCGGCGTTTATCGCCGTGCAAAGCGGCAAACAGGTCGCGGTGCTGGTGCCAACCACGCTGCTGGCGCAACAACATTATCAAAATTTCCGCGACCGCTTCGCCGACTGGCCGGTGCGCGTGGAGGTGATGTCGCGTTTCGTCACGCCCAAACAGCAGAAAGCGATTAGCGACGATCTGATCGACGGCAAAGTCGATATCGTCATCGGCACGCATAAGCTGTTGTCGAAGGATATGAAATATAAAAATCTAGGGTTGGTGATTATCGACGAAGAACACCGGTTTGGCGTCACACAGAAGGAACACTTCAAAAAGCTGCGCTACGAACTGGATTTATTGACGCTGACCGCCACGCCGATTCCGCGCACTTTAAATATGGCGATGTCCGGTCTGCGCGATATTTCCATTATCGCCACGCCGCCGCCAAACCGGCATGCCATCAAGACCTTCATCAGCGAATGGATAGACTCGCAGATTCAGGAAGCCTGTCAGCGTGAAATCAAGCGCGGCGGTCAGGTGTTCTTCCTGCATAACGATGTCAAATCCATGGATAAAATGGCCCGCGAGCTGGAAGTGTTGCTGCCGGAAGCCCGCATCCAAATCGCCCACGGCCAAATGCCTGAGCGCGATCTGGAGCAGATCATGCTGGATTTTTACCATCAGCGTTTCAATCTGCTGATCAGTTCCACCATTATTGAAAGCGGCATCGACATCCCCAGCGCCAACACCATCGTCATCAACCGCGCCGACAAATTGGGACTGGCGCAGTTACACCAATTACGTGGCCGGGTCGGTCGCTCGCATCACCGCGCCTATGCTTATTGCATCATCCCGCCCAAGGCCTTAATGTCAAAAGACGCCATTAAGCGCCTGGAAGCCTTCGAAACCTCCGGCGAATTGGGCGCGGGTTTCATGCTGTCCTCGCATGATATGGAAATTCGCGGCGCAGGCGAATTGCTGGGCGACGAACAAAGCGGGCAAATTCAGGAAATCGGCTTCTCCATGTATACCGAGTTGCTGGAGCGAGCGGTAAAAGCGCTAAAATCCGGCAAGCAGCCGGAACTGGACACGCCGTTGGACACCGGCCCGGAAGTCGATCTACAAACCTCCGCGCTGATACCGGAAGACTATCTGCCGGATATTCATGCCCGCTTGGTACTTTACAAACGCATTTCCAGCGCCGAAACCAGCGACGATTTGCGGAAATTGAAAGTGGAGATGATAGACCGCTTCGGCCTATTGCCGGTTCAGGTCAAAGCCTTGTTCAGCATTACTGAGCTCAAACAGCAAGCCGAACCCTTAGGCATCAAAAAAATCGAAGCCTACGCCACCGGCGGGCGCATCGTTTTCAGCAGCCAGCCGCAGATAGACGCCGGTGAATTGATTACGCTGATCCAAACCCAAGCGCAAATATATAAATTCGACGGTGCGGACAAGCTGCGGTTTACCTTTACCTTTAAAGATCTTGAGGATAAGGTGGAGTTTTTGGAGAAGTTGTTATTACGGTTGGGGCCGAAAGCCTAAACTTGACGAATAGACTTCTAATCGACTATTTTGCATAATTATGCAAGACTGACCGAGAATAGATTATGGCATTACCACAAACAAAGCTGCCCATCAGCCCGGAAGACTATTTAGCCGGTGAATTGCTTTCAGATATTAAACACCAATTGATTGATGGCGAAGTCTACGCGATGACGGGGGTGAGCGAAAATCACAATCTGCTGGCCGGTAATATCTTCAACGAATTGAAGAACCATTTAAAGGGCGTTCCATGTCGATCCTAAATGTCAGACATGAAACTCAGAGTCGCCGATGATTTTTTCTATCCAGATGTTATGGTAGTCTGCGGGGATAATCGTGTTCACGATTACTACAAAACAGCCCCAACCATCATTGTAGAAGTGCTGTCAAAATCCACCCGCAAATTCGATCAAACCAGTAAAAGGCTGCGTTGTCAAGCCATCCCCAGCTTGGAAGAGTATGTGCTGATTGAACAGGATAAAGGGGAAACTCAGGTCTTCAGTCGCCGGAATCATTGGCAATCTGCATATTATTATTTAGGCGATCACATCACATTTGATTCTCTGGGCGTTACCATAGCAGTTGACGATATTTACGACCAAGTGGATAACGAAGATGTACTCAGCTATATACTGTAAAAACAGCTAATTATGCCGTCGTCCCCTGCAAACGGGTAATCCAGGCCTCACCAGCATGTGGATCGACATAAAAGGAGATTACCGCCGGCTTATGCAGCAAGCCTGCTTCGCCCGAGGCGTTGGGGTTTAACTGACGTTTTTCGATAAAATCAACCAAACGCCGCATGTTATATATCAATAGCACCCGGTTGATTTCGCTGCCCCGATAAATTTGATAGGCGACATTAGCTTCGGAAAAATCCGGATTACGCTTAATCCATTTTTCAATGTCCTGCCGTCTGCCGCCGGCCAGTTTATTTAGCACCGAATCCTCCCGGCTAAGAATGAACTGCTGCAAGCACTTGGCTAATGCAGATTTGCTTTGCCGCTCATGTAATTCTTCCAGTTCTGCATCTGTGAATAAAAAACTTTCCGTAACTAAATAGTGGGTATTTTTCTCGCCATCGTTCGCGAATAGCGAAATTTTGTCCAGGGCGGTATCGGTCAGCGCCGTTAAAAAAGCCTGCGGCGAACGAATATGTTTATCCACCGTCACCACCCAGGGCAAAGCCCGGCCTTTGCTGATAAAGCGGGATTTAACACTGGCGATGACGCCGGAACGCGACAACTCACTTTCTCGACCGGCAGGTTTTACCAAAAACGCATCCACGGCAATAATGGCGGTATGAAAGCCGCCGGCTTTAAATTGTTCGATAATCGTTGCATAGCGTGGGCGATAAGGAATAGCTGTGCCGTCGTACAGCAGATTGACGCCTGTCTTTAAGGCTTGCGCGGCGACCAAATCGCGCAAACGATTGGCAAACGGCTCAATGTAAACATAGTCATCGCTATGATGATTGGCGGCGGTCAACACTCGGTAAAGATTGCTGAGTTTGCGGAACTCGTCCAGCGAAGCCGTGACAAAATTATCCCCGCATTGTGTTCTGGCCATTTCGTCGACCGAGGTTTTACCCGCGCCGGCGCCGCCCATCGCCATGAACAGCTTAGGCTGAGGATCTGCAGTTTTTCCAATAAAAATCTTGTTCACCGCGTTAAGTAAAATACGGTTGATTTCACTCAGCCGCATATAAGCGATTTCAACTGTACGCATGAGTCTAACTTCACCCGCGGCGATAGTTAATAAACGCTCTTTTAGCGCTGGGTTATCGGCCAGGGTGAAGATGGAGGCCTTTTCCCCGCTACATTGGCGTAATAAATCCAGGAGTTCGGCATGACTAGGCGAACGTAAACTGGTCAACATATTAATATCCAGACAGAATAAGGGCGCCACGCCGTCCGCCCGAATCGGAATGCCATCGATACTGGATTTATCCGGGGAGCGCAAATCATCAACGCCGGGTAAATAGCCAATGACTTTTTCCGAGGCGCTTAGCGGGTTATCAGCAAAATGTTGCCCCTTTATAAAGTCTTCTATCTTGATACTGGCTAGGGGAACTAAGCCGCCATTAACCGTTACCAGGCATTCAACACCCTCGGTTGTAGTGTAAGATAAGAACGGAATACCCGCCAAAAAGCGTTTATTCTCCGGCCAGCGGCCATAACCGTTGGCTTTATTAAGCAGACTGTGTCTGCGAGTCGGGTCCAAGGCATGGAAAAATGCCTTATTCAGTTGTCTAGTCTGGCTTTCCAATCTATGTAAAGCAAGTGCATCAGCATTGGTTAAGCGCCTAAAATCTATGCCCTGTTCATAAACGGCTTTGAAGGATGGCATATTGCCGAGCGCCGTCATAAAAAAGTCCAGCGTTAGCCGGTTGCCATAGGAAAACGGTCGAATGCTGCGCATGGTTTTGTAAAAGCCCGCTAAACGCTCGGCAATATTTTCACAGGAAATCACAAATCCGTTATGGTCGAAAATCGCTGTTTCCAGATTACTTTCACCATCTAATACTAAGCGTTCTATAGTCTCTCGAAACAAGCGACGCTTCTCTGCATCCTGCATGATGCCAGGTCTATGATCGACCGTGTATTGTTCTTTCCAATCGCAATAAATTTCGCGATGAATCCGAGTAAACAAGGCGGTCAGATACGTCACGCGCTTGGTTTGATCATGCGAAACCGTGTTTTCCATTTCTTGCAGCAAGGTCGGCAATAAATTGGCGCCTTGCAAAATTGCCAAAGCAGTGCGCAATTTTTTAAGTTGTTTATAGCCTGGAATGGTTTTGCGTACATGTGTCGCCATCAGTTTCACCTGATTATGTATTGTGCGTTATATGATGCTCCATAAAATGCCAGTTGACTATGGAATTGACAGTTATCAATGGATTTCAGGGCATATGCGTACAGTGATTGAGCAAAAGTGGGGCATCAAAGTCAGTTACGCTCGCCCCCAATCACTGAGTAATTGCAATTGCGCGGCTTTGATAACGGCTTCGGTCCGATTGCGGACATTTAAAATGTGAAAAATATTGTTGATATGTTCCTTTACCGTATGCTCAGAGAGTTCAAGTTCCTTGGCGATAGATTTTGTCGGCATACCTCGGCACAAACATCTCAGCACATCCATTTGCCGGGGTGAAATGGACACTGTTTGCGTTAACCCGATGGGTTCGTCATCCATGATGTGCGGCGGAATATAAATTTTGCCGACCAACACGGATTTTAAAGCTTCAGACAATATCTCGGGTTCTGCGCTTTTTGGAATATAACTCATTGCACCGGCACTTATGCATTCACGGATTAATGTGCTTTCTTCGCAGGCCGACACGACGACGACTGCTAAATCTGTCACTATCGCCTTAAGTTTAGCAAGTGCATCCAGTCCGTTTTCGTTGCGCAAATTAATGTCCAGCAAACACAAGCTTAGATCAGGATGCTCGCCTGCCAAATCCAGGGCTTCGTCAATGGTTCCTGCTTCAAATGTGTTTGCTTTCGGCTCCAGGGTTTTTAGCAATAAGCGTAAACCGGCGCGAAACAAGGGGTGATCATCCAGCAATAAAACTTTCATGGTAAGTGCATTTTTAGGCAAGAGCGCGGTTATGAAGGTTATGGGTGTAGTTTAGAGTCCAGCGATATGTCTCATTGCCTTAAGTTATTGCTTAACTTATCAGTAATGGTAAAGTCTATAAGGGATTAACCTAAAAAGGGTAGTTGCCTTGCCTGGTAGGCCGTTCGTGCAGAGCCTGTCGAAGCATGATTGGTTTGCCAAGCAAAACACTTAGGGTGAGCCAGCCAAGCCCCCGCTCACCCTTCGACTAGTTCAGGGCGGACGGAGTCTTGGCTGGCACAACTGCTCTTTAAAGTATTACAGGTGTGTGATAGCGCCTGTCACCTTACTGATTAGCAAATCAGCTTTCGGCTCTGGTTTGCAAAATGGCAACTGCAGGTAACTCCTTACCTTCCAGGAATTCAAGAAATGCGCCGCCGCCAGTGGATGTGTAGGAGACTTGCTCGGCAATGCCGTATTTATCAATTGCAGCCAACGTGTCGCCGCCGCCGGCAATTGAGAAGGCCGGGCTGGCGGCGATGGCCAGAGCTAAGGTTTTGGTGCCTTCGCCGAATTGATCTATTTCAAACACGCCAACCGGTCCATTCCATACAATTGTGCCGGCGCTCTTCAATATCTCGGCGTATTGTTTTGATGTTTCCGGTCCGATGTCCAGGATCAAATCATCTTCGGTGACATCGGCGACTTTTTTCACGGTAGCAGCGGCAGATTCCGAAAACTCCTTAGCCGTAACTACATCAACAGGAATTGGTATGTCGGCGCCGCGCTTTTTGGCATCGGCTATCAAGCGTTTCGCTTCGTCGAGTAAATCGGCTTCATATAAAGATTTGCCGACCGGAAAACCTGCGGCGGCAATAAAGGTATTGGCAATGCCGCCGCCGACGATCAATTGATCGACTTTGCCGGATAAGGATTCCAGTACCGTGAGTTTGGTGGATACTTTTGAACCGCCAACGATTGCAACCAGTGGGTGTTGCGGATGTTCCAGGGCTTTGCCCAGTGCGTCCAGTTCTGCTGCCAATAATGGGCCGGCACAGGCGATAGGCGCAAATTCGGCTACGCTATGGGTGGAAGCTTCGGCGCGATGTGCGGTGCCGAAGGCGTCCATGACGAAAATATCACATAGCGCAGCTATTTTTTTACCGAGCTCGGGATTGTTTTTTTTCTCGCCTTTGCTGAAACGGACGTTTTCGCATAGAACAACTTCGCCGCGTTTGATATCAACGCCATCCAGCCAATCTTTAACCAGCCGCACGGGTTGGCCCAGCAATTGTGAGTAACGTTCGGCAACCGGTTTCAAGCTGGATTCTTCGTCATATTCACCTTCGGTAGGGCGTCCTAAATGCGAAAGCAAAATTACCGCCGCGCCGCCAGCCAACGCCGCCGTTACGGTGGGTGCGCTGGCTTGTATCCTCAAGTCACTGGTCACTCTGCCGTCTTTGACCGGTACATTCAAATCCTGGCGAATTAACACGCGTTTACCGGCTAAATCCAAATCGACCATTCTTTTAATAGACATACATTCTCCTAAGATTGAAAAAGTACAATCATTATAAAGGGTAATTTCGGTATTGACTTGATTTGCCATGTTGATAATCGGCAGAATCTAGTGTTGTTCGTAGCTTGAACTATATTTATGTGGAATGAGTTAATTTTTTGTAACTTCTGATGTTGAAGCCAGGTAATAGCCAAAAAAATTTGCAGGCGCCCTTAAATATAATGCACGATTTCATCCTTTTTATTATCGGCATACTGCTCATGCTATCTGCGGAAGTCGCTTGTAGTCAGGCGCTGGAGTCTGAGCAGGCGGATGAAATTCAAGTGCTGATTGATGTCTCAGGCAGCATGAAGCAGAACGATCCTGATAACCAACGGATTGCGGCAAGTAAGCTATTGATCAGTCTAGTACCGGAAAAAGCCAAAGTTTCAATTTGGTTGTTTGCCGAAAAAGCCAGCGAATTGATACGCAGCAATGCTGTTGATGCTGCCTGGAGACAGCAAGCGCTGCAGGCGACGGCCAAAATTAATTCCCGCGGCATCTATACCAATATAGAAGAGGCGATACAGACGGTTTTGCAAGCTGGTTTTGCAGGAAAGGGCGCGAAACATCTGATTTTGCTGACTGATGGTATGGTGGACATTTCCAAGGATATTATGGTTAGCGCAGACTCGCGGGAGCGTATCTTAAGTGAATGGATACCCAAACTTCAAGCGCTTAATATCAAAGCGCTGACGATCGCTTTGTCGGATCAGGCCGATAAGGAACTGCTGGAGAAATTAGCTTTCGATACCGGCGGTTGGCATGAAGCAGCTGCAAATGCCGAGCAATTACAGCGGGCTTTTTTGAAAATGATGCTAAAAGCAGCCCCTAAAGATAATTTACCGTTGACCGGCAATCAATTTAAGGTGGACAGTAGTGTCAAGGAATTTTCCTTGCTGGCGTTTAAAAAGGCTGGTTCCGCTCCTAGTCGCTTATTTACTCCGCAGCAAACCAAAATCGACAAACAAACGCTCTCTGCTAAGGTCGCTTGGCTGGAAACCCCAACCAACGATTTAATTACTGTGAGTCAACCCGAGGTTGGCGATTGGCGGCTAGTGGCAGACATAGATCCTGATAATCAGCTGATGATTATGACCGATTTAAAAATGCAAGCTGCTGAATTGCCGAATTATCTTGGGGAAAAAGAACATTTGTCCTTAAAAGTGCATTTTACCGAGCAGGATAAGTTAATTAATCGTGCCGATTTTCTGGGAATGATTAAGCTGACACTCAGCATAGATGGTCATGATGCCTTGCTTTTTAATTCTGATACGGTAACGCCTGGTTTTTTTACCTCTACGGTATCTGATTTAAGCGTGGGAAAACATCAGTTAAAAATTATGGCTGACGGAAAAACCTTTAAACGCGAAATTACTCAGGAAATTGAGGTGATTGTTCAACCTATCCAGGTGGAAAAGTTGCCTGATCAAACCACCCACGAGATGACGTTGAAATTTATACCTGATTTATCGATGCTAGATGCCGATAACCTGATTATTGAAGCCGAGGTTAGTTATGTAGGTAAGCCACCCGAAAGCCATAGAATCGAAGCTGAAGACAATACTTGGTCGCTGAAATTACCTGCCTTGGAGCCAGATGCAGAAGTAGGCATAAATTTTCATGTTATAGCCAAGTCCTTGGAAGGTAGTCCGCTTTCGCCGGTCATCAAGCCGATTAAGATCAATGTTGCAGATTTTCAGGCTATGGAACAGGCTCCGGAGGAGCATGCCGAGCCCACTGCTCAAACTGAACAAGAGTCGGAAAATGCCCCCCTCACAGAACTGCCTACCGAAGCCGTTGAGCAGGAGGCAAATTGGTTGGAAGTCAGTGGTATCGTATTGGGTGTTAATTTTGTACTCGGCGTCAGTGGCTATTTTATCTTTCGGGTGATCAGAAAAAGTCATGCTGAAAAACAACAAAAAATCTTAGAGAGATTGTCATGATGGCATGGGATTTTGCATGGCTGATATTGTTGGAAGAAGCGGTTGGGGTTGGACTGCTGTTACTGGTGGTTTTGTTTGCCATAAGTAGAAGTAAGCATGAGAAAGAAATTGTAGCGATAGAAAGTTTTATTGTGCAATTTGAGAAAAATGAAACCATAAAAAGCGGCTTGCTGGAAACGATTTTGCTTGAAAAGTGTGGGCTTAGTCCAAGATTGGCTGCCGATGTTTTACAAAAGGTGCTTGAATCGGAACGGGCTTTATTGCAACGCATTGTGCAAATGTTGCTAAACCGCGATCCGAAATGCTTAGCTGAAATAGAGCAATTAATCGTCAAATTGTCGGAACCTTACTGCAATTTGTTGGCTGAGACGGAAGTGGGGTTTGCTGATGGCAATGAAGGCCGAAAAGATATGCAAGTAGTCGGGTTGGAAAAAGTTAACAAACAATTGGTCAGACAACTCGAAACAGCGATGCAAACTATAGACGAAATTAGTTCGGAATATACCCGAGTCTTTAGCGGTCATCAGACCTTATTGGAATTGGATAACAGCAGCAAAAAAATGCAGCAGATATTTAAAGATATTGAGCAACGCATTAAGCAGAATTTAGCCGACATGGAAAATTGAGCATGCAACAGATGGTATTGATTGTCTTGATTGAAGTCTTAGTGGTGCTGCTGATAGCTTTGACTTCGCTGCTAAGTTTGCATTTGCTGCGAAAAAAGCGCCGGATTGCGGCTGTGAATCAATTAATTGATGATATTTCGGATAGCCAAGCCGGGCGGAAGCAGAAGCTTTCGGCAAAGTTGTGTAGGGAATTTAAACTGAGTAATCAGTCTGCCCTGGTTTTGTGTGATGTTTTAATGGCGGCGGAAAAAAAGTTTTTACAGCAATATATCGAACAAGAGTTGACCGAATCTGTGGGTGGATTTTACGATAATCTCTGTGTGTTGCTGGAAAGTTATTTGCAGGTGATGGCGGAAGGCGCAGATCATGCAGAACTCTCGGGGAAATCGCATCCATCTCAGGGCGAAGATGCATCTGAGGAGGATCTTCTTCCGGAAAGGGTGTCCTCCATTTTTGGAGAGCAACCGCCGGAGTGGGGTGATGTATTTGATTAATAAGTTTTGTGTCTAATTTGTTGAGCTAAGACTTTGGTCCAATCGAATCTTAAGCGTAAATCTGTATACTTAGTCACATGATGGGGAAAATAATGCCTAGCGAGGGTGTTTTATTTGCCTATTTTTCGTCTAAATTATGCTGTGCTGTGTTATTTTGGTTGGCTAAAGATAATGTAACCCTGGAGATGGTTGTTTGGCCAAATTCAAAATGACAGAAATTAAAGCGCTGATTTCGTGTTTACTGCTTTCGCCGATGATTTTGCCGCTTATGGCTGCGGTTGGATTGATATGTCAAAAGAAAGTCTGGGTATTGCGGTTTGTTAAGTTATGTTTATACTTGTTTCTAATCTTGAGTTTACCGGTTACGGAGAATATTATTTCCGGATATTGGGAGAGTATTCCACCCCTGCAGCTTAAACAGACTCAGGCATTTTTGCCGCAAGCGATAGTTGTCATTGGTGGCGGCATCGAATACTCGGCATTTGAATATCCGGGTGCTATAACAGTTACTCCCGGAACAATGCTGCGGCTGCGGTATGCGGCAAAGCTTGCTAAGGAAACCCGTTTGCCGGTACTGACATCCGGTGGCGTAGTTCCTGAAAATATTGGTATCTCGGAAGCCTCTGTAATGGCGGAGGTGCTGCAAAATGAATTTGCTGTACCCGCAACCTGGCAGGAGCGGCAAAGCCGCAACACATTGGAAAATGCCCGTTTCAGTAGACGCATTTTGCAGCAGCAAGGCATAGATAGAATTATTTTGGTGACTCAAGCTTACCATATGCCTAGAGCTGAATTAGAATTTTGTAAAGCAGGCTTTCAAGTTTTGGCGGCGCCAACCGCTGCAATCCATAAGTCGCATAGCGGTTTTTTTGCGCAAGATTTTCTCCCGTCAGTAAAAGCGCTTGACCATGCTTTTTTGATGGAGCATGAGTTTGTGGGTATGTTGTGGTACAGCTTGCAAGACTTGGTTAATTCCCGGTAATATTTAAAATTATGCCGGATAAAAGCGGTTTTTGATTAGGTTAAAGCATGAAATTTTTGTTGATTTATTTGTCGCTAAGTATTTCATTGGTCACGATTACTTCCGTCTCGGCCGATGAGGGTGCATTGCCCGATATTTTGCAGCGTATCAAACCCAGCATCGTGGCTATCGGTACCTATTTTCCGACGCGTAATCCACAGGGCGTGCTTTTGGGAACCGGTTTTGTGGTGGGAAATGGTCGAAGCGTAATTACCAATGCCCATGTGACGGACAAAACCCTGGATGCCGAGCACTTGGAGCGGTTTGCCGTATTTTATCGTCAGGACAATAAAGAGCATATGCTGCTGGCCGATTTGGCAGCTACCGATCAATTGCATGATTTAGCCTTGTTGGAATTAGCGGATGGACAATTGCCGCCTATGGAGATTGGGGATTCCAAGCGGGTTAGAGAGGGTGAATCCTACGCCTTTACCGGGTTTCCTATCGGACAGATTTTAGGTGTGTTCCCCGTTACGCACCGAAGTATTATTTCAGCGATTACGCCAAATGCTATTCCTGCTACCGCTACTCAGCAATTGAATGTGAATATGCTAAAAATGTTGCAAACGCCTTATGATGTGTTTCAACTGGATGCTACCGCTTATCCTGGAAATAGTGGCAGCCCTTTGTATGATGAAAACACCGGTAAGGTGGTCGGTATCATAAATAAGGTATTTGTGCAGGGGAGTAAGGAAAATGCTTTGACGAATCCTAGCGGGATTTCCTATGCCATCCCAGCCGAACATATCAAAAAATTACTGCTTGAAAAAGGCGCCAAATAGCCACTATGAATAAGATCTGGAAACACAGAAAATGATTAGAATCTTTCGTCACTATATCTCCGCAGCCTATCTTGGCCTGTTGGTAACAGAATGGCTATTGTTTTTTTCGGCGATGTTTTGGGGGGCGGGCGTGCGTTTTCTGTATACCTCATCTTGGTACTCGCAACAGCAGTTGTTTGAAGCGGCGCTGGTGTATTCGGCTGCATTTACAGTCAGTTGTTCAGCGCTGGGTTTGTATCGTAAGACACTGGATAAAGAAGAATACAATTTATTGGAGCGCATTAGTTACAGTTTTGCGGTGGCTATATTCATGCTGGTGTTTATTTACTACAGTATTCCAGGCTTAATGTTGGCGCGGAGCGTACTGGTTTCCGCCATTTTCGCCTCTTTTGTCGGTTTGTTAATGACGCGCTATTTGTTTTATCGTTACGCCAGTCATGACAAGTTATTGCGTCGGGTTTTGGTGTTAGGCAGCGGGCAGCGGGCGGAGCAGTTGGAGTTGGTTAATTCCGAATTTGTCCATCGCGGGTTTGAAATTGTCGGCTATGTGGCGATGGATAATGAGCAAATTATCAACAATCCTATTGTCCTGGACGAAAAAAATAACTTAGTCGCTTTGGTTGCCGAATATAAGGTAGACGAGGTGGTAATTGCTGTAGACGATAGACGGAAAACTTTGCCTGTGGATGACTTACTGGATATTAAGTTATCCGGCATTCATGTGATGGACTTGCAGACTTTTTATGAGCGGGAACAACGCTTGGTGTTTTTGGATGCATTGAGCCCTAGTTGGTTGGTGTTCTCTGATGGTTTCGCTAGCAGCGGTTTACGGCCGATTGTTAAGCGCGGTTTCGATATTTTTGCCAGTGGTTTATTGTTGATATTCAGCTGGTGGGTGATGGTGTTGACTGTATTGGCTATTTATATGGAGGATGGTCTAAAAGCACCGGTTTTTTATCGGCAAACCCGCGTTGGTTATCGAAACCAGCCCTTTGATGTCATAAAATTCCGCAGTATGCGGGAGGATGCCGAGAAAAACGGCGCACAATGGGCCAGTAGCAGTGATGACCGAGTTACCCGTGTAGGTAAAGTCATTCGGAAATATCGAATTGACGAATTGCCGCAGTTGTTTAATGTATTTAAAGGCAGTATGAGTTTTGTCGGGCCGCGCCCAGAGCGCCCACAATTTGTAGATCAGTTTATCCAGACTATTCCTTACTACAAAGAAAGGCATAGGGTAAAGCCGGGTATTACCGGTTGGGCGCAATTGTGCTACCCCTACGGCGCGAATGAATACGATACCTGGCAGAAGTTGCAATACGATTTGTATTACGTTAAAAACTATAGTTTGTTTTTGGATTTGACCATCATGATGAGCACGGTTGAAGTTGTGCTTTGGGGTAAAGGCGCT
This sequence comes from uncultured Pseudomonadota bacterium, assembly GCA_963705975.1. Taxonomy (GTDB): domain Bacteria; phylum Pseudomonadota; class Gammaproteobacteria; order Methylococcales; family Methylomonadaceae; genus Methylomonas. Next base: position 31,211 of record CAVPMI010000005.1, read on the forward strand.
CGATAATTCGAGTTACGCTTTTTTGGGTGGGGACCCGGTTCCGTCAATTAGCATAGCAAAAGCAGCCTCTGAGGAGGCTGCTTAACAGCAATTTAAAACTTAAGCAGCAGTAGATCGGTAATACTCAAGTGCTGCGCCCACGCCGCTGCCGGCTTTGATGTCGAAGCCGTTATCTAATAATGCCATTTCCACACCGGCGATGGCGCCCAGCAAGGAAACATCGTTCATGTCGCCGACATGGCCGATGCGGAAGACTTTGCCGGCCAATTCAGTCAGGCCCGCGCCTAATGATATATTGTATTTATGGAAGGCGGTACTGATCACATGCCTGGCATCCTTGTCGGATGGTACGACGATGGCTGTCACTGTGTCGGATTCCACGCCGGGTTGTGCGCAAATTGTTAAACCCCAGGCCGCAACTGCGCGGCGTACGCCTTCAGCCAAGCGAAAATGCCGTGCATAGACATTTTCTATCCCTTCCTCTAACAACAAGTCCAGTGATTTACGTAAACCATGTAGCATGGGCGTAGAAGGTGTGTAAGGTGTGTAGCCGTCTTTATTGGAATTGATTTGATCCTTTAAAGACAAAAACGCGCGTGGGTAAGTGCTGGTTTCCGCTGCGGCCAAGGCTTTTTGGCTGAAAGCCAGAATCGCGAGGCCAGCAGGCAGCATAAAGCCTTTTTGCGAGCCGCTGATCGCTGCGTCTACGTTCCAATCGTCCAAACGAAATTCGATGCTGGCGATAGCGCTGACGCCATCTACGAACAATAGGGCAGGGTGTCCTGCTGCATCGATGGCTTTTCTAACGCCGGCGATATTGCTGGTTACGCCGGTAGACGTTTCGTTGTGTGTGGCCAGAAAAGCTTTAATTTCGTGGTTTTTATCGGCTTTCAGGCGAGCTTCCAGGTCATCCAGCGGTATGCCTTTACCCCATTCGATTTCCACGCATTCGACAGCAAAACCTAAACGACGGGCCATATCCATCCACAGATGGCCAAATTGACCAAAGCGATAAATCAGAACTTTGTCGCCGGGATTCAAGCAATTTGTTAATGCTACTTCCCAGCCTGCGGTACCGGTGGCAGGGAAAACGAAACATTGGCCGGTTTCGGTACGGAAGATTTTTTTCAGGTCAGCCAATATCGGTTTGAACAGATTAGGGAAGATCGGCGAGCGGTGATCTTCCATCGGCAGATGCATGGCGCTTAAAACTTCGTGCGGGGTATTGGTTGGTCCGGGGATAAATAAATGATTGCGGCCTGCCATCAGAGGTCTCCTTAGGTTTTGGAAGCAGAGTAAATAGATGGATGTTGGCATATTTACCATGATTCAGCAAGTTGTTTGCCGGGGCTTTGGAGCAAAAGCGCTGGTTTATATAGACTTAGGCGATTGACATTGCCGGTCCTAAAAGTAAAATGGCAGGTTTTGTGATTTAGCCTGAGCTGAGGAATGTCTTCAGCCGTCCATTCTGTAGGAAGATATTCATGAGCCATACACTTTACGAAGCCAATGCCCAACGCGTCCAGCGCTGTGAATTGGCAGTTCCGGGTTCTAATCCCGATATGTTCGAAAAAGCCCTAAAAAGTGGTGTGGATTTTGTGTTTCTTGATCTGGAAGACGCCGTCGCTCCGGATGACAAGCTGCAAGCCCGGAAAAACGTTATTCAAGCCATTAACGACTTGGATTGGGAGGCGCATGGCGTGACCTTGTCGGTGCGGATTAACGGTCTTGATACCCAGTACATGGTGCGGGATGTTGTCGATCTGGTTGAGCAGGCCGGCGCAAAAATCAATACCCTTTTGATCCCCAAAGTTGGCGTGTACGGCGACGTTTATATGGTCGAAGCCATGCTGAATCAATTGGAAATGCAGCAAGGCTTGAAAAATAAAATCGGTATTGAGTGTTTAATCGAAACCGCACTGGGGATGGCGAATGTCGAAGATATTGCCAAGCAAGGCGCTATTGGCGGCCGCTTGGAAGCCTTGCATTTCGGCGTAGCCGATTATGCCGCCAGCAATCGTGCCCGCACTGTAAATATTGGCGGATTAAATCCTGATTATCCCGGCGACCAATGGCATGCTGCGATCAGTCGCATGACGGTTGCTTGCCGCGCCTATGGTTTGCGGCCGATAGATGGGCCTTTTGGCGACATCAAAGACCCGGACGGATTTACAGCAGCTGCACGCCGCGCCGCCGCGCTGGGCTGCGAAGGCAAATGGGCGATTCATCCCACGCAAATCGCGCTGGCAAACGAAGTTTTCACGCCGCCACAGACGGAAGTCGACAAAGCGAAACGCATTTTAGCCGCGCTTAAGGAAGCCGCCGCGCAAGGCAAAGGCGCAGCTGCTTTGGATGGCCGTCTGATAGACGCCGCATCAGAACGCATGGCGAATAATATTGTCCGGGCAGCCGAAGCGATAGCCGCGAAAAGTAAATAAACAAATACATAAAGAGAGATGTCATGGATATTCATGAGTACCAAGCAAAACAGCTGTTAGCCGATTACGGCATCAAAATTGCTGAAGGTGGTTTAGCTTACAGCCCGGAAGACGCTGTGCAACGCGCCCGCGAAATCGGCGGCAATGTCTGGGTGGTGAAAGCGCAGATTCATTCCGGCGCGCGTGGTAAGGCAGGCGGCATTATTGTCTGTAAAACTCATGACGAAGTCAGTGAAGCCGCAGAAGAATTATTAGGTAAACGTCTGGTGACCCCGCAAACCGGTCCTGCGGGTAAAGTTTGTCTGCGTCTTTATGTGGAAGCCGGCGCGGATATTGCCAAGGAGCTTTATTTTAGCTTTCTGGTAGACAGAACGCATGAGCGTATTGTCATGGTCGGTTCTGCGGAAGGCGGCATGGAAATTGAGGAATTGGCCGAGACCCGCCCGGAAGCCATCAAAAAGATTTATATCGAACCGGCGGTAGGCCTGCAAGACTTTCAGGCGCGGGAAATGGCGTTTGCCTTGGGTTTGGATGCCGCGCAAATCCCGCAGGCGCTGAAACTGATCCAGGGCTGTTATCGGGCTATGCGCGATCTAGACGCGAATATGGTGGAGATCAATCCGCTGGTGATTACCGGCCACGGCGATGTGATTGCTTTGGATGCGAAAATGGGCTTTGACGACAATGCATTGTTCCGCAGACAAAAAATCTCTGAATTGCGCGATAAGACCCAAGAAGATCCACGGGAAATGGCGGCTGCCGATCGTGGCCTCAGTTATGTTGGTTTGGATGGCGACATCGGCTGCATGATCAACGGCGCAGGCTTGGCGATGGCGACGATGGACATGATCAAGCTGGCTGGCGGCGAACCGGCTAATTTTCTAGATGTTGGCGGCGGCGCCTCAGCGGAGCGCACCGAAAAAGCCTTTCGGATGGTGTTGGCCGACAAAAACGTCAAAGCCATGCTGGTCAATATTTTTGCCGGTATAAACCGTTGCGACTGGATAGCGGAAGGCGTGGTGCATGCGGTGCGCAAAATCGAAATGCAAGTGCCGCTGATTGTGCGTTTGTCCGGCACAAATGTCGAACAAGGCCGCAAAATTATAGAAGACAGCGGTTTGCCCATCATTATGGCAAACACCCTGGCGGAAGCCGCCGAAAAAGCAGTGCAGGCGCGCAACGAAGTCGTCGCAAGACAAGGTTAAGGAAACGACATGGCTATTTTTATCGACAAACAAACCCGTATCATCGTGCAGGGCTTTACCGGCAAAATCGGCAGTTTCCATGCTCAGGACATGATCAACTACGGTTCCAATGTGGTGGGAGGTATTACACCCGGCAAAGGCGGGCAAAAACATTTGGATAGACCGGTTTTTAACACGGTTAAGGAAGCCGTGGAGCAAGCCGGCGCGGAAGCCAGCATTGTGTTCGTGCCGCCGGCTTATGCCGCCGATTCGATTATGGAAGCGGCAGACGCCGGCATCAAGTTTTGCGTAGCCATCACCGACGGCATACCTACGCAGGATATGATGAAAGTTAAAATTTTCCTGAGCCGTTTTCCAAAGGATCAGCGCATGGTGTTGACCGGACCAAACTGTGCAGGCACCATTAGTCCGGGTAAATCCATGCTCGGTATTATGCCTGGTCATATCTATATGCCGGGTAATGTCGGCATTGTAGGCCGTTCTGGTACGCTGGGCTATGAAGCTGCGGATCAGATGAAATCCTTAGGGATAGGCGTCTCAACTTCGGTCGGTATCGGCGGCGACCCTATCAATGGTAGTTCGCATCGCGATATTCTAGAAAAATTTGAGGCCGACCCGGAAACCAAGGCCGTGGTGATGATAGGCGAGATCGGTGGACCGCAAGAAGTGGAAGCGGGTCTTTTCTTTAAAGAACATATGACCAAGCCCTTAGTAGCTTATATTGCCGGTTTGACAGCGCCGAAAGGCCGCCGCATGGGCCATGCCGGGGCAATTATTTCCTCCACCGGCGAATCGGCGGCGGAGAAAGTCGAAATTTTGCAACAATTGGGCGTTACTATTGCACCGACACCGGCGGCAATGGGGGAAGCCGTAGCCAGAATATTGGCTAAGTTGTAATCTCATACGGCATCGTGGATGGATGGGTGGAGCTGCCGAGACTTGAAAAAGCATGGTAATGAAACCCATTATGACTGCCGTCACTATGGCCAGGACCGGTAATAGGCAAGGAAAAAGAGGCTAAATCATTATGACTGCCGTCACTATGGCCAGGGCGAAAATTAATCATTATTGTTACGTAAAGCTAGGCATCAATATCACTTTCCGGTTAATTTAGCTAGTTATAAAGTCGTATTGACTTCAGGGTGTTCATTTACAATAATTAATTAATTTAATTATAAATATCAAGGAGAACTAGCTGAAGAATCCGGCGTGGCTTTATGGTTGAGCCAGGGGTAGACGGTTTTATTAGCGTATGCAGATTGCCATTTAATTGCACCGTTTAGTCTAAATTTAGCTTTGATTTTCTGCTTATAACTCAACGCTGTTCCTTGCCGCAGGAAATACTTTATGAATCAATAAATAGATTAGTAAAACCAATCCCAATAATAGTCGTGCAGTGCCATATGCAGCAAAAGTCATGTTAACCCCGAAATAGAGAAGTCTGAAAATCGCCGATTGGTCCTAGCCGCAGTCCGTGGATTGATAGACCACTTGCGGACATTCAGCCCGGTTATCGATGAAACGTTGAAGGATAGCGGAACGTTTAAGCAAATCTTCTGCAAAACACGGATACTCGCCGGTGCTGTTCAGCAAACAGCTAAGATTTGCGTGCAGCAACGGATGAGAAGGACTTGGCAGGCTGTAGACCATCCAATTGCCTTCACGCTTAGCCAAAACAAATCCAAGCTTTTTCATGTAGTGCAGTTGCTTGGATGTCTTGACCTGTGTTTCACAGAGAATTTCTTGCAAATGGCAAACGCATAACGGACCTTGCATCAGTAAGTTGAGTATCCGCAGTCGCTGCAAATCACAAAGACATTTATAGAGTTTATCCAATTCCACGATCTATATCCCTCTATCGGTATATTCTATTGATGGTACATTAGGTTTTAATGACAGATTTTGTTTTTATAGCGCAATCTTGCCTATATTTTCATATTTCAACAATTGTTGTATAATTATCCCATGAATAAACAACTCGCTATCACATTGTTTGAATCACTGGCCTCTGGCATTCGGCTAGACATTTTTCGGCTACTGGTAAAACATGCGCCTATAGGACTGGTCGCAGGTGAAATAGCCTCGATATTAGCTTTGCCGCCAACTAACTTGTCGTTTCACCTCAAAGCCATGACTCACGCCAGTCTGATCAATGTCACCCAAGAGGGTCGATACCAACGTTATCGAGCGAATCTCACCGTGATGCAGTCATTGATTGATTATTTGACCGCCGAATGCTGTACAGGTAATCCTGAGCTCTGTATTGAAGCTAATAAAGCGCCATCCTGCGGCGATAGCGATTAATTTCTTTCATCCACACAAAATCATTATTAATTATGAATGTTTTATTTCTATGTACGGGTAATTCTTGCCGCTCACTGATGGGTGAGGCCACCTTCAATCATCTTGCTCCAAAAGGATGGCATGCACTGAGTGCAGGCAGCCAGCCTTTGGGTAGATTAAATAGTGGAGCCGTGGCCTTGCTTGAAGAGAAAGGTATATCGACCGAGGGCTACTACAGCAAATCCTGGAACGATCTGCCTTTGACGCCGGATATTGTGATTAGTGTCTGCGGCAATGCCGTCAACGAAACCTGCCCAGCTTATTTAGGCCCGGTTTTGCGTAGCCACTGGGGTGTCGAAGATCCTTCCCATGCCGAAGGCACTGAAGAGGAAATCAAAGCAGCTTTTGAAACTGCTTATGGCATTTTGCGTCATCGCATTGAGCAATTTTTGGCTTTACCGCTGGATGAATTAAAGAACGACCGCGAACGCTTTAAAGCTGAACTGGATCGTATCGGCACCTTGTTACCCTAATTGTTAAGGAGTTTAGTCATGACAACGATTCAAGTTTTTGATCCGGCCTTGTGTTGCAGTACCGGTGTTTGCGGTGTGGAAGTCGATCAACAGTTGGTCGGATTTTCCGCCGATGTCGATTGGGCGAAGCAAAACGGCGCAGACATTGAAAGGTTTAATCTGGCTCAACAACCCATGGTATTTGCGGAAAATCCGCTGGTTAAAGCCTTTTTGGAGCGTTCCGGCGCCGAGGCTTTACCGTTGATATTGGCCGGACGACATGCTTGACTTTTATAAATCAAGACTTATCGATTAGCTGAGCTCACCAAGATGAAACGATTCCACATTCACATTGCCGTAGACGATCTCGAACAGAACGTCCGTTTCTACACTGCATTATTCCAAGCTGAACCGACCGTCCTTGAAGCGGATTATGCCAAATGGATGCTTGATGATCCGCGCATTAACTTCGCTATCTCTGATCGGGGGAGCAAATCGGGTCTAGATCATTTGGGCATTCAGGTTGACTCTAATCAGGAACTGGAAAGCGTACAACAAGGATTGGTTTCTGCGGACTTGCCCATTGCAACGCAAAAGCAGGCGGCCTGCTGTTATGCCCAATCCGATAAATATTGGACAGTCGATCCACAAGGTATCGCCTGGGAAGCATTTCACTCCTTAAATGCTATTCCACTTTTTGGTGCAGATGAGGTCATACAACTGGAGCCTGCCTCGACGTGTTGTCATTCATCAAAACCCAATGCTACATTCTGATCTGAGACAGAAACAAACCATATGAATACACCTATTTGCCCTAATCCTCGTTTGTCATTTCTCGACAGGTATCTGACGCTATGGATTTTTGTTGCCATGGCCATTGGCGTTGCTATCGGTTTTGCCTCGCCAGAACAAGTGAGTCAATTTAATAGTGCAGTGTCCATTGGAACGACTAATATTCCGATTGCCATAGGTTTGATTGTGATGATGTATCCGCCTCTGGCTAAGGTTCATTACGAAGAATTGGGTGATGTGTTTCGTAATTGGCGGGTATTGGCATTGTCTCTGATACAGAACTGGATTATTGGCCCAACATTGATGTTTGTGTTGGCCATCCTTTTCTTAAAAGACTATCCCGAATATATGACAGGTCTGATCATGATTGGTCTGGCTCGATGCATTGCTATGGTGATCGTCTGGAACGAACTGGCGCGCGGCGACAACGAATACTGTGCCGCATTGGTGGCCTTTAACAGCGTATTCCAAGTGTTGTTTTTTAGCGTTTACGCCTGGCTGTTTATTACCATCCTGCCGCCGTTATTCGGCATGCAAGGTAGTCTGGTTGCCATCACTATTGGCGAAATCGCCAAAACCGTATTTATTTATCTGGGAATTCCCTTTATTGCCGGCTTTACGACTCGTTTTGTATTAGTCAGAGCCAAAGGGAAGGATTGGTATCAAAAACGTTTTATTCCCAAAATTAGCCCACTGACACTGATCGCACTGTTATTCACCATAGTGGTGATGTTTTCACTGAAAGGCGAACTCATCGTGCAATTACCGATGGATGTGGTACGGATTGCGATTCCGTTGTTGATTTACTTCGTGCTGATGTTTTTGGTGAGCTTCCTGACGGGCAAAGCCATCGGTGCGGATTACGGCAAGACCACGACATTAGCGTTTACGGCTGCCAGTAATAATTTTGAGTTAGCAATTGCCGTGGCGGTGGCGGTATTTGGCATCAACAGTGGAGCTGCATTTGCTGCAGTAATCGGCCCTTTGATTGAGGTGCCAGTGATGATTGCGCTGGTAAATGTAGCGTTTTTCTTTCGTAAACATGCATTCGCCCAACCTTCATAGTCGGGCATCTATCTTTATGATAACAGTCGGCTATGTGAAAGTGACCGGACATTAAAATTGCCTTGAGCTTAATAGTAGCAATTGGTCGTTAGGAGCAAGTAAATATGCATTTAATCATAGAGTTGAATGGCAGCTTTATGGCTTTTGTCCTTCGACATCATGAGCAAATCAATTCGGTCAGAAGCAATCGGCGTAATTTAAAGAACGAATGGATTGATCTTAAATTAGGACGAAATAACCGCAGGCATTTATGAAACAATACGCCGATTGTGCTCGGTTAGTGTGCGCTAAAGTCGTGGGATCCTTCCAATGTTAAGAGTGCAGCCTTCCAAACTGAGAATACGGGTTAGAATCCCGTATCCCGGTCCAATTTACAAATATTAATATCGCTTCCTAAACTGCTAGACCTGCCCACCTGCTTTCAATTCATCCAAATTATATGCCGACTTTAGCAAGCAGCAAAAAAATTACAACTCATCTCCAGGTAATGGCGGACGATTACGTACATTGGCTAAGCTTGTATCAAAGGCTTTTGGGTTGGTTCGTTCTGCTCTAGCTTGTAAATTGTCCTCTGAATTCCGCTCAAAAACCTTACTCAACAAGTTTTTAAAATCATCCAAATACGTAAACGCCACCGGAATCACCAATAAGCTGAGCAGCGTCGAGGTCACTAAGCCGCCGATCACCGCGACGGCCATCGGGCTGCGGAAGGAAGAGTCGGAGGCGCCCCAGCCTAAAGCAATCGGCAACATGCCGGCGCCCATCGCTATTGTAGTCATGATGATGGGGCGGGCGCGTTTATGGCAGGCGTCCAGTAGTGCGTCGGTCCTGCACAGGCCATGCTCGCGGCGGGCGACAATCGCGTATTCCACCAACAGGATGGAGTTTTTAGTGGCTATGCCCATTAACATTACCAAGCCGATCAGCGATGGCATGGAGAAGGCCTTATCGGCAAGCAGTAACGCCACGAAGCCGCCGCCGAAAGACAGAGGCAGCGCGGTCAAAATAGTAATCGGTTGCAGAAAGTCCTTAAACAACAATACCAGCACCACAAAGATGCACAGGAACCCGGTGAGCATGGCCAGGCCGAAACTGGCAAAAAGTTCGCCCATCATTTCGGCGTCGCCGATATTGATTTGCTTAACGCCGGCCGGCAGATTTTGAATACCGGGTAAAGCTTGCACGGCTGCGGTGACATCACCCAAAGGCAGGCCGTTGAGTTCGATCTCGAAATTGACATTCCGTGATCTATCATAACGGTCTATCATGGCCGGGCCGCTGGAAATAGTCAAACTTGCCACCTGCTTTAACATGACGGCAGCGTTTCCGGTTTTACTGGAAGGCACCGGTAGCCGTTCCAATATGGCCAAGTCGTCGCGACCGGCGGCGTCTAACCTGACTACGACAGGCACTTGCCGTTGCGAGAGATTGAGTTTCGGCAAGAACCATTCATAATCACCCAGCGTGGCGATGCGCAGGGTATCGGCAATCGTCGCCGTAGTGACGCCCAGGTCGGCGGCGCGGTCGAAATCGGGGCGGACCGCAATTTCCGGTCGCACCAAAGCCGCGCTTGAGGCAATGCTGCCTAGGCCGGGTATGGTTCTAAGGTCTCGTTCGAGCTTGTGGGCCGCCATATTCAATGCTTCGGGTTCATCCCCGCTTAACACCAATATGTATTTTTCGCCGGATGAGCCCAAGCCTACTTTGGTGCGGACGCCGGGCAGTTTTTGTAAAACTTGTCTAATGTTTTTTTCAATGACTTGTTTGTGTACGGGTCTCTCCTGACGGCCAGCCAGTTGCAGGGTCAGCGTGGCTTTGCGTACTTCTCCACTGCCTTGGCCGGGAGCGAGTACATCGACACCGGCGCTGCCGCCGCCTATAGTGGTGTAAACCGATTTTATATAAGCGACGTCTTTTAGCAATAAGCGGGCGGCTTCGGCGGCAGCCCGGGTTTGCTCCAACGTAGATCCCGGTTGTAATTCCACAAATATTTGGGTTTGCGGATTGTCGTCAGCCGGAATAAAGCCGGTCGGCAATAGTGGTATCAGTAATAGTGAACCGAAGAAAAAAGCGGCAGCGCCGGTCATCGTCAGCAGGCGATGTTTGAGGCACCAGGCGGCCAGATGCAAGTAGAGGCGCATCGTTGCGCCTTCTTTAGGTTGACTAAAGCCAGTGTCTTTCAATAGATAGGCCGCCATCATCGGCGTCAACAGCCGAGCCACCAATAGCGAGGCAAGTATTGCCAGCGCCGCCGTCCAGCCAAATTGTTTAAAGAAACGACCGGCGACCCCGCTCATAAAAGCAGTAGGCAGAAATACCGCCACCAGCGCGAAAGTGGTGGCGACTACCGCCAGACCGATTTCATCCGCCGCCTGCATGGCGGCCTGATAAGCGGTTTTGCCCATGCGCAGATGGCGCACGATGTTTTCCACTTCCACAATCGCATCGTCGACCAGGATGCCGATGACCAGCGATAAAGCTAATAAGGTGACGACATTCAGCGAAAAACCAAAATATTGCATGCCGATGAAGGCCGGAATCACCGACAGCGGTAAGGCAACCGCAGATACGAAAGTCGCCCGCCAGTCCCGTAAAAACAGCCACACCACCAAAATCGCCAATAAGCCGCCTTCAAACAACATTGTCATTGAGCCTTGGAATTCTTCTGCAACCGGTGTAACGAAATTAAAAGCTTCGGTGAATTCTATATCCGAATTGGCGGCTTGTATTTCCTGTAGTGCTTTTTGCACGCCTGCGCCAACCTCAACTTCGCTGGCGCCGCGGCTGCGGGTGACTTCGAAACTGACTACCGGTTTACCGTTGAGAAGGGCCTGAGCGCGTGGTTCGGCAATCGAGTCATTGATTCTGGCGATTTGATCGAGCCGAATGCGCCGGCCCCCGGCCAGTTTCAACTCGATACGTCGCATGTCTTCGACATCAGGCACCGTGCCTAAGGTCCGTACCGGTTGCTCGCCGCTGCCTAAATCGGTGCGACCGCCTGCGCTTTCGCGTTGCACTTCGCTCAATTGCCGGGAAATATCGGTGGCGCTAGCCCCCAAAGCTTCCAGTTTAAGCGGATCAAGATCTATATTGATTTGCCGGCTCACGCCGCCGACCCGGTTCACCGCGCCGACGCCACGCACCGACATTAAACGCTTGGCGACTGCGTCCTCGACAAACCAGGAGAGTGCTTCGTTGTCGCGTTTGTCCGAGGCGGCAGTCAAAGCTAGAATAGGCGAGGCGGCGAGATCAAGTTTAGTGACTATGGGTTCGCGTAAATCACCAGGCATATCCGGGCGGACTTTGGAAACGGCGGAACGCACATCGTCCAAGGCTTCCTGCACCGATTTTTCCAGCCGGAATTCAGCCGTGATATTGACCGAGCCATCCTGTATCTTAGTGGTAATGTGCTTTAGACCTTGCAGAGAGGCTATGGAGTTTTCGATCTTACGGGCGACATCGGCTTCCAGTTTCGTTGGCGAAGCGCCGGGCAGAGAGGCCGAAACGGAAATAGTCGGGAGTTCCAGATCCGGGAAATTTTGAATCTTCATGGCGCTAAAGCTCAGCCAGCCCGCGAAACTGAGCATCGCGAACAGCATTAGCGCCGGGGCCGGATTGCGGATACTCCAGGCGGATATATTCATGGCTGTATCACTCTGACGCTATCGCCGTCGCTAAGAAAGGTGGAGCCGTCGGCGACTAGTTTATCTTCCGGTTTCAAGCCGGACAAAATTTCGTAGCTATCGCCGTGCCGTCGGCCCAGTTGTACTTTCAATTGGTTTACTTTAGCCAGTCCGGCGCCGACTTCGCTTAAACTAAACACATAGCTGAAACCTTCGCGGAGTGACAGCGCAGTCTGCGGAACTGTCAGCGCAGAGCTGACGCCAATCTGAAATTCGCCGTGGGCGTACATGCCGGCCCGGAAGCCTTGGCTGGACGCTTTTGGTAAATCGACATAAACCAAGCCATTCCGGCTCTGGGTGTCTAAAGAAGGGGCGAGAACCCGAATTTTGCCGTTGCTGGCGCCGACATTCGGAATACTGACGTTAACCGCTAAACCGGGTTTGAGTTGCGCCATTTCCGAAGCAGTTAGCTCAGCCCGCCATTCCAACCGGCCTTGGCGGATCATACGAAATAATTCCTGGCCTTTGGCCGCCACGGCGCCTAAGGTAGCGTTTCTGGCGGAAATGACGCCGTCATCCACGGCTAACACGCGGGTATATTTCAAACGCAATAATTGCGCGTCCAATTGGGCTTTTGCCGATTGCAGCTTCGCTTGCGCGGTTTTGCCGCTGGTGAGATATTGATTCACTTGCTGACTGCTGATAGCGCCGCTGTCGGCGATCTGTTGCGCCCGCGTGGCGTTCAGGCGGGCGTCAGCCAGATTCGCTTCGGCTTCTGCTAACGCCGCTCGGCTTTGCGCAACATCAGCTAACACCGCTTCATCGGCGAATACGGCTAAAATTTCACCTTTACGTACGCTTTCACCGACTTGCACTCGTACTTCGGCTAAACGCAAATCATTCACTTCTGCGCCGATAATCGCCTCTTGCCAGGCCGCTATAGAACCGTTGGCGCTGATCGACAGCGGCATCTCCTGCATTACTGGTTGCACGGCAGTAACGCTCAAGGCCGGGTTGGCGGTTTTTTGCTCCGCGGCATTTAGCGCTTGTTTGCCGCCGCCTGGCAGTCCAAAAAAAATTGAGAGACTAACGAGCATCAATGCAGCGGCTTTTTTGCCTAGGGTCATGAGGGTGCTCCGGAGAAAGCATTTGTGTGGGAATTATTACTAACGGGGAGTTCTTGGGTGGTGTCCGGTTTTGCGGGAGCTTGCTGGTCTACTATGGCCGGCGCGGCATTGTCCCAGCCGCCGCCGGCAGCCCGGTAAAGCGCAATCCATGCGCTCACTCGTTCTTGTTCCAGGTCTTTAATTACCAATTCGGCGGACAGTACAGTACGCCGGGCGGTTTCCAGGTCGATGAGATTGCTTAAGCCAACTAGGTAGAGTTTTTCGGCGCCGGCTAAACGGGTTTGGTATGCATGGTAAGCAGTCAGGGCTTCCGGTAGGCGTTTGGCCGCGCTATCCAAACGCACCAAGGCGTTCTCGACTTCCTTGACTGCAGTCCGCACTTTACTACGATAGTTGCTGACGGAGGCTTCGTATTGTATGCGGGCATTTTCGACATCGGCGGCGCGCTTGCCGGCGTCAAACAATGGTAAGCTAAGGGTTGGACCTATAGACCAGGTTTGCGCCAGCATAAACGCTGCGCCGTTAACATTTTGCAAGGTAGGGGTGATGTTGCCGGATAAGCTTAATTTTGGAAAACGCTTCGCTTGTTCCACGCCTATTTTAGCGCTGGCTTCCGCCATGTCGCGTTCAGCGGCGGCAAGATCCGGCCTTTGCAACAAAACCTTAGCCGGCAAAGCGTCTATCTTAAATGTGGGGGGGGTCGGCAGTTTTGCCACACGCTCAGGTGTGGAACTGAGCCTTTGCCGTACTTCAGTTTCTTCTAAGTCGGTTAATGCCACCAAGCCTTTGATGGATTGATCGCATTGCGATTGGTATTGTTGTGTGCTTCGGTTGCCATCTGCAGCGGCGGCCAGCGTAAGCGCAACATCGCTGGGCGCTCGAAAACCGTGTTGCGCGGCAATTTCCGTCAGCCGCGCCGCTTCCCGGCGGGAAGCGGCGTCAGTTTGGCTCAATTGCAACTGTACCTCGCAGTAACGGTAGCCTAAATAGGCATTAGCTACTTCAACTGCCACCGCTACCCGTGCGTCGTGCCAAGAGGCGTTGCGGGATTCCAATTGGCTACGGGCGGCTTCCTGCTGACGCGCCAAGCCGCCGAAGAGATCTATTTCCCAGCTGGATTGCAAGCCAATTTGGTGCTGGGTCCAGATAAAGGGCGGGCCACCGAAAGAAAAGGATGAAGTTTTGGTGCCCAAGCTGCCATCCAGACTGGGTAGTAGGGCGCCGTCTGTGCTGACTACGCTGGCCCTGGCTTGGGCAATTTTCGCGTGTGCGCTGGATACCGAGGCGCTGACTTTTTCCGCCTCCTGCAAAAAATGCTTCAGAGTTGGATCTTGGAAACCGTCCCACCATAGCAGTAGATTTTCCTGCTTGCCTTGGTGGGCTATTGGCGTTTCGTCTAGTGCGGTTTGCGGCGCTTGCCAAGCAGCAGCGGTTGGCGGCGGTTCGCTATGATAATCCGGGCCGACGGTAGCCAGCCAGCCGCCTATAGGGCTGCAGGACTGGAGTAGCAGCGTAGTTAAGCTTAGGCTCAGAAGTTGGTGTTTAGCTTTTAGCATGGTTGGCCTCCAAAGCCCGGCGCTTAGCCTCGGCTTTTATCATAGCCAAGGCGTAGCCGGCTAAACGCTCGGCGAGAATGTCTATGGCCTGCGGTGTGTTTAAAATTTGCGGTGCTATACCGAGTACAACTTCCTGAGCAACATAGAAGTGCACGGCCATGCCTATGATGGCGAAAGCCAATCTATGCGTATCGGCCTCATCATCTTTTAGGTCTAAATACTGTTTCAGCATGCGGACCAAGGCTTGATGCTGCGGTTTGATTTCGGCTTCGGTCTTTTCTTGCCATGCGCCCGTCGGTTCTATCATTTCCCGGAAGTGCAGTTTCATTACCAAGCTGAATTCTTCGCCTAATTTTAACGGTTCCAGGAAATCTCTAAACAATAGCTTTAAGGCCTCCGGCAATGCCAGATTGCCGTAGGCTGCCAAATTGGCGTGGCAGGACTTTTCACCTAAGGGTTCAGTAAAGGCGGCGCGATACAGGCCGGCTTTGTCGCCAAAATAATAGCGGATAGCGGAAATATTCGCGCCGGCGGCTTCGCAGATCTCACGGGTAGTGGCGGCTTCAAAGCCCTTTTCGGCAAACAAGCGCAATGCTGCTGATACCAATCTGCTGCGGGATTCATTGCTTTCAGCTTTGATTTCGACGGTATTGCTCATGTTGCGTAGTGCTCTAAGTAATAAATCAAACAATAGAATTAAATTTTATCAATCAATCGTTTGATTTGCAAATGCGTATTGGTAATAGTACGTACGTGGTTCAAAGGCTAAGGCTTTGCGCCTTCCTGGCGGGTAATGATACGGAGAAAGTTTCAAAAAGAGGGTGGCCCCAGACATTAATGGTTGTGGTAGCAAAGAAACCAAATGGAGTTTGTTGTAGCAGCGCTAACTTATTGAACTATAAAAACTACTGTTTTTGCTTCGAAAAAATAGTAAAAAAAACCAATGACAACACAATATGTTGTGCTAATATTTTCAAATGAACACTATATGCAGTATCTGGCGCGACTGAAGTGTTTTCCGCTTTAAACCAATATACATCAAGATCTTAGGCTGTTGCGGCGGCCGGAATAGACCGAATACTCTACCATTAGACCAGGGAATCAACGAATGATAGCTAAACTCCATGTTGTTACGCCAAAAAATGCTGAAATTCCAATGCAAAGCGCTTCGCTGGATATTTGGGACAGCAAATACCGCTTAAAAACCAAGGACGGCAAAGCCCTTGACGACAACATAGACGAAACCTATAAACGTGTCGCCAAGGCCTTGGCCGGCGTGGAACAGAGCAAGGCTTTACAAGAGCAACACTACAAGGATTTTTTATGGGCGCTACGCAAAGGCGCCATTCCTGCCGGGCGCATCGTCTCCAATGCCGGCGCGCTGGAGCATAAACCAGCCACATCAACTATCAATTGCACCGTTTCCGGCATTATCGAAGACTCGATGGACGATATTCTCGGCAAGGTGCACGAAGCCGGCTTGACCCTGAAAGCCGGTTGCGGCATCGGTTACGAGTTTTCCACCTTGCGCCCGAAAGATGCTTATGTTTCCGGGGCGGGCGCTTATACCTCCGGGCCGCTTTCCTTTATGGATATTTACGACAAAATGTGTTTCACCGTGTCTTCGGCCGGCGGTCGGCGCGGTGCGCAAATGGCGACTTTCGATGTTGCCCATCCCGATGTGGTGGATTTTATCCGCACCAAGCGGGAAGACGGCCGCCTGCGGCAGTTCAATTTGTCTTTGCTCATTACCCGCGAGTTTGTCGAAGCCGTAAAGAATAATCTGCCTTGGCCGTTGTCGTTTCCTGTCACCGAACGAGAAGCGAAAACCGATCAGCTGGATCTAAACGATGCCGAAAAAGTCGTTTGGCGCGATCTGCCGAATAAAAAAGGCTATGTGGTCAACGATGCCGGTTTGGTCGCTTGCCGAATCAGCAAAGTCATGCCGGCGCGGCGTTTGTGGGACATTATCATGTCCTCGACTTACGACTACGCCGAGCCGGGTTTTATTCTGATCGATAAAGTCAATGAGATGAACAACAATTGGTTTTGCGAGCATATTCGCGCCACCAATCCTTGCGGCGAACAACCGCTGCCGCCTTATGGCAGTTGCCTATTGGGCTCAATCAATCTGACCAGTTTCGTGGAAATGCCGTTCAGCAAAGAGGCGCGCTTTGATTGGGACGCCTACCGTAAAACCATCCGCATTTTTACTCGCATGCTGGATAATGTGGTGGAAATCAACGGCTTGCCGCTGGAAAAGCAACGCCAGGAAATTATCGGCAAACGCCGGCACGGCATGGGTTATTTAGGCTTGGGCTCAACCATCACGCTGTTGGGTATGAAATACGGCTCGGAAGAGTCGCTGGCCTTTACCGAACAGGTGACCAAAGAGTTGGCGGTGGAGGGCTGGAAAGCCGGCTTGGAACTGGCGAAAGAAAAAGGCCCCGCTCCGATTATGGAGCAACTGTTTACCGTAACCGGCGAAATGCTGCACAAACGCCCGGAAATGCTGGCGGATGGCTATAAACTTGGGGATCAAGTAGCAGGCAAAGTGTTACATGCTAAATACAGCCGCTATATGCAGCAATTAGCGGAACTAGAGCCGGAATTAATCGCAAAACTGGCGGAACTGGGTTGCCGTTTTACCCACCATAGTTCGATAGCCCCGACCGGCACTATCTCCTTGTCTTTGGCGAATAACGCCAGCAACGGTATAGAGCCCAGCTTTGCCCACCACTATTCGCGGAATGTGATCCGCGAGGGTAAAAAGTCCAAGGAAAAAATTGATGTGTTTTCCTATGAATTACTGGCTTACCGGCATTTGGTTAACCCGGAAGCGATGCCATACTGTGCTGCGCCGGAGCAGCAATTGCCGGATTATTTTATCTCCGCCGATGACATTAGCCCAAAGCAACATGTGGATGTGCAGGCCGCTGCGCAAAAATGGATCGATTCCTCGATTTCCAAAACCGCCAATGTGCCGACCGATTACCCGTACGAAGATTTCAAATCCATTTACGAATATGCCTACGAAAAAGGTTTGAAAGGCTGCACCACGTTCCGTTTCAACCCGGAAGTATTTCAGGGCGTGCTGGTCAAGGAATCCGATCTGGAAAACACCACCTATCAGTTTACGTTGGAAGACGGGCATGTGGTGGAATATAAAGGCAACGAAGAAGTGGAATACGACGGTGAAATGCATACCGCAGCTAACTTGTTCGACGCCTTGAAGGAAGGCTACTATGGTAAATTCTGAGAGGCGGAACATGATAAGCATAATGAATACAATTCAGCCGGCTGTAAACCTGGCGTACGGCGAACTTTGATGAAGGCAATAGACATGACTCATAAAATCACGAAAAAAATCGTCAGTTACAAAGTCTTGAGCAAAGAAGATGCAGCGCCGGCGGTGATGGAAGAACAAAAAACCGTGGAAAGCATGCATGAAAACGTCGAGCGCCCGGAAGTGCTGCTCGGCTCAACATATAAGATCAAAACTCCGCAATACGAACATGCTTTGTACATCACCATTAACGATATGGTCTTGAACCAAGGCACTCCGTATGAAGAGCGCCGGCCTTACGAGATCTTCATCAACTCCAAAAACATGGAGCATTTCCAGTGGGTGTTGGCCTTAACTCGGGTTATCTCGGCGGTATTCCGCAAAGGCGGCGACGCCTGTTTCCTGGTGGAAGAAATGAAAGCCGTATTCGATCCGCGCGGAGGCTATTTCAAAAAAGGCGGCGTCTTCATGCCGTCCTTAGTTGCCGAAATCGGCTATGCCATTGAATCTCATTTAAAACACATCGGCATGATTAAGCCGGAAGCTATGCCGGATCACCAAAAAGAATTTCTGGCGGAAAAACGCCGCGAGTTTGAAGCGCAGCATGGGGCTTCCGGCGAGCAGGGTTTTCCGGAAAAGGCTGTAGTGTGTGTTAAGTGCAGTACTAAGGCGATGGTGTTGATGGATGGGTGTATGACTTGTTTGAATTGTGGGGAGAGTAAGTGTCAGTAAGGTCAAGCATGTTGTAAACTTATGATGACAGTCAGTCAATAGGAAAACATAAGAAACCCTTACACATCAAGGTGTGTTAGGGTTTTTTTATGACTAAGAAAAAACTAAAAAAATAAATTTTAGTTTTTAAGTAATGACAATCCACTTGTAAATTTAAATTTACTTTATAAACAATGAGTTATGGTATTAATAAGTAATTATATTTACATAAGTAATATACTAAATCTCTAACCATTATTAAAAAGATTAATATTATTTCTTTATCTTGGCTGTAAGTTTTTTAACATCTGGTTTCTTAAGAAGTTAAGAAATATTTATTGTTTAATTATATTACCCATTGGTTCCATTAGAAGCAATTTTTTAGGGTTTTCCATATCCAAAATCTAATCCATTGCGCTGAGTTAATTCTCCTCTGACTTTGCTGTGAAATTAATTCATACAAATTAGAAAGTAAAACAAATACAGATTAAATTGATTGACTCTAATAGTGTCTTGATTATAAGAATGGCTATAGCCTGTTAGTAATCAGGTGGTTTAAAGAGATCATGAAGTTGTCCGTAATTTCGAAAAAAAACTAATAGAATACAACCATTTATGAAAAGTTAATATAGGCTATATATTTTGCAGAAAAAATAAAAAAGAAAGTAAATTAAAAAAGAAAAGTTTAATTTAATCCTTGTTTTAAATACAAATCAACGAAGCTAAAATAATAATAATAATCAAATAATGAATTTTTGCAATGTCAGTTAATTAAGTAAATTTAAAATAAAATATAATTGTAATAAATTTTGGAATATAAAAATCATATGTTGCTACAGAAGAAATTATACGGATAATTTTTTTTTAAAAAAATAAAAATTGATCTTATAATATTTTTTAATTAAAAAAAGTATATAAAATAAATATAACAATAATATATGTTAAAAATAATTAGTTTACATGTTTGAAATTTAGGTTATATAGGCTATAATTGTCATAGAGATGTCCTCATTGACTTGGAGTAAGTTTACATGAAAGTGGATAAAGAAGAATTAGATATGACGCGTATAGGAGTCAGGCTTTCACGCATTCTTTTAGAAAATGGCAAGGTTCGTTTTGTTGTTCAAGATAATGAAACATATCAGCCATTAATACCTCTTTCTATATATGAAGCTTATTTAAGCAAAAAACATAACTCATACAAAACAGTCTTCGATGCAATTCAGAAATCATGTTACATTTTTAGTTGGGCAAAAAAAAATAGAATAGATATTGATTCAATTCTTTTAAGTGGTGAAGTTTTAGAGCCATACCAAATTAATACATTTGGAAACTGGTTAGAGAACAGGGGGAATTCACATAACAAAAAAGAAATAGAGCAAAACACAATAAACGCAATTTTAACTAGAACTAGTTTGCTTTTTAGATGGTTTGCAAATCAGTATGCATTAAGTGATTGCAAAGGGAGTGAAAGAGCTGTCAAGGTACAAATATATGAAGAAGCTATCGATAAAAGCTTTTCTGATCATAAAAAAAATGACAGGCCAAATAGAACAGCAGAAGATTTGACAGAAGAAGAAATTAAAAAAATAGAAAAGTTTTTGTTGCCAGAAAATCGAATGAATAATTTTCCGAAATTGTCTGAGGCACAAGTTATTAGGGACTACTTAATTTGGCGTTTAGTTATCGAATTTGGTCTAAGAATAGGGGAGATTTTGGCATTGCGGCTTGAAGATTGTCCTCATCAACAGCAGAATTACATCAAAATTGTTCGCATAGAGGCAAGAGGGAGTGACTATATTGATCCACGTGGCGTGTATGCACCAAGGCCAAAAACGCTAACACGCGAATTAGGATTTATTTTGAAAAACAGCCCAGTAAAAAATTTAATAAATAATTATATCACTAAGCATAGACGGAGAGTTGTCTTCGTTAATGGGCGAAAAATTTATAAGCATATATTTGATATGCCAGCATATTTAATTTCCTGATTACCCATAAGCCTCAGCTAACTTCAGAAGTCGCCACGGCATAGGTGGCGTTCTCACAGCCATATAAGCAAATCGAGGCAACATGTCTTCGAGTTGGAACCTTCGGTTAAAACGATAACAAAACTCAGCCAGATAACGGGGAAGATGCTTAGGATTTATTGCATGGTAAGTGCCATTGATAGCCCTTTTCACATTGCCTATCATGGTGTTGACCCATGTAAATTCTTCTTTGGTCACGCTTAGCGGTCCACCGCCTGTCACAATACTATAGTGGTGACAGCCAACCTGTGTGACTGCTGAAAAACAAGCCAATCCATCGGAAATGACCATGCAACCGGGTTCTAAATGTTGCCTTGCCCAACGAGCAATTTCAGTGAGCCTAAAACCATCAACGACATTCATATTCATTGCAATCGGATGGTAATTTTCATTAAGCGAAATCGCAGCAACAAACGGTACTTTGTTATCAGAACCGCGCCCTCTTTTACCGCCTCGACGTTCTCCGCCCCAGTAAACATCGTCCAATTGGATGGTTCCAATTAATGGCTTACTGTCGTCGCGCTCTTTCATGACCTGCATGATTTTCTGTTTCATGCTCCAGGCCGTGTTATACGATACGCCGACCTGTCGCTTCAACTCTAAGGCAGACATGCCTGTTTTAGCTTGGGTTATCAGATAGATAGTCAAAAACCAGATGGTCAAGGGAAGCTTGGTTTGCTCGAATATCGTGCCGCTGATCAATGAGGTTTGATGATGACACTTCGAGCATTGATAAAGCTTTCGGGTTTTTACGATACTATAATGATCCGATCCACAGTCTGGGCAACGGAATCCATCCGGCCACCTCCATTTAAATAGGGCTTTGGTACATTGGTCTTCAGATCCATAGTTTTTGAAGAAATCCACCAAGCTATAGCCCTTTTGGAATTGCACTTGATTTTTACTCATGGCATTAACTCCTTTAAATCAACGCCTTTTGGACAATTGAAGTTAATTAAAGTTGCTGAAGCTTGTGGGTAATCAGGTTTCTTTTTTTGATTGTTGCCGATACAATAGAATCACAATCAAACCTAAACTATTAGGTATAATATGCAGCCATGAAAAGCCTTCTATGATGGGAGAAACGATAGATTCTGCGATAGTTAAAACCAGAAGAATCAATATAGTATTTTTACCATTAAATAGTAAGAATGAAGTCACGATATTCTTGTCCTGTTATTTGAATGAATTTCTGTAATACCGCATGGCCTGCTTCGATAGCTTCGGTACGATCAACCTGTTTTTCGGCTGCCAACATATTTCGGTAGAGAGGTTCAATGATTTGTAACTTAGACTTTTCAGGCTTACGCCGGACTGAAAAAAATCCGATAATTTCTTTGCTATTGGGTTTATAGCTTGGTGTAACTGTCGCTAAAACCCAATAATAAGAGCCATCTCGACTCATGTTTTTGACATACCCCATGAATTCTTCGCCATTTTTAATGGTCTGCCACATCAAGGCGAACACTGAGCGGGGCATATCCGGATGACGAATGATGTTGTGTTGTTTACCGAGCAACTCTTTTTCAGTATATCCAGAGAACTCAATAAAAATAGGATTACAGTACGTTAAGATCCCTACCGAATCTGTTTTACTGACTATGAAGTCATCTTCTCTTAAAATAATTTCATCGTCTATAGGCGTTATTTTTAAGGTCATACTCTGGAATTCTCGCTTTTGACTATTTACTCCCATTTGACTTAAAAACGCACACTTTTTACAGCTATTAACCATTATTTACAATTGGTTACGCTATTATGAAGTTAGACAGTTTTAAAGTAAGATGGGAGTAATAAAACAGAGTGATCGAAAAAAATTCAATTAACAAGTCCAGCCATTGCGCCTGATAACGAACTTGAAGAGTTGTGAAATCCAGTACCAACTGGGCCAAGCCCATCAATAACAAGCTGGTTGCCAAATAAGGCGATAGGCAACTGTTTTTTGGCGCTACGATATTTTCTATCACAAATCACCTCTAGTGCTGATGCTTTTGAAACCGAAAAAGTGACCGAAGATCTTAGCTTTAATGGTATCTGGATTGCATGACGTAAACAATTGTGGTGTGTTCAACACAATGGCTCATGAGGTACGAACAGGTATTTAATGTATCCTATTTGCATATGTCTTCTCATCGCTAACTATTAAATAGCGACTTTGTTACCCGAAAGTTAGAAACACCTGTGAGACAATAATCGCATTTGTATTAGAATAGAGGACAAACAAAAGCAATACAACCCAAGACAATAGGGCAATAACAGGTACTTAATGGTTATATAAAATACCCAATTTAAGCATTCTAAGATTTTAGTCGTCCATGGATAACAAAAAGCTGCGCAAGTTTGCGGCATTGTGCCCCAATCCGAGCTTTTTGCGGATATGCTTACGATGAACGCCAATAGTTTCTGCCGAGAGGGTTAAAGTCGAGGCAATAGCCTTGGTTGAAAAACCTTGTCTTACCAAGGAAGCTACCTGAATTTCAACGGGTGTTAATTGTTGATAGACTGCGGACATATGGTTGGGACGTCCATGCGATGCGGTCACATCATGTAAATTAACTTCAATTATCTTAAGTAATTGAGCTTGATTGTGATCCAAACCGCTACGTTTTAACCTTTCCATGAAGGGAAAAACAGTTCCACTCAATTTTGATACAAGTTCATGTTGGGCATCTAACATATTTTTGTTTTGCTGTTTGAGTAATACGTTCAAAGCCGTATTGTACTCTGCTGCCTCATGTTTGGTTTTTCCTAGTTCATCTGTCGTGTTCCCTATCTGATTTTCCAGTTGCTGGTGTGTCTCAAGCAATAGTTTTTCAGCGTGTTTTTGATTCGTAATATCAATGAAAGAGCCAACAAAATTTGTGGGGGAACCATTATCGCCAGCAATTGCGGTATGGGTTAGCCAAATTGGAAATACTTCGCCATTCTTGCGCTTATCCCAAATTTCCCCTTGCCAGAAACCATCCCGCATCACGGATGCCCACATGGACTGGTAAAAATGCTTATCGTGTAGACCGGAACTGAGCATAGAAGGATGCTGCCCAATGGCCTCGATGGCACTATAACCGGTTATACGGGTAAATGCCTGATTCACCTGCAAAATTACTTTATCGGCATTAGTCACCATAATACCTTCCTGCATTTCAAAGGCGGTCGCTGCGATACGCAAAAGTTCTTCTGTCTGTTTTTTAACTGAAATATCGATTAGCGTGACATTTAGAACAGAGATCCCTGCTTCTATATCGACTGGCTGACACATCAGGTTTGCTAGAAATCGAGTGCCATCTGCCCGACGGAGTGTAAGTTCCAAATCTTCTATTCCGCTATGTTGCTTGATATACATTTTAAATTGATGCCAGCGATCGCCATCTTCTGGTGCAATATAATGGGCAAATTGACTATTGAGCATTTTTTTGCGGTCTATACCGAGGAGCTTGGTACAAGTTAAATTGACTTCTTTAATCAATCCATATTCCGTGAGTGTCAAATAACAAACTGGGGCAAAATCATAGAGCTGCAAATAGCTGTCACGGGACTTTTCCAATAAGGCATGTGCTCGTTGTAGCTCCTCGTTCTGCATCTCCAGTTCGATTTGGTGGACATGAAGTTCATGCAATGTTTTGTGATCTGATTGGGGCGAATATTCGGTCTGTGACGTATTAGCAATCTGAGTTTCGGCACTGGAACGCAGTTGCTTGGCATTTCTACCATTTTGCTTTTTCATATCTAATTACTCGCCCGTTATGATATTAAGCTTATAATCATAAGCTTTTTAATGTTTTGACGGCAATCACTTCGATGCTTAGCTGTTCAAACCTTAATTTTTCCGGCCCTTTGTTCACTTCTTCCTGATCTGAGGTGGGGTGCTCCTGTACCGGGTACCCTTTTGTCAATACAGTTTAGTGACTAAAACTGTTTCCATCCGCATGAATTGTCAGTTGGTGTTATTTTTAATATATTAGGTAACGGTTTTTTACCCAAAAGATTGACGATTTCATTAATTGAGCGCACTTCAATGTCTTTACTCATGGTCACCTCTTAGTACAGTATAATTTCTGTCTTTAAAGATGTCCGGGTTTATTAAACCATTTCAATTACCTATGGGCTAACAGAAGCGGAAGGTGTCAAGTCAACCCTGAACTACCTACATCATGAATTTCCAGGAGAACATATCGGTGTGATTGGCGTTTCTCTGGGCGCCGCGTCCCTTATTCTTTCCAAGCCTGATTCCAGTTTAAGTGCGGTAGTCCTGGAGTCAATGTTCCCAACCATTATGGATGCTATTGATGATCGCCTCAATTTGCATCTTGGGTCTTTCGGTAATTACTTTACGCCGCTACTACTTTGGCAATTTCCGTTACGACTTGGCATTCAACCGGATCAGTTACGGCCAATCTCAGAAATAGCATCGCTGCATTCGCCTGTATTAATTGTTTCCGGCGCCATGGATAGACATACGACACTTGCTGAGACCAGGCGCATCTTTGATGCCGCCAATGATCCCAAGGAATTATGGATTGTTGATGGCGCGGCGCATGTTGATTTACATGCCTTCGATCCGAAGGGCTACGAAGAAAAAATATTGGCATTTCTGGAAAAATATATGCGAATTAATCATTAGCTTATTGATATGCAAAATTCTCTACTTTCAATCCTTCCGAAGGACAAATTGGATACGGAAAATGCCGAGGCCATCGTGACCTTGGGCTTCCAGAAAGTCGAACCCATTTGTTACGTCCGCCTCTATTTAATTCCTAACCCCCGTTTTAGTCCCGATGTCATTCAGGGATATTGAAGATCCAATCACTTTTTTAGCGCGAGACAACTCCAGTTATTAAAAAGGCTGGTGCTCCTCTGTTATCGTGGGAAGTTTCTCACACTTAGTCACGCAGAAAGAGACCAGCCTATGAAGCGGATTGTCGCATCAATTCTTACTCTCCAACAACATCTTGATTCCTTATCCAATCAGCCCATTCTCTATCGACCTATTGCTTGTCCAAATTGTTCTTTTGGCAAGCTGTGGTGTCATGGCTGTTATGAAAGGAAAGCGGATAGGCAATCATTAAATTCCGAGTCGCTTAATCCGATTCCGATTCCTCGCTATTTATGCCGGGGTTGCGGTCAGACCTGCTCCCGATTACCCGAATGCATTACGCCTCGCCGCTGGTATGACTGGGCGATTCAACAGGCGATCATTCTGATGTTTTTAAGTGGCTGCTCTTTGCATGGATGTTCGCGGCAATGTGGTTTGGATCGTCGTACGCTTCGCCGTTGGTGGACTGAACTGCAAGTGCGCCATCATGAATTCCAATTGTTTTTACGCGCTCGGTTTCCAGAGTTGGGGCGGTCTGTCGATTTTGCTGATTTTTGGCGACAGTGTTTGCAAGCCATGCCCTTGAGTCAGGCGATGTATTGGCTGGATAGAGAAGGTGTAGTCGTCCCGTGATGAATTGAATTTAAACGGGCTTTGGACATTCGGCTGGCTTCATTTTCAAGACCCCACACACTTTGCCCAGTTCCAACTGTGTGCATTGTCGTTTTTCATAAGGGCTCCTTTTAACCTGCAGGAGTTTGACATGAAAGAGTTCAATGCCATGGCCTTGTTTCGGCTCTCGGTACTGGGACCATTAGTCAGCCGCGACGATTTGGAGCGCGGCGATCTACAAAAAATTATTCGGGAATTAGCCCAAAAGGAGTACGCCATCCCAGGCTCCCATCGGCGCTTTCTGAGCGAAAAAACCATTGAGTCTTGGTATTATGCTTGGCGACGTAAAGGCATTGATGGCTTAGTGCCCCAGCAGCGTATAGATAGAGGCGCATCTAAATTGTCGACAGCGGTTCAGGTAGCGCTGATAGCCGCCAAGCGAGAAAATCCACGCCGCTCTATTCGGCAACTCAAACAGTTGCTGGAAAGTTCAGGGATGGTGTCGCGCGGCACTGTATCACGGTCAGCCATCCATCGTTTGTTAAAGCAACAAAACCTTTCGCGTCCGGCGGATTCCTCGTCAGTTCCGGAAGAACATCGCCGGTTTGTCGCTGAGTGGGCTAATTCCATCTGGTATGGCGATGTTATGCATGGCCCCACGGTGATGTTAAAGACCGGACGCTGTAAAGTGCTTTTGGTTTCCCTCATGGATGACGCCTCGCGTTTAATCGCCCATAGCGCTTTTTGCACCAGCGAAACGGCTTTGGATATCGAAGGCGTTTTAAAGCAAGCTGTGCTCAAGCGCGGCCTGCCGAAAAAACTGGTAGTGGATAACGGCCCGGCCTATCGCGCCGCCACCTTGCAAGGTATTTGTGCACGTCTGGATATCCGGCTGATTTATTGCCGACCTTATGCGCCGGAAGGCAAGGGTAAACTGGAACGCTGGCATCGCACCTTCCGTGATCAGTTTCTGAGTGAGCTGGATTTCTCGCGCATCCATGATCTAGAGGATCTTAACGCCAGACTCTGGGCTTGGCTAGAGCAGGTCTATCACCGTAAACCCCACGGTGGCCTTGATGATAAAACGCCGCTGGAACGCTATCAGCAGGATTTGCTCAAGATCCGGCAACTGGGTCAGAAGGCGGCGAATTTGGATGCCATTTTTTATTATCGGGTGCTGCGCCGGGTGCGTAAAGACGGCACGGTATCCTACCAGGGCCGTGATTTCGAGGTGCCTTATGAACTGTCCGGTAAAAACGTGCGTTTGGTGGTCGATCCTCATGCCGGACAGGTCATGGGTATTGAAAATGATGAGGGCAAAAGCTTGGGGGCAGCCACACCTCTTGACGCCCTGGCAAATGCGCATCGCCGCCGGCGAAAACCGGAAGCCGTCACGCCGCCATCCACTAGCACAATGCCCCAAAAAGGGCCTAATCTCGTGGAACTGGCCTTTGAACAGCATTATGCTCACACGCCAGAGGAGAAGGACTGATGTATCGTCAACACTTTGGTATTAAAGCGGAACCCTTGGGTAAGGCGCAAATTGAACTCTGGGATGATGGCACACTGGCTGCTTTGAACGAACGCTTCCAGTGGCTATTGCAAAGTCCAGGGCTGGGGCTTCTGACCGGCGAGGCCGGCGTCGGTAAAACGGCGGCATTACGGCATCTGACACATGGCTTAAATCCTCATCGCTACCAGGTCATTTATTTGGCTGAAACGGATTTTGGCCGCACCGATCTTTACCGGAGCATGGCGGCAGAACTCGGCATTGAACCGGCTTACCGGCGGGCTCAACTCTGGCGTGATCTCAAAACCCGTATTCAGGAATTGGCTGACAGTAAACAACTGTTACTGGTATGGATCATTGACGAAGCCCAAAATCTACCGCCAGAGTTCTTTCGGGACTTCCCGGCCTTTCTGAATTTCGCCTTCGACTCGCGTGACTTGATGACCGTCTGGCTAGTCGGTCACCCAAGTCTGGCTCAAACTCTCAATCGGGCGCCGTATGCCGCTCTGGCTGGACGCATCCAGGTGCGATTGCAACTCATGCCCATCTCCGAACGCGAACGGTTTACCGCTTTGATAACGCATGCGCTCAAAGTCGTCGGTTGCCAGCATACCTTGCTGGCCGACTCCGGCATGGAGTTGTTACGCATGGCGTCCCAAGGCTTACCCAGGCAGGCAGGACGCATTCTGAAAACCGCTATGCAGATGGCCGTACCCAAAGGGCTCAACCATCTGCCCGATGACTTGCTGCAACAAGCGATTGAGGCATTGCGATGACCATTGAAATCGACACAGAAACACTCTTCCCGGATGGACTTTCCGACGAAGCCATAAACGCCATTAATGATGTTCTCCTTGAGATCGCCATACAGTGGGAAAATAAACACTATCACCAACTGAAGCGATATTACAAGGGACAACAGCTCGACTTGTTTGATCCCAGACAACCCTGGAATAGGAGAAAAACAGGCTGAAGCCCTACATTTTGTCTCGCGCTATCTTAGGACTGAATGCCGCCTGGGATAGCGTGGGTCAATCCGTGCTTTTAACCCTCAAATAGGGTGGTACGGGTTCCCTTAATTTAGGCGG
>CAVPMI010000006.1:0-49905 GCA_963705975.1 uncultured Pseudomonadota bacterium
ATTAGTGATATCCGTTCCCGCAATTACATTGCCGATGACAGTTCCGGTATTGAAAATTTGCGCTGCTGTCGTTCCGCTAGCCGCATAAGGTGTTAAGCCTAAAATTGAAGTCAGATTACCGGTAAAAGTGCCGCTATTGGTGATATTAGCCGTATTATTCGCGTCGGATGTCGATTGCAGGCTCATCACTCCGCCGTTTTCGGACAGCGTGGTTGTGCCGGAGGTGGTCAAGTTCAGAGCGGGAGTAGTTGTAACGTTCAGTTGAATGCTTACCGCATTACCTGCGGTGATGGCCTCAAATGTGGTGGCAGCAGCGATACTTAAAGTGCCAGCGGTAATACCAATATTGCCGTCGGCTTTAATAACTACGCCATCTAGTGTCAGAGTATCCGTTACGTTGAAATTGAAATTTCCTGCTGTGCTTTTGCTGATTTCGCCGAGAAGGTCTGAGTTTATTGTAAGTCCGCTTGCACCAAAGGCATTCAGCGTTAAACTGCCGTCACCGGTGCTGGTGTCGCTGATAGTTGAGCTATTGTTGAACGTTAAAGTGCCGTTATTATTTGTTCCACTTCCGCTGGTAATAGTCAAACCGCCCGCGCCCGTCCCGGTTTTAGTTATTTCCCCAATACTGCTAATAGAAGCCGATTCGCCCAGCATCAGATTATCCCCAGCGACAATAGTAGTCATTCCTGTTGGGTTGCTGACATTGATTTTTCCTGCTCCATAATTCCCCGCACCATCAGTGCCAAGTATCAGATCAGTGCCAGCAGAAACCGTTCCAACGCTTCCCGTATTGATATTGATTGCGCCATTGTCGTAAATATCTTGTGTAGAACTGATCGTGACGCTACCGTTGTTTGCCGTGCTGATAGCGCCGCCGTTTGTTAGCACTATATTACTGCCGGTTCCCGTTGCGCTGACGGTTAAGCCGCCGCCACCTGTGCTGGCGTCACTGATCAGCGAGCCGCTGTTGTTGATGCTTAAGGTGCTGCTATTGCCTGTGGCCTCCACAGTCAGACTGCCGCTGCCGCCAGTCGTGCCGCCACTAGCAGGCGCTTTACTGATCAAACCGGTGCTGGCTTGGCCTGCTACGCCTAAGCTGAGATTATTGACTGCTTCTATCGTGACATTGGCTGTCAGCGTGGCGGCATCTGGTTGGTTGATGTTAATTACACCGCTGCCATAGTTGGTTGTTCCCGGGGTCAATAACCCACCGTCAGATCCCAAGATCAGGTTCCTACCTGCAGAAACCGTTCCTACGTCTCCCGTAATGATGTTGATTGCGCCATTGTCGTATATATCTTGCGTCGAACTGATCGTGACGCTACCGGAGTTTGCCGTGCTGATGGCTCCGCCGTTAGCAAGCACTATATTACTGCCGGTTCCCGTTGCGCTGACGGTTAAGCCGCCGCCAGCCCGTGCTGGCGTCACTAATCTGCGAGCCACTGTTGTTGATGCTTAAGGTACTGCTGTTGCCTGTGGTTTCCACAGTCAGGTTGCCGGAAGCACCTGATTTATAGATGCCTCCTAGAGCCGTATTGCCTATTTCTAGAGTATTGCCGGCACTGATTGTTGCAGTTGCTCCCGAACCCTGGTTGTCCAATATAACGCCAGTACCGGAGGCGCCGCCGGTTCCATCCAGAATCAGATTATGACCTGCCTCAACAGTTTGTGGGCCTGCTGTAGCGCTTAGCGTAATCACGCCATTGTTTGTGATGTCCGTCCCTGCGTTTATACTGCCCGTGATGTTGCCGGTTGCAGCATTCGTAACCGAACCGGAAGTAGACGTTATATCGCCAACAAAACTACCACTATTAGAAATCGATGCAATTGAGGACAAAGCAGTCCCATTACTTAAAGTTGCAGCGGCAGATACACCGACAACCGTTGTTGTAGCACTGACATTATCGACCGTAACCTGACCAGTAGCTCCATCGCTCAGGATAACCCCGGAATTGGTTGTAGACCCATCAGAATTCAAGGTACTTTGATTAGTGGTTATAACCAAAGAAGAGCCCTTTATTTCAATTCCATCGCCTGCCGTAATAGTTGTGCCATCCAGCGTCACAGTGCTGCCTACCGGTGTTCCTACAAAGCCAAATGCAGCAGGGCTTGCTGTCGTTAGAGAGCTTGCATCCGTGGTAGTCATACTAAAAGCTGAATTTGCACCAAAACTAATCTGCGAAGCATTTCCGACATGAAATGCAGCGGGCACATTCACTATGCCGCCATTGCCGAAAACCACGCCATTAGGATTGAAAAACCACAAGGCTGCATTACTGGAAATATTACTTCCAAACGTCAAATTGCCAGCTAATAAAGACAGACCTGTTGGTCCATTTGCAGTAATGGCTGCATCGTTTGCACCACTATCACGAACAAAGACATTTGATACAGCTGCCGTCGTGTTACATGATGCGCAATTAAATGTCAGGGTATCGCCATTTGCCAACTGAAAGGCGGTAAAACCATAGAACGCACTATTTGCAGTATGCTGAGTGCCGGCATCGACTAAGATCGTCGTCGCTGAAGAACCACCGATAGCGTTGGTTCCACCGTTAATATTAATATTCACGCCACCGCTTGTGCCGCCAGTAATAGTCGTGCCTGCTCCAGATCCAAGATTTGTATCGGTTTGCACATGTGTGAGGGTGTTACTCCACGACTCCATAGTGTACCCTGCCAACACAGCAAGAATAGCTACTCTCAACAACGTATTCTGTTTTAGTTTAAATTCCACGACACGCTCTTTTATTTATTAACATGTTCCAGCCTGCATTCGGGTTTAAGCCGTACAAAAACACTCATTACGACAATTATTTAACAACCTCATATGGAATCACCTTAGACAGAATATTTGTGCTGTGTAATTCTGCAGCCACATTGCCGGCATGATCGATAATATTCTTCACCTCCGGCAAAGGCCTCTCGCTGAAAACCGCGACGATTTTGTAACTGCCCACCGGCGCTGAAACCTGAAGTTTTATATTTTTAACTTTGGGCGGGATCTGCAAATCGCTATTGGCTTTGACGCGGCTGGATTGATAGGGATTGGGTAAAATCTCGCTGATTTCACCGGCCGGATTCAGATTCGCAACGCGGAGATAACCACTGTTCTCCACATGCAAATTTAAGATAAAGGCTTCACCGATTTTATATTTGGCTTTGCCGACAGCCACGGATAACGCCGCCTCACTTAATACAGGCGCAGTTATTGGCTGCGGCTGCTGTGCTGAAGGCATTGCTATCGGTGTAGGACTGGCGACAAGGGCTGAAGATGAGGTAGCGGCGATTGAGGGCTCCGACGGCTTAGCTTGCTGAATCGGTGTATCGACAATAGGTTTTTGGCTCAGCCATTGCCAGCCCAGCCCCAATATCACTAACGCCGCGATAGCGCCAGCAGCTGCTATCCCCCATGGCCCTTTGGCTGTAGGATCAAACTTATTTAGCCAGACATCCAGATCCTTAGGCCGTTTAGCCTGCACCAAGGCGATGGCGGAGCGCAAAGCTCGCCACTGGCGATGATTTAGGCCGTTCACCGGTTTAAGCTGCATTTTGCCGTCATTGGCCTGTTGCAGATACAACACTTCATCCGCAGGCCGGCGATTATAGGGATGCATTCCGGTCAGCAATTCATAAACCACCAAACCAAACGCATATACATCGTCGCATGGATCAGGTGTTAAGCCGCGCAGCATCTCCAGACTGGCATACGTCGGCGTCATGCCGGTACTGACTAAACGCGTAGGTGTATCCATATCGTCGGCATCGGCGCCGCTTTGCGCAACACTGGTTTCAATTTTCGAGGCAATACCAAAGTCCAATATTTTGACTTCGCCTTCGGCGGTCACAAACACATTGGCGGGTTTAAAATCCCGATGCACAATATTTTTTTGATGAGCGTAAGCTAAGGCCTTACCCATTTTGGCGATCAATGGCCAGGCGCGAGTTAAGGGCATCCCACCCGTCACTTGTAATTGCCTTATCAACTCACTGAGCGGTTGACCGGATAAAAACTCCATGGAGATGAAAACGTGATCGCCATCCTTATCGAAAGCGTTAACGCTGATGATATTGTCATGCTTTAAGGATTGGGTTTTTTCGCACTCTCTTTGTAAGGCCGCCACCATCATCTGATTTTCCGCCAACTGCGGGCTAAGCACTTTTATGGCGACATAGGGATTTCTGGATTTTGTCTCTACCAACAGCAAATCAAGGGCTTTAAAAACCATGCCCATGCCGCCTTCACCCAGTTTCTGCTGTAATTGATACCTACCCTTCAACACAGCACCGATGGTTAATGGCTGTTGGTTTGCTTGCAAATCTTGGCGAAAGTCCGGGCTTACATTGCTTTCAGCAAACGGCGTAGAGGGCTCGGATGGAACAAAAGTTATATCTTCAGCAGGTTCCTGACTCCCGCCGATGAACCTAGTCTTTTCCTCATCGAATAGCGGCATTAGGTTTCAGTTTCCCATGCCTGTGCGCAAGCTACCTTATTAGATTCCTGCATTTTTCGCGTCTCATTGCTCGTTATCAAATCTGAGTTTATCTGGCTAGGCTTACATCAAGCCGAAATCAGCCGCCCAAGCGCACTATCCTTACCCGTCTATTCAATTCGCTATCCGGATGCTTGGGATCTGCCAACCCCTGTTTGCCTTTACCTTCCACTTCTATGTTTGCACTGTTAACATCGAACTGTGAGGTTAGGTAATCCTTAATGGCTTCGGCCCTACGTAGCGACAGGTCCTGGTTAAACGAATCACCACCCACCGCATCGGTATGGCCTTCGATTTTAAAGCGCAAACCTTGCATTTCCGGGGATTTCAAGGCTTGTGCCAACGGCGCGAGTTTTTGTTTTGCGTCATCACTAAGCGTAAATGAGTTGTAATCAAATAACACCACTAAGGAGACAGCTGCTTCATCAACCGCGGCCGAGATATTCTCCCTAGGCGCATCATCTTTTGATTTAGCCCGTTGATTAGCGGCTTTTTTTCCAGCGGCATTCATAAATACCAGATTTCTGCTCTGGCCTTTATCCACATCTTGATAACCATCATCTTCGGTTGCAGAGGGACTATCGGCGTTTTCTTGCGTATTTGCAGTTGCAGGGCTTGCTCCCTTTAAATGTTCAATAATTTGTTTGGCGTCTGGCGTAGCTTTACCAAAATTTAAATCTTCGGCTTTGACGTCTGCACAAGCCAAAATTGCGGTTATGCTTAAACCTAACAGCTTTAAACTAATTTTCACGACTGCCTCACATAAATTCTACTTATCAGTATTGATACTATCAGTATTGATACTATCATTTAACCTAGTTGCTATCAATTTATCTTTTAAGTGTGCGCCTTGATTTCCACCCTAACTAAACAAATAAGTTTGTTTTACAATGGACAAAGTGTTTTTTAAAAACAACTCATTTCACTATATATGGGCATTGCACGACACCCGTGCAGGTTCTGATTGATATACCTAGCTAAATTCCGCGATCACCACAGTAATGTTATCGCGACCGCTGTTTGCCAGAGCATGATTTATCAAGCTTTCCACGATTGTCTGGCAATCTTGAGCCGCCATCAGGCGACTAATTTCAATGTCAGTCAGCTCCTTATCCAAGCCATCACTGCAAAGCAAATAGCGGTCTCCGGGCTCGGCGCTAAACACAAGCTTATCCAACTCCAAATCGGCATGTCCGCCGACTGCCCGGGTAATGACATTAGCCCCAGCCTGTTGTAAAGCCTGCACCCGGCTAAGACCACCGAGCATGAGCTCATCCACCAGCGTATGATCTCTGGTCAGTTGGGTTAATTTTCCTTGGCGGAAACGGTATAACCGGCTGTCTCCGGCCCAAATTGCCGCACAGTTGCAGTCTTTCGCCAGCAATACCACTACGGTAGAGCCAACCACGCTGCCTTCCTCAATTCCCAAGGCATACCGCGCCAACTCCTGGTTTATTTTTATTAATCTGCTACAAACCTGTTCGGTTCGGCTTTCAAGACTATCCAGTGATTCCAACTCCGCAATGCTATCGACAATTAAACGGCTGGCAATATCTCCGGAAAGATGTCCGCCCATGCCGTCAGCTACCACCCAGACGCCGGCTTGCGGGTGATTCAACATCGCATCTTCGTTATGTTTGCGCTTATTTCCCACCACGGTCATGCCATGCGACACCCAAGCACAGCTAGTTGCCACCAATGACTGTACTGTGGCTTCGCTGGTTAAGGGTTGCGACTCAACAGTCGGCATTTTTGCATCACCTACTGCCATTTGCTTCAAAATCATGGTTTCCTGAGCATACTGATGTTCAGCGCTTAAAAAATCGGCATAAGCAGTAATCGGCGGCATGCATTCACAACAGAGAAATCGAGAAAGGCCATGCCGACTGTCCTGAGTCCCCCAAAAGCTAAAACCGGGGTATAACTTGCCCAACAAACTTAGGCTAAGCTGCGGAAACAGCGCTGCAGTTTGTTTTGCATCAGCCATTGCGTAACGATAGACTTGCTTGCCGGCAGCCCCCGGCCACACGCCGGCAACTACTGCATTTAAACTTATACTTGGCACATGACTTTGCATATCTATAGCTAGCGCCGCTTTATCGAAATTCTCCAAATCAAAATCGGCATTCAGCACCGTTAACGCCAAACTTTCCAAATGCTCAAACCAATCGGAATCTGCCGAAAAAACTGCCGATAAGCATTGCGGATCTATACCTTGCGCCAGAGTCAACGGAAAATAACGCCCAACTCTATCGACACTGGGCATCATCACCCCTGCCCACGCCGAGGATCCGCATAACCCCGGACTTAAAGCAAAGCGCCAAATCGGACTCACCAGAAATACCGACAACCAATTTTCCGCCAAGGTTTCCCGGCTAGCGAGCAAAGCCGATTGCAGCCATGCATCCCAAGGATCAATAAAATTTCTAGGCAGCCGGCGGCTAACAAAATCGCCCAAGGCCGGCACTTTGCCGTAAAAGCCAAGCTGGCTGTTTCCTTCGCTGCTCACAAGGACTCCGGACAACGGAAAGACTGGTACTCGGTTAAACTGAAGGGATTATTCACGCTCGCCGCCCGCAATTCAAAGCGTGCGTTCAAGCCTTCCACCTGTACCGTTAAATTAAATCTTTCCGGCAATGCCGTGCGTTCAATATTAAATTCGTCAAACATTCTAAATAAAGCCCAACCGCCCTCTTTAAACCGGCTGACCTGTTTACCGTCCAAGGTTTCGAACACTAACCGGACCCCAGCGCTGCTATTCACGCCCGGCCACTGAAATTGGGTAATCTGTTCCGGCCCATGCTGATACAGCAATTCTTGACCTTCGATATTCAGCCTGAAGGTGCCAACCCGGTCGTCCAAGGCTATTGGCTTGAGTTCAAATTTCACTTGCGGATTCCCCCCGCCACCGGCAAAAAAAGCGTCGCGAATTCTGGCGGCAATCTGAAACTGCCGCAACGTCAGCGGCGACAGACCCAGCTCATTTTCCGAACTCAATTCCTTCCATTGCACGGAAGCCGTATCCACCAGCGCTTTTAAGTTGCTGTTGAAATATTGATCCATCACGCCATTGGCGGCAAATATTTTCACAAAATCAGACAACAATACATCTTGCGGTGTATTCCGGGCAAAAGGATAACGGCCGGCTAAAGCGCTGATGCATGGTATGCTGACTGAGGTTTTCAGACTATCGTTCAATTGGGCTTTGGCGTCGCTCTTTAGATTATTACCGCCCGCGCTGGTGAGATTGCTCAAGGAAGCCGCCACCGGACCCGGCAGGCTTTTTTCAATCTCCCGTTTCGCGGCCTGCACCGGGTTCTGTGCGCCACCGGGGATCAAACTGGCCTTTTTATCCGGCGAAGAACTAGCTTGCAGCAAATAATCGTGCAAGTTTTTCAAGGTCGCCAGCGTGGCGTCTATCGCCGCCGGCCTATCCGCCGCCGAACGCACCTGCTGGTTGTAAGGTTCAAAATTTGCCTCCAACGCCTTTACCGGGTCAGTGCCGGCATTGACCTGATTCTTAGCCAAATCCAGCAT
The DNA here is from genome assembly GCA_963705975.1 of uncultured Pseudomonadota bacterium. Classification (GTDB taxonomy): domain Bacteria; phylum Pseudomonadota; class Gammaproteobacteria; order Methylococcales; family Methylomonadaceae; genus Methylomonas. The sequence goes on from CAVPMI010000006.1 coordinate 8,034, forward strand.
TTTTTGCGTCATGCTATCCGGCAGTGCGGCTGTTGCGCCGGCAACAGCCTTGGACAATCCGCCAAGGGCAGCTGCTTCGGCAGATAAACGGCTTAAAGAGGTATTTTTTTCCACCGTCTGCAACAGCAGCTTTAACGGCGAATCCGGCCTAGACAGAAGATCCAGCGTCTCAATGATCTGGTTATTGGTTTGTTGCGGTCTAATCTTGACTGAAACCAGCACCGCATCCCAGTGTTTTTGATAATCCGCTAAGTATAAACGCAGAAAATCGCCATATAAGCGGTCGGTCTCTGCCTGATTATCGATGGATTTATTCCCCAGCACCCAGTTTTGTTCCCCGGCTTGTTTGACAGTATCCTTACCCTTTTTCAGGAAGATGTCGGTATAGCCATAGGCGGTAAACAAACCCGGAATCGATAGGGTGTCCAGTTCCTTGCCGTTTACCATATACACCCGGCCGCCGTTCGGGTTTAACTGCGTAGCGATATTCAGATCATGGGCATGGTCAAACAGGGCGTCGCTCTTAAACTGCCCATAAATCTGCGCGGCCTGCGGCGTTTGGCTTAGTTTTGCCCGCACAGCGGCGACAAAGCCCTCATCCACAGCCACCGGATCAGTATTCAAGGCCAATAGATTATCCAAATGCGCTTGTAGTTTGGCTTGCGTATCCGGGTCGGTGGCAAAATTGCGTTGCCAATCCAAGCTAATCCAGGCTTGCGCTACTTTGGCGTCCATGCGCTTGGGCTCCGCAAACATCAGATACACCCGTAATAACTGATAAAGCACATCCAGGTTATTCCCTTCTGCGCCTTGCATGCGCTCTTTCAATCGTTGGGTAAGTAAAGTAGCAAAAGGCTCACGCAACAAGCGTTGATAGGCGACATCGACGCCGGCATTGATTTTATCGCCCTGATACAGACCCAATCCGGCATACCAAGCGGTCTGCGGAAAAACTTCTCGCGCCGCAGACAAGGCATTTAACCGTGGCAATAGCGCCAATAAGTTGCCACGGCTATCATTAGCCTTTGTGTTGCCGGCTGTGTGATAAATTTCGATTTGCTTTTCGACCTCGGCAAGTGCGCTTTGATTGGCCGAAAAGCTAACGAACCAACCAAGCAAGACGAGCAACACCAGCGCCGCAGCGGCAATCGTTCCGCCCATGCTCAGCAAACGGAAACGCCGTTCCACTTGCCGGTCAACGCCGACTAATTCGGCTTCCGGGAAAATGACCTGCTTCAGCAATTTGGTTAAAAAATAACTTTTCCCCCGGCCGCTGTTATAGGCAATCGCCTGTCTATCCAGCCGATAAGAGGCGGCCAAAGCGCCCATGACCCGGTCTATCGGCGTACCCTCCTGAGTACCGCTGGTAAAATAGGCGCCACGCAACAGCAATGGCTCTTCGTAACGGTTAGCGGTAAATACCGCCTCCAGAAATTTTGTGACGCTACCCTTTATTAACAGCATTTGGGTTGGAAAATCAAAAATAGCCGCCCGCCGCTGCACATCGCGCTCTTCCTGTAAGCGCTTCAGCCGGCGCTGAATCAGCCTGCCGAGCAATGCATCGTATTCGCGGTCGAAGGTCGTCAGATTTTGCGTCAGCTCTACATTTCCCCAACTGCTAAACGTTTGCCCCCAGACTTGGGCTCGCTCTTCATCGCTGAGATTGGCGAAAAAATCACTAAAACCGGCCAGTAAATCCGCTTTGGTTAATAGCACATAAATTGGCAGTTGTACGCCTAATTGTGCATTCAGTTCAATAATGCGCTGGCGTATCGCGCCGGCATGCAAGCGCAATTGTTCTTCGGTTTGCTGTAGCAAATCGCTGACGCTGATCGCCACAAACACGCCATTTAAGGGCCGGCGCGGACGGTATTTTTTTAATAATTGCAAAAAACCTAGCCAAGCCGAGGCATCGACTTCCCGATGACTATCCTGGGTCACATACCGCCCGGCGGTATCCAGCAATACTGCTTCATCACTAAACCACCAATCGCAATCGCGGGTGCCGCTCACCCCTTTTACTGAATATTTTCCCAGCTTTTCCGCCAACGGAAAATGCAGGCCGGAATTGATCAGCGCAGTAGTCTTTCCCGAACCCGGTGCGCCGATAATGGCATACCACGGCAATTCGTACAGATATTGCCGCCCTGCCCGCTGTTTACCGCCGGCGGACTTTAACAATGCCAGCGCTTCGTCGAAGCCGCGTTTTAAGATATTCAGTTCGGCAGCCGTTGCCGCTTGCGCGTCATGTAATTCTCCACTGCTATCCCCGCCGGATAAGCCGTTAACCAAACTGCGTTCTCGCTGCCCGGCCTGATAGCGGCGCAACCAGCAATACAGCAGCCACAGCGTAAATATTATGGCGATGAGGATGCCGCGACTTAAATCGCTCTCCAGCAGCACGCTACCGGCAATGGCCACCAACGGCCCGATAAACCAAATCAAAGCGGACAAGGCCAACAGACCGATTAACTCGATGACCCACTTATTTTTCAGAAATTTGCTCATCCGTTCCACGTGGTTTTCTCACTTAATTAAGATGTCGACACGGCGATTTAAGGCTCGATGTTCAGCACTGTCGTTACTCACCAAAGGCTCACCATCGCCACGGCCTTCGGAGCGGCTTGCGCCCGGCAAATTGGCCGCAGACTGCAAAATCGCCAACACGTTTTTGGCTCGCGCCACCGACAGATGCCAATTGGAGGGAAACTTAGCCGAAACGATGGCTTTGTCATCGGTATGGCCGGTAACGACTATCGAGTCCTGGCCGTTTTCCAGTTCCTTGGCAATTTTCTTCAGCATAGGTAAAAACTCAGGCTTGATCTGATCACTGCCGGAGGCAAAAGAATTACGGATGCGGATAATTTTGTCATCCACCACCTCGACCATATTTTGGGAAATTTCTGTGCTTAACAAAGGAATAAAGCGTTGCAGGCTTTTGGCCGCTGCCGGCGTGGCTGCCGGCATGGGCGAACCAGCAAACTGCGGCAGCGGCGTTGGTTCTTTTGCCAGACTCAACAACTGTTTGTAAACCGGGTCGGAGCTGGCGTTCAACGCAAACAGGAAAGCAAAATAACTCAGCAACAATACACTCGCCGCGACAGCGGAAATAACCCACAAGGGGATTTGCGTGGCCAAGGATTTTTTGCCGGTATTTTGCCCCTGCCAATGCGGAGACAACTCGACGGGGAAATCGCCGCGGATGCGCTGAATGGTTTGATAAAGCTCAGCTCTAACTTTATCCAATTCATTCGAGCCGTTGGCGATGACTCGATATTTGCCTTGAAAACCAAAACTGATCAGCACATAACACAACTCAACCAACTGCACATTTTGGCTGGCTTGTTTCAACGCATAGTCCAGCACCTGAAAAAACCGCTCACCACCCCAGGCTTCGCGGTGGACGCTGATCAGCAAACACATATGCCCCCAATTAGATTGCGCGCCCCAGGGGGTATTTTGAATCACTTCATCCATATAGGCACAGAGCACGTAACTGGCAGATTTTACCTGCTCAGGCAGCAGACCGGATTGCAGGGATCGGGTTTCAAACTCGGACACCTCTTTAAGTAAACTTTGCTTTAATTGCTCTATTCCCGCATAACTGACGGTCACCCGTAACCGCGCGGATAAGGACAACAACGGCGAGGCCAAGGATAACAAAGTATTGGCCGAGGTATTGCCGGTTAACATCTGTAAATCCACCGCCGGTGCAGCCGGCTGCGCCGGCATGTTGCTTACCGGCGGCGCATGCACTGGAGAGCGCCCGCCCGGATTAGGTAATATTACGGTTTTTCCATCATCGTCTGCGCCAAAAGGCCCTTGCTGCACCATAAGTCATCAACCTTTTTTGATTGCCCAAAATTCCAATTCCAAACCGGGAAAATTTCCGCTGATATAAAATGCGAAACCACCAGATTGCAGCATTTTTTCCCATAAGGGGCTGTGCTTATCCAATTCAAAATAGGAAAACCCGGCATGATAAGGCAGTTGCCGGGGCGCTGTTGGTAAAGGATGGATAGAAATGCCGGGCAAGGCCGCCTGCACCAGCTTGATAATTTCCTCCACCGGCGCGATTTTAATCTGCGGCGGAAAACTGGAGCGCAACAACTCCGAGGAGATTTGCGCATTCACAGCCAGCACAAAATAAGCGCTCTCCAACAAACGCACATCCGGTTTGCCGCTGCCGTAGACCGAGTGATCGTGTTTGGTGAGCGGGATCTGGATGGCGTTTTGCTCCAGCACCATGCTGAGCAAGCGGCGCAGCTCTTCTATCAAGGGCATGAAACAAACCCGCAGATCGTCATGTTGATATGCTGGAATAGCCGCCGGCCGCTTGTTTGCCCGGTAAAAAGTCGCTAAATCGCCCATGACCTGCAAGGCTAAGCAAAACAAGCTTTCCGGATGCAGCGAGGCGTCCACGGCTAAATGCTCTAACAAAGGCTGGTAGCGATTAATGGTTTGCAACAACACTAAATCGGCGTACTCGCCAACGCCGGCGCCCTGCGCAGAGCCCGCCACGCGGCCCGCCAAGGCCTCGCCACGGGTATGCAACAGGCCGTGCAATTCTCGCAGGAACGAGCCCAAAATACTACTGGCACGGCTTTGCAGCACGCAGGGAATATAGGCTTCGTCCAGCAACACGGTTTTGTCTGCCCGCAACTCTATAATTCTGGCCACGCCCAGACATAAATAGCCGGACCTTTCCTTGGAACCCAGCAGCAATTTGGGGCGAATACTGCCGATCTGCACCGGATAGCGGCCATCGTAGCCGGCATTATGATCCCGCACATCCCGATCGACGATTCGGTATCTGGCTAACCCGTCGGCATTGTTTTCGCTATCCACTTCCACGCCATCGGGACGCCGAAGCGGAAAGCACAAATAAACTATTTCGTTGAGTGCGCCGACGTCTACGTCCAAGGGCGGCGGCAATTCATCTTCATTTGGTAGAAAAAACGGCGTACCATCTTGGAAAACACCTCTGGCCTCGACGACCGCGACTTTACCGATTGCCAACAAACCCTTATCCAGCTTCAACTCTGAGAATCCCCAGTCAAAGCTACGTAACCCCTGGCAACGGCCGTCAATCCGATTTTCGATAAAGCGGTCGTGCTGTTGAAAATGCTGGGGCCGCAAAAACATACCCTCTGACCAGACTATTCTGTTATTGATTGACATACTCGATTCAACTTCCCACTGGTTTTATTAACGCCGGCTTATGCAGACTAGCGGATATACTAATCTTTTTATAATTTTTGCATGAAAGTGATGTCGGTTGTGCGGATTTTAGTGCCCGGACAATAACCGCATTTGTTTTTCGTATTCATCGGCAAATTCTTCGCCAAAAATCTCTTCGATAACGCGATTCCTCAATTCCGGGAATTTCTCGCAATAATACTCCCAACAACGGCTCTTTTTGGTTAAGGGATTACCGCCTGTCGTTTCCCGCTCCAGCATTTCCGGATCGAAGCGGTTTAAATGACTGATTAAGGATGCCTGAAAAGCCGCCGTCATCGCTAGGCGATGGAATTTTAAATCTCTAAATCCCTCGACTACAGCATCATTCGCCCGAATAAAAGCCGGATCTGCAGAGGCCAGCATGGATTTTATAAAACTGCCGACATCCGGCTCGAATTTCAGTGGATTGTTGTCTCTGGGTTTTAATACAGTTCGTGACAGCCGGAATTCCGCTTTCATAGCCTTACGCGCCTGCAACTCATCCATCAAGCCAGCTACCATACTGCGAAACAATAACCCGGCAGTGTGCATCGCGTCGGTCTGCTGTTCTGCCGATAAGGACCAAACTTCGCTAATCCCCGCCCCTTCCAGAAAAGCCGCCAATAAATCCGGGTTGCCTATTTTTTCAGGGCCAACCATAATTTCGGGAGTAATGGGATAAACAGCCTGGCTGCTTTGCGGTTCCGGACTGAAAACCGGCGGCACAGACTCCACTTTTCTGACATTGTCTGCCCCTGTAGCATACAACTCAACTAATTTATGTAAAATATTTTCCGGATTACTTTCAATTGCGCTGGCGACTGCTGCCGGAGCGGTACTGTCGGCAAACGGCGTGGCCTGCGAACCACAGAAAGGATCAGCCGATGTTTGGCCGGCGAACACGCTTAGACCTGCCGGAGCAGGAGGCTCTGGCGGAGCGGAAAATGCGCTAGGCACTGCCGCCGGACTGGATAGAAAATCCCAATTACTCACTGGCTCCGGGAGTGGCTCAACATGGGCCGCACCAAATCCGGGAAACTCCAGTGCGACAGATTGTGCTAAATCGCCGAAGCCTGGTATAAGAGGAAAAATCTGCGACTGCGCCCCCTCTTGGCCAACTGCCGCTGCATAACCAAAAGGGCCGCCGGCGCTAGCCGCCGGTTGACCCAAGTTTAATGCGGCAACCGGCTGCGCCTGTAACTCTACGCCTAATTCATATTCACCGATATAAACTCTTTCCTGGCCCAACAAAACCGCTTCATCACCTTTTAAGATGCGCGTGCCGCCATCGGCATGCACCAATTGCGTACCATTGGTACTTGGCTTTTTTAAGACCTCATGCAAAAAATGCTGTTCGTATTCCCCGTCTTTCAGAAAATATTGACCATCCCGAAAGACTATCAGCGCATGGAAACTCGAGACAGCCGGACTATGCAGCACCAAATGATTTTTGTCGTTACGGCCTATGCTACCGCCATTGCTATCAAACTCCACCCTGGTCGCGGCTGAAACAGGCTCTCCCTTAAAACTTAAAATGGTCAATATCAACGGCATTAGGTAATCCGGCAGGCAATAGTGGTGTTGCGTTTCGCTTATCTTACTACACTCTTGGCTTGTCCATTTTGCAAGACAATCGGTGCATCACGCAACACAAAATATATAACTATTCAGTGAAAATTTTTTATTTCGTAGCATGAGCCAACCAACGGGTGGCGCAGCCTACTGGGCATTGTTTTAAATCAAACAAAATACGCCGCATGGTTTCCAAAATATCAAGGATTTGGTTGCACAGTTTCCGCTAACTGATTGTTGTCCAGTTTCAAGATTAGCGTATTGGTTTGATGCAGCGTTAACGGCGCAATTACTCGCCACTGAGCGTTATCCAGTTGCCGAAAAGCCGCAAAAAAACCGATAAAGCGAGTATCTGCACCGGGCTCAATCTGCAAGTTTTTGACCTCGCCCGGCTTCAGCAAAAATTCTTGTTTGCGCACCAAATCACCTGCCAACACCGCTTTTTCCTTATCGAATAAAGCAAAAAAATCCGCGCCGTTAAAGTTCGTCTGATCTTTTAATTCATACACCCGCAACAATACCGGCGCACCCTTGCCGCTGACATCCGGATTAACATTCTGCTCGCTGTTAAGCTGTAAACTCACGGATGTCGGGGGCGCCGGCGGAGGGGGGGCAGGCGGCTCGCTGGCGCAGCTGAAACAGAAAACAGCCAAGCAGGCAAAAATCAAGCGATGCTTTATCATAGGGTTCCTTTTATTACGCATTGCAAAGGTTTAACAGCTTTCAAGGCTTTTATCTTAGAGCATACCTGCCAGAATAACAATTCACACTAATCTTGACTTCAAGTCTTCCCGGAGGACAAACAGTCGGTAGAATCACCTATATCGCCTAGCCATTTCAGCCAACGGCATAGCTTTAATTTTACCTGCATGCCCGGCGGAGCCGAATGCTTCGTAACGCACCTGACACAACGCCTGCATCGCGTCTCTAGCGGCTTTATATACCTTGCGGGCATCCAAATTTGGCGCGTTTTCAGGCTGGGCTAAAAAGCGCCGCATCGCCCCGGTTGAAGCCATGCGTAAGTCGGTATCAATATTGACTTTCCGTACGCCGTACTTAATCCCTTCAATAATTTCAGCCACCGGCACGCCATACGTTTCCGGAATATCTCCACCAAATTCATTGATAATTTTTAGCCACTCTTGCGGCACAGAGCTGGAGCCGTGCATCACGAAATGTGTATTGGGCAAGCGTTCCTGTAAAGCTTTTAACCGGCTGATGACTAAAACTTCGCCGGTAGGCGGTTTGCTGAATTTATAAGCGCCGTGACTCGTGCCGATAGCGACGGCTAAAGCATCTAATTGCGTGTGTTTGACAAATTCCACCGCTTCATCCGGATCTGTCAGCAACAGGCTATGATCCGCAGTTGCGAAATTTTCTGCCGAATTTCCGGTTTCTAAGGAGCCTAAACAACCGATTTCACCTTCCACCGAAACCCCACAGGCATGCGCCATATTGACCACAGTGCGGGTAACGTTGACGTTATACTCGAAAGAGGCCGGCGTTTGCATATCTTCCAACAGTGAGCCATCCATCATCACCGAGCTAAAGCCGGATTGAATAGCCTGAGCGCAAATAGCCGGCGTGGGCGCATGATCCCGATGCATGACTAAGGGAATATGCGGGTATTGTTCAACGGCGGCAAGTATCAGATGGCGTAAAAATACCTCTCCGGCATAGGTATTCGCGCCGGCCGAGCCTTGCATAATCACCGGGCTAGCGCAGGCGTCAGCCGCCTGCATAATGGCTTGCACTTGCTCCATATTACTGACGTTGAAAGCCGGAACCGCAAAGCTATGCTCTGCGGCATAATCCAAAAGTTGTCGCAAGGCAATTAAAGCCATTAGTATTACTCCATATCTATGCTAAATAACATAGTTTAATTTTATAAAACTTTTAACTATATGTATATAAAGAAAAGTTTTACGGGCATGATTATTGCTTTTATTTAGTCATTACTAAATAAATTGATAAAAGTTCTGCATTTAAATGCCTAAAGTATATAGCAGTTTTTTACATCACATTTTCCTGCAACATGCCCATGAAGTGAACGCCTTCATTCGTAAAAGCTGGCCCAGGGAATCGGACGTCGCCGACGTAGTCCAGGAATCCTTTTTACGTCTGACGGAATACCCAGACCCGGAAGCTATTCAGAATCACCGGGCCTTCCTGTTTCAAACAGCCACCAATGTGGTGGTTGATCGTTATCGCCGCCGCGAAACCCGCGAGCGCCACCTTGATTGTGACGCCGATGTCTACGCTGTTGCAGACCATCACTCAGCGCCGGATCGAACTTTAGAGGCTCAGGAGAGCTTAGCGTTATTTACCAGAATTCTGGCGGAATTGCCTGCCTTACAACAGCACACATTCGTTTTATTCAGAATCGAAGAATGTACGCATGCGGAGATTGCCAGGCGTCTTGGCATTTCAGTGCGCAGTTCAGAACGCTATGTACAGTTAGCTCTGGAACATATCAGCAAAAGATTAGATGGATTACACCGTTAATTTGGCGGACAATACCCTTTCACGCGTCTATTATATAACTAACAAAATCACTCCTAGATTTTGAACAACCGACGATGAACTTTTAAAATCCGTGAAATCAACCAAGCATTTGCACGACGATCTGCATAAGCAAGCTATTGATTGGCTGTTAAGGCTGCAAGCAAAACCATGTCCGGAGTCTGACCGCCAGGCGTTCGAATACTGGTTAACGACAAGCCCGGAACACAAACACGCTTATGAAAGAATAGAAGCGCAGTGGAACTGGATGGCGCAATTTAAAGCCAGCTCATTTCCAGCCCGCGCTGCCGCTTTAAGTTTCAAAAAAAGATCTTCCTGGCCTTTAATTGCTTACAGTACTGCCGCCGGTTTACTTTTGGCAGCCGGGCTCACTGCGTTTTCCGCTAATGGTTGGTATGGCGATTCAATAACCTATCAAGTCGCAAAAGGCGATAAGCAAATTATTCAATTAGCCGACGGTTCGGCAATGGAACTGAATACCGACAGCGAAGCACGGGTGCATTATAATCGTTGGCGGCGGCAAGTGGACTTGGTGCGCGGCGAAGCCTATTTTACCGTAACGCATAATCCCGATCGCCCCTTTGAAGTCCGCGCCGGTAACGGCCGGATTCGCGACATCGGCACTGCCTTCGAAGTCTATTTACAAGCTGAACAGGTGATAGTTGCCGTAGAAGAAGGTAGCGTCGAGGTGCGAGCGTCCGGCAGAAAGACCCTAGCGGCAGGTCAGCTGCTTAGTTATAATGCGAATGGCGATTTTCTGTCGCATCCCGAGCAAAACCTCGCTGGGCTCACCGCCTGGCGACAAGGTAAGATGGTGTTCGGCGCTCGCCGTCTTGCGGACGTTCTTACTGAAATAGGCCGTTACCATGACACCACCATTAGATTGCAGAATCCCGCTTTAGCTGAGCTGAAGGTGAGCGGAACTTTTCATACCGATAAACTCAGCAATAGCCTCAACGCTATCGCCGCCATTTTACCGGTGAAAATTGTGCAAATCAGCGAGCATGAGATCGTTTTGAAATCTTCAAAAGCACGTTGAGTCATTCCCTGCTGTTTCATGGAGTGAATATGCGCGATTAGAGAATAGACCTTTCTTTAGAGCTTTTTTAGACTGATAACCACTTACTAAGCGTAACTCATCAGCATCCCTTTCAAAAAAATCTAAAAAACTTTGGCGGTTTTTTTTTGCTCAAGCGTCTATCCCTAATGACCCCTCAAATAACATTAGGAATCAAAAACATGCCACTAATCCCCAAACGCCTAAGTGTAGCGATATTAGCCGCACTTACAAACACGGCCCTAGCTAACGAGCAAATACAGCACTTTGACTTACCCGCCCAACCATTAACTTCCTCCTTGCAAGCCCTGGCTAACCAAACCGGCGAACCCATGCTGTATGCGGAACAAACTATCGCCGGTAAGCGCAGCCCCAGGGTCAGCGGTGACTACACGCCCCGCCAAGCGGCAGCGCTGCTGTTGGCTGATTCGGGGCTAGACTATAAAGTCGCAGCCGATGGCACACTGACGGTTAAACCAGGGGATAAACCCTTAGAAACATCGACTGAGCAAGTGACGACGCTGAAGGAATTGACCGTCAAAGCCTACCGCTATTTGCCGCAAGAAAAGGAAACCACCGGCATCACCAACTTACCACTATCCATCGATAAAGTGCCGCAGTCTATCAGTGTCGCGACCTATGATTTCATTAAGGCGGCCGATCTAAAGACCCTGGGCGAAGTTGCGCAATACACGCCAGGCGCTCTCTGGGCAAGTTACAGCCCAAGTTACGGCAATCAGATCTGGTTGCGCGGCTTCGCGGCCAACTTCGCCTTCGATGGGGTGACGGTCGGCGATCAAGTGACCGAGCCGGATATGGCAATGTTGGAGCGGATGGAGATCGTGAAGGGGCCGGCTTCCGTTGTGTATGGCCCGCAGAGTCCGGGAGGCATCGTGAATCTGGTTTCAAAAAGGGCGAACCCCGACACTCCTAGCTTTGTGTCCATGCAAGGCGGCTCATTTGACCGCTACCGGATTGACGCCCAGGTCTCCAATGCGCTAAATGATTCGGGGTCGATTCGCGGTATCGGCGTCGTGGCTTATCAAAATGGCGGCAGTTTCATAGATTACGTAAAACAGGATAAAGCCGTCGCTTACGGCGGACTGGATTTTGATCTTGCCAAAGGCATGTCAGCTTATGTGAACGGCAGTTGGCAAAGAACTTCAGCAACGCCTTTTAACGGCATTCCCACCTACGCCAACGGGCAGACGCTCTCGGTACCCGATTCCACTTTTCTCGGCTCTTCGAACCTGATGACTACTGAAAATGCCTTCCGTGGTAATGCGGGTTGGTCGTGGGATGTAAATAAGCTCTGGAATGTTGGCGTGAAGATGCTCGGCCAGGAAACCATCCACCAGGGGGGGAATGCTTACAATTACGGCAACGCTAATCCTAATGGCACCTTCTATGCCGGTGGCGAGGCTTTCAACAGCTGGAATTCTATGGATTACTCAGTAGTGGGTTCCGCCAGCCGAAAGCTTGACGACTTCGGTCTGACCGACAGTTCAATATCAGCTAGCTTGCGTTACCAGCATTATCGATATACCATTAATGAGAACACTGGCGGTATAGGCAATGCGCCAAGTATCTTCAACGATACAGCGGTCAGCAACTACATAAACTCGATCGGCACGGCAGGACCTGGAACAAGTATATATCAGCAAGATCAGATAATGGACTACATAACCGGCTCTACCCAGGCGGTTATCAAATTGGCAAAACCCTTGACAGCAATCGGCGGTATCTCGGTTTCAGATCCGATGATCAGTGTCCAAACCTATGGTGGTTCATTTGTGAATTACAGTCCCGGAGCTCAGGCGCAGTATCGCGGCTCCCTGGTCTACGAGCCGATTGAAAGATTGAACCTGTATGGCTCGTACAGTCAATCCTATCAGCCGAACTTGCGGGTCGACTCCAATTTACAAGTGATTAAGCCGCTTTCCGGCGAGCAATTTGAAGTCGGCGCAAAATATAATATCAATAAAAAGCTATTACTCAGCACAGCGCTGTTCCAAATTAATGAGAACAATGTTGCAGTCCAAACCGGGTCAATAAACGGCGAGGCGATCTATTCCGGTTCTAGTGTAAGACACCGTGGCGGCGAAATTGAGGCAACGGGTTTTATCACGGATAGATGGCAAATCAAGGCTGGCGGCGCTCTGCTTGATCCCATAACAACCGGAAATCCCTCTACCGCTACCACTGCTCAACAAAGCATTGGGCAAACCAGAGCATGGTTGCCGACATCCAGCGCCAACTTGTTTTCGAACTACAACTTTGATAACGGCTTTTCTATTGGCGGCGGTACGCGCTTCAACGGCTCGGTCAAGACCTCCTACAATGGCGAGGTCCTCCCTATTCCTTCCTATTTACTGTTCGACGCCATGGCCACTTATACGTTCGGTAAATGGCGCGCGCAGTTTAACCTGAAGAACATCCTCGACGATCATTATAATGTTGCTAGCCCTATCTTCGGTAGTACGACGCTTTACCCTGGCGAGCCACGAACCTTTGCGCTTTCGCTACGCAGGGACTTTTGATGCGCAGAAGGATGGGATGAGACAGCGATGAAGTCGCAATCCGTTGATGACCTGCGCTCCTGGCCGGACTATGCGGCAGTTTGGCGTTGGCATTTTTACGCCGGGCTGTTCTGTCTGCCGTTTTTCTGTTGGCTGGCCGTCACGGGTTGCGTTTATCTGTTCCGGCCGGATATCGAGACCTGGCTCGACCGCCCCTACGAAACACTTAGTATTGATGGGGCGCGGGCGGCGCCGTCCAGCGAGACCAGAGCGGCGGTTGCCGCCGTGCCGGGCTCACGGTTCAGCCGCTATGAGCCGCCGGCGACGCCGACCGGCGCCGCGCAAATCATCGTCACGCGAGACGGGCATTTATTCCGGGTTTATATCCACCCAGGCGACCTGCGAGCGATAAAGGTGGCGCAGGACGATCAGCGCCTAATGGATGTGGTCGCCCACCTGCACGGCACTTTGTTGCTCGGTAAACCCGGGTCTATGCTCGTCGAACTGGCGGGTTCTTGGGGCGTGGTCATGATCCTGACTGGCCTCTACCTCTGGCTACCGCGCGGTAGCTGGAAACTGGGCGGGGTTGTCTATCCCCGGCTTGGGCTGCGTGGCCGGCTGTTCTGGCGCGACCTCCACGCCGTCACTGGCCTATGGGTCTCAATCGTGACGCTGTTCTTGCTGTTGAGCGGCTTGCCCTGGTCGGTCAATTGGGGAAACTATCTCACTTGGGCGCGCAACCACTGGGTGGTCACGGCTGGCGCACCCGACTGGCCGATTGGCGGACAAGTTCAACCGGCCCCGCAAATCTCGGCGTCCGCTACGCCAAGCAGCATGCCCGGCATGACTGCCGACGAGATGGCGGCGATGTTGCCCGCAGTTCCGCAAGCAGGCCAGCCCGAAGAACGACTGAACATAGATTTGCTGGCGCTGGACAAAGTAGTACCCGTCGCCGCACAGCTGAACGTGCCACCCCCGGTCTGGATCTCACCGCCCGCTCCAGGCCTTCGGGACTGGACGATTTCGTCGCATATCCAGAATCGGCCTTTGCGCGTGACCTACACGGTCGACCCTGATAGCGGCGCCGTGACCGGAACCGATGACTTTGCAAGTAAGAATATCGTCGACAAGGTCGTCAACGTCGTGATCGCGGCGCACGAGGGGCAGTTATTTGGGCGGCTTAACCAGGCTATATTGCTGGTAAACGCTGCTAGTCTCTTGCTGGTCACGCTCAGCGCAGTCGTGATGTGGTGGCGTCGCCGACCCTCCGACAGACTTGGTGCGCCACCGCCGGCAGCAAGACCGCACTTCTCGGCGCTGCTCGCCGTCGCAATCGTTGCGCTTGCTCTATTGCTGCCGCTGTTCGGATTATCACTGCTGTTGGCGCTCGCGATCGAACGAACGCTGCTGCATAGCTTTCCCAAAGCTCGACGCTGGCTGGGACTCGCGCCACGTGAGGTCTGAGCGCTGTTCTGCTACGAAGCATGTCTGTTACCACGAAAACCTCGTCCTCACTGCTAAAGCGACGGTAATTGATTTATGCATCTTTCGATCATGCTTTTTCCGACCTTGTCGCTTTTTTTGCCCTCAATCCTATTCGATTTGCTTGCTAAAGTGATGGCCAGCGCACAACGCTCGCGGGTTGAGAAATTGTCTTTTGTGACTTTGGTGCAATAAGGGCTAATGACTAATTCCTGATTTGGAAATATCACTTATGAAGTAAAACTTCGACCATGTAAAATCTATTTACTTTACAAAATAAGGAAGTCACAAATGAAACTTTTGATTTCGATAACTATTTTAGTTCTTTCGCAATTCGCAATTATAGGCAATGCCGGTTCTCTGAATGGCGGTGAGTGGATACCAACTAACTGCGGTGAGAAACCTGTCTCTCCGGTGGTTGACGATCACGATGTAAAAGCCTTGAACAAAAGTATTAAGGCAATCAATGACTGGCAACATCAAGCCAAAACATACTATGAATGTCTGATTAACGATGCTAACACAGACAATGGTTTAATTGTGGATAAGGCTAATCGTGCACAAACTGAATACAAGCAAACATTCGATGAACTCAGCACTTCAGTGGATGCTGCCGAGAAAAAATTGGAAAAGAAATAGTTTTGACCGCGAACCCTTCCACCTCTCCGGCTGTCTTGCTCACTCGGCTTTCGCTCTGTCGCCCCAGGCAAATCGCCCATTTGGCCGGAGTGCTTACTTTGACATTGCATTTAGGATTTTTGAATGTGTTCCGATATGCCTACCAATACTCGACTCCTCTCCCGAACCAAGCGGAGCGAGTTGAAGTTGCACTAATGGATGCCGTTCCGGAACAAATCACGCCGGACACGCCCCCAAAACTACTACCGGTGGCGGCGGAAGCCGAAAACTTCGATCCTAGGGTCGTGCGCAAGCCAATCCCCAATATTAAGCCGGTTGTAAAACCGCTTGCCAAGCCAACTCCCAGGCTCACATCTCTAAAAAAGATAGTTAAGCTTGAGGCGCCGCCATCGCCAAACAATGCAGCCGACAGTAAAACCGACAAGGGGCCCGGCGGTTCCGCTGGCGGCTATGGGGTTGCCTCGCAAACCGGCGAAGGCGTTCCGGGCGGCGTCGGTTTGAGCGGCGGGACGGGAAACGGATCCGGAGGCGGATCCGGACCCGGCGACACATTGGGTCCCGGCTCTGGAAAAGGAGGTGGATCGGATACGGAAGCCGATTATCAGGCGAATTATGCAATCAATCCCAAGCCGATATATCCGAGAATTGCCAAGGAACAAGACTGGACAGGGAAAGTTTTACTACGAGTAAGGGTGTCGGCCGAAGGGCTCAGCGAGCAAGTTTCCATCCACCGCAGCAGCGGTCATGAAGTACTGGACGATTCCGCCCTCATCGCTGTGCAAAAATGGCGCTTCGTACCTGCAAAGCGGGGCGGTACGGCGGTTGCTTGCACGGTGATCGTGCCGATTTTCTTTTCCTTAACTCAAGAATAAACGGAAATTCGGGAGATCGCCGGCAATAGCCGATATTGGAATGGGCAAGTATGCTTAAAGCAATAAAACACTTAATCACAACATAGGGATTAGTCATGTTACAACTTACATCTTCCGGCATCGTCCAACTCACCTTATGGGTTCTGATCGGATTTTCGGCAACAACCTGGGGTATGATCTTTTATAAAAGCTGGTTGCTGTGGAGCATTAGCCAATGCAATCGGAAATACGCGGAGCAATTTTGGACCGCCAGGGACTTTAAAAAGGCCGCCGATCTCGATCAAGGCTCCAGCGCCTTGGGTAGAGTCGCCCTCGTTGGTTTTCAGGTCATGCGCAATATCAACGAAAACGCTATTCCAATGCTGCAACATAGCGGCGATATCGAATTGATCCTTGAGCGTACGTTACGCCAACAAATTAGTAAGGAATATAAAACCCTGGAACAGGGACTTTCGCTGCTGGCCAGCATCGGTAGCACTTCGCCGTTCGTCGGTTTGTTCGGCACGGTCTGGGGTATCATGCACGCCTTGCAAGGCATTAGTCAGGCCAAATCGGCCAGCATCGACGTGGTGGCAGGGCCGATCGGCGAAGCTCTGATCGCTACGGCCATCGGCATCGCTGCAGCCATTCCGGCGGTGCTGGCATATAATTATTTTTTGAGGCGAGTCAAGTCCTGCCAGGACGAACTCGAGTATTTTGCTAGCGACTTTCTGAATTTGGCCATTCTGAATGTTTTTAAAAATCAGGAGGAAGCCATCCTTAATGTGATTAAAAACAAAGAAGGGGTGTAACAATGGGCTTTAAATTCAGCTCCTCGTCCCAACGCGAATCTATGAGCGAAATCAACGTGACACCCTTGGTCGATGTCATGATGGTGTTGCTGGTAGTGTTCATGGTTACGGCGCCGCTTTTGACCCAGGCAGTTAGGGTAGAATTGCCGAAAACCGTCAAATCTGATAAGCCGTCGGAATTACATATGGTAAATATCTATATCGATGCCGAGGGCAATATTTTCCTCAACGATACGCCGCAGACCTTGGCAAGCCTAGAACAGCCTCTGCATGATCTGCTTCTGTCCGATCCTGAGATCATCGTGCAAATCCAGGCCGACACCCAAGTGCCCTACGGAAAAGTCGCAGAAGCCATGGCGGTGGCGCATAAATCCGGCATCGGTAAATTGGCGTTCATAACCAAGGAAGTAACAGAGAAAAAAGGAACGGATTAATTTAAGTTTGATCGCCCCATTTCCCGTTTTGGCGTAATATGGTATCGCTATGGGCGGGCTGGTCTGAACAAGGCTCAGCTATAATGTACCGGGAATTGGAGTTATAAAAGAGTAATCACTGTTATTCGTCTGTTATCATTTTTTGTCTTACTCACGAATATTACAGAATATATGAATTTCGCTACTAAAAAATTTAGACACTTGTTTTGCACCTCCCAGTATGTAACAATTGTTTTTGATTTTAGCGTACTTATAATCGCTAATGCCAATGCTCAGCCAGTCTGGCCTGATACGTTTTTATCCCGGCTTGAAGCCATCGCCTTAATTCAGACACTTGATGCAGATATTCTTGCCAGTAAAAGCGAGACTCAAAGCCTAGAGAAATGATGTCGCGACCATGAACTTGCACCTGAACCAAAGATACTGGCCAATTTAATTCCGTAGGCTTACAAAGCGCCAACAGAAGAGCAACTTCAGCATCTGATGGTTGCCAATCAAGAGCTGGTTAAATATCGGCGTGTGCAATTGCGCTACGGCGTTTATATTCTTTCAGAAGCAGAGAATTGGTACGTACCAAGCCGGTTAACACCGGAAATGAATAAACTTTTCGAAACAACCGACATGCCTTTTGGGAAAGTGGTGCTACCCTTGGAACCCTACCGTTGAACTTTTAGCGCAAAACTCCTATGGACACCACTGCCGGATGGCTGGGAAAAGTACGCATATAAACGTAGTCATAACAAAAATCATAAGCTTATCGTCCCCTAAGCACTCTTTTAACACCATGCAGTATTATATACAGCAGAGCATCTGCCTTTTGCAGAGGTTTCCGAAATTTACCAACAAGCGCTTCTGGCATTTCCGCCGCCGCTACGCAAATAACAGAAAAATGGACCGTGTTAACTTATTTCACAACTAAAACCATCAGCGGCCAGCCTTAACCCATCTTTAACAAGCCGCCCCTCAAATTTAGCCAATTTAGCCTCATCTGTTTACTTAAGTCATTGATTTCATATATAAGTCAACTCATTTTTGGGGTTATTTCAGTTTGTAGTGCCATAATAGTTTGATACCCATATTGCGGATTTTTTAAAACTGCGCTAACTTTGCGCCATGTATATCCGCCGCACTCATACCAACAACTCCTCCACGGGCGAACGTTATTTCACCTTTCGCTTGGTGGCTAACCAGCGCGTCGATGGAAAACCGCGCCAGACGACTTTATTGAATCTGGGCAGACATTTTTCCGTCGACCAAGAGCATTGGCCTTCGCTTTGTGTCAGAGTCGAGCAATTGCTGAGCCATCAATCGACGCTATTGCCGCTTCAATTGCCGTCAGCCGTGGAAATAGCCGCGCAGTCCATCTTTACACAACTCTTGGCGCAACAGGCGACCGTCACCGAAGCGCCGCCACAAAAGGACGATTTGCCATCAGCGCCTGCTAAATCTGCCGCACCTTCAGAGTTCACCCTGCCTGTACCTGTTGATCTTCAAGTTGTTGATATCACTTCTCTTGAAGTAAGCCAATCCAGAACCGTAGGCGTCGAGCAGGTGGGCCTTTGGGCGATGCAACAACTGAATTTTATCGAATTGCTGACAGGCTTGGGGATTAATGGTGCACAAATAGCCGCTATAGTCGGCTCCATTATTGGGCGTATGGCCGGTGTATGCTCGGAGCTGGCGACACACAACTGGCTAATCAGGCAAAGCGCACTGGGCGAGTTAATCGACGCGAACTACGAAACGTTGCCCTTGATGACGATGTACCGGGCGGCAGACGCCTTGTGGAAACACAGTGCCCAGATCGAGCAGACCTTATTCTCTCGGCTGACTGATTTATTTGGCTTTTCGACCACGATCACCCTGTATGATTTGACCAATACCTATTTTGAAGGCGAAGTGCCGAACAATACCAAAGCCAAGCATGGGCGTTCAAAAGAGAAACGTACGGATTGTCCACTGGTGACTTTGGGCTTGGTTTTAGATGGGAGCGGCTTTGTGCGCCGCTCGCAAACTTTTGCCGGCAATGTCAGCGAACCGGGTACCTTGGAAACGATGCTCAATCACCTCAATGCGCCGTCAGAGGCCTTGGTGGTGATGGATGCCGGTATTGCCACGGAGGACAATATTCAATGGTTACGCGATAAAGGCTATGGTTATCTGGTCGTCAGTCGTGAGCGCTCACGTCAGTTCGATGACACCACCGCTGTCTCTCTTAAAACGGCGTCAAATGAAACGGTACGCTGCCAAAAAGTACTCGCCAAGGATGAGAAGGAAATTCGGCTCTATTGCCATTCCGAGGGGCGTGAACAAAAAGAACAGGCTATAACCGAGCGCTTTTCAAGTCGTTTTGAAGCCGAACTTAATGCCTTGAACGCCGGATTACAACGACCACGAACCGAAAAAAATCCAAATAAACTCCATGAACGCATAGGTCGCCTGAAAGAAAAACATCACGGTATCGGTCAGCATTATCAAATTGAATTGCAAACCGATGAAAGCGGCGAAAAAGCCATCAGTCTAACCTGGCAAAAACAAGTGGTGGCGGGCTCTTCTGCAAATCTTCCCGGCGTGTATTGCTTACGGAGTAATCAAACAGCCTGGACGGAAGAAAAATTATGGCGTACTTATATCACGCTCACTGACTTGGAAGCCGTTTTTCGCTGCTTCAAAAGCGATCTGGGTCTCCGGCCTATCTTCCATCATAAAGAAGAACGCGTTGATAGCCATCTGTTCATCACCGTATTGGCCTATCAGTTTGTGCAACTCATTCGCCGGCGTCTAAAAGAATCTGACGTCAATTTCAGCAGCAGTTGGAGGACTCTACGGGAAATATTGAGTACTCAAAACCGCGTCACGGTCAGTTTCCGTCGAGCCGATGGTAAAGCTTTACATGTGCGTAAAGCCACCAAAGCGGAACCCGAGCAGATGGATATTTATAAGGCACTAAAAGTTAATCCGGCACCCGGAGGTATTAGTAAAACGATAGCCTAAAATACTGAGACTGGACTCTATTTTTCAGAATGTAGTGCCACACCGATTTTTTTTGATACGCAACATATTGTTTTTAAATGCTTATTAATTTGACTTGTTAAAGATGGGTTAAGTAAACATACTTTTACTACCCAACCTTATCCGTTCAAGCAACCCGTGCCACACCGGCTGATTTACCAACTGCTCCGCACTGGCGTAATCATTGGTTATTTCCACAACGCAATCTAATTCGTCTGCCTGTATTGGCTCCTGCACAGCCAGTAACTTATCTACCACGCTTTGATCGGCTTCCGAAGCATCCGCACCCTGCTCTCGGCGCTGCCGGACGCGTTCACGCAATACACACGGGTCGGCTTGTATCGAAAGAATAATGAACGGCAATTGCAGCCTTTCCGCTAAAGCGTAGAATTGGCGGCGCTGCTGGTATTTTAAAAACGCTGCATCGACAATGACCGGAAAGCCGAAATTCAGCACTTGCTCAGCAAGTTGCAGCAAGCGCGCGTAAGTGCGCTCGGTCGCAGAGGCGTCATAGATGCCGCCTTTGCTGTCGGCATTAGCCTCCAGTCCGAAGATCCGCTTGCGTTCGACATCCGAGCGCAGGCGGATAGCCTGGATTTGTTCCAGCAAAGCTTGCGACACAGTGGTCTTACCGCATCCCGGCAAGCCATGCGTGATGATAAGCACCGGTCTAGGCTCGGCTAAATAGTCTTCGGCCAATTGCAAATAACCGCGACTAGCCGACATTGCGACTGCGCTGGTAGCTTTTGCGCCTGGTATAGCACTCACTTTAGACATCACTAACGCCCGATAGGCCAGATAGAACTTCAGCACGCCTAGGCCGGAAAAGTCGCCGCTAATTTGCAGATAAGCGTTGAGAAAACGATAAGCCAAGTCGACACAGCCGTGGTAGTGCAAGTCCATCAACAGAAAAGCAATATCGTTCATCACATCAATCCAGCGCAAGTGCGGATCGAATTCCAAACAATCGAACGCCACCGGCATGCCCTGTAACAGCACGATATTGCTCAAATGCAGATCGCCATGACATTCGCGGACAAAACCTGCTGCGCGGCGTTGTTCGAATCGGGTCAAGCAATGCCTAAATAAGCGCTGATTTGCAACTTGTAATGCGCCGAGTCGGTCTAATTCGGTTTTAGACAAAATTTCCGCCAGTTGAATGAAATTTTGCTCAGCCGGCTGACTGATAGCCGTAACGGTTCCATAGCCTGAATCCAAGGGCGCAACGGGTAAGCCGGCGTGGAATGCCGTCAGTATGCTCGCCAGCTGATCGAGGTGAATACCTGTAAGTTTGCCTTCAGCCTGTAAATTATCTAATTGATTGGCTTGTGGAAAACGGTGCATTTTTACTGCATATTCCACAGCGGGTTGCATCCCGAATACCGGGTGTTGCAAGCTGCCGCCGATACTAACCACCTGCAAATATAGCTGTGGCGCCAAGCGTTGGTTAAGCCGGATTTCTTCCAGGCAATAATACTCTCTGGCGCTTAATTCCTTGAAATTAAGAAAGCCTAAATCCAATGGCTTCTTAATTTTGTAAGCAAATTCGCCAGCCAATATTACCCAGGAAATATGAGTTTCCAAAAGCTGGATGTCATAGACCGGATGCGGATAGCTCGCCTCATCCAGTAAGGCGTGAATTAGTGTATCGTCTGGTACGGGCGTTATCATGTTTTCCAATTATACAGATCATATTGCATATATAAATAATTAGAAAATGCTTCGCATTTCGTTGCCATCAAGTTTATGTGCAGCCAACAAAATTTTCAGGATGGTTGAAGCTATTGATCTAGCATATTTTCTCTATGCAACGCTGTTGGCAACGGGCGATTTCGTGCGTTCAGCAGCAGCGAAAAATCATCTGCCGTTAAAGGTTGGGCAAATAAATAACCTTGGCCGAAATCGCAGGCGATTTGCTGTAATAACTGTCGTTGCTGTTCGGTTTCCACCCCCTCTGCGATCACTTTTAAGCCCAATTTATGCGCCATCCCCACGATGGCTTCCGTTAAGACCAAGTCATCCGTGCCATGCGCCAAATTACGCGTGAAAAGCTGATTTGAAAATCCGGGCCATAGAGCGACCGCCAAATTTTTACTTGTTGCACGACCTGGAAAAACAACCAGTCGCCTATCTCGTCAATTAGACCAATTTCTTCAGCTATCGATATAAAGTCGCCAGGCATAACCAGACCTTGTTGCGGATGCCTCCAGCGCAGCAAGGCTTCGGCTTTGCGGATCTGCCCACTCTCTAAATCAACAATCGGCTGATAATAAACTTGAAATTCTGCATTGACCAAAGCCTTATGTAAGTCGTTTGCGATAACCATACGCTGCCGGGCGGCCTTTTGCATAGCCGGCGTAAAATAACAATAACCGCCACGGCCCTGATTTTTTGCAGCATACATAGCTTGATCGGCATAACGCAACAAATCTTCGCCGTTCTCTGCATCGGTTGGATAAATCGCGATGCCGATGCTGACGGAAACATAAGCTTGATCACACCCCAACATAAATGGCAGGCAAAGCGCGGCAATGATAGACTGAGCAATCTCATCAAGATCGGTAACCACGCTTAATTCCGTGATGATCGCGGTAAATTCGTCTCCACCTAAACGCGCCACCGTATCTGTCTTGCGCAAACACTGGCTGATGCGTTGAGAGGCTTCGATCAACAAGGCGTCGCCAAACCGATGACCCAGCGTGTCGTTGACATGCTTAAACTGATCCAGATCCAGAAACAATAAACCTAAATAGCGCCTCTCCCGCATGGCCTTACGGATTTCCTGCTGCAAACGGTCGCCAAACAAGCGTCGATTCGGCAACTTGGTTAACGGATCGTAATTGGCTTGCAACCAGACCAAATCTTCGGTCTCTTTTTTTTCGGTAATGTCAGCACCATGTGCGCCAATAGCAGATAAATCACAGCCAAGGCAAACATGCATTTGATATCAGGCCAGCGGTATTCTAAGAACTTTTGCATGGACATAGTTTTGAACTGCAATGATTACAATTCAAGCATAACTTATGACCAATCATTGACCGAATTATTTTTAATAAAAAATTGTGTGCCGACAAAGGAAGTTGAAACAGAATTTTCAAAGACTAAGTGTGGAATTGAAAAAGCCCCGAGTAAAAGCAACGATAATTGCTTTTACTCGGGGCTTAAATTAATCCTGAGTCTGGATAAGACACGGATTATAGCGAACAGTTTTACAGCTCCTCATTATTTTTATTATTATTTTTAAGCATCACAAAACCTGATAGCGACAATGAGAGGGCTAAAAGGCGTTACTCTGTAATGCGGGGCCATTGTCATGAAAATTTCACAATTTGTAAAGAAAAAAGTTCCATGGGAAATAAAAATTTTTTTAAAGTCGCCCTTAGACCAACAACTGCGCTCTTTTTTCCAACAGATAAATCACATCATCAAGCTCGCCGACTTTCAGTGCGGTTAATTTTTTCCCCTCGCACAACTGACTCATCGAAACGCCGGTCACCGGGTCATAACAAATACTGTGCATAGAACATTGAATATAGCGTCCCGTCTCGTCAAAAATTTGGCTGGCTTCGCAATCCAATGCTCTCGGCATATGCACGCATTGATTCAAATATCCGTAAACCACACCCTGAAAGCGCACCAGGATCGCTTCCCGCCGTTGACCACGGTAATCGACAGTGAAGGCATATTTACCTAAATCCGCAACATCCGAAGCGGCGCAAATAGGGGTTGGGTGTTTGGCTTTAACTGACATAGTTTTACGGATAATTCAGGTATCAGGACTCATTTACAAGAAGCTGCAATTTGAGATAGCGCTATCCACTACCATGAGTTTATGTCATTATGCGCACAATCTAGATGTGGCGCAAGCAAAGAGCGGATTTATACATTCACGCAGAATTCCTGACGGACGGTCTTAGACGCTATCTGCATTATAATTAGCAACGTTATGATAATTCAATTAACCATTAAATCGAAACATTGCTGATAAGAGTAGCCATAATGAGCGAAAACCCGCATATACTGATCGTAGATGATGTTGCTGAGAATATCCAATTAGCCATGAATATTCTCCAAGAGGATAATTATGATTTTTCTTATGCAGACAGCGGTGAAAAAGCTATCGCCATCATAAATGAAGATAATGCCGATTTTGATTTGATCTTGTTAGATATCATGATGCCCCGGTTGGATGGTTTCCAGGTCTGCCGCCAGCTAAAAGCCATGCCGTTCTGGCAGGACGTGCCGGTGATATTTTTATCGGCCAAAACGGATGTGGACTCGATTAGTAAGGGGTTTGAGTATAAAGGCGTTGACTACATCAGCAAACCTTTTCACCCCAGTGAGTTACTGGCTAGGGTTCGTACCCATATTGAACTGTATCGCGCCAATAAAACCCTCAAATATCACAATCTCAAACTCGAAAAAAAATCTCAAATAGAACGCCAGCGCTTATTGACTGAACTTGAGCAAAATCAGAAGGAAATAATTTATATCTTGACTGAAGTCATGGAATCCACTTCAGATGAAACCGGCAAGCACATTAAACGTATGGCGGAAATATCCCGGTTACTGGCAAGCTTTTGCCCGAGTTTAAATGCTGAAGACGTAGAGACAGTATTTAATGCCGCCCCTATGCATGATATTGGCAAGATTCTGATCCCGCAGGAGATTCTACATAAACCCGGACGCTATACCGAAGCCGAGTTTAAAATTATGCAGCAACATAGCAACCTGGCTTATCAATTGCTTAGCCGTTCAGCACGTAAACTGCTGAAAGCCGCCGCGATTATCGCTCATGAACATCACGAAAAATGGGATGGTACGGGTTATCCGCGAGGATTAAGCGGTACTGATATCCATATTTACGGCCGAATTGTCGCTTTAGCCGATGTTTTCGACGCCCTAACCCACTCCAGGCGCTACAAAACCGCCTGGAGCACTTTGGAAGCAGTAGAGTACATTAAATCGCTCAGCGGCAGCCATTTCGATCCGCAATTGGTGGAAATTTTTATAACGCATCTTGATGAGTTTGTGGCGATTGCCGCTATCGAATAATTTATAATGCGCTTGTGTCTTGTCCTTTCCGCCCGCTACGCCAGTTGCTTTCTACTATTTTCACTGCTATTACCCTGTACCCCATTTCCCGCTACGGCGGCTGATCATAGTTCAGCGCTTATTCCGGACTCCTCGCCGCAACAACAACAAAGCATTTACAACCAACGGATCGGTTTTGACCCGAAAAATGAGAAACAGATACAGAATTTGAACTTAAGCTTGGAAGAGCAAGCTTGGCTGGCTAAACATCCCGTAATTAGAATGGGTGGCGAAGCAGATTGGCCGCCTTATGAGTTCGTGGATCAAACCGGCAAGTTTCAGGGCTTAAGCGCAGAGATTATCCATATTGTTGAACAGCGATTGGGCATTCATTTTGAAATTTTAACCCGCTTTACCTGGTCGGACACCTTGCGCAAAGCCCAAACCCATGATATAGACATGGTCAGCAGCACCGTCAATACGCCGGATCGTCAAAAATTCCTGAATTTTTCGGCGGCCTTTATTTCACCGCCCAGCGTGATTTATACGCGTAAGGATTACCCGGACATTTCCCGATTGGAGGATTTGAATGGCAAAAGTGTGGTGATCGAAAAAGGCTTTTATTTGCACGAGCGTATCGCTAAGGAGTATCCGGAAATCAAGTTATTACCGGTAAATACCACAGCAGAAGCTTTGGAAATTCTGTCTTACGGTAAAGCAGAGGCTTATGTCGGTAACCAAGGAGTTGCCAATTGGATCATTGAACAGAATGCGCTCACCAATTTAAAAATAAATCACAGCACTGCGTTTGGAAATGGTGATCTGAGCTTCGGGGTCCGAAAAGACTGGCCACTGTTCCCGGAAATTTTAAACAAAGCTCTGGCGTCAATATCCGCAGAAGACATGCTAAATATCCGCCGGAAATGGCTAGGCGTCAGTCCGGAACAAAAAGGTTTGAGCTTAAATTCTAGCGAACGTACCTGGCTAGCTACACATAAGCAAATCCGCTTTGCAGGTAGACCAAACTGGCTGCCGTATGAAGCTATTGATGATAAAGATGAATACATTGGTATGGTGGCGAATTATTTACGGCTGATTGAACAAAGGCTGGGGATTAATATCCAGTTAGCACCAAGCAAAACTTGGGCTGAATCATTAGAAAAGCTGAAAAACGGCAGTATTGACTTATTGTCGCAAACGCAGGATTCCGAAGTGACAAACTCGCAGCACTATACGCAATCTTATTTGTCCAGCCCAGTTGTAATAGTGATGCGCGACAACGAAAAGTTTGTCGAAAGTCTCGAACAAATCCAACAAAAAAAAATTGCGTTAGTGAACGATCACGGATTTGCAGAACAGATCATCAGGCAGTATCCCACAATTAAGTTTTATCCTGCGATTAGTATACAGGATGGCTTAACCCAGCTATCTTCGGGTAAAGTCGATGCTTTTTTGGATGCAGTGGCGCCGGTAAATTATCAGCTTGCCGAGTTGGGTATGCATAACCTTAGAATTGTCGGCAAAACCGACGTAAATGCACAATTGGCTTTTCTGGTCAGCGAAAACTATTTACCCTTAGTTCCGCTGCTTAACCGAGCTCTAAATGATATTACTGCGGCGGAAAAACAGCAAATTTACAATCTGTGGGGAGGAAAAGAGGCGTTTACCGTACTGACAGACTACTCCTTATTAGCGAAAATAGCCGGCGTACTGATACTACTGAATGCGGTGTTCTTTTACTGGAACAGAAAATTAAAACAAGAGGTACAAAAACGCCTGGCTGCGGAAGCCCAGTTAAAATCCATCATTGACGGCTTACCGTTGACGGTTTTGATAGCCGATAATTATGGCACTATTTTGTTGGATAATCCACAGGCAAAAAGGGAAATTGCAGACCATAACAGCATCATTGGCCGCAATACTGCGGAATTTTATGCCGATCCTCTGGAAAAAGCGAAAATAAAAGCGGTTTTACAAATGGAAGGCAGCATAACGCAAAGACCGGTTAGGTATAAAATTTCACAAGACCAAACTGCTGACTGTTTGCTTTCGATTTTACCGATCAGCTATTTGGGCCACAGCGCTTGGTTGGCGGTCATATTTAATTTAACCGAACGCCTGAAAATGGAGCGGGAGCTAGCGGAAGCAAAAACCCAGGCCGAGCGCGCCAATCAAGCTAAATCGGCATTTCTGGCGAATATGAGTCACGAAATCCGCACGCCGATGAATGCTATCCTCGGTTTCACTGAGTTGCTGAATGAACAAATCCAAGAGCCGCGTCTAAAATCTTATGTTAAAACCATACATAGCGCCGGTTATGCCTTATTGACCTTAATTAACGACATCCTGGATTTAAGCAAAATTGAAGCGGGAAAAATGACCATCCAGAAAACCGCTGTTAATCCCCATGAAATGTTTACCGAACTGGGCAACATGTTCATAATGGTGATCCGCAAAAAAAATCTGGATTTGCTCTTGGAAATCGATCCGGGTATCCCGGAAAGTCTGATGCTGGACGTTACGCGCTTACGGCAGGTGCTGTTTAATATACTCGGCAATGCGGTAAAATTTACCGACCGGGGCTATATCCGCCTCCGCGCCAAAACCGGCAACGAAAATTCATTAGGCAACCGCCTAGATCTATGGATAGACATAGAAGATACCGGCATCGGTATTCCCGAAGATAAACTAGACAGCATTTTTTCCGAATTCACACAACTGGACACCCCGGATCGGCAAAGCGGCACCGGTTTGGGTTTGTCGATTAGCCGACGTTTGGCTGAATTAATGGGTGGCGCCCTTTCAATAAAAAGCCAACTTGGCTCCGGCTCTACTTTTACCATCCACCTACAACAAGTAGAAGTGGCGGCCAACAAGTCAACAATTGCCGGTAGCTTTGAAATTTCACCAGTGCAGAAAATCGAATTTTTACCCGCCACAGTCTTGGTGGTGGATGATGTAGATAATAACCGCCGGCTAATCAAAGAAAGTTTTATGGATACTCAGGTGCAAATACTTGAGGCCAAAAATGGTTTGGAAGCCATAGCCATGACAGAACAACATGATATTCAATTAGTTTTAATGGATATCAGAATGCCGGTTATGGATGGGTACCAGGCAGCAAAGCATATCAAAGCGTTTAAGCAAATGCCGATTATTGCCTTAACCGCCTCGGTGATGCAAGATGACTTCGAGCGGATACAGTGCGATTATTTTGCGGCATATTTAAAAAAGCCTATCCTGCGCTTAGAATTAATCACCTGCTTAAGCGAATTTCTTCCACATCGCACCGTGACAACTTCTACGAAATCACAGCTAAGTCAAATTATAAGTTTATCTGCGGCTGAACGCCATGTTTTGCCGGAGGTTTTACAGAAACTCCAACAGCAAACCGAAAACTGGCGGCATATCCAAGACAGTAATAACATTTCCGCTATGAAGCTATTTGCGCAGAATTTAATTAAACTTGCCGAAGAGTATGAGTTTAAGCCACTACAAGAATACGCGGGAAAATTATTGGCCTGTGTCCAGCATTTCGATATTCATGGCATTACTGACTTGTTACAGGAGTTTCCGGAGTTTCAGAAGAATTTGCAGTGCACGAAGCCATTAGAGCCTCCCTATTGACAATGCCGATAAGTTAAGCGATAACCGGAACAAGCAATGGGCTACCAACTTAAGCCGGAACAGCTTAAGGCTAAGCCGTTCGTGGTGAGTTTGTCGAACCATGATCGGCTTAACCGTCCATCCTTCGACAGGCTCACGACGACATGGATGTCGGAGGTAGAGCAATGCAGGAGCAATTGCCGAGGGCGAACGGTTAAGCCGCTTAGTCGACCGATTTAAGTTGGTAGCTAAGCAATGAGTGGATTTTACTTTTCCCGCAAGCGCTATAAAAATCAGCATTAATCTATACTGTCAGTGACTCAGCAATGATAATCGCCGGCAAAATTATGAAATCCAGCCAGCCTACAGCAACACCGCAAACCGCTGAAGCCTCAGCACAGGACCAGCCAATAACTACCAATCCGCAGGCAACAGGCCAAGTTTATAGCTTCATCTTGCAGTCCTTTCCGCACGAGCCACAGTTATTAACCGACTTGGGCACGCTGGCTTTGCAACAAGGCGAATTTGCCCAAGCACAGCTGCTTTTGGAACAATCGTTAGCGATCGCCCCACAGCAAGTGTTCGCCCGCTGCAACCTTGGCATAGTCTTTATGAATTTGCAGCAACCAGCCACGGCCATCACCAGCTATGACCAAGCCATCGCTTTGCAGCCTGATTATGCTGTGGCCTTCAACAATCGAGGCATTGCTCACCAGGAATTACAAGACTTTAAACTAGCCTTGGCTGATTTTGACCGCGCTATCGCTTTACAACCGGAATTTGCCGAAGCCTATTACAATCGCGGCAATACCCGCCAGGATTTACAGCAGTTTGCATTGGCTCTAGTCGATTATCAGCAAGCTATAGCCTTAAAAGCGGATTATCTGCCTGCCATCATCAATCGCGGTTTAACCCTACACAGCTTGCAGCACTATGAAGCAGCTTTAGACAGCTATGCCTTGGCAATCAGCCTAAATCCGCTTTACGCCGATGTCTACAATCATCGCGGCCTAACTTGGCAGCAGTTAAAACAATACCTTGCAGCGCTGGCTGATTTCGACCAAGCCATCGCTTTGCAGCCGGCATTCTCGATTGCTTACAATCACCGCGGTAACGCCTTGAAGGACTTAAACCGACTGAATGAGGCCTTGGCAAGTTACGAGCATGCCACTGCCATAAACCCTGATTTTGCTGAGGCTTACTACAATCGCGGGTTGATATTGCAAGTGTTACACCGCACGGAGGAAGCCTTGGCCAGTTACGATAAGGCCATGAGTTTAAGACCGAATTATGTATACGCTTTGCATAATCGCGGCCTAGCGCTCCAGGATTTACAACAAGCTGAAGCAGCATTAACCAGCTACAATCAAGCTATTGCTTTAAAACCGGACTTCGCCGAGGCCTACAACAATCGCGGCAACGCCCTGCAAAAATTGCAAGACTTTGCAGCGGCTGTTGCCAGCTACGATCAGGCTATCGCCTTAAAACCGGATTTTGCCGAAGCCTATAATAACCGCGGCAACGCACTGAAAAGTTTAAAACAAACCGCAGCGGCGCTCGCCAGTTACGAGCAAGCCATCACTTTAAAAGCGGATTTTGCCTATGCCTATAATGATAGAGGCCTGGCCTATCTGGATTTAAATCAATGCCGGGAAGCGCTGGACAGCTATGACCAAGCCATCGCCCTAAACCCGGATTTTGCCGAAGCCCATTACAATCGCGGCTTAACGCTACACGATTTAAAACTGTTTCATGAAGCTCTGCTGAGTTATGACCGGGCGATCAGTTTAAAACCGGATTTTGCCATCGCGCAATGGAACAAAGCTTTGCTGAAAATCTTAATTGGTGATTACCTGGAGGGTTGGGAATTGTACGAATGGCGCTGGAAAAATCCGCCATTGACTGAATTAGCCCGAAACTTTGCCCAACCGCTATGGCTTGAAAAAAAAGATATACAGAATAAAACCTTACTCATCCACCCGGAACAAGGCTTGGGTGATTTTATTCATTTCAGCCGCTATGTCCTGCTGCTGGAAACTCTTGGCGCACACATCATCCTGGAGACGCCTAGCCAGCTCATGTCGCTTATAGCCACCCTGCCAGGCAATTTCACTTTGCACGAACTGGGCCAGCCCTTACCGGCTTACGATCTGCACTGCCCATTAATGAGTCTGCCATTCGTTTTCAAAACCACAGTGGACAGCATACCTGCACCAGCGCCTTATCTGTTTGCCGACACCAAGAAACAGCAGCTTTGGCGCGAACGTTTAGGAACACCGACCAAACTTAGAATTGGCTTGGCCTGGTCTGGATCGAAGGAGCATTCCAACGACCATAACCGCAGTATGACGCTGAAATACCTAGTACCACTGCTGCAATTAGACTATGAATTCCATTGCCTGCAAAAGGAAATTCGCACCGATGATTTTGAGACGCTCAAAACTTTGCCGCAATTACACCTACACCAACATGAGTTACCTGATTTTGCCGCTACCGCCGCGCTGGTAATGGAAATGGATCTAGTAATTTCCGTCGACACCTCCGTCGCGCATCTGGCTGGTTCTTTAGCTAAACCGGTGTGGATACTGCTGCCGTTTATCCCGGATTACCGCTGGTTGGCGGAAGGCGCAGAATGCCCTTGGTATCCAAGCGCGACATTGATCCGCCAAACAGCGCCCGCCAACTGGACAGGGGTGGTTTTGGAATTGATGGAAAAAATAAAAGTGTATAATTAAGCACCAACACGTTCGACTGTATTAATCTTTCCAAAAATTCTTGCATACTAAAACATAAGCCATCGACAGCTCAGGGTTTTGGAAAGATTAATGTTCACACGAAGCTAATAACAATTAAAACAGGACCCCTCTATGATTATTAAACCAAAAGTTCGCGGTTTTATTTGCACCAATGCTCATCCAATAGGCTGTAAGGCTAATGTTGAAGAACAAATCGCCTACATCAAATCCCAAAATTTGCCCGCTGAAGCCAGCGGAACTGCACCTAAAAATGTGTTGGTCATCGGCTGCTCAACCGGCTACGGCTTGGCGTCCAGAATCACCGCAGCCTTCGGCTATGGCGCAAAAACCCTAGGCGTCTGCTACGAAACACCGCCTTCGGATAAAACCGCCTCCGCCGGCTACTACAATACCGCCGCCTTTCATGAGGCCGCCGAGCTTGCAGGCCTATACGCCCACACCATTAACGGCGACGCCTTCTCCACTGCTATAAAAGATCAGGTCATCGAGAAACTAAAAGCCGACCTAAACAAAGTCGATTTAATTGTTTATAGCTTAGCCTCGCCACGCCGCACAGACCCGGTAACCGGCCAAGTTTACAGTTCCGTATTGAAACCCATCGGCGAACCCTATACAGCCATCAACCTTAATACCGACAAATTAAAACTTCAGGAAATTACCCTCCAGCCCGCCACGGACGCAGAAATTGCCGACACGGTAAAGGTCATGGGCGGCGAAGATTGGGAATTATGGATAACGGCGTTAAAAGCCGCCGATTTGCTGGCCGACGGCGTGCAAACCGTCGCCTATACCTATCTGGGTGATAAATTAACCTGGCCCATCTACGGTCACGCCACGATAGGCAAAGCCAAAGAAGATTTGGATCGCGCGGCTAAAGCCATCAGCGACCAATTACAGGCTTTGCAAGGCCGCGCCAATGTCGCAGTCTTAAAAGCCTTGGTGACCCAAGCCAGTTCCGCTATTCCGTTAATGCCGTTGTATTTATCGATTTTAATCAAAATCATGAAAGAAGAAGGTACTAACGAGCACTGTATCGAACAAATCCAGCGTTTGTTCAGCGAATGCATCTACAGCAGCACCCCGCGTATCGACAACGCCCAGCGCTATCGGGTAGACGAAAAGGAGCTGGAGCCCAATGTACAAGCCCAAGTTGAAGCGGCTTGGGCACAGGTTACCGAAGAGAACTTACTGGAGTTAACCGATTTTCGCGCCTATAACGCGGATTTCTTAAAACTGTTTGGCTTCGGTCTGGAAGGCATTGATTATGAGGCGGATATCAGCCCCAACGTCGCTAACCTGTTTTAATTTTAATGTTCCAGCTTGCGCCGTACACAGCCTGCCGGAAATTTCCTTGATGAGGGTTTAACGCTATCAAACTTTCTTTTTTCAAGCTGTTATGTTTCCGCATCTTGATGATGCTGGCCTACCAAATCCTGGCGGTGGTGGTCGGCTGGCACATCTATGAACTAACACATGATACGCTGGCGCTAGGTTTGATCGGCTTAGCGGAGGTGATTCCTTATTTTTGTTGCGCCTTGTTCGCCGGCTATGCGGTGGATCACTATTCCCGCCGCCTGTTCGGCGTGCTGGCCGGTTTGCTGCTGCTGGTCAACGCTTTATGCTTAACCGCTGTTTCCACCGGCATGCTAGGCGGCGATCCCAGTCTATGGATTTATGCCTCCATCGCCGTGACCGGCGTAGCCCGAGCTTTTATAAACCCAACCTATAGCTCGTTGTTCGCTTTGATCTTGCCGCGCGAGTATTATGCCCGCGCTGCCGGTATCGGTACATCCGTATTTCAGCTTGGCTTGGTGAGCGGACCGGCTTTAGGCGGATTCATTATTGCCTGGGCCGGAAAAACTGCGGCCTACGGTTTGGCCGCCGGCCTCTTTCTGGCGGGCGCTATAGCGCTGCTATCGCTACGCATCAAGGAACCGCCGCCTAGCTTCGGCGCCCCCATTTTTGCCAGCATCGCGGAAGGTTTACGCTTTGTTTTCAGCCAACAAATCATCTTCGCCGCCCAGTCCCTGGATATGTTTGCCGTGCTGTTCGGCGGAGCGATATCTATGCTGCCGGCTTTTATTAACGAAGTATTTCATTCCGGCCCGGAAGGCTTGGGCATACTCCGCGCCGCGCCGGCGTGCGGCGCTGTATTAACCGGCTTACTACTGACCCGTCGACCACTCAATCGGCATACCGGCCGCTGGCTGCTGAGCGCGGTAGCCGGCTTCGGCGTTTGTATCATCGGCTTTGCCTTAGTGGAAAATTTTTGGTTGGCCGGCATATTACTGCTGCTGTCCGGAGTATGCGACGGTGTGTCTGTGGTATTGCGCACCACGATATTGCAACTATCGACACCCGACGGCATGCGCGGCCGGGTATCGGCCATCAATGGTATTTTCATCGGCTCCTCCAACGAATTGGGGGCATTCGAATCGGGTATGGCTGCTCGCTTGCTTGGGCTGATTCCATCAGTAGTTTTCGGCGGAATGATGACTTTGGGCGTGGTGTCGGCCACGGCGGTATTGGCCCCGAAACTACGCCGACTGGAGCTTAAACAGTTGCAATAGGCATGCTGTGAACCTTTTAACTCGTCTATCCTATCGCTATTTTCGCTACGGCTTTTTCGCCGAGGCAAGCGCGGCACTGCTGTTTTTCGGCGCACTGGCCCAACAAACCGATCTGCAACAGGCTGGCGCCAAGGCCCTGGTAGAACTGGCGGCGCAAGGCTACCATATACCTAGCGAAGATGATCCCTTGCGGGTATTTCCCGCTTTGACGGACGGCCTATTCAGCGCCCAACACGCCGGCGGCTGGCGGCCAGGCAGTATTTATCTGCGCAGCCAACCGCAAGGCGGCTTAAGCGCTGCCGTGTATCTACGGCATGAAATTTTTCACGAAGTCAGCCATCGCAGTTGCGGCGGACGCTTTCCTCTGTGGGCCGAGGAAGCCGCAGCCATGCAGTTTAGCGGCGAACTCAGCGCAGTTTCGCCCGGTACTTGGCCCGGTGCTACGGAACTGGAAGGCCTAAAAGCCCATATCCAGCAGGGCGTAGTACTGGATAGCCAAGACCGGAGCTTGCTTGGCCGCTTGGTGACTCAGGCCGGCTGGCCACAAACCGCTTGTGCGCATTCCGAACCCTTGCAGGCACTGCTGGGGTCGGCGTTTGCCGGCGGAGATAGTGCTTATTTATTAATGAATTTGGTTTCCGGGCGCATATTGACCAGCGGCGGCGACCAACACAGCCGCCTGCCGCCGGGTTCTTTGCTGAAAATCCCCTATGCGGCTTCCTTACGTAACGCGAACCCGAGCATCCTGGCCGCAGAGCTGGCCGCCAGCGACACTGAGAAATTATTGGCGCGCCGGGGAGACTTTCAAATCGAGGATTACCGCGCCCTGCTCTCCGCGTTTCAGCAAACAGCGCTACTAGGACGACAAACCCCATTAGCCCTGCAAGACTGGCGCGCCTATTTAGGCGAACGCGAGAGCGACGGCAGTTTTATGTTACAAGCCAGTTTACCGGAACTGGCCATGACGCTCCGGGCGGCGCTGCTAAGGCAACCGACTTATTTTCGGGGCTTAAGCTTAAACGGCGTCTCGGCCAACTCCACATTGGCTGGACAAAACCCAGCGGACAAACAGCTGTTAAACCAACTGCAAGCGCTGGCAAAAACCGGGACTGTTTCCAACCCCAGCGGCCAGGCTTTAGTGGGTCACTTACTCGTAGCCTGGCCTGCCTCGCATCCGGTTTATCTAGCCTTGTTCAGACAAAACGGCGTTAGAGGCGCGGCCATCTTGAGCAAAGCCGCCGGCTTATTAAAAAACTGGCGGCATGACTATCCAATCACGCATGCCACCATTCGCGTCCGCTTGCTGACGCTGACACCACGCAATAGCTGGGAAACCCAGGCCGATTGCCCGGAACTGGCCGGCCCGCTTGGCCGCTTTACGCTTTGTGGACAGTTCCGTATAGTCTCCACCGCCCCCGGTAGCCGTTCAGAACGCCAAGTTAGCGGCATTATCCACGCAGACAACGACAATGGCCCAGCGGTACTGGAAACCGATATCGACAGTTATGTAGACGCCGTGCTAAGTGCTGAAGCGCAAACCTTAACCGGTACCGCCAGAGAAGCCATGCGCGCGGTGATTGCCTGGAACGCCGGCCACGGCGGCCTACGCCACCCGGATACCCAAGCCTTGTGCGATACCACGCATTGCATGGTCTTTTTTGGCGTAGATCCTCATGCCAAACTGCAAACGGGCGGGCATAGCAATCAGGCTTTAGGGCAATTACTGGGACGGAGCCACCTTCCAGTAACAAAGGGTGACTCCGTAGAATGGTTCTCAATGGACACGACGAAAGAGCAGGCTCCAGGGAAGCGCAAATCTGACCTTTGCGGAAGCGGTCATGAGCGATGGTCAGCGGACTGGCCTTTGCCCTGACCGCCGTATACCTCTGCGTCGCCCCGCTCTCCCGCGATGTCGCCGCCTCAAGGGACTATATCGTCTATTGGTCGACCGCTGACCAGTTTGGTCCAGCATGGCAATCCTTACGATAAGAAGCCATCAACCGCATCGAACGCGGGGGCCAGGCTGGACCCCGGGTACGGCATCCTTTTATGCGCAACCCACCCTGGGCGTTGCCAATCGTTTATCTCCTTGGATCTCGTTGGCCTGCGCGTCGGGACGTTCTTCTGGTCGTTGATCGTGTTTGTCGCCTGCCTGTGGACCTCGGTCTGGCTGTACTGGCGTATGCAGGCCGCCATACAAGCGTCCTGAGCTTCCTCGGGTATTCGTCGGGCCGGCGTTGATCTGCCTATCGCCGGGCAAGCTCAGACGCTCTTGCCCTGCTCAGCTTTCGTATATTTCTCTGGTGGCATGGGACGGACCCTCCGCGGGCTGAGCGATTATGTGGCCTGGCTCAGTTTCGTATTGCTACATCTGCATGAACACGATCGAGGTCACGGTCACCCCGTAGGCGTACAGCGCGTCGTTTGAGTGCGCCTGGCGGAATTCGAGCTTGACCGCCAGGAAGATCCCGAGCGCCGCCAGGATCACGATGCCCGCCAGGCGCACCCGCGCCCGTGCCTGGCCGCCGGGGCGCGGGAGCGCCCCACGCCACGGCAGGCGCAGCGGCGAGGAGGCCGGGACGCTCACAGGGCGCGCGTGATCGTGTGCGCCCCGCGTGCGTGCCGGCCGGCGCCCGGCGGCGGCCTGCGGCCCCAGGGGCGCTCCTCGTCTTGCCGGCGGCGCCCTGCGCGCAGCACGGCTCGCTTGTGACTTGAACCCCGCATCTGAAGTCCTCCGTAGCCCGTTGTCTGGCACTGTTCTGCCTGCATCTACTTCAGCCGGTCGTCTGCTCGCACAGGTCGTCCGGACGCGTCGTCTCGTCGTCGCGGATC
This sequence comes from uncultured Pseudomonadota bacterium, assembly GCA_963705975.1. Taxonomy (GTDB): domain Bacteria; phylum Pseudomonadota; class Gammaproteobacteria; order Methylococcales; family Methylomonadaceae; genus Methylomonas. The sequence continues at coordinate 44,953 of CAVPMI010000006.1, forward strand.
GGGAAAGGGCCACGTCTCGCGGCGAGGTTGCGGAGAGGGCCGCCCTTCTCGGCTGGAAACCCACCACCAGCGCCGAGGTGAAGCTGGAAGTCCTGGTCTCCAAGAGCTGCTGGGCCACCTCGACCGTGGAAGGCGGTATGTAGACTGGGCAGGTCGGTGACGGTCCGTCCGGGCGCTGGGAACGGCGAGGCGGGTACCGTGTCTTCCATGCCGTTGCGCTCGGCGCTCATGGCGGGCAGGAGGACCCGTCGGCGAGGGAGGTGTCCTCCGGAAGCGGACGCCGTAGGTCCGCTCCGCGATGCCTCGCATGATCGGGATGATCGCGCCGTCCCTTTTGGCGGTCGCCGGTTGAACCGAGGCGGACAAGGCGCTCCTCGAGCTGGGGCATGGTGGGGGGCGCCGCCGCAGGGCGCATCGAGGCCTGGGACTCGGCGCTCTCGCCGTCGCTGCGCAGGCGGCGCAGCTTCGCTGCGAAACATCCAGGCATCGAGCGGGACGGTCTATCGTCCGCTCGTCGCGAACGGCGGTGCGTGCTCGATCTCGACCGTGCCGTGGTCGTCGACTGTCCCATTCCGAATCGATGGAGAACGGTGGCCCTGCCGATCGCCCGGACGCTCATGATGAAGCGGAGACTTCCGCGGGCACTCCGGTCTGGTCCGGACTGGGCGCCGTGCTGGGGACTTGCGCAGCGCCGCACCCTCGATGGCGTACTCGTTGGTGAAGGTGGCCCCGAGCAGCAGGAGGCGCTTTTTGAGGGTTTCGGTACGCGGATAGAGGCGCTCGGCGAGCTCGTCGGCGTGCTAGCGGAAGGTTCGAGGAGATCACGGTGGCGGTATGCGAACCTTGCAGAGACGTCCTCCAGGACTGTTCCACCTCTTCGTCGTTGTCGAGCACCAGGATGCGGGCGACGACCGACGAGGTCATCGTCGCCGGTAAGTCCTCCTCGCAGCAGAAGCACCTCGTCGCCGCCCAGGTCGATGGCCGTAAGGCGCTGGGTACTTCGCCGGACGCTTCCTGGGGTCTCCAGGCTCACCGCCGTGCCGGTGCGCGAGCCGCTGGGCGATCGTCATCGTCGAGATCAGGGCGAGGGTCGACTCGGCGCCTCGTCGAGTTTGGTCCACGTCGGGTGAGGCCGTCGTAACCGCCACCCGTTCCAGGGTCCCACATGGTGCTGGCCATCGTTGTCGCCGAGGACCGGGCTGGCAGCAGCGGAGGCCGAGTGGGACCAGCGCCAGTCGCCGTCGATGCTGGCCGCCCGCACACGAGCGTCGGGCGAGCACCGCCGCCTGGATGCGGCTGAACGCCGGGCGGACGCCCCGTCGCCCCAGCTCACCAACAGGCGTGACGGAGAGATGACCTGCCACGGTCTCGTAGTGAGCAGCCAACCGAGCAGCGCAGAAGCCCTGTTATAACGGCCTCGGCCGGTTTAGAAGGGCGCCGGCGGCGATCATGGCGTCCGGGTGAGGCCGCGTTGGCGCATCGTCGCAGCCGCACTCCACAGCCGCGGGCGTCCGCCGCGGAGGTGCCATGGCGTGGAGCCGCGTGCGCTCAAGAGGGCCTGAGCCGCCCGGTGGCAAGGTCTGCACGGTGAGCAGCTGAGCCGCTCCGAGCGCCGCGAAGGCCATGGCACAGGGATAAGGGGAAAGCGATCAGCGTGTTTTTTTTTTTTTTGTTGGCGCCTACTCGTTCAGTTATCATATGCTCAATAAAAGATATCGTCCAACTCGTTGAGAATGCATACGATCTCGGTGTTGAGATGGAAGGCCAAATGACCATTGCAGACTTGGAAGAAAAAGTCCAGACTGCGAGGGCAAGCTAGATGCCGTACCCATTTACCAGCGGATCGCGCCAGTATCTCAACGAAAAGGGCTTCTCTCCCACCAAGTTGGGCGAACGGTCAACGATCAGAAAGCCAAGGATGCACTCAAATATCTGCTCGTGCTGGCCGAGCAACGCCTGTCTGGGAACCTCAAATTGATAACATCATCGCTTATGTGAACCATTCCAGACGGTTTATTACCGATAGAGTGTGGGCAGGCCAGCGCAGACCGGGCAGTTCGTCTACGACGACACCGCGATGCTGGCCCGGAACAAGCTGGTCGATGGCATGGTTGGATATTTATGTAGCAGAAACCAGCCGTGGTTCGGGCTTGAGATTCCCGGCAAGTTCAATTTTCCACGTCATTCGGGGATGCGCGCATGGAATGGCCAGCGCGTGGACGCCTATCCCCAGGTCGCGACGATGGTTACAAGAGTGCCTGACGGTCATGTACTCGGCCTTCAACCGGAGCAATTTCTACGACCAGGTGACGGAGTTCATTTCAGACGGCGCCACTTGCGGGACCGCATCGGTGCTGGCCGAAGAGGATATTGAGAACGCGCGCATCACCTTCACCGTCCCCCACTTCCGCGAGATTTTCATTGCAGAGAACCAGTACGGCGAGGTCGATACCGTCTACCGCGTCTACAAGATGACGCTCCGGCAATCGCGCAGAAGTTTGGCTGGGATGAGATGTGCCAGGTCGAGCGCAATTTCAAGCGGGACTACGAAAACAACATGTTCGGGGAGCGCGACGTTCTTCACGCGATCTATCCGCGCCAGGACTGCGAACCGTGGCGCATCGACGCCAAGGGAAAGAAGTGGGCGTCCGATTGGGTGTATTGCCGCGGTGGAAAGATTTTGGAGTACGGAAGCCAGAGCAAGGCCCCGGCACTCGCCAACGCAAAAGAGGCGATCATCAAAGAGGGCGGCTACGACACCATGCCCTCGATCGTGTGGCGCTGGCGCAAGAATTCCGACGAGGTGTACGGGCGCGGCCCGGCCCACGACGCCTTTGTATCGATTGCCAAGATAAATCAGATGGCGCGTACCAATCTGGTAACTGCCCAGCAAGCCGCCGAGCCGCCGCTGGTGGCCTACGCCGATCAACGGGGAGCGATTCAGCGCAGCGCGGGGCGGAATTACCTACATGGAGTCCAACCGGGGAGACATTCGGACCCGGATGCCCCAGCAGTTGACCACGGGCGTCCAGAATTACCATTTACCGTAGAATTTCAGGACCGCGTGGGTGCGGTCATCAATGAGTTCTTCCACACTGACGTGTTCATGATGATGTCGCAACTGGCCCAGGGCGGCAAGAGCGAACGCATGGTTACAGAGCAGGTCATGGAGCTTCAGGGGGAGAAGGCGGCCATTCTCGGTACCCGAGTCGGCAACCTACAATCGGAGGCATTTGATCCTCTCATAAATCGCGTCTACTCCATTGAGGCTGCAGCCGGCCGCATTCCAACTCCCCCTGATATTTTGCTCGAGTCCGTACATGGCGGAGTCGAAGTTCAGTACCTCGGGCCGCTCGCCCAGGCTCAGACCCGGTTGACCACGGTACGGTCGATTCAGTCCTTCCTCCAGGTCGCCACGCAGATTGCCCAGATGGACCCGACCATCATCCACGCGATCAATGGACCGGAGATGCTGAGGACAGTGGCTGACAAGGTGGATTTGCCGGTGGATTGCGTTTATGATGCGAAGACCTTTGAGAAGATTATCCAGGGAATCAATCAACAGGCACAGCATCAGCAGATGGTTGAGGATGCGCCAAAGCTGGCGCGCGCCGCGGCGAGCATGGCCAAGGCGCCGGAAGCGGGAAGCGTCGCTCCAGACCTTGATGGGCGGAGGCGAAAACAATGCCGCCTGATGCAATCCAGAGCGCGAAAGACATGATGCAGCGGATACAAAAACGTATTCGGGACGGCTGAGGGCAAGATCGTTCTGGGCGACATTCTGACGCTGGGGCATTTGGAGATCCGCTGATGCCGATGACCGGTTGCGGTTGCGGAATACAATGCTGCTATTATGATTGCGAGAATGGCTGGAGCCTTCGACGGGCTCTACAACGAACTGAGAATGACAAAGGAGAGTTGAGATGGCAGCAAGCGCACCGAACTTTGACAATATCCGGTTGGGTGGTCCTGACGGACTTCGCTACCCGATGGAGCTGGCTCCGGCCACTTTCGCAGTGACGACAGCCCCGACCTACTACACCGCTGCCGGGGCAATTCCCGTCGCTGGCGGAACCTACGTCATCAATGGAGCAGGCCGAGTACGCCGAAAGCCGCGGACCTAAGGAACAGGTCCGCGCTACGCTGCCGCCCGGCTATCCGGCATGGGTAACTCCGGCGATGCGATGAAGGGCTTGGAAGAACAAGCCCCATTCTGCGCGCAGCGGCGCCAGTTGCTTCTTGCCCTTGGGCGTCAGGTGGTAGTAGCGGCGCTTGCGCCCGCTCGCGGCTTCTTCCCATTTCCCCGTTACCCAACCGCGTCCCCCGGTTTTTCAATTCTCGAGCGGCGCGGCCATGGACAAGCCGGCGAACTCGAAATGGAGGACGCCTTGTTGTGTGTACTCGTTCAGTTACATATGTCTCGCCATTTGGCAGCGCCACAATGCGCGCTACACCCAACTCGCCGAGACCTATCACGTTCCCTTGGCGAAGATGACCTTCGACACGGAAATCTATTTAAAAATGCCCTCCTCGGGCTACCTCGGACGTCAGTTCACCGTCTATCTCGATGCCATGGGCGCTCCCGGCCAAACCAACGCCCGCCAATATGCCTCCGATTATTACGTAGTGATTTCCCCCACCTCGAGCACCGCGATGAAGATGCAGCAGATCCAGCACACCTATCTGCATTACCTTCTCGATCCCTTGGCCATGAAGAACGGCGGCGCTTTCAAGCGCCTCGAACCGCTGCTCGAAGAAGTCAAGAACGCGCCCATGGACGAGGCTTTCAAAACCAACATCTCGCTTCTCGTTACGGAATGCCTGGTGCGCGCGATCGAAGAGCGTTTGCTGCCCCTGAAAACTCCCGACACCCAACGCACCAAAGATCTGGAAGACGCCGACAAAGAAGGCTATGTCCTCACACGATATTTTTACGACGCGCTCGGGCTCTCC
>CAVPMI010000007.1:0-13879 GCA_963705975.1 uncultured Pseudomonadota bacterium
ACCCCGCCATCTAGCAAAGCCCTCCGCAACCTGACATCCTGTGTTTTTTCTTTGATGAGGATGAGCAATGGCAGTCACAACCAAGTGGATCAATCATATTGAGGCGTGGCAGCGGAGCGGCCTTAGGCAGTCAGACTATTGCCGCCTGCATGATCTAAACGACAATACCTTTGGAGCGCGGTTAAGCGACTATCGAAAGCAGCAAAAAGGCGCGTTACCCGCGTTGATTCCGGTTGTGGTGAAGCCGTCGGCCACGGGAGCGATTGTCTTTAAACATGCCCAGGGCCATCTACTCGAATTGCCGTTGTCAATCTCGGCCCCCTGGCTGGCGGAGTTGTTGTCATGCCTGAATTAATTGCCAGCCCGCCTCAAATCTGGTTGGCGGTTGCACCGGTTGACATGCGGCGCGGCATTGACGGATTGTCGTCTATCGTCCAGCAAGCACTTGGGCAAGCGCCTTGCGCGGGATCGGCGTTTGTTTTTCGTAATCGCTCTGGTAATCGTTTGAAGTTATTGCTTTGGGACGGCAACGGCGTCTGGTGTTGCCAGCGCCGTTTGCATCGCGGCCATTTTGTTTGGCCCAAGGCGAAGGACGCGGGTTTTTCGATCAGCCAGGCGCAATGGCAGTGGCTGATCGCCGGTGTCGATTGGCAGCGTTTGTCCGCCACTCCCAAAGCGGAATGGCAAGTCGGATGACTTGATTTGCGATGGCTGAAATATCGAGAAAATACAACAAAAAACCCAGTAATAACAAGGCTTGCAGGGTATTTCATGGTATAATATTCACCATGAAATCACTCGCCGAACTGGACCATTTAGACCTTGATCCCGCCGCTAAAAAACAAGTGGCGGCACTGGTTCAATCACTACTGGATCAAGTAGAGTGCGATGCACAGTTGCTGCAGCTTAAAGAGTTGGAAATCCAAGCCAAAAACGCCGATATCTTGGCTAAAGATTCCGTCATCAAAGCCAAGGACTTCAAAATCGAAGCGCTGACGCATGAGTTGGCCCATATCCGCCGGATGCGTTATGGTGTGAAAAGCGAAATGTTGTCAAAACTCCAACAGGATCTGTTCGCCGAAACCTGGGCGAGCGATTTGGCGGCCATCGAAGCGGAAATCGAACAACTGGCCGACCCGCAACCGGGCGAGACCGTTGCCAAACCGAAACGCCCGCGCGCTGGCCGTCAACCGCTGCCGGATCACTTGCCGCGCATTGAAATTCGCCACGAGCCCGAACACTGCATTTGCGGAAAATGCGGTAACACCGCCTTGGTTAAAATCGGTGAAGACATCACCGAACAACTGCATGTCGAACCCGCCCAGTTTTCCGTCATCCGGCACATTCGCCCCCAATATGCCTGCCGCCCGTGCGAGACGGTCATCGCCGAACCGATTCCGGCTGCCGTGATTGATGGCGGCATGGCCACCGTGAGTTTGTTGACCTGGGTGGTGATCTGTAAGTATTTGGATCATCTGCCGCTCTATCGGTTGGAACAAATCGCGGCACGCGACAAAGTCACTCTGGCCCGTTCGACACTGGCCGAATGGGTGGGGCGCGTCGGCGTGGCCTTACAACCCTTGGTAGATCGATTGATTTGGCATCTGCAGCAAGGTAAGACCTTGTTGGCGGATGAGACGCCCGTGGCGCAACTCGACCCCGGGAAGGGAAAAACCCGAAAAGCCTATTTATGGGCTTATCGCAGCAACGACTTGGCGGGCGGGCAGACGCCACGCATCATTGTCTTCGACTACTGCAAGGGACGGGGCGGCGAACATGCTCGTCAGTTTTTGGGGGACTGGAAAGGCCATCTGATGGTGGACGATTATACCGGCTATAAAGCGCTGTTCGTCGACAATGGCCTCGGACAGCTCTGTACCGAGTTGGCTTGTTGGGCGCATGTGCGCCGTAAATTCTTCGACCTGCATCAGGCAAACCAAAGTCCTATGGCCTGGGAAGCCCTGCAGCGCATCGCCGTGCTCTATACCATTGAAACCGAGGGAGCAAAGATGAACATTGCAGGCCGAAAGCAACTCCGCGCGGAAAAGAGCCTACCGCACTTGAAAACGCTTCATCACTGGTTGATTCAAATACGGGTTACCACGGCGAATGGGGGTTCGACCGCCAAAGCCTTGGACTACACGCTGAGACGCTGGCCGGCGCTGATCCGCTATGCCGAAACCGGCCATCTACCCATTGATAATAATCCGACGGAGAATTGCATACGCCCAATAGCGATTGGCCGGCGTAATTGGTTGTTCGCCGGTTCCGAGCGCGCCGGACAACGGGCGGCGGCCATCCAAACCTTGCTGGGCACCGCCAAGCTCAACGGCTTGGACCCGGCCGCTTGGTTGAAAGACACGCTGGAAAAACTGCCGGTCTGGCCGAATAGCCGGATCGATGAATTGCTGCCGTTTTCGGCTGAGTATTTTGAATTTAAAAAAAATCAGAAACTGGTTTGAATAATCAACGTGTCGGCGTTGCGCGCTTACCATCCAGTTCGTTACGCCTACACAACGCCATGAAGGCTTGGACAAGGACTTGCTGGTTAAGCGTAAAGCTGTCTATGAGGCTGCTCGTGATCGAAACCCGAAGCGATGGACTGGTGACACGCGGAATTGGGAAAGCATTCAAGCAGTCCACCTTAATCCTGACAAGCCTGAGGCTAATAGTAAACCTAGTATTGAGAAGGCAACTCAAAACAAAAAAGCCGCTTAAGATTTAACCGTCGAGGCGACAACTACTCTGAAAATTTCCGAAACTGTGTTCAAGGGAATTTATGACTGCCTGGCGGTCATTTGCATTAATAAGTTGGTAGGGTTTATCTGGGCTAGGCTGAAAGTTTTCCGGTAATCCCATCAGCTTGCAAATCTGATCCGACCATTCGACTGTCTCATTGCACCGAGCCAATTCCCAACTAGCTATGCAGGCATGGTTTAGAGCTTCTTGTAGTTGGGACTCTCTATCAAGCAGTTTGATTTCAGCTATAATTAGCTCATCAATATTGTTCAAGATAATATGTAATATCGGCAGACTGTCAACATCCATTAAGGCAACTGCTTTCATATCCACCCAATGTTGAGTGCCGCTATGATTTAGTGTCCTTAACTTGAGCGTTTGCGGTTCATTGGACTTAAAAACTTGAATACAGAACAGGTAATAACTTTCCTGATATTCATTAACGATAAAGCTAGATAACCGTTTATCAAGCAGCTCTCGCCGAGGCAAACCCAGCAAAGTAGAGGCAGCAAGGTTAGCTTGGATAATCAAGCCCTTTTCACTAAGGGTGAGATAACCAACCGGTGCAAAATCATACAGCTCTAAATAACGTGCCTTTTCAGCACTGAGTTTAAATTGCGCATGATGTAGTTCCTGGTTCTGAAGCTCCAGCTCGATCTGATGCACTTGTAGCTCATGAAGGAGACGCTCTGGCGATTGGGTCTCGGCTTGTCCTGGGGAATACTCAACTTTACTCCGAATAGTATCTTCGGCTTGTTGACGCATCCTTGTTTTCTTGACCAACGGCAATAAAACAGTATCATCTGTCGGAAGGCTGGAATCTGGTGGCTGTTTATCTTTTGGATCGGTCATTGGTATCTAGAATGTTGATGCGGCTATTGCAATGCCCAGCTCATTTTCCTTAGTGATTGTAGTACTATTTGAAAACAATGCCAGACTAATTGTTGATTTACTATAGCTTCTGCAAAAAACTCACTACTTTTGCAGATCGACTTGCTATCTAGCATGAGCGGCGGCTTTCCGGCATCAAATTATGACTAATCAATGTCCCAATTTTGCCGATCTCTAACCTTCCAAAATAAATCGCACCAAAGTCTGCATTTTCTACATTTTTCTGAAAGAACGTAAAAACTACAACCTCAGACAGCACCCGAATTGATTAGGACTAAGTGGCTGTTCTTGAACATTTCGGGTTGCTATAGTACGTAAGTATAGGCATTCCATTTGCTGACATTCCCATATCCTGTAAAATTTGTGGAATCTCAACCATTTTTAAACTCCATGCCCTTCTCAGAACTCGCCGCTTATAGAGACCACCTTGCACAACAAGCAGCTGCTGAAAAAGTTGAGCAACAAAAAATTAAGTTGGCTCAACAAGCAAAAAAGCCAAACCCGGTTGATCCAGTGGTGTTAATAATTGGTCGGCTTCAAAAGCAATTTCCAATAGCTTTTCCGAAAAATCCGGCACCAAAGATACCGCTTAAGCTGGGTATACATAAAGATTTGTTTGAATTGTCAGAAAGTCTTGGCATCAGCAACATGGAATTGCGCGAAGCAGTTAAAGCTTGGTGTATTGGAAACCGTTATTGGTCTTGCCTTGTCGAAGGTGCTGTCAGGTTTGACCTGGAAGGTAATGCCGCAGGTTTAGTAACGAAAATTGAAGCTGATATTGCGGCAAGCCGCCTGAATAATAGGCACCATAAAAATAAAAATGGGCCGAACGCTATTTTACCATTATCCGATCAGCAACCAGCGACTTCCAGTTAAATATATTCTGCTATATCCGCTACTGTTGGAGTAGATTAAGCCGACACAATCAAAACCAAAAATCTGTCGTTCGAGCACTTACCCCATCCAAAAGTTTATTGGAAATAATCGGCAACGGCACTTTTTTTGTTGTACGATTTCCGAGGGCAGGTGTCTCAGTTTATATTGGCACAAGGGCCGGCGCGGGTACGCGCGGCAATAAGAAAACTTTACTTATTGGTTTCGTTTGTTAGGCCGGCGGCGGCTTCTGCTTTGTGACTAAGTTCACCGATTCCTTTGTAGCCCATGATAAGCATGCCAATCATCAATATAGTCACGACGCTGACAGTCAGCTTACTTGCTACATCTGCAAGCCATCCATGAACTGTTCTTTTGGATGCTATTTGTTCCTTTATATTTTTTAGATAGTCACCTATCACTGAGTCCTCAACACCTTTTTGAATCGTCAAGACTCTCTGCGTAAGGCTTTCATTTAAAAAAGCGGCCACCAACGCTTCGCCTTGATCTCTGTATCCGGTGATTGTAGGCTCAAGCATGCTCATTGTATGAAATGAGGCTAATTCTTCATCTGTAGGATCATGACCGTTTTCGGTGGCAATCTTTTCAACAAAAGCGATTTTTTGTTGCTTGTACAAAGCATACGCAAACATGCCAACAGCGTCACTATTATCCCGAACTAATTTTTTATAGATTTGGTTATATTGGCTTTTAGCCATGCTTAGCTAACTTCTAGTGATTTTTTTGCGGCAGCAAATGCCGAATTTATTTCTTTAGCTGTGAACCGTGTTTCACGAACAAATACCTTGCTGGCTGATGTGAGCTTAGAGTAGTTGGTTGATTTTTTATCAAACCTGCTCTGAATTTCTCTAACATCATCTACCGTGAAAAAATTTAAGTCTTTCATATGTTTTCCCCAAAAGAACCTGTGACTTGAAGCTGTACCATCTGACACGTCCCCCTCTTAATAGTTTAGCTGATTAATCCAGCCATAGCAATATTAGACAAAGCATTTAGGCCAATAGTGGCGTAGAATAAAACTGAAAAATGGCAGCTTTATGGGAGATCTAAGACCTAAACTCATACAACCGACTTTGACTTTCCATATAAAATCATATTCAGGCTGCTTGCGATCATCGGAAAAATAACTGGCGTTGTCGAATAAATCAAAACATGGACAGAGATCCCTCTTTTTTGATAGTGATTGAATTTCGACAGGCACAGGCATGCCTAAGTTTGTCGTTCTATTGAGTGCAGACCCACTAATCCTTGCTTGTGCTTTTTGCTGAGGCAGCGCCCGCGTCTTCAGAGTGTAGCAAAAACTCCGATTGTAGCATTGCATGGCAAGCTCAACATGACTGCGTAAACCATACTCGGTTTTCTTTTGCCAAGCAATGCGACCCTGTAAGTGCCGCGTCAAATCTTGCAATGCAGCAAAAATGAAGTAAGCGTGATTATCTGCTTTTGTCCGAGCCCCGTCAATCTCAATTCGTTCGCTTTTACACAGGAATGGGTGGTTGTTTTCCAATAAAAATCTTACATTCTCTAGTTTTACCCATCGATTTATACAAGCCAATGTGCTCTGTTTCCAGGGGTTGCCCGTTGATAACCGCTATATGACCCTGTGCCATAAACGCGTAATAGATTTGTACCTGCTTCTTGTCCAAGCTGATCAATAGTGCGCCATGCGTTTGGATAGAGCTTGCCGGCATCTGCTAGGTGTTGATTTGGGCGTTCCAAGGCTTATAGGGCTAACATATTGAGTAAACCTAATATTCTACAGTTGGCCCGATAAATTTGGTTAATTGTCTACCGATTTCGATTCCTTTATATTTCGTAGCCATGCCTCGTCTGTCTGGTCATCTAGCATTCCGAGCCTAAAGAAAATCTGAAGTTGAAAATCCCTGGCGCCACGGCACAGATGATTTTCCTTTTTGCCTTTAAGCCTTGGGTGGTGACAAATTTGCGAAACGGTGGTTAGGCATCGAGATCTTACTCGCGCAGCGATATCTGGCGATTGCTCTAGGCCATTTTCGGTCAGCCGAAATGGACAGGTTGGGCAAATTGATGGCATCACCGGCCAGTTCGATATATTGGTTACTTTGGTCATTACTGCTTAGCTGCGGATGGGGCCTATGCCATTATTACAATTTGGTTGCCATATAGCAGCAAGCCGCTTGAAAAAAGGCATGAGAAAATAATAAAGCGCCTAACGATCTTAGCCATTAACTTAAAGTGTGGCTGATGACAGACAATATTGGCTTACACCAGAGGATAGCGCGTTGCAATCATCTGTAAATATTGGCAGAGTTCACGATCAAAGGCGTTACATAGCTCAGCCAAGGACTTGAGATATATTTCCAAACCTAGGCTGGAACTCAAATGGTCAGCGCCAATGGCGGTCATTGCGATGAGCTTATCGGCATCAGCCAAATCCTCAAGATTATGCGTAGAAACAACCCCGTACTCTTTATCTCATAATTTTTCACCTTTTGGGATCGTTTGAAGATGTTATTTAGTCTTATCACTCAAACAAATGTCTATTTTTTTAAAATTAATTGAAATTTGTATGAATATTGTCTATAATAGACAATATGTTATTTTATAAGTGAGATTATTATGAAAACAATGACGGCCACTCATGCTAAGCAAAATTTTGGTGAGCTTATGGATACTGCAAGAATTGAAGATGTTACTATTATCAAAAATGGACACCCATTTGTCCTGGTATCAAATGCAGACAAAGAGCCTGAGCTTCCTGATGTATGGGCGGTTAAACGTCAAATCATAGAGAGCTATTTTGATGGAAAAATCACAAGAACTCGTGCATTAAAAAACGGCGGGTATCACTTGTATAGAGAGCTACTTCATGATGCTCAATATTTATCAATCCCTATGCCACGCTTACCAGATGAAGACATTAAGAAAATGTCTGATAATATTTCTAATATTTTGTCCAAGGCGTCATAAATGATTAAATTGGTTATTGCTGATTCAGGGCCAATAATATCGCTTTCCATGGCGGACGCATTGGATTTGCTGCTTAGTTTTGAATCTTTCGTACAGGTTGTTTTAACTGATATTGTTTATCATGAAGTGACTTCCGAAAGAGACAAGTACCAAGATGCTCAAAAAACATACCAGTTTCTTTCTAAACATTCTGGAAGAATTATTATCGAAAACACTAGTTATGGTGACGCAGCCTTGTTCAGAGTTAGAGCTGATCCTGGTTACAAGCTTCCGCCAGACGCTGGTGAAATATCTATCGCCAGTTTTGATGCTTACCAGTCAGAGCCCACAATTATTCTTTTTGAAGATAAATGGTTTCTTGATTCAAGAAGATTTAAGTCAGATACGCATCTTGTTTCGACCTTTGCTTTTATAACTAATGCCTTTAATAGAGGAATTATTAATCAAAAAAGATATACTGAAATCACTAATGTTTTAAACACGATCCAAAGAAGTTCGTTGGATTATGAATCTGACATAAGTTGGCAGGATTCTTTACAGGCACCACGATAAACTTTGCGTCTGGCGGATTGATGTAGTTTTTTGAACTATTATTTTTGATAGACAGTCCAAATTTAGCTATTAGAATAGCTGTACACATAAAAATGGTGGCACAAATGTCAGATCAATGCAAACACACACAGGAAGAAATCGATAACGCTTTGCGCCGTTATGCGAATGGTGAGATAGGGCAGCGCGATTTGGATGAATATGGATTTGATTGGTTTGGCGATGTGATTGATGGTTTAGTAAGGCTCGGTTTGAAGCTACCAAGAGTGGACAGTAAAAAGCATTTTAATGAAAAACAAATGGCTTTGTATAAAAAAATATTTGAGAAAGCATGAAGAAAATAGCGCTCATTGTCACGGATGCAAGTCCTTTGATTACTCTTTCCATCGCTGGCGAGCTAGATACTTTGTTATTACCTCAGATCAGAGTTGTTATTCCAGATATGGTTAAATTTGAGGTGACAAGGCACATTGAAAAACAAGGCGCCGCTGAAGTTCTTGAATGGATACGCAAACATGAGCCTGTAGATGTTTATGTTGCAAGCACTGAAGTTTATGATGAATTTATTGTTTTATTTCAACATATGTCAAAAGTTAAATCTAAAGGCAGAGGTGAACAAGCAGCATCTGAGGTCTTAGGAAGGGAATTAGCACATAACCCAGAGGCTGCGATCCTGTTATTTGAAGATGGTGATATTCTAAAAGATAATTTCTTAATGCAATTGCCAGATAATGTAGTAATACTATCTACATCAGCTTTTTTGGACGGTTTGGTGAGTCTTAATTTGATAAAAGATGCTGATGAGATATTGGATAAAGCAGTTGCAATGCGAGGCGAGAAAATCCTTGAAAGAACAATAAAAGGCACCAATGGATTGCAGGATTGCGAAGACGATTGGGAAAGTGGATTAAAGGTTAACTAAACATTAAGCCCTGGCAACAACTCACTCTTATGGTTCTTCATATTCTGCAATGACTGCGTATCAATCATATTGATTGCTTCTAAACAATCCCTACTGGCGTTTCCAGTAACAGGGATTTTACTATGGCTATGGCTGAGCCAGCCACACTTTAAGTTAATATCTAGTGTTAAAGTAGATTCGCATTTTAAGAGCTTTATGATTCCTAAAATCAACGAATTGCTTTAACGCAGTCGCGTCTCGTATAGGGGCGTGGATTGAAATAGTGAGTTATATATTGACTTAAAATGTGTAATTTAATATAATTAATGTGGTTTTGGAGATAATTAATGACGAAGCATCTGCAAATAGCTTTAGAAGACATTCCTTCATCTGATCTGGAAAGCTACATTCGCAATTTGGCGCAAAAATTTAGTATTTACTACATAAAAACATATGCCGATCAATGGGCGGAAGCTGTTACAAGACTGGCTGATGACGAGGTTCAAAATGATGATGTAGAAAAACTTGCGATTGAACTGAATAGGCAAGGCATCATTAACAAAAAAGATATGATTACTTTGTTAACCTATTATTTGCGAGAGAAATTTAATGTTCGATCCATTTGAAGATTTCGATGTTAATGGGTACCTAAGAAACGTACAGAAGGAAAAAAACCTAAAGGTCATTAAACATCTAGAGCATGACATCTTCATTACAAATTTACCAGAAGCTCTTGAATATATCCAGAAAAGAAATTCTATTCTGTACAAAGACTTTTTGAAAGTTCATGAAATTTTATTTTCTGATTTCTATCCTTGGGCTGGCAAAGATAGATTGGATATAGCTCAAAATATTGCTGTATCAAAAGCCGACATATTTTTTTGTCACCCTAATGACATTAGAAGAGCGATTGATGAAGGAATTAGATTGGCGCAACTTACAGACAAAATGGAATGCAAGCCTGGTGAGATCATGGGATTGTTTGCGTATGCTCACCCGTTTCTTGATGGCAATGGAAGAACAATGTTAATTATTCACGCTGAGTTAGCTCATAGAGCTGGCTATTCTATTGCTTGGCATAAAACAAACAAGAATGATTATTTAATGGCACTAAGTAATGAAATTAAGAAGCCTGGAGACGGTATTCTAGATGAATATTTGCTTAGATTTAAGGAAGGGAAGATTGAGAGAAATGTTTGGAAACTGCAAATATTGTCAGTTAAAGGACTAGATGGTACAAATGATGAGAATAAGGTAGAGGGTTATTTTTCAGATTCTGATGTCGAAAAAATGTATGAAGAGTTTAATAGAAGCAGGAATTATTCATTAACACCATCTGGTTACAGCTAAATTAGAAATTGTCATTGGAAATACTTTTTCTGGACTTACCAGGTTTTTTCGACAAAGCGAAAGCATTTCATCATATAAAGCCTTTTTTAAACTCCATGTCCTTCGCACAACTCGCAACATTACGAGACCAGCTCGCACAACAAGCCGCAGCCGAAAAAATCGCAAATCAGAAATTGAAATCGGCTCAACCGGCAAAAAAGGCAGCCCACGTTGATCCGGTGGTGTTAATTATCGGTCGGCTCCAAAAACAATTTCCAATCGCTTTTCCGAAAAATCCGGCGCCTAAGATCCCTCTGAAGCTGGGTATACATAAAGATTTGCTTGAATTGTCTGAAAGTCTGAGTATTAGTGAAATTGAATTGCGCGCGGCAATCAAAGCTTGGTGTGTGGGAAATCGCTATTGGACATGCATCGTTGAGGGTGCTGTCCGGTTGGATCTGGAAGGTAATGCCGCCGGGATTGTCACGAAAATTGAAGCTGATATAGCGGCAAGCCGTTTAAATAAAAGGCATCCAAAAAATAAAAATGAGCCAAACGCTGTTTCTCCTTTATCTGATCAACAACAAGCGGCTTCCAGTTAAAAGTATTCTGCTAACCCCGCTACTGGTTAGAGTAGATTACACCGTAACTGACAAAAATAAGAATCCGCCGTTCATTTTCAAAATGAGCGAACTTATCCATGATCACATTGCCGTTTGATATGATCTTGCAATGGACTTATTGTTGAGTTGCTTACGGAGTCTTATGCTTTCGAACAGAAAATAGGCGGCAAGATGTATCTAAAATTACTGCTACGGTCTTTGTCGCACCGTAATTTCCGTCTCTTTTTCCTTGGACAAGGAATTTCACTGACTGGCACATGGATGCAGCAGATTGCCATGTCGTGGGTTGTGTTTCGGCTGACTGGGTCGTCTTTTCAACTGGGGCTTGTTCTTTTTTGCGGACAGCTTCCTGCACTCCTTCTTTCTCCGCTTGCAGGGGTACTAGTTGATCGCTGGAGTCGTCGTCGATTATTACTGATTACCCAAAGCCTTGCCATGATTCAAGCATTTGTGTTGGCAGCTCTCGATATGACAGATACTATTGCGGTTTGGCAAATATTGCCGCTGAGTCTATTCCTCGGCATTGTAAATACTTTTGATATTACTGGTCGGCAGGCGTTTCTGATAGAGATGGTCTCTGACCGAAAGGATCTCAGTAATGCCATTGCGCTTAATTCCTCATTGATGAATATCGCTCGGCTGCTGGGGCCATCTCTGGCAGGATTGTTACTCGCCGAAACCAGCGCAAGCGTTTGCTTCTTAGTCAATGGTATAAGCTATTTTGCGGTACTGATTGCCTTGCTGGCTATGCGTTTAGCACCTCATGTCTTGAGGCAACAGTCGCTTGGTTTGCGAGATGGCCTGCGGGAAGGGTTCCAATATGCTTTCCACTTCTTGCCTATTCGCGTCATTCTTTTGGTATGCTGTTCGGCAAGCATGGTCGGTAGTTCCTATAATGTAATTTTGCCTGAGTATGCCGTTCAAGTTCTCCATGGGAATGCCAGAACCTTGGGTTTGATGGGGACTGCGGCTGGCCTGGGTGCATTAAGCGGGGCCTTGTTTCTTGCTTCGCGAAAGAGTGTCGTTGGCCTGGGGAAATGGATTTGGATTGGACTGGTCTTAATGGGTTTTGGCTTTATGGCTTTTGCCTGGGCAGCCCAGTTTTGGATGGCGTTTGTCGCACTGACGGTCATCGGGTTTGGGTTAATGGTGCAAATTGCAGCCAGTAACACGTTACTGCAAACCATCGTTGAAGAAGATAAGCGTGGCCGGGTCATGAGCTTTTTCACCATGGCTTTTCTGGGTATGGCTCCCTTTGGAAGTTTGCTGACTGGCTATGTGGCAGGGACGTTGGGAATTTCGTTCGCATTTATAATAAATGGTGGTGTTTGCTTGATCAGTGCCTTGGCCTTTTTTGTGGTTTTACCCCGTTTGCGCGTCTTGATTCATCCTATATACGTGCGCCTTAATATCGTTTCACCGATTGTCACCGGCATCGAAATGGCCAGCGAATTAAAATTAATGACCAAGGAGTAAGAGGGTCTTTACCACGCGAAAATACGATAAATATTGACATTTATAATAATCGGCTTAGAATGAAATCCAGCTAGAAAAACGTTACCCATGTTTACCTCATCGATGTCTCTTAAGTAGTTTCTCGTTCTGTTCTTCATTTCGTAATTCAAACTTTACCAGCGTATTTGCCTTACCCAAGGCTTTTTATTAAATTTTCTACAGGACACATTATGTCAACAATGACTACCGGCACAGTAAAGTGGTTTAACCCAGACAAAGGCTTCGGCTTTATCGAACAAAAACAAGGTCCAGACGTTTTCGTTCACTTTAAAAATATCCTCAATACGGACAACAGCTTTAAAACGCTTGCGGAAGGCCAGCATGTACAGTTCAAGTTAGGTCGCGGCCCAAAAGGCCCACAAGCTGAAGAAGTAACAATGATCTAAATGTTAGGCAAACCACGGGCATTTGACTATGACTGTGGTTTGCATTTAAACCAGACTAAAACGGGTGCCTCTTAGCTATCTGCAGGGAGCGCCAAAGTGGTCACAGATGTTTTCCTTACCCCAAAATTTATTGGAAACAATCGGCAACGCCACTTTCTTTTTTCTGGATCAGCAAAATATTAGTCGCCAATCTGGCGCACTAGCCAAGCAAATCGAGATAGCCATGAAAACATTAACAATGACAAAACCCTACACGCAAGTCCAACCGAAGCCACGTACTGGCTGGCACTATGATAATTATTTTCTTGAACAATTGGCTAAGACAAGACAGGCACAGAATAATAATTCCAAAATTGTAATCGCTTAAAATCGACGGCGATAATTATTAGTCGGATCGTTGTATAGCTATGCTAATCCAGAATAACACTGCGCCACGTTATAGTTGAACCGCTATTTAAGTCTAATGCTGGTAGCGGTGAATGCAAACATTGACCGATATTTTTCATAGGAAGATGATCCAGTCGATGGACTTAAATCCAAGCACTTTATGTTGGGCCTCGCTTTCATTGGTTTTATCCTATTACGATTGGCAACAAATGAGAGCAGGGCTATTGACTGACAACTACATTTCTCAAGCATGTTGATAGTGACTGACGATTATAGCTGCATGTGATGTCGGCAGCAAAAATTTCAAGGCCCATGTCGGAAAGCTATTTTTATCCTGATCCAGGTGGTGAAAAAGAAAAATCAGGATAAAAATAGCTTTCCGACATGGGCCTTGAAATTTTTGCTGCCGACATCACATGCAGCTATAATCGTCAGTCACTATCAACATGCTTGAGAAATGTAGTTGTCAGTCAATAGCCCTGCTCTCATTTGTTGCCAATCGTGATCGGATAAAACCAATGAAAGCGAGGCCCAACATAAAGTGCTTGGATTTAAGTCCATCGACTGGATCATCTTCCTATGAAAAATATCGGTCAATGTTTGCATTCACCGCTACCAGCATTAGACTTAAATAGCGGTTCAACTATAACGTGGCGCAGTGTTATTCTGGATTAGCATAGCTATACAACGATCCGACTAATAATTATCGCCGTCGA
>CAVPMI010000008.1:0-17367 GCA_963705975.1 uncultured Pseudomonadota bacterium
CGATGTATTGCTCTACCCCTGTGGATTTCAAACTGCACCACTACGAAAATTGTTTAACATTCACGCGCAACCGCGGCTGGGGGACAATGGCAGCCGTTCTTGAGGTCGGAAGGGAACTTCCTGCTGATTCCAAGCTTGGAGCAACATACCAGTGAACGTCCCTACGGGCCGCGGAAATTCCGTATCCTTCGAATCACGCTGACGTTAGCGATCATTTCGCTGCTCGCCCTCTCTCAGACCCAATTGTTCGCGCAGGCCTTTGCGCCGGCGACCGCGCCTTTGAGCGACGTGTCTCGGCCCAGCAGTTGCAACAGGCGCTGGATCGAGCCCGGGAGTGGTCGGAGGCTCCGGGCGCTTCGGCCGCCATTATGAATGACGGGCAACTGTTGTGGCAAGGCTCCAGCGGGTTGGCTGAAGTCTAGTCTGGGGCTGGCGGTCTATGAGTATACGCTCTATTCGCTGGCCAGTGTCACCAAGACCTTTACCGCGACCATGGCGCGGCGGAACGAAGAGGGCAAAGTCGGTCTGGACGATCCCATCCGGGAGTATGTGCCGCCATATATGCCGAGCACCGAAGAGGTGACGGTCCGCGAGCTGTTGAGGATGACGAGCGGGTACTACGATGTCGAGGGCCACCCTATCATCATCGACTGGCTGAACAACCCCAACTTTCCCTGGACGCGCGCCGATATCCTCACCCGGGTCAAGCCGGTGATGTTTAAGCCGGGCAAGAGATACAACTACTGCAACACCAACTTCGTAATTTTTTGGCTCAAAGTGATGCAGGATTGGCGCAAAGCGCCAAAAGGTAAGCTGCCTTATATTGAAGACACCAAGCAGATTCCGCATTAGTTTTATCCTCGACTATGTGCGGAAACCTATGGCGATAAGCTTCTATGTGCAACTCAGTGACAGGGATAAAGCCATTGCACATGCGTTTATCAAAATGCTGGATGAAAACCTGTATTGGGTATTGGTGCATGCGGTGTGGCAACTTGAACAGGGTTGCCTGTGAGCTTGAACCAGACATTTTTTGATGCTCTGCCGTTTCCGTTAAATAAAAACCATAGCCTTTAAGGCGCGGAAAGACGTGATAAGTAAAAAAAAACCCTGCAGCAGCAAAACATGGGCGCACACAGCAACAGATGAAATTACCGAGCTCGGTAGTCGGCAATTACATGCCTTGGTGATTGTTAGGCGATAATCCGTATTTCTTTGGAGAACTTCCTGCCAGGACCGCTGATGTGATGCGATTCTTGCTGCAACGCTGCGCGGTGTGGGATTTACTGCGCCGATTTTCGATAAGGCTAAAACTTACCCGAATTTGGTTGAATTTACGGATCGATTTCACGCCCGGTATTTTTCAAGCTGAAGTTAGGCGTAATCTTCCAAATTGCCTCCCAGCCACACGAGAAAACTCCCGCCTCGCTCAGCGGACGGCTGAAGAGATAGCCTTGCAGTAAGCCGTAAAGCCGCTACCGTGGGCAAGCGATAGGCGCTGGACTTCACTCTCCACGCCTTCGCTACTATACGCCTAGTTGTTTGCCGATATGGATAATGGATTCGACCAAAGGATCGGAGCTATCCGCTTGTAAGGCCGACAATGGCAAACTTTTATCGATTTTTAGTTCGTTGAAAGCCAGATTACGGGATAAAGAGAGCGATGAGTAGCCTGCTGCTGAAATCATCTAGCGATACCTGAAAGCCAAAGCTTTTCAATTCCAGCAAATTGCTCTTGGCTGTTGCCAGATCGCTCAATAAGGCATTTTCGGTGATCTCGATTATCTTTGGGACTAAGGCCAGGTGCGGATCAGATCGCGGAAAATGTTCGACAAATCCGGCCGATTAAATCGCGAGGGACTAATAATTCAGCCATAATTACCGTTGAAAACACGGCCGCTGGCTTTCCACGCCAAAAGCTGTGAACAAAGATTCTCATCACCCAGTCGCCAATTTCTTTCGTTAATCAGGCCGATTTTTTCGGCGATGGAATCATTGCTCCGGATATTTTTTATTTCCATCGCCGAAGAAACCGGCCTGATTAACGAAATTGGCGACTGGGTGATCAAGAATGCTTGTTCACAGCTTTTGGCGTGGAAAGCCGGCGGCCATGTTTTCAACGGTCATTTTATCGCTAAACATTAGTCCCTGGCAATTTAATCGGCCGAATTTTGTTGAAACATTTACACAATATGATCCGCACCTACGGCCTTAGTCCCAAAAAGTTTTCATCGAGATCACCGAAAATGCCTTATTGAGCGATCTGGCAACAGCCAAGAGCAATTTGCTGGAATTGAAAAGCTTTGGCTTTCAGGTATCGCTAGATGATTTCGGCACCGGCTATTCATCGCTCTCTTACCTGCGTAATCTGGCTTTCGACGAACTAAAAATCGATAAAAGTTTCATCTCGGCCTTACAAGCGGATAGCTCCGATCCCTTCGTTGAATCATTATCCATATCGGCAAACAACTAGGCATACGATGGTCGCGGAAAGGCGTGGAGAGTGAAGTCCAGCGCCTATCGCTTGCACATATGGGCTTTACCGGCTTACTGCAAGGCTATCTCTTCAGCCGTCCGCTGAGCGAGGCGGATTTTCTCGTGTGGCTGGGAGGCAATTTGGAAGATTACGCCTAACTTCAGCTTGAAAAATACCGGGCGTGAAATCGATCCGTAAATTCAACCAAATTCGGGTAAGTTTTAGCCTTATCGAAAATCGGCGCAGTAAATCCCGGCACGCGCAGCATTTGCACAAGAATCGCATAGGCATCAGCATCCAATGAGCAGGGAGTTTCTCCAAAGAAATACGGATTATCGCCTAACAATACCGCCAAGGCATGTAAGTCCCGACTACCGAGCTCGGTAATTTCATCTGTTGTGTGTCGCCCCATGCCTTGCTGTTGCAGTTTACTTATCACGTCTTTCCGCGCCTTAAAGGCTATGATTTTATTTAACGGAAACGGCAGAGCATCAAAAAATGTCTGGTTCAAGCTAGCAAGATTATGTTCAAGTTGCCAGCGCGCATGCACCAATACCCAATACAGGTTTTCATCCAGCATTTTGATAAACGCATGTGCAATGGCTTTATCCCTGTCACTGAGTTGCACATCAACCTTATCGCCATAGGTTTCCCGCACATAGTCGAGGATAAAACTTGAATCCGGAATCTGCTTGCCATTGTCTTCAATATAAGGCAGCTTACCTTTTGGCGCTTTGCGCAAATACTGCGGTCCGCTTGCTGTTTCATAAGGTATGCCAGCTAAGCGTAAATAGGCTTCAACCTTTACGCAAAACGGGCTCGCGTCCACCACATCACCTACTTGACCAAATTTATAAAGCTTAATCATGTTCTGCCTCTGCTTTGTATTGAAGAGCTGTGTTAATATTTTTATGGATTCGGTTTATATATCAGCTCCATCCTAACATACACCAACCAATAATAAGGCAAAGAGAGTAAAGCTTGATTAGATCCAATACAACCAATAGCGCATCGCAACAACTTGCCACAAGTCTTGAAGACCCCACTTTAAATAAAAAATTGCAACTTGATCTCATAAAAACACACATTAAGGCAATTGTGAAAATGCCCTTGGTGCTACTTATTATGGTCATAGTTATTGGGTATTTAATCTATCCCTATATTCTTTCACAGATAGCTTTTGCCTGGGGTGCGCTCACAATGGCAGCCGAACTTTTTCGCGTAGCCTATGCTCAAAAAATTCATAAATTTCCCGGATTAATAAAGCCGCAGCCAATAATTCTGCGATTGACTCTATTATCACTCATTTCCGGAGCCAGCATCGGCCTAGGCATAGCCGCTTTTTTACCTCAGATACCTCTCCATGATCAGGCCCTGTTAATTTTAATGGCTTTCGTCATTCCAATAATTTACGCGCCAGCCTCGGTTTTTTCACTGCTAAACGGTTACTCGTTGATGATTTTAGCACCAACCGCCTGCAGTTGGACCGTATTACATCCAGAGCAAATCATACCGATTACCTTCCTGACTACAGTGTATTTTCTATTCATCCTTAACTTGTCAGAAGATAGATTGCAGTTGTTTAGACGTTCCATTATCATGTTTAACGAGCACGACCGCATCGTTAATGACCTGGAACAACGCAATGCCGATGTGTTAAAAGCCATCGAAAAAGCTGAGCAGTCCGCGCAAGCCAGATCCCGCGTATTGGCAGCAGCTAGCCATGACCTGCGCCAGCCCTTGCACGCACTATCGGTTTATAGCGCGGTATTACTCTCCAATCCTGAGCCGGAAACCCTAACAGAAGTAGCCGGCAATATCGATAGATTGGTACGCGTTTTAGGCGGGCTATTACATGGCTTGCTGGATTTATCCCGTTTATCGTCGGATTACTACGTACCGGAACGCCAGCGTATTTCTTTAGATAGATTAGTCGCAGAAGTGTGTAATGAATTTGATTCAAATGCCAGAGACAAACAAATCAAGTTGGTGCGGAATTTAGGCCATGTGCGGCTGTTTGACGACAAAGTCGGGATTGCCCGGATTATTCGCAATCTACTCGACAATGCACTGAAATATACCGAACAGGGCGAGGTGCGGGTAGAAACTTATCAGGATGGAGAGACAGCAACTTTGATCATTGCCGATACCGGCAAAGGCATCCCGATTGACGAACAAATTCGCATATTCGAGGAGTTTTACCAACTAGACAACCCTGGCCGTGATCTTGGCAAAGGCATAGGCTTAGGCCTAACTATTGTCCAGCGTTTGTGTGAGTTGATAGGCGCAAAGATTTCCTTGGTTTCAGAGCATGGCGTAGGCTCAACATTCAAGTTGGTATTTCACAGCGTGTTACACGAATCAGCCGACCGTCCGGCGCCTCAGGAAGTTGGAAATATTTGCCTGCGGAATAAACGCATTTATGTGGTTGACGATGAGATTGATATACTTAATAGCACCCGTAGCCTGCTAAAGGTGTGGCAAGTACAGGTAGAAACCGCGCAAACAGTGAAATTAACCGAAGAGCTATTTAAGCGTTTTGGGGTGCCGGATCTATTAATCATAGATCTCCGGCTTGGCGACGAGGAACACGGCGCCGAACTGGCAAGCCGCTTACAGGAGCGTTATGGCAAGTTTCCAGTGCTGGTGGTGACTGGTGAAACTGCTTCCGCTGCTTTACAACAAACTAATGCTAAAGGCTATCCGATATTGCAAAAGCCAATTAGCGCCGACGTTTTGTACGACGCAGTTTGCATAGCTCTTGAGCCTGAATAGAAATATGAAGGTTAACCAATCGCTGAACTTATATCAGATTCTGTCGGCGTAAAGACTAACTCTCGCAGTAAGGCTGTGGCGTAGCTTCCCGCCGGCAAGCGAAACACCAATCGCAAGCCTTCTTCTAGAAATTGCCAGCTAAGATTTTCCGGAATGGCCCGCAAGGCGCGCCGGTCATTTTCCAAATTTGCATTAACTAATCCAGCGGCTAATTCCGCATAAGCCTGGGCAACTGTTTGTTCCAAGACCAATATTTCGCCTGTAACTCCATTATCACCAATGCCCCAGAGTGCACCGGTGGGATGAATATCGCCACTGGCCACGCGCTGTTGCAATACCTGATCTATATCAGCAGCCGCAAAATGACTATTAGTTTGCGCCAGCTTAAATACATCGCCTGGCACAGCCTGATTCCAGGTTTGAGACTTGACGCGTTCAGCGAGAATCAAATTAAATAGATAGGCACGTGCTGCCGATAAATAGATAGAGCGTTGCTCACGTTTAACTTTTGCGCCTTGAAACATCGCTGCTGCCCGATAGATATTTTGACCATGATGTCCAAAACGCTGCTGACCAAAATAATTCGGAAAACCCTGCGTCGCTATGGCTAGCAGTTGCCGCTCGGTGCGGTCTTGCTCGCCTTGCCAATGGCGAATGAAAATATTGAATTGATTGCCGGCTAATACGCCGCGCTTCAATTTTCGGGCATGGCGCACGGTTTGCAGAATTTTCAGGTTCTCCGATTCCATGCCGGTCCAGTCGGGCTCTGCTTTACCCGGCAACCACACGCTAAACCACTGCCGAGTGCGGCCATGCCGGTCTTTCATGCCGGCAAAGCTGACATCGCGCTGCCTAACCCCGGCATGCCGCGCCAACAAGCGGGCGACATATTCGGTATTTTCGCCGCATTTTTCGATATGCAAAAACACATGCTCGCCACTGCCTTCAGGCGTAAAGGTCAGGATTTCTTCGACAATAAAATCATCCAGCGCGGATTTGATATTGCCGTAGCCATTTGGGCCGCCAAAAGCGCATGGCCATTCCGGCAATTGAAAGTCCGCCACCGTCTTATTTCTCGATCAACACCACCGCTTGCACGGCGATGCCTTCCTTCCGGCCTTCGAAACCGAGTTTTTCTGTAGTTGTGGCTTTCACATTGATAAAATCCACATCCACCTGACAATCGGCGGCAATATTGCCGCACATTGCTGAAATATGCGGGGCCATTTTTGGCGCTTGCGCTATGATGGTAACATCGGCATTGATTAACCGGTAGCCTTTTTCACAGACTATCCGGCACACATGCCGCAGTAATACCCGGCTATCCGCGCCCTTGAATTCCGGGTCGGTATCCGGAAAATGCTTGCCGATATCGCCCAGCGCGGCAGCGCCCAGCAAGGCGTCACACAGGGCGTGCAGCACCACGTCGCCATCGGAATGAGCTTCCAAGCCTTGGTCATAATCGATTTTTACACCGCCTAAGATGATGTGATCACCCTGGTTGAAACGGTGCACATCGTAACCTTGTCCAACTCTGATCATGCTTGTTGCTCCATATAGAATTGCGCCAGCGCCAGATCTTCCGGGCGGGTAATTTTGATATTGTCGGGACGACCCTCAACAATTTTCGGCCGTAAACCTTGAATTTCCAAGGCGCTAGCTTCGTCAGTAATGGCTGGATTACCTTCGGCCTGTTGCAAAGCATCGCGCAACATGCCATAGCGGAACATTTGCGGTGTCAGCGCTCGCCAAATATGTTTGCGATCTACAGTTGCGCTAATGCCGCCATCAGCATCGACCTGTTTCAGCGTATCGTGTGAAGACAAGGCCAGTATCCCACCTACCGCATCGTCTTTTAAACTGCCGATCAGATGCTGAATATCCTCGGTGGTTAAACAAGGCCGAGCCGCATCATGCACCAACACCCAGTCGTCCTCGGCAGCCATGCCCTGCAAGCTTTTCAGGGCCGATAACACCGAATCTGCGCGTTCTTTGCCGCCAGGCGCAGTGATCACTTGCGGATGTTCAGAAATTGCCAACTCTGGCCAGTAAGGATCTTCTACAGAAATCGCGACCGCTACAGCATCAAAAGCCAGAGAATGCAATAAGCGCAGCAACGTGTGCTCGATAACGGTTTTACCCGCCAAAGGTAAATATTGTTTAGGTCGGTCAGCCTGCATGCGTTTGCCGACACCGGCGGCCGGCACCACTGCCCAACATGGTTTTGATTGCGTCATGCTCTATTGCAGCACTTGAAAAAAAGTTTCGTTGTCTTTGATCATGCCCAGTTCATAACGGGCGCGTTCTTCTATGGTTTCCAGTCCTTTGCGGAGATCAATGACCTCAGCATAAAGAGAGTCATTACGTTCTTTCTTTTCCTGCGCATCTTTGCTCAAGGTTTCCAACCTATGCTTGGATTCGCGAATTTGCGCCAAGCTGGCGTCACCCAGCCACAACCGGTATTGAAAGTGGACAATCAACAAGATGATGATAGGAATGAGAATTTTAATGGCGATTCCTCATTTGCGGTTTTAAAACAATTCAAAAAATCTAAGCATAAATGTAGGGTGGGCACGGTTTTTGTACCACGTGGTTTGGCTACTCCTGCATGGGTACAAATGCCGTGCCCACCCTACGATTTGGCGAATCTACTACAATCGAAATATTAAGACAAGATTTTAAACGCGCTACGACCAGCGTATTTAGCTTTATCACCTAACTCATCTTCAATTTTCATCAGACGGTTATATTTTGCGACACGGTCGGAACGGCTTAAAGAACCGGTTTTGATTTGACCGGTGCCGGTAGCAACGACCAAATCGGCAATGGTCGTATCTTCAGTTTCACCGGAACGATGTGACACTACTGCACTGTAACCGGCTGCTTTAGCGGTGCTGATCGCTTCCAGGGTTTCAGTCAGAGTGCCGATTTGATTGACTTTGATCAGAATCGAGTTGGCAATACCTTTTTCAATGCCTTCTTTCAAGGTTGCAGGATTGGTCACAAATAAATCATCTCCAACCAATTGGATTTTATCCCCCAATTGTTCGGTGTGATATTTCCAGCCCGCCCAATCGTTTTGATCCAGGCCGTCTTCTATCGAAATAATTGGATATTTTTCCACCCATTTCACGAAGAAATCCGTCATTTCTTCCGAATTGAAGCTTCTACCCTCGGCAGACAATTCATAGCGGCCGTCTTTATAATATTCGGAGCTGGCGGCGTCCATTCCTAAATAAATATCTACGCCCGCTTTGTAACCGGCTTTTTCGATAGCTTCCAAAATGACTTCTATCGCTTCTTCGTTGGAAGACAAATTAGGTGCAAAACCACCTTCATCGCCTACCGTAGTCGCCAAACCGCGGGCAGTCAAGACTTTTTTCAGGTTGTGGAAGACTTCCGCGCCGTATCGAATGGCTTCGCGGAAGGTAGGCGCGCCAACCGGCAAAATCATAAATTCTTGCAGATCAACGCTGTTATCAGCATGTGAACCGCCGTTGATAATATTCATCATCGGTACCGGCAAGATGAATTCGCCGCTGGTGTTCAGGAATTTGTATAAAGGTACGCCGGCTTCTTGCGCGGCAGCGCGAGCGGCAGCCATAGATACGCCGAGGATGGCGTTGGCGCCCAATCGGCTTTTGCTTGCCGTACCGTCCAAGGCGATCAATTTTGCATCCAGCGTAGCTTGGTTACCGGCATCCATACCGATCACTGCTTCGCGAATCTCAGTGTTCACATAGTTAACGGCTTTCAGTACGCCTTTACCCAAGTAGCGGGATTTATCGTCATCGCGTAATTCAATCGCTTCGCGTTCGCCGGTAGAAGCGCCGGATGGCACCATTGCCGAGCCAACTATGCCGGAGGCCAAATACACTTCCGCCTCTACCGTTGGGTTGCCGCGTGAATCGAGAACTTCTCTAGCTTTTACATCAACTATTCTTGCCATCGTTTTACCTTATCGTTATCAATTATCGTTATAAAGTGGTTTCAATCAGGCTGCCGGATTTAACAGCCCGGTCTATCGTTACTAACATCTCAAGCAATTCTTTCATGCGGTGTAACGGCCAGGAATTAGGACCGTCACTCAGCGCTTCTTCAGGTTTTGGATGAGTTTCCAAGAACAGTCCGGCTATGCCTACCGCTACAGCCGCCCGCGCCAACACCGGCACAAACTCGCGTTGACCGCCCGAACAATTCCCCTGCCCACCCGGCAATTGCACGGAATGGGTAGCGTCGAACACCACCGGGCAACCGGTATCGCGCATCACGGCTAAGGAGCGCATATCGGAGACCAAATTATTATAGCCAAAGGACACGCCGCGCTCACAAACCATAATCTGCTGATTACCGGTAGCTTTGGCTTTTTGGGCGACATTCGCCATATCCCAGGGCGCTAAAAATTCGCCTTTTTTAATGTTGACCGGTTTACCCAGCTTAGCGACGCTTTGGATAAAATTGGTTTGCCGGCACAAAAACGCCGGAGTTTGCAGCACGTCCACTACGGCCGCCACTTCCGCCAGCGGCGTGTCTTCATGCACATCGGTCAACACCGGCACATTGAGTTGCTGTTTAACTTTTTCCAATATCTGTAGGCCTTTTTCCACCCCTGGACCACGAAAACTATTCATGGAAGAACGGTTGGCCTTATCGAACGAAGATTTATAAATAAACGAGATCTGCAAGGCATCAGCAATCTCTTTCAGCTTACCTGCGGTATCCATGGTCATTTGTTCGCTCTCAATGACACAGGTACCGGCGATCAGGAAAAACGGCTGATCCAGTCCGGCTTCAAAATGACATAACTTCATGCTAACCCTATCTGTTTGTGTTGTGCGGCGGCGGTGACGAATCCGGAAAATAAGGCATGGCCGAAACGCGGCGTCGAGGTAAATTCCGGGTGAAACTGGCAGGCCAAAAACCAAGGATGGTCCGGTAATTCGATAATCTCCACTAAGCGACCATCCAAAGATTTTCCGGAAAAGCGCATGCCGGCGGCTTCGAGTTGCTTTAAATATTGATTATTAAACTCGTACCTATGCCGATGCCGCTCGGTTATCACATCTTTTTGATACAGTTCAAAGGCCAAAGAATCGGATTTTAACCGGCATTTCTGCGCGCCTAGCCGCATGGAGCCGCCCATATCCGAGTCCTCGTTACGCGTATTGAGCTGACCCGCTTCATCCATCCATTCGGTAATCAAGCCGATTACCGGATGCGGCGAATTGGGCAAAAACTCGGTGCTATGCGCGCCTTCCAAGCCAACTACATCGCGGGCGAACTCGATCACCGCCGACTGCATGCCAAGACATATGCCCAAATACGGGATTTTATTTTCCCGCGCAAAACGCACCGTGGAAATTTTACCTTCTACGCCGCGCTCACCAAAGCCACCCGGCACCAAAATAGCGTCCACATCTTTTAGTTGCGCCGTACCTTCCGCTTCTATGGTTTCGGAATCGATATATTTGATTTGCACTTTATGCCGGGTATGAATGCCGGCATGAATCAAGGCTTCGTTCAAGGATTTATAAGCATCGGAGTGATCAACATATTTACCGACAATAGCTATACTGACTTCGTCGGTCGGATGCATCAAGCCATCCACCACTTTTTCCCAAGCGGATAAATCGGCCGGCGGCACATCCAGCCGCAATTGCTTGACCACAATATCGTCCAGGCCTTGTTCGCGCAGCAATAGCGGCATGCGATAAATCGTATCGGCGTCGATGGCGGAAATCACGGCTTTTTCGGCAACATTGGTAAACAAAGCGATTTTTCTGCGGTCGCTGGCCGGTATCGGCAATTCCGAGCGGCAGATCAAAATATCCGGCTGGATACCGATAGTGCGCAATTCCTTGACCGAGTGCTGGGTCGGCTTAGTTTTAATCTCTCCAGCCGATTTGATATAGGGTACCAAGGTTAAATGTATAAATACGGCTCGGTCTTTACCCAGTTCCACGCCCATTTGCCGGATGGACTCTAAAAACGGCAAGGATTCTATATCGCCTACCGTGCCGCCGACTTCGATCAGCGCCACGTCGGTGCCTTCGGCGCTGGCGTAAATCCGGCGTTGAATTTCATCGGTAATATGCGGAATAACCTGCACCGTAGCGCCTAAATACTCGCCTTTGCGCTCATTGCGCAGTACTTGCTCGTAGACTTGACCCGTGGTGAAGTTATTTTTTTTGGTCATCGTGGTTTTTAAAAACCGCTCGTAATGACCTAAATCCAGATCGGTTTCCGCACCGTCTTCGGTGACGAACACTTCGCCGTGTTGAAACGGGCTCATGGTGCCTGGATCCACGTTGATGTAGGGATCCAGTTTGGTGAGAGTGACTTTCAGGCCGCGATCTTCAAGTATCGCCGCCAGGGAAGAGGCCGCTATCCCTTTACCCAAGGAAGAAACCACGCCGCCGGTAATAAAAATGAATTTTGTCATGTACTTTTTGCGCCCTGTTTTAGCGGATGACCATAGAGGGAGAACGAAAAGAGGTCAATTTTAGCAGTTTTGTGCGAAGGACGCGTGTTTAATTCGTTTGTTTAACTACTCAATTTGCGATTAAACCATAACCACATTTAAACCCGCCTGGGTTGCAGCATCACATTGGCGCTTATCGCTGGAAATAAACACATCGGCCTGCAATGCCTGAGCGCTGCCAATATGGATAGCGTCCATACCTCTGAGTGTATTGGTTTCCAGCGCTAACACGGCCTTCTCCAAAACTTCAGCTTGCAAATCGCAAACAAAGGCATCCTCAATATCCATTAGCAAGCTCTGTTTCAGCTGTCGATACTGGAAGACGGTTAAAGCATTTTCTCGACGTAAACGACAAAAGGCAGAGATAATTTCGGGCAAAAGTATACCGGAAATCGCTAATTCTCTAGCCTGCGAGCAATATTGCAACACCTTATCCGAGCCCGCCTCTTGTATATACCGCTTGATAAATGCCGATGAATCGAAAAACACCCGCATCAATAATCAGCCTCGCGCTCCTGCAAAACCAATAAACTAGCACTAACATTGCTCAACACCAAAGGCTGTACAGACCGGCGTTTCCATGACGGTAACTCGGGCTGTATTGGTACAATATCGGCTATCGGCTTACCATTTCGCAAAACCCGGACGGATTCTCCAGACTCTACTAGATCGAAATACAATTTGGCGTGATTGCGGACTTCTGTAAAATTAGCCTGTTTCATTATTGACCCATCTGTACATAATAATGTGCATTTAGTTTACATTACTCTTGCTGAAGATGGAAGCTTAATTTGGCTTGATTACTCCTGGTGAAAGAGAAGCAGAGACATGTCCCATTTGATGTAACAAAATGTGCATTTTATGCGCTCTATACAGATATTGGTATTTGCAAAACAGTACGATTTGGCGTACGATCTATATTTTAACATTAACCGATAATTTCGATGCAAACACTCACTGCAAGCGAAGCCCGCGCAAATCTCTATCGTTTAATTGATCAAGCTGCTGAATCACACGAGCCAGTAACCATTACCGGCAAACGAACAAATGCAGTATTGCTATCAGCTGATGACTGGTCAGCAATACAGGAAACACTGTTTCTATTAAGCATACCTGGAATGCGTGAGTCAATAATAAAAGGCATGGCAACCAGTGTTGAAGAATGCAGCAAGGAATTGGACTGGTGAATTGGGAGCTGCTGCACACTAAGCAAGCAGAAAAAGACGCAAAGAAACTTGCTGCCGCCGGATTGAAAGAAAAAACTCAGCAATTGCTGGAAGTGTTAAAAAACGATCCATTCCAAAATCCACCACCTTATGAAAAGCTGGTAGGTGATTTGACCGGCTCTTACTCTCGACGCATCAATATTCAACATCGTCTGATTTACCAAGTGCTTGTAAGCGTTCATCAAGTCAAAATATTACGGATGTGGAGCCACTATGAATGATGATTCGATGGATGTGCCGAAACAGTCTGCGTAATTTGATTGGCAGAAGATTTGCCAGACACTGTCTGGCAAATTGCATCCCACGGCCAACGGGGCCACACAACAAAAGTTTTTATTCAAAAACCTCTTATCTTTGCCAATCCCCGGATTTTCCGCCAAATTTCTCTAACAAACGCACATCTTGAATAACCATTCCCCGGTCAACCGCCTTGCACATATCATAAATCGTCAGCAAAGCAATTTGCGTTGCCAGCAAGGCTTCCATTTCCACGCCGGTGGGGCCCGTGGTTTTAACCGTGGTTAAGCAATATACGCACTGCCGCTCCGGTTGCGGCTCCAACTGAATATCCACATGCGTAAGCGCCAACGGATGGCACAACGGAATTAAATCGGCAGTTTTCTTGCTGGCCATAATGCCGGCAATCCGCGCCACGCCCAACACATCGCCTTTTTTATGATTGCCTGCCATAATCAACGCCAAGGTTTCGGCTTGCATAGTGATATAGCCTTCAGCTATGGCCGTGCGTTGCGTGCTGGGCTTAGCTCCAACATCCACCATATGCGCTTCGCCGGCGGCGTTAAAATGGGTAAGCGGTGAGTTTTGCATAAAACAATAACTTATGATTTTTCACAAAAAGCAGAAGAGCCCAATTCCTTGGGTTAAATGCTTGTCAGTGTGACAGAATTGTGCCCAAAAAATAGGGCAAAAAGCTGTCATTGAGGATCTTAGCACACCTAAAACTTCCTGTATTCAATGGCTTAAAAACAACGATGAATACCGCACTCTTTATGATCGCTATTGAAATATATTGTAAGTGTGACAAAAAAGACTATTGCAAACGTCACAAATCATTCAATTACATTACAATAATTGCCAACCACTTGATAATATAGATATTTCACAATTTTTCTAATGACGTATAATCTTCATACAAAAGAAGTACGTGATGATGAAAGCTGCTGAAGCAGCTACCTAAAAGCCGGTATCGGCAATAATCATTCTTCTGTCATGCCTGTTTTATTGGAAAAATCCAATTTTTCCTTATAGTTTGCAGATAGTTGTTCACCGGTTGCTATGCAGCTGATTAGACCAGCGGCTTCAAATGCTTGATAAATTGGTGAAACCTCATTACCAGCTTGTGATTCAGAACTCTGATTCCAATTTGCGTCAATTAGGTCGGCGATAATTTCTGACGCACTCTTATTCATGCGTTGCTGCAACGTTAATAAACCCTTGGCGTGAACATCGTCAAATTCAGCGTCAATGCGCATTGCAGATACACACAGATTAAATCAGGTCTGGTTTCGGATTGGATACCGGCGCTTGCTAACTATTTAACAAAGCCTCAGGCGTTTCTGCTTGAAAGATTTGCTTCGTCCATTTCTCAATTTCTTCAGGACTGGCCTGACGTATCTTTGCTTGTAGTTCCTGACTTACAGCGCCAAACTTTGAGTCAAGCAACAACAAAAACAGTTTGGCAGCTTCTTCTTGACGACCTTCTTGACGACCTTTTTCAATGCCTTGAATTTCGCCTTCTTTTTTCCAGCCCTTTACGGTTTCAGCCAACATTGTATCCACCTCTTGAATATCTTTAAATTCAAAAAAATCAGTATCGGGAAATTTTTTGGGTAACAGTACCCGGTTAATCCAAACGTTAAATGCCCGCCTTAAACTGTTTTGCTCCTTAGCCTTAAACCAGTCCAGCAAATGATAAAATACATCACGAACATCTTCATGTGATTGACTATTACCCAGTTGAAACAAAGCGGCTACCAAATTTCTTAGGCTGTTTAGGTCTGACTTTTCAATACGCCCTTGATCCAACAACAAAAAGCAAAGCTGTGGTCTAAATCTTTCAAGGCCAACAGGCGCAGGGTAAATTAACTGATCTAATTCTACCGGCGCTTGCCAGCGTCGCTCACCATTATAAAGCACTAATGGCAAGACGGGCGGCAACAAATCGCGGCTACCAAGTTTTTGGGTGCGGATCAGGTCTTGATAGAGTAATGCTATGTAGCCTAGGATGCGCACGGCCATAAAATGATCAACGGTAGATTGAAATTCCAGTAGCAAATACACGTAAAGAAATTCATCGCCACAACGAACACGCCAAATCAAGTCATCTTCTCTATCGCGGAGGTCGTCAGTGACATAGCTGCCACCCACTTTCTCTAGCGTAGAAAAGTCACATTGCTTGGCAAATTCTGCATCAACAAAGGCCATGAGCAAGTCCTTAACCATTTCAGGGTGCGAAAAAAGCAGCTTGTAACTGTTATCGTGCTACATAGGGCATGAACGGTAATCTATTGAAATTTTTACATATTATACCTCGTAACACGGTAATACCTTGAAATGATTACCTACGCTTTCAATTCCTACATACATTACTGCACAAATCGCAAATGCGACACTGCAAGATATTGAACGCTGGTTTGACCGTGCAATTGACGCAAGTCAGCTTTCGGATTTTTTGATTGCTGAAATTGGTTACATTGCCATTACGCACTTAGCGTTGATTTACCGATGGCGCAACTAATCAGTGAACATAAACGCCGAAGATTAAACCATTTTTAGCCAACAACGACCCGACAACACTCTTTGCCACAAGCTTTGCATTGTTTTTGATTGCTAAGATTTCGCTAAACTCAATGTCGTTGGATAATAGAGCAGCGTAGTTTTGCATGCTACATCATAAGGACATCAGCGTTACACGCGTTTTCAAAGAAGCTGGTGATATTGCTGGGCCAACGTGAATAGTAAAAAGCCCGGTCAGATTAAGTTCTGACCGGGCTTTGTTATTTAGATTGGCTAGACTTTGCCCAACCTGTTATCTGTAGTTGTTGAAACTACCTAAGCCTGAACAGTTGTCCCAACCAACCGCCGCACTTTGCCCGTAGAGAAAGCCACAATAGCCAGTTGAAATGTCGGTAAAGTATTTACTTTGACCACCATACAGTTTGGTCAATTCCATAGCGGTTGTGGTTGACGTGGTGCTTGAGTTTGCAATGATGCCAGCAGCCATTGGTGTTGACCAACTTGTTCCACCCATTTGTACCCAGCTATTAGGGCCAGCAACGTTTCCAGGATAAGTGTAGTAAACCCAAGCGCCGTAACCGGATGTGTCGGCGGCAAGTGCAATGTCAGGTACACCTTTAAAGCTTCCAGCAACGTTGTTTCCTTGGTAAGCAGGTTTTGCAATGTATTGACTTGTACCGCTACCAGCCCATAACCAAGGAACTTCTTGTACAAAGTCACCAATTTTACGTGTGCTGGTTGCAACGCCGGTTGCACGAATAGAGGTACCACCAACACAGATTACATTTTGCGATACACAAGGCCATTGTGGTGTTTCATAGTCGCCAGAGGCGGCAAGATAAATTACGCCGGGGTTGTTGAAATACGTTTCAAGAGCTGATTCTTTAACAATTGGGGATGAGTTTAAGACACCAAGCCGCAAACTACTAAATTCATTTTGGCCCCAACTCATTGAAACCACTCCACCGCCAGCGGCTTGTACTGCTTTTGTGGCGGCTGTAACAGCCACCAACAGGTCAGCAGTTGAATCGCTTGCCGCTTGAACCAAGATCAGTTGTGCGCCGGGAGCCATCGCATGCGCCCATTGCAGGTCCATCGCAGTTTCCATTTCCCAGCCACCAGTATCAGTAGGTATTGTTTTACCTGTAGCTGATACGATTGTAAGTTTAGGTACAGGTAAACCTGTTGCTTTTGAAAATGCGGTCAAGTCAGCTAACGCACCCGCATAAGCAAATGCATCCACAATGGCAATTACTTTTGCTTTTGGGTTTGGCGTAACAACTGCTGTTACTTCAAGCGGGTTGCAGTTGTCACTTTCATTTGTAAATCCGTACATGCAAGCCACGGATGCTGGTGTTGGTACGCCAGTAGAGTTAAAATTTCCTAACGGGCCATACACAAACGCTAAATCTTCCATAGAACCGGGTGCCGTACTTTGTGCGGTATGTACAAACATTGCGTGTGCGGTAGTTTGGCTACCTGTGTTTGTGTTTGCACGGTGCGTAATTATTGTAGGGTCTGCAAAGGCTTGTGTAGAAAGCATGGCGGCAGCAACAAGGGTTTTGTTTAATTTTTTCATTTCGGTCACCTTTTAATTTTTCTTGTATGTTCGTGAAGCAATACAGTTGAACGAATAGACTAACATAACCACA
>CAVPMI010000009.1:0-70319 GCA_963705975.1 uncultured Pseudomonadota bacterium
TTAAGTTTGCATACTGGGTTTCTTCCCATCGATTTCTTGCTCACTGAGTTTGGCATAGTAATCGATGTATGGAAAATCGGCTGGTTTGGCTTTCATCTTCGATCACAAACATGAGTGCTGTCCGCTCGCCATCCGGCCGTTCGACTAATAACAGCACATCCAGTTCTCGGAAACGGTCACCTAAGCGTTCTTTCAATTGTTCTTAGCGGATGGAAATAATACGCGCCTGGGCGATGTTTGGCCGGGCTTCTTGAGGGGCGAAAAAAGCCAACGCCTGATGCGGATAGTCCAGCACCGGGTTTTTGAAATTTTGATCGTGCATGATATACCCCCATTACATCAGCGGCAAAATCTGCTCCAAAATTTTGCCGTTAGTTGCGAGAATTTCTTTTGGGAAAACCCCATTACTACCTTTAAAATCGGTAACACTACCACCGGCTTCCTGAGCAATCAAAGCGCCAGCCGCCACATCATACAGATTAAGCTCCTGCTCCCAGAAAGCATCGACTTGACCATCTGCCACCAGACACAAATCCAGCGCCGCCGAACCAAACCGGCGCTGACCGGTGGTCGCCTGAGCAATCCGGCAAAAGCGCTGTAGATTATTCTCCTGCAAATAAGAACGCAGACAGGCAAAGCCAGTGGAAACCATGCTATTGGCAAGCTCAGCCTCAGTTGACACCTGAATCCGCAGACCATTCTTCCAGCTTCCCTTACCTAACTCCGCCGTATAATAATCATCCAAAGCCGGCGCATACACAGCCCCCATTTGCAATTCACCGTCAATTTCCAAAGCAACGCTAATACCCCAAAAATACTGACCCTTTGAGAAAGAATGCGTACCGTCTATCGGATCGACTATCCAGCGACTGGCTTGATTGGCAAATTTTCCGCTTTCTTCGCCCCAGAAGCCATATTCCGGACATTGTTCAGCCAATGCGGCCTTTAAATACTCCTCAACTGCCACATCGGCATCCGTCACCAAATCGCGGGTGCTTTTTTTGCTGATTTCCAAACGATTTAAATCCTGGAAATAGCGCATCGCCACAACGCCGGCTTGGCGAACGATTTTCTCAAGTCCAGCAAGGTTTATCGGCATACATCTCTCTCAAAACTTCAAGGTTTATAATTTGTTGTAACCGGTTTCATCATGTAATACGATGTCCAGCCCCAGCTGCTCTTCGTCTGCTGTCACTCTTAAGCCGATCAGTTTATCGATCACTTTCAATATGACAAAACTGAACAACGCGCTCCAAACAATAGTGACAACAACTGCCAGTACTTGCACACCCACTTGTTCCGACATACTGACACCGTTCAAACCTAACCCTCCCAAACTTTCAGAAGCAAACACCCCGGTCAAGATTGAGCCTATAGAACCACCAACCCCATGCACAGGAAACACATCCAGAGAGTCGTCTATGATTAAAACCCGCTTGATATACTGAGTAGCAAAAAAACACACAAACCCGGCTACCATGCCAATAATCACCCCACCTAAAGGACCAACAAAACCGGAGGCAGGTGTAATGGTGCCCAAACCGGCAACCATACCGGTGACTATCCCAAGTACGCTGGGCTTACCGAAGCGCACCCATTCAATCGCCATCCAGGTAAGAGAACCCGCCGCTGCCGCAAGGTGAGTAACGGCAATAGCCATACCCGCAGAGCCGTCGGCTTTCAACGCGCTGCCGCCGTTAAAGCCAAACCAGCCAACCCACAACATCCCCGCGCCGGTGACCACCATAGTCATATTGTGCGGTGACATTACTGCAGTTGGAAAACCCTTGCGCTTACCCATCACCAAGGCGGCTACAAGCGCCGCCACCCCGGCGTTAACGTGGATGACAATACCGCCGGCAAAATCTTTGACGCCCATTTGCGCCAGCCAACCATTACCCCATATCCAGTGACAAATGGGCGTATAAACTAGAATTAACCACAAACCGCTAAACCAAAGCATGGCCGAAAACTTCATGCGCTCGGCAAATCCACCCACGATCAAGGCAGGGGTAATAATGGCAAACGTCATTTGAAACATGAAAAACACAGTTTCCGGAATATCGCCGGTTAAGGTTTGAATGCCCATTTCCGGTAAAAAAACCTTACTTGCGCCGCCGATGTATTTTTGCCACATGCCACCATCGGCAAATATAAAACTATAGACGCCTGCCAGCCATAAAATTGAAACCAAACAAGTTATCGCAAAACATTGCATCATCACCGATAATACATTCTTACTTCTTACCAAGCCGGCATAAAACAGCGACAAACCGGGCAACGTCATAAACAACACCAAAGCTGTGGAAGTTAACACCCAGGCAGTATTAGCCTGATTGATTTCTTGCGCAGACACCCATGCGGGCAGAAATAACATGCCCAAAATTATTATTATTTTTTCCATTTTAAATACCAAAATAGCTGCTGTAGAACTTAAACCCACTGACACGCCCCCAGCTACTCAAGATTAGGTTTTATTTATAAGTGTAGTGAGTAACCAAAACAACAAAATCGCCGATGTCTGCGAAGTCCGCAGGCATCGGCGATTTTGAGCCAACTTTACAAGAGGGAAGTCAGGTAATTTTATTTATATTATATTGCCTCCTCGCCAGTTTCTCCGGTCCTGATACGAATTACCTGCTCTAAGGTAGAAACAAAAATTTTGCCATCGCCGATTTTTCCGGTATTGGCGGCTTTTACGATAGTTTCAACTGCTTGATCTAAAATAGAATCGACGACAGCAATTTCCAATTTGACCTTAGGCAAAAAATCCACCACGTACTCGGCACCCCGATATAATTCAGTATGACCTTTTTGCCG
Source organism: uncultured Pseudomonadota bacterium (assembly GCA_963705975.1). GTDB lineage: Bacteria > Pseudomonadota > Gammaproteobacteria > Methylococcales > Methylomonadaceae > Methylomonas. Next base: position 2,821 of record CAVPMI010000009.1, read on the forward strand.
TCCAAAGCCCTTAACTTCTGTTGCAGTCACGCCTGTAACACCGATCTCCGACAAAGCTTCCCTAACATCATCCAATTTAAATGGCTTAATAATCGCAGTAATTAATTTCATGTCTTTCCCATTGTTTGATTAGTTATCTGACCTGCACAAAGAGCCAATAATAAATAATTATCGGCTAAGGCACAATTTATGCCTCACTCACTGACAAAAAAAGCGGCCCGTCTCGCAACGGGCCGCTTTGTATAGCCTGAGAAAACGCGAGCTTATAAATGATAAGCCGTTTCACCGTGCTCGTTCAAATCCAGACCTTCCCGCTCATCAGTTTCGCTAACTCTTAGCCCGACAGTTATATCAGCAACCTTGAAAGCTATAAAGGCCACTACTGAAGACCAAACTAAAGAGATACCTACGCCCCAAGATTGACTAATAAACTGGGTTACCGTGTCGTATTCAGCAACAGCATTCGCGACATAATCCCAAACACCGGTGCCACCCAAGGCCGGATTGGCGACTATGGAAGTACCCAAAGCACCGATAATCCCACCCACGCAGTGCACACCGAAAACATCCAATGAATCGTCATATCCTAAAGCATTTTTCAAGCTGGTGACCGACCAGAAACAGACTATGCCGACCAACAGACCCAAGCCAATAGAACCCATAGGACCAGCCCAACCGCAAGCCGGCGTAATAGCCACCAATCCAGCCACAGCACCCGAAGCGCCGCCCAACATACTAGGCTTGCCGCGAATCAACCATTCTGCAAACATCCAGGACAATGTTGCTGCTGCAGTTGCCAATAAGGTATTAACGAATACTAAGGTCGCCAATCCATTTGCTTCCAAGTTGGAGCCTACGTTAAAACCAAACCAACCGACCCACAGTAGTGAAGCGCCTATCATAGTCATCACAACGCTATGGGGCGCAAAGGATTCCTTTTTAAAACCAATCCGTTTACCGACCACTAAACAACCGACTAAACCCGCAATGCCGGCATTGATATGCACAACAGTGCCGCCGGCAAAATCGAGTGCGCCTTTAGCAAAGATAAAACCTGCCGTCGCAGTAGCTTTCTCAGCAGCAGCGGCATCCGTATAAGCATCAGGACCCGCCCAATACCAAACCATATGCGCAATCGGCAAGTAAGAAAAGGTAAACCATATCACAGTGAACACCAATACAGCGGAAAACTTAACCCGCTCGGCAAATGCACCAATGATCAAGGCCGGCGTGATAGCAGAAAAGGTCAACTGAAAAGCGACATAAATGTACTCTGGAATGAAAACGCCTTTACTAAAAGTAGCCGCCAAAGAATCAGGCGTGATACCTTTCAGAAACATTTTACTTAAGCTGCCGAAATAGGCATTACCTTCTGTAAACGCGACACTATAACCGTACACAGCCCATAATATTGAGGTCAGTGCAAAAATTACAAAAGTCTGCATCAGTATAGACAGCATGTTTTTAGCGCGCACCATACCGCCGTAAAATAAGGCCAGACCTGGTATAACCATCAAAATAACCAGTACGGTCGAGATCATTACCCAGGCAGTATCGCCTTTATTAGCAACAGGCGGAGCTACCACAGCGGCGGCGTCTTCTGCAGAACAAAGCCCGGAAAATACAGCTAATGCCAATAAGGCCGAGATACTTAACAATCGTTTCATTTTTTTCTCCTAATGATTAAAGCGCTTCTTCACCGGATTCACCGGTTCTGATTCTGACGACCTGCTCCAGGTTGGTGACGAAAATTTTACCGTCGCCGATCTTGCCGGTATTAGCAACTTTAACGATCGCCTCGACAGCCTGCTCAAGTAGGCTGTCGGCCACAGCGACCTCTACTTTTGCTTTTGGCAAAAAGTCCACTACATATTCGGCGCCACGGTAAAGTTCGGTATGGCCTTTTTGCCTTCCAAACCCCTTGACCTCAGTTACAGTTACGCCGGAAACGCCAATCTCTGACAATGCCTCCCGGACATCGTCCAACTTAAAAGGCTTAACCACCGCTGTTATTAATTTCATATTCCACCTCATTGCTTGAGTTAATTAATTCCCAAGAACAGGTAAGCATGATGCATGCCACTATTTAAGGTATTGAATTCAAATAAATTAATAATTATTACCCTACGAAATACAACATAAAGGCACCATTACAGTGCGCAAATATCCAGGCCGCACCATATTGGATCATTGCACTTTCCGCCCATCCCTTATGGCAAAATATTTTCAAATCCAACGCGCTCATTCACCCCAAAATCAGCGCAGTTTTGACCAGATTTTGCGCCGAACAATATTTTGCAAGACTTTACCCAAGAACAATAACTTAGCCTGGCATAAGGAGCTCAATTACATTTTTTATAAAAGCACTGTCAGCAAAATCAGTAGCTGCTTACTTTAAAGCTTCTATGGACCAGTATCGGTGACTAACTGAGTTTTTTGTGATATACACGCAAAATTCACTATATTTTGTTGCATATAACTAACAACTTTATAAATATAAGCTACAGCTTGTAGCTTATGCGCGTAAAACCCGCTCCGACTGTCTAAATTTATGCACAAAAATGCAACAAACTACGCATTGCCTTGGTGCGTAGATTAGCTTTTGCACCAATATAGAGCATGCACAAACCGAGAAACCAGATATAACCAATTGATTTTAAACAAATTAAAACTGGCCCAAAAAATGCTGAACCAAATCAGCAGTAACTAAAACAAGAGGAAATCTCCATGAAACACAAAAAGACTACACCTTTTCAGCGCACCGGCTCCTGTTTTGCAGGCTTGTTATTATTAGGCGTAGGCGTCGTAAACGCGGATGACGCTCCCGCCACCGACGCCCCGGCCGCTCCTACAAGTTGGAAAGACGCCTCCGGCCTGATGGAAGCAACCGGCTACAACCCCAATGAAATAGGTTTTATGAAAAGAAACAACCTAAAAGTCGGCGGATGGGTAGAAACCAGCATCAGCGTCAATGACAACGCTCGCCACGACGGCTTTAACGGCCCGGTGACCTTCCAGGACCGTGACTCCGAATTTCAACTTAATCAGCTGAACGGATTTCTGCAAAAGTCAATCACGACCAGTGGCGATGCGTTTGATTGGGGTGGACGTTTCGATATTATGTTCGGCAGCGATTCAATTTTTACCCAAGCCTACGGTAACCCGGTGTTAAATCCGCGTACCGGTGTGCCCGAACCGCGCGGCAACTGGGATTTAAAACTCAGTGGCGATCGGTTTTATCAATTCGCCTTGCCAAATGCCTACGCCGAATTCAACCTACCCATGGGTGAAGGCCTTGGCGTGAAAGTCGGTCACTTTTATACGCCGGTCGGCTATGAAGTGGTCACCTCACCGGACAACTTCTTCGTCACCAAGCCCTATACCTTCCAATACGGGGAGCCTTTCACGCACACAGGTATACTAGGAACGTATACTTTTTCACCTAACTGGAGTGCACAAGCCGGCGCATTAACCGGTAGCGCCACCGGTGGCTGGGACGGAAGTTTCAACCGAAACATGGCGACTTGGTCCGGTATCGCTACCGGCACTTGGACTAGCGATGACGCGGGAACTTCTTTGTTTATCTCAGGTACGGCAGGTCCGCAATCGGATAATAACAGCAGTTTCTGGGGAATTTACAGTATCGTCGGCAAACATAATTTCACCGACAAACTGCACCTGATCCTGCAACATGATCATGGTTATGCAAACAACGTAATGACCTTCAATGGTATCAATGCCGCTAACAACAGCTCATACGCCCCAGGCAGTACCAACTACAACAATATGGCCACGCAAAATGCCGAATGGTATGGCCTTAACAGCTATCTGCTTTATGATGTCACCGATAAGCTAGGTGCAGGTCTGCGTGCGGAATGGTTCCGGGATAACAACGGCTTCCGTGTAGCCGGCCCTGACCGTTGCGCGGCAGCATCAAACTCCAGTTCTTACGGGTCAACTGCCAGCACGTATAACTCTTCTTGTAATCAGAATTACTACAATAGTGCTTATCACCTTTCAGGCAGCGGTTACTACGAACTTACAGCCGGTTTGAACTACAAACCCCTTAAGTATTTGATACTGCGTCCAAACGTGCGATTTGACTATGCCAACGCTGCCTACTTTGCCGGCGGAACCGAGCATACACAGGTACTGTTTACTGCTGACGCTGTAGTAACATTCTAAGATAATTCGGCGAATTAATGCCTTAGATTTGACGCCACAAAACCCCCTATGCAGCCTTGCATTGGGGGTTTTAGTTTTTATAGCGATTTATCGCGAAAAATGCTATTGTTACCGCCGTTTTACACCCAACCATAATAATTATTTCTGTAGGAGACCTTGGCCAATGTCAGTCGATAACGTACTTAGATTGATCCAGGAAAACGACGTCAAATTTGTCGATTTCCGTTTTTGCGATACCCGTGGCAAAGAACAACATGTTACTTTTCCAGCGCATACCATAGATGCAGACACCTTCGAAGAAGGTAATATGTTCGACGGCTCATCCATCGCCGGTTGGAAACACATTAACGAATCAGACATGATTCTACTGCCTGACGCATCTACTGCGGTTCTGGACCCATTTTTCGACGATAAGACCTTGATTTTGCGTTGCGATATTATCGAACCCAAAGACATGCAAGGTTACAGCCGCGATCCACGCTCTATCGCCAAACGCGCCGAAGCCTATCTGCAATCCACCGGTATCGCCGACACCGCTTTTTTTGGCCCGGAAAACGAATTTTTCATTTTCGACGACGTACGGTGGAATACAGGCGTAGGCGGCTGCTCTTACCAAATCGACTCCGAAGAAGCCGGCTGGAACTCATCCAAGTCGTATGATAACGGCAACACCGGCCACCGTCCGGGCATCAAAGGCGGTTATTTTCCAGTTCCACCCGTCGACTCGCTGCAAGATTTACGTTCCGCAATGTGCTTGGTTTTAGAAGAACTGGGACAAACTGTAGAAGTTCATCACCATGAAGTTGCTACCGCCGGCCAATGCGAAATTGGCTCTAGATTTAACACCTTGGTCAAAAAAGCCGACGAAGTGTTGTCTTTAAAATATGTAGTTGCCAATATCGCTCATGCTTACGGCAAAACAGCAACCTTTATGCCTAAACCACTGGTTGGGGATAACGGCAACGGTATGCACGTACACCAATCTTTGGCTAAAGGCGGCGTCAACCTGTTCACCGGCAACCTATATGGCGGCCTGTCCGAACTGGCTCTGTACTACATTGGCGGTATTATCAAACACGCTAAAGCCCTGAACGCGATCACCAACGCTTCTACCAACAGCTACAAACGCTTGGTGCCAGGTTTTGAAGCGCCTGTTATGCTGGCTTACTCCGCGCGTAACCGTTCTGCGTCTATCCGGATCCCTTACGTCACCAACCCTAAAGGCCGCCGTATCGAAGTGCGTTTCCCAGACTCCACAGCCAACCCATACTTGGCATTCAGCGCCATGTTAATGGCCGGTCTGGACGGCATCCAAAACAAAATCCATCCAGGTGAAGCGATGGATAAAGACTTGTACGACTTGCCGCCGGAAGAAGAAAAAGCCATCCCACAAGTGGCGTTCTCTTTTGACGAAGCGCTGGCTGCATTGGACAACGACCGTGAGTTCCTGACACGCGGCGGCGTCTTCACAGACGATGCTATCGACGGCTATCTGGCATTAAAACAAGAAGATGTACAACGTCTGCGCATGAGCACTCATCCGCTGGAATTCGATATGTACTACAGCTTGTAACGGTTAAGCCTGTTTCAGACAGGCGCAGCTGACCCAAAACCCCGCAAGCCTTCCCGGCTTCGCGGGGTTTTTTATGCTAAGGATTTTTCCTAAGAAGATTCTGATAAATCATTAGACTAGACAGCATTACCTGGCAAGCGTTATGCTCTCAACATTGGTAATGATCATTTGACTGGAGAGCCGCAATGCCCTTGAGCCCCACCTTGTTTCCCGCGCTAATTAACAGCGTAACAGATACCATCACTGCCCACGCCGATGCCGTTACTGAGCTGGATCAAGCAATAGGCGATGGCGATCATGTGTTTAACCTACAACGGGGCTTACAGGCCTTGGAAGCCAACAATGCCGATATAGCTGAGCTGGATTGGCCGGAAGCTTGGCAAAAAATCGGCATGTTGATCATGTCCTCGATTGGCGGCGCTTCCGGTTCATTATATGCGACGCTGTTTATCAGTCTGCACAAACATAGCCGGGATAAAAACATTGATTTGCAAAGCTTTGCTGAAGTGTTTGCCTTAGCGGTAGACGCCGTAAAACAGCGCGGCAAAGCCGATGTCGGGGAAAAGACGATGCTGGACGTACTCGTGCCGGTTGCCGCAACCTTGAAACTGGATGTGGCGGCAGGTAAAACCCTCCCGGAAATTTTGGAGCATGCTTGCGAAACAGCTGCCGCCGGAGTGGAAGCCACGCGCGACATGCTAGCAACTAAAGGACGCGCTTCGTTTTTAGGGGAACGCAGTATTGGTCATATAGACGCAGGGGCGAAAACGGCGCAATTGATGATAGAAGCGGTGGTTGGTGTGATAAAAAAAGCGGCGTTACTGAGTTAATGACGCAAATTAAAAATAAGCTAATAAAATATAAGTAAACAGCCTGCCATGCAAAAACTCCGCAAAAAACTCAAAAAAGAATTGGAACACAAACGCCTGCACCGCTCAGTATCCGCACTGGCAGGCCTAACCGGCGCTGCCTCAGCAGCTACTGGAGTAGCGGCAGCTCTGGCAACACCTACCGGCTTATCCGGCTTTTTCGTCGATCTAGGCCTGGAAAGTGAACCGTTGGTCGTGGCGGCTGCGCCGATAATTGCCGGCGTAGCGGTTGCCATAGGCACGGCGGCTGGAATACTCGGTTTTATTGGCTGGCTTAAAGAGCGATCGGTTGAAGAAGTTGAGGGGGAAGAGTCGAATTAAACCCGGTTAGTCTATACCCCCCAACCCCCTTTTTCAAAGGGGGGAGTGAAATCCGCATTGAAATTACTTTGGCTTTTGCCAGGTACCGGTTCTTTTCATCTCCCCCCAACCTCGCTTGCCGCCAAACAACCACTGCAACAAACCCATTAGCCGCCAGCAAGCTATCATCTGCCGGTAACCAAAATTCTCCAACACCGCAGCAGCCAACAACTGCACTAACTGTTTAGGCCGCTCATAAATATGAAACGACATCTCCTCTAAAAGCATACTGGACAAAGACCATACCAAGCCCAAGCCTATCGCCGCGAAATTGAACACCACAAACATCGGCCAAGAGATATACTCCAAACAAAAATACACCAGCATCAAGCAATAGCCACTAACCTCAATCAACGGCCCCAAACATTCGAATAGCAACATAAACGGAAACGCCAACCAACCGGCCACGCCGCCGTTCCGGCTAAATAACAAACCCAAATTCCCGAATAAACTCTCGCACAAACCACGCTGCCAGCGCATGCGTTGGCGTCTTAACATGCTTAAACTTTCCGGCGCCTCGGTCCAGGATACCGGATCAGGCAAAAAAACCATCCTATAATCCTGCTTGCGCTCCTTTAGCAAGCGATGTAGCCTCACTACCAATTCCATATCCTCCCCGACTGTATCTACGCGATAGCCGCCTACAGATATAATCGTCTCCTTGCGAAACAAACCAAAGGTACCGGAAATAATCAATAAACCGCCCAACGCCGACCAGCCCAGGCGATCGAACAAAAATGCCCGTAAATACTCGACCACCTGATACAACGCCAGCCAATTCTGTGGCAAACCAACCTCGCACAGAAACCCGCCAGCCACCCGGCAACCATTAGCCACCCGCACCGTGCCGCCCACAGCGACTACGCGCTGATCTGCCAGAAACGGATAACTGATACGCTGCAAACTATGCCGCTGAATAATACTATCCGCATCTACACTACAAAATAGCGGAAAACGCGCGGCATTGATCCCAACATTCAGTGCATCAGCCTTGCCGCCATGTACCTTATCGACCACTCTAAGATTTGGATAACGCCTGGAATGATAAATACATCGCACATCGCTAGTTTTTAAGCGTTGCCGATACGCTTCCGGAAACGGCGACAAACCAAAGTCTTGTTTTAAAATATTGAGTGTGTCGTCCTGAGATCCATCGTTGACTACAATCACCTCAAAGTCGGGGTAAGTAAGTTGTAACAAGGACTGCAGGGCGGCGACGATGGTTAGTTGCTCGTTATACGCCGGTAACACAATACTGACCGGTGGCTCCAAACCAGAATAAATTTCCGGCAAATCCGCCAACGCTTGGTTAGCGATATAGCCTTTCAGATTAAAGCCGGCAATCACATTCAGCAGCAAATATATACTGTTGATAGCCATAAAATATGCCAAAAAAAACCATTCACTAAACGCTACCCACTGCATCCAGTGGCTTTGCCAACCGCTCATAATCTGTTATTTTCAGCGACGATCTGCAACAACATATCGCGAGCAAACACATCTTTGCGGATTTTAATCAGCCTTTTCACCGCTTGCCCATTCATAAACGGCTGTTTTAGCAAGGCTTGCGCCGCCCGATAGCGCACCCACCAATATTCGGAATCCAGCAGGAACAGCAAATAATGCGCATCCTGGGGCGTACCCATCCGCGCCAAGATCCCGGCAATCTGCACTTGCACACTAGACCGCCGATCGCCGAAACAAGTCCGCACCCATGCCAACTCTGCGGGATGGCTAACCAATCGCAAGCAGACACACAACATTTCCGGCTCAAGCTCACTAGCCGATGAAAGTTTGCCAACTAAGGGCAAAGGCCTATTTTGCGGCAACATGGCAAACAAACGCAGCATACGCAATAAATGCAGCGGTGACTGCTGCATTTGCTGTTCCACATAAAGCAGTAAAGCCTGTTGCAAATACGGCTTTGCTTGCCTAAGCATAAGCATTAAACGCACCGGCGCCCAATCCTGCTGCTCGGCAATCAAAGGCATAGCTATAACAGCCGCCCTTTCGGCATCTATCCCAACCAATGCCCGCAATGCAGTCATCGACACGATGGGCGAGTGATCTCTCAGCAGAACCAACAATGACTCCCAAGCCGATTCATCCCCCAAGTGCCTTAGCGCGGTTGCCGCGAGTAGTTGTTCTTCAACACGCGAACTCTGCAAAAGTTGACGAATTGGTACATGCAAACCCAAAGAAATTAGCGTTTGATTAAGTAATAAATGACTTTCGCCGCGCAGCAACTCCTGAAAATGCAACCAGACAAACAGAAAATCCGACAAATCCTTAGAGCCAAACGCGGGAAATTCCAACAGCTCACTTGCAAGCAACTGGATTAAATGGAGCTTGGCATTTTGTCGAAACTGCTTACGCCGCCGAGAATGTTTGAGGAGTTGCCAACGCATTTGCAACACTATCAGCAACAGCCCTCCAGCTAAGACGCTGGCTACCGCCCCAATCCAAAATGCAATACTGATACGTGGTTCAGAAAACACGACGGATTCCAAGACTAATGTTTTCGCGACTATAAGCACTACCTTGCTGACTGAAAGCCAAGTCCCAGGTGATAGCCCAATCCTGGTCCAACCAGTGTCGTCCATGCAGGCCAAAAAACAAAGTGTTATAAATTGTCCCCTGAAATCCTGCGATCTCCGCCCCGGTATTAAAGGTAAGCGTCACAAAACTGCTATCCTGATAATAATAGGATAAATCGAATCGCTGACCATACTGGACACTGAAGAAGGCGTCGGTCGCCCTAAACGTATACGCCGCCCGAAAATCAGCGAAATAATGCTCCAAGCTTGCATAGGCTTGCTGTATAGGTCCAGTTAGGTAATCACTGTGCCGATAGCCGCCGGTAAACGACCAGGTCGGATAGAATATCCATTGCATTGACGTCATGAGACTGTCTCTAGCCAATAGGGATGCATAAGGACTGAAATTACCTTCTAGATTCAGAATTAAATTCTCCGCCTGTGGATAATAGGCGCCCAGCAAAAACTGTTCGTCATTTAAAGAAAACCTCTGCGTTTGCAAATAATTGGCATAAACACTTTCATGAGCCGCAAATTGGTGTTCAACACTTAAAAATTCGCTCCGCCAAAAACCTTTATGATTGGATAATGAATCATAGCTGGCGCCTAGCTCAGTCCGGTTATTCAGCAATAGCTTAGCCGTTTTGCCTGAGGTGGATTCCAAAAATCCGGCAGTTTCTTCTGACTCCAAATTAGCCACCTGTTTCCAATCCAAATTGGGAAATAGTTCGGTCGCCCGTTGCTGAATCACGACTGCCTGCCAGCGTGATAGAGCATCATCCAGATCAAGCAAAGCCTGAATATGTAAGCGCCAAATCTCCGGGTTAGCTGGCTGTAAACGTTCAGCGGCCTCAATCTGCGTTAAGACACTACGCGGATTGCCTTTCCATACGCCTACTTGCCCCAATCCGAACAAATAATCTGTATTAGCCGGTTCACTGGCTAACAGCATTTGATACTCAGATTCTGCTTGAGTAAATTTTTGTTGCCAAGCTAATAGTCTAGCTAACTGAAAATGGACTTCCCAATTGTTTGGCTGCGCCTCTAGCTGCTGACGCAATAATTTTTCTACATCCATAAAGCGACCTTCAGCAAGATAATATTCAATTTCAGTGGTATAGACATCAGCACTTAAAGGATGCAACAAGGCTATACAAAGCCAACCCCAGCAGGCGCCATTAGCCATGGCGCCGAAGTTTTCCGATACAGCTCATGATCCTCGCCAGCAATTCGCCCACTTGAAAAGGCTTAGTGACATAATCCGTAGCACCTAGATCAAAAGCCCGCACTATGTCCTGTTCCTGCATTTTGGCGCTAAGAATAATTACCGGCGTGCCAGCCCATTCTTTTTTAGTTTTGATCTGCTGCAATAATTGATAACCATCGACCAAAGGCAGCATTAGGTCTAGCAGCACACAATCCACCGGCTGCCGACGGTTAGTTATCCAATTTTGTGCAGCAAGGCCGTCTGCAAAGCTGAAGACGGCAAAGCCCTTTCTCTTTAACAGATAGACCAATAATTCAGCACAGGTTTGATCGTCTTCAACAACTAACAATACAGGTTGTTTAATCATGGTCTAAGCTCTGCCAGCATTAACTAATGCTGGAGATCCCACCCAGATAGGGGCGTAAAGCATCTGGGACAGTGATTGAGCCATCTGCATTCTGGTAATTTTCCAGTACCGCAATCATGGTGCGTCCGGCTGCCAGACCAGAACCGTTCAAGGTATGCACTAATTCCGGCTTACCAGTGTCCGGATTGCGCCATCGGGCTTGCAAGCGACGGGCCTGAAAGTCCTTGAAATTGCTGCAGGAGGAAATTTCCCTATATTTTTGCTGACCAGGCAACCAAACTTCCAAATCATAGGTTTTGGAAGAGGAAAAACCCGTATCACCGGCGCATAACAACACCTTTCGGTAAGGTAGCTTGAGGATTTTTAGAATATTTTCTGCATGATTAGTCAATTCTTCGTGAGCTTGCGCCGAGTCCTCAGGTCTGACAATTTGTACCAGTTCAACCTTTTCGAATTGGTGCTGACGAATCATACCGCGCACATCACTGCCATAAGCGCCGGCTTCGCTACGGAAACAGGGGGAATGGCAGACAAATTTCAAAGGCATTTGTTTGGCGTCGACAATGACATCGCGGACAATATTGGTTACCGGCACTTCCGCTGTCGGGATGAGATAAAAAATAGGGTCATTGCTTACAGTAAACAAATCCGCCTCGAACTTGGGCAATTGGCCGGTGCCCCGTAAGCTATCGGCATTCGCCAGATAAGGCACATAGGTCTCAGCATAACCATGCGCATTAATATGCGTATCCAGCATTAGTTGAATAATAGCGCGTTGCAGTGTGGCTAATTTGCCGGTCAAAACCACGAAGCGGGCACTGGCGATTTTTGCACCCAACTCAAAATTCATGCCTAGCGGTTCGCCGAGATCCACATGATCCTTGGGCGGAAAAGTAAAAATCGGTATTTCGCCCCAACGGCAAATTTCGAGGTTATCAGCATCGCTTTTTCCGTCCGGCACCGAGGCGTCAAGGATATTGGGAATCCCTTCCATCAAGGTGCTTATCTGTGTTTGTATCTCCGCTAATTCTGTTTCAGCCGTTTTAAGCTGGTCGCCCAAATCCTGCACTTGATCCAGTAAAGGCTGAATGTCCTGGCCTTGGGCCTTGGCTTGCCCTATGGCTTTAGACCGGGTATTGCGTTCATTCTGCAAATCCTGCGTTTTGACCTGAATGTCTTTCCGGCAATCTTCCAAGGCCTGGAAAGCCACAGCATCAAAGTGAAAATTGCGCCTCAGGAGTTGTTGTTGCACATGCTCCAACTCGCTTCTAAATAAACGTGGATCTAACATAAACTACGTTACCTGGTTTTTTGTAATTAAACTATTGAATTTAACCAACGCAGCATGCGCTGATTTAAGCTAAGACAGCAACTAAACGCTAAGCATGCTTAGTATTTAAATAAATGTTCCCGATAATAACGTAACTCTTCGATGGATTCTATGACATCGTCCAACGCCTGATGCGAGGATTTTTTCTTAAAGCCATCATATAGGTGCGGCGCCCAGCGCTTCGCTAATTCCTTGAGTGTGGAAACATCCAAGTTACGGTAATGAAAAAACGCCTCCAGTTTTGGCATATAGCGATACAAAAACCGGCGATCCTGACCTATACTGTTGCCGCACATTGGCGATGTGCCGGGTGGCAGCCATTCCTGCAAAAATTCTATGCTGAGGATTTCCGCCTCGGCCGCATCGATTTTTGAGTTTCTGACCCGCTCAATCAGGCCGGAATCACCATGATGTTTTTGATTCCAATCGTCCATGGCCGCCAACGCTGCATCACTTTGATGCACAGCAAACACCGGGCCTTGGGCAAGAATATGTAAGTTTTTATCGGTCACAATAGTGGCGATTTCTATAATCAAATCTCTGTTGGGATCAAGGCCGGTCATTTCCAGATCGATCCAGATTAAGTTGTCAGCATCCTGAGGCATTTTGGGTTCGCTAATTTTATATGTTGCGGTAAATTGTAGCATTAGCTAATCTGTGCTGCTAATTGTAACCCCAGTCGTAATTAAACAATGAACACTTTTACTGTTATTTTTCTCTTTGCGTTAGTATTATCCTATGGCGTGCAATTCTGGTTATCAGCGCGGCAAAAGTCTTTTGTGCTGCAGCACCGCCAGGAAGTGCCGTCAGCTTTTAGAGACCGTGTATCCTTAGCGGCTCACCAAAAGGCCGCCGATTACACCGTCGAAAAAAGCAAATTGGGCGACATCGATAGTGTTGTGGGCATTGTTTTTTTATTGTTATTAACGCTGGGCGGCGGTATCAGCCTAGTATTCGATTACTGGTCAACCTTTGACTTAACTCAACTTTGGTCCAGTTTGCTGGCCGCTGGCAGCATTTTTCTGTTAATGACGCTGGTCGAAATTCCGTTCAGCCTCTATCAAACGTTTGTGGTAGAAGAAAAATATGGCTTCAACAAAAACACGCTGCCTTTATTTGTAAAAGATCAACTGATCTCAATCAGCTTGTCATTAGCCATAGGCTTGCCGATACTTGCGTTAATACTTTGGGTTATGGACAGCATAGGCAGCCTCTGGTGGTTGTATGCCTGGGGAATAATCATGAGCTTCTCACTGGTGATGAGCTGGTTATTCCCAACCGTCATCGCGCCTTTATTCAATAAATTCACGCCAATGGCAGACGGCAGTTTAAAAAACCGGATTCAAAGCCTGTTGCAACGTTGCGGCTTCAATAGCCAAGGTATTTTTATAATGGATGGTTCGCGCCGCTCCGGCCACGGTAACGCTTATTTTACCGGCCTCGGCAACAATAAACGCATTGTGTTTTTCGACACTTTGGTTAATTCATTGGATGAGGACGAGTTGGAAGCTGTTTTAGCCCACGAACTTGGACACTTCAAACGCAAACATGTGATGAAAATGCTTGCCGCTTCTTCGGTGATGACATTAATCAGCTTCGCAGTGTTGGGCTGGCTGATTACCCAAGATTGGTTTTTCGACGGCTTAGGGGTGAGTACGCATTCGAATGCCTCCGCGTTATTAGTGTTTATGCTGGTTTCGCCAGTATTTACTACGTTCATGCAGCCGATCAGCGCCTATTTTCAGCGTAAATTTGAATTTGAAGCAGACGAATTCGCCACGCAACATGCACAAGGCAAAAAAATGATTAGCGGCTTAGTAAAACTGTACGAAGAAAACGCCAGCACCCTGACACCGGACCCGCTGTATTCCGCGTTTCACTACAGCCACCCACCTGCCGCGATCCGCATAGCGCATATCGAAGAAAAGATGCAATCCGCTTGATGAGCGAACTAAGCGCCGGTCTGGTAGTCGCCCATCTAGGTCAGGGTATCGCCGTCGAGGTTGGTGACCTGACAGTACTTTGCCAGACGCTACGCAAACTCGATACCGTTGTAGTCGGTGATCAGGTATTAATTTCCATGTCTTCAGCCGAACAAGGTCGCATTGAACAATTGCTGCCTAGACGCTCGGTGCTGCAGCGCCCTAGCCGTAGCGAACAAACGCGACCGGTGGCGGCCAATATCGACACCATCTTCGTGGTGTTCGCCGCCGAACCGGACTGTGACTTCCTGCTGATCGACCAGTATCTGGCCATCTGCGAAAACTGTAATATTACTGCTTCACTGATCTTTAACAAAGTCGATTTGCCGCCGCTGGCAAGTGTTGAACAGGAACTTAGTTACTACCAAACCTTGGGTTACAGCTTACATAAAGTCAGCGCCAAGCAAAACATCGGTATTGTCGAGTTAAAACAGGTATTAACCGGACAAAACACTATGTTTGCCGGCCAATCCGGGGTTGGAAAGTCGTCCCTAACCAATGCCTTACTGCCTGACAAATCACTCAAAGTGAACACCGTATCCGCAACCACCCGTCATGGCCGGCACACCACAACCGCAGCTTCCCTCTATCACCTGCCCGATGGCGGCAATTTAATCGATAGTCCCGGCGTAGCAATTTTCGGCCTAGCCGGCCTATCTGAATCTCAATTGGCCTGGGGATTTCGTGAATTCCAAACTTATATCGGCAGCTGCCGCTTTAACGATTGCCGACATGTGAACGACAAGGATTGCGCAGTACGTTTGGCAGTTGAAAACGGTGAAATTGCGGAGACTCGCTATCAACGTTATCTAAAACTTCGGGAAAAGATGCCGCCGGCCAATTACAACCGGGCGAAATCCAGTTAAAATACCACCTATTCTGTCGGCATAATCACTACGATTTTTCGACAGAAAAGACGAGCTGATGATTCCGGACTTGTTATGCATGAACTAATCGCTATTGCATTAGGCGGTTCAATCTGTCGCAGTCACTGTAGTGCGTATTTATTTGCGCGAAGGCGAGCATCTGCAAACCCATATGGGCGTCTCTCACGTTATCAGTTGGCAAGCGACCAATCATTTAAGAGAAATGTAGACCGAGCACGAGCTGTCTATGTCTAACATCCTAATACTTCAGGGAGATTGATAATCGAATTCAGTATCAAATTGGGTCTGATTGCTGACAATACAGCGTAGCTGGCCCGGTATTTACCGGTTTTGACTAAAATCCCTGTTAAACCTGCCTGTTGCCCACCTCCCACATCCGCATCAATATCATCGCCGATGATTGCGACTTCTCCGGATTTCAGCCCTATGTCATCTAACGCAATTTGAAAAAAATCTGCAGAAGGCTTGCCGATTAGCATTGCTTTGGAGCCACTGGCATATTCCAGACCTTCGATAAACCCGCCTATATCCATCTGCAAGCCCTGTTCGGTTTGCCAAAAGCGATTTTTATGGATAGCGATCAGTTGCGCTCCTAACATCAATGAATTAAAAACTTCATTCAACAATGGATAAGTCCAGGCATTACCAATATCGCCGACCACAATATAATTTGCACCGGTTGTGGAAAGCTGAAAACCTTTAAAGTCGCGCTTAACATCATCCGCCAATAACAAATGGCAAACCGGATGCTGCTGCCGTTTTAGGTAAAGTAAAGCAGCCTGAGGCGCACTGATAATTTCATCAGCTGCTATTGAAAAGCCCATGGCGTTGATTTTCTGTTGCAAGGACGCCAACGATAAAGTGCTGGTGTTAGTGACAAAACGGCACGCCAGCCCGCTGGCGCGGATTTTTTGCACGGCTTCAACTGCACCTTCGATGGCGGTTGAACCTACGTAAAGGACGCCGTCCAGGTCAAACAGTATGCCTTTGATATTGGAAAGAGTCTTCATGTCTGGTTTACCTCTGCAACCAAGATAATAATTAACAGTGTGTGGCGATTATATTTATTAAACCTACCAAAATCTGGTACTCACCGATTTGTCCATCTGTCATCTTTTGTTTACCCTGTAATTTAACCAATTGAATGATTTTCACCTAACTCAAGCCTAAAATTTGTTTCATACCTGATAAAATTGCGGTTAAATCTGCTTTGGATAACTCACCGATTTTTTCAATCAATCGATTTTTATCAACTGCACGTAATTGATCGCACACCGCAACAGATTGCTTGCCTGCTGAAGGCGTAGGTACAACTATGGGCGGTCTCGGTAGGGCTGAACTGGACAACGGCACAATCACTACGGTGCGTCTGGCTTTATTTAAAGCATCCACAGTTAATATTGCACCAGGACAGGTTTTCTTGATTCCACCGCCAAGAGTGGGATCAAGATCGATCCACCATATTTCACCGCGCTTCAAGACCATCTCCAATGGTTACAGCCCAATTGGATTCAAGTTCAGCAGCACCTGCGTCTTTTTCAACTTCCATAGCCAATTTGTAAAGTGCGTTGTCCTGCTCAGGCAGCGCTTGGCTAAGCAAGTCGGCGATAAAAGCGCTACGCGAGCGTTTGGGAACATTCGCTTTAAATCGATCAGCTAAATCATCGGGTAAGTGAATGAGGACTTGCATGCTTGCACTTCATAAATATTGATATTAATAGCTTAACAGAAATTTGAGTTACAGATTGGAAAATAGGCGAGCAAAACTTCGCCGAAGTTGCGGCATGATGTGCAATAATATTAAATCGTATTTAAACTTAGCCTAATGCCTCAAGCACCCTTAGCGCCTCTTATTGCACTAACACCCGGCGAACCAGCCGGCATTGGTCCGGATTTATGCATTATGCTGGCGCAACATGCGCAGGCTTGCCAATGGGTAGCTATAGCTGACCCAAATTTGCTCAAGCAACGTGCTATGCAACTGGGTTTACCTTTAAGCATGCGCTTATTCGATCCGGCCATAAATTCGCCGCAACAGCCAGGTACTCTGACAGTGTTACCAGTGGCATTATTTGCCGACGCCCATTGCGGTCAACTCGATCCCAATAACAGCCAGTACGTACTGGAAACCATAAAAATTGCGACGCAGGGCTGCTTGGATGGCCGTTTTGCCGCCATGGCGACCGCTCCGGTACATAAAGGCGTGATCAACGCAGCCGGCATCCTCTTTAGCGGACATACTGAATTTATCGCCGAAATCACCGGTGGCAATCCTGTCATGATGCTTGCCACAGAAGGGCTAAGGGTGGCTTTAACCACCACTCATCTACCCTTATCGCAAGTCAGCGCAGCCATCACTCCCATGACGCTGATAAACGTAATCCGGGTTTTGGATCACGACTTACGCCGCCGCTTTGGCATAGCCAAACCCAATATCCTGGTCTGCGGCCTAAATCCCCATGCCGGCGAAAACGGCTATCTCGGTCGTGAAGAAATAGAAATCATAGAGCCCACGCTTAAATTACTCCGTAACGAGGGCATCAAACTGCAAGGCCCGTTACCCGCCGACACCTTGTTCACGCCAAAATGTCTGGAAACTGCGGACGCGGTGCTGGCGATGTACCATGACCAAGGCTTGCCGGTACTAAAACATCTGGGCTTTGGTCAGGCAGTCAACATCACACTTGGCTTGCCCATCATACGTACTTCAGTAGATCACGGCACAGCGCTTGACCTGGCCGGCACCGGAAAAGCCAACCCCAGCAGTTTAGCATTTGCCCTGAAAACCGCGTTGCAAATGATTCAATCCACCTAAAAAGCTGACTTTCGATTAGAATTGGTGAAATTGCACAACACCAGAACTATGACCCATCAAGCCCGTAAACGCTTCGGCCAAAATTTTCTCCACGACACCAACATCATCGCCAATATTCTGGCTCACACCCAAGCCTCTCCTAGACAACATTGGGTGGAAATCGGCCCCGGCCTTGGTGCTTTGACTAAGCCCTTGTTGCAAAAGCAAGTAAAACTCGATGTGATAGAGCTTGACCGCGATCTGGTCAGCCATTTGCAAAAACTGTTCGCCGGTCAGGCCAATCTAACTATTCATAGCGCCGATGCGCTGAATTTTGATTTTTCCAAGCTTGCGCCCGCAAACGAAAAACTCAGGATCATCGGCAATCTGCCTTACAATATTTCCACGCCGTTGATGTTTCACCTGCTGGAAAACACCTCCTGTATACAGGACATGATTTTCATGTTGCAAAAAGAAGTGGTAGATAGAATTTGCGCAGCATCCGGCAGCAAAAAATACGGTCGGCTGAGCGTAATGATGCAATATTATTGCGCTACCGACTGGCTGTTCGATGTGCCGCCGGAAAGTTTCGAACCCAGCCCGAAAGTCATGTCCGCTATTGTTAAACTAAACCCGCATGCTGAACCACCGGTTAAAATCAAAGATATTGCCAGCTTCAAGCAATTGGTGACAAAGGCTTTTTCGCAACGCCGAAAAACTATCCGCAATTCGCTTAAAGATCTGGTCGACGAGCAACAAATGCTGGATTTGGCTATAGATCCGAATCTAAGAGCCGAATCGCTGACCTTAGAACAATTTGCCTTACTTAATCTGCTTTCCAAGAGTGTTACAGGCTGACAGCCGGGCGGCAGTGGCGGATAATATAGACAAAATCCTTCGTTCATCTATAGTTACAAGGCTATCAATCAAGTTTAAACCTCATGGCGACAGCAATCTCAAACGTACATTTCAACGGCTTGGCAAAATGTCTAATCCAGAAAGGCTTGCTGACTGAAGAAACCGCCGCTTTATGTACCAAAGAAGCTCAAAAGCAAAAGCAAGCTTTTATAAGCTACTTAATCAGCAACAAGCATCTAGACAGTAAAACCGTAGCTACGGTGGCCTCGGTAGAATTTGGCGTGCCTTTTTTTGACCTGAATGCCATAGATGTATCAGTACTGCCGATTAAATCGGTTAGCGAAAAGCTGATTCGCCAGCATCATGCCCTGCCTTTGTTCAAAAGAGGTAACCGACTGTTTATCGCCACCTCTGATCCTACCAATTTTCAGGCCTTAGACGAAATCAAGTTTCATACTCGGCATACCACTGAAAATATTCTGGTTGAAGAAGACAAATTAACCAAGATGATAGATACTGCGCTCGAAGCAGCCGATACATCTATGAAGGATTTGCTGGATGATGATCTGGATAACATCGACATTTCCGGGGGCGAAGAAAAACCGAACGAAGAAAATAATTCCGATGTCGACGATGCGCCTATTGTTCGTTTCGTGAACAAAATTCTATTAGATTCAATCAAACGCGGTGTCTCGGATATTCATTTAGAGCCCTTCGAAAAGAAATTTCGCATTCGTTTTCGGGCGGACGGCATCTTGTCGGAAGTCGCCAGTCCCCCGGTCAGCATTGCTAATCGCATCATTTCCAGAATCAAGGTAATGTCGAAAATGGATATAGCCGAACGGCGAGTGCCACAGGATGGTAGGATCAAAATGCAAATCTCCCGAAACCGGGCTATTGATTTCCGGGTCAATACCTGCCCCACCCTGTTTGGCGAAAAAGTCGTGATGCGGATACTCGACCCCACGAGTGCGCAAATCGGTATCGAAAAGCTCGGTTTTGAAGATGTTCAGCAAAAACATTTTTTGGCGGCCATACACAAACCTTATGGCATGGTGCTGGTGACCGGCCCAACCGGTAGCGGTAAAACCGTGTCTTTATATACCGGGCTCAACATACTCAACAGCATAGAATGTAATATTTCCACGGCAGAAGATCCGGTGGAGATTACCGTGGAAGGCATTAACCAGGTCAATGTCAACCCCAAAGCAGGCTTAACTTTTGCTGAAGCTTTACGCGCGTTTCTTAGACAAGATCCAGACATTATAATGGTCGGTGAAATACGCGATCTGGAAACCGCCAGTATTGCTGTAAAAGCTGCGCAAACAGGCCACTTGGTGTTGTCAACCCTGCACACCAATGATGCGCCACAAACCATCAACCGCTTGGTACAGATGGGTATCGAACCCTTCAACATAGTATCGGCTGTTATTTTAATTATGGCGCAACGTTTAGCCAGGCGCTTATGCGAACGTTGTAAAAAAGAATCCGACTTTCCAGAAAATATCTGGTTGTCAGCCGGTTTTAGTAAAGAGGATTTTGGCAGTTTTAAAATTTACGAGCCGGTGGGCTGCGAACATTGCACCAATGGCTATAAAGGCCGGGTGGGAATTTATCAGGTTATGCCGATCACTGAGGCGATGCGGGCTTTGATTTTACGCGGCGGCAACGCCATGGAAATGGCTGAGTTATCCAAAAAAGAAGGCATCAACGACCTCAGGGCCTCCGGCTTGCTAAAAATCCGTCAGGGCATCACATCCCTGGAAGAAATTGACCGTGTCACCAAGGAATAAGCATGTCAAAACCAGAAGACCAAACCGACTTTAACTGGGAAGGCTTTGATAAACAAAACCGCAAAACCAAGGGCGTGCTCAGTGCAAAAAGCGAAACCATCGCCCGCGCCGAATTAAGACGCACCGGTATCAGGGTCATTAAAATCAAGGCTAAATCGAAATCCAAAGCCTTGTTTGCCGCAAAAGCCAAAAAAATCACCCCAGCGGATATAGCAGTTTTTTCCCGGCAATTAGCCACCATGTTGAAAGCTGGTGTGCCGCTGGTACAATCCTTCGATATTATCGGCCGGGGTCACGATAATGCCGCTATGGCGGAAATGCTGATGTCTGTAAAAGCCGATATCGAGGGCGGCGACACCATGGCGCAGGCCTTAGGTCGTAAATCGCTGTATTTCGACGACCTGTTTTGCAACTTGGTCGAAGCGGGCGAGCGTTCTGGGGTCTTGGAAGGCTTGCTGGACAAAATAGCCACCTACAAGGAAAAGACTGAGTCCATCAAGAAAAAAGTTAAAAAAGCGCTGACTTACCCTATCGCCGTTTTGGTCGTAGCGCTGATAGTGACGGCTATCCTACTATTGAAAGTAGTACCGGTTTTCCAGGATTTGTTCAAAGGTTTCGGCGCCGACCTGCCGGCTTTTACGCAAATGGTGATAAATTTATCGGCATGGCTGCAAGAATACGGAGTCTATGTGCTGGTAGTGCTAGTCGGCGGCGGATATACTTTTATTTATTTTAAAAAACGTTCGCGAGCTTTAAATCACTTTCTCGACAAATATATGCTGAAAATTCCAATAGTAGGCGTCATTCTGAATAAATCCGCCATCGCCCGTTTTGCCCGCACTTTAAGCACCATGTCCGCCGCCGGCGTGCCCTTGGTCGAAGCCTTGGTCTCAGTAGCCGGTTCATGCGGAAACATCATGTACTACGATGCAGTGATGAAAATGCGCGACGATGTCTCAACCGGTCAACAATTACAGTTTTCCATGACCCAAACCGGCCTATTCCCTAACATGGTGGTGCAGATGATCGCCATCGGCGAAGAATCGGGCTCAATCGACGCTATGCTGGATAAAGTTGCCGATTTCTATGAGGAAGAAGTGGACAATATGGTCGACAATTTAAGCAGTCTTATGGAGCCGATGATAATGGGAATCCTAGGGATTTTAGTCGGCGGCCTGATTGTAGCTATGTATTTGCCTATCTTCAAATTGGGCTCGGCAGTCGGCTAAAGCCGGCCTCACGCTGCGATTTCTATTGCCGCCACCAAAGAACACTATGCTTTTAAACACTCTGCAAAATTCTCCTGCTTTTCTTATGAGCGTGGTATTTATTATTGGCCTGTTGGTCGGTAGTTTTTTAAATGTTGTGATTTACCGCTTACCAGAAATGATGCAACGCAGTTGGCGCCGTGAATGCCTGGACTTTCTGGAATTGCCTGCCGAGGAAAACCCCGAAACTTTTAACCTTAGCTTTCCCGGATCGCGTTGTCCAACCTGTAAAACAGCCATCCAGGCGCAACAAAATATTCCGGTTCTGAGTTATATATTTTTACGCGGCAAATGCAGCGCCTGTGGCGATGCAATCTCGGCGCGTTATCCCTTGATAGAGGCGTTTACTGCATGTTGTTCGCTCATCATAGCCTGGCGTTTCGGTTATAGCCCTGCGCTTATTTTTGCTTTATTACTGACCTGGAGCTTAATTGCCCTAAGCTTTATCGATATTGATCAGCAATTGCTGCCAGATTCGATCACGCTGCCTATGCTCTGGCTAGGCCTGATTCTAAGCCTGTTTTCCATCTTTACAGATAGCCACTCCAGCATTATCGGTGCTGTAGCCGGTTATTTAAGCCTGTGGAGCGTCTATCA
The DNA here is from genome assembly GCA_963705975.1 of uncultured Pseudomonadota bacterium. Classification (GTDB taxonomy): domain Bacteria; phylum Pseudomonadota; class Gammaproteobacteria; order Methylococcales; family Methylomonadaceae; genus Methylomonas. Next base: position 25,428 of record CAVPMI010000009.1, read on the forward strand.
GCTATTTAAGCTGGCAACCGGCAAAGAAGGCATGGGCTTTGGGGATTTTAAATTGCTGGCGCTGTTCGGCACTTGGCTGGGTTGGCAATATTTACCGCTAATTATTTTGCTGTCCTCACTGGTCGGCGCGGTCATCGGCGGCTCAATGATCATCTTCAGCAAGCATGACGCCCGCCAGCCTATTCCCTTTGGCCCATATCTGGCCGCCGCCGGCTGGTTGGCGCTGATCTGGGGTAATGATCTGAATAGCTTATATTTACAAGCCGTTGGGTTATGAACCATGCTTAAAATCGGCTTGACCGGCGGCATCGGTAGCGGAAAATCGACTGTTTGTGCGCTATTTCAGGAACTTGGCGTCAATATTATCGATGCCGATAATATTGCCAAGGCCTTGGTTTCTCCAGGCATGCCGGCATTGACGCAGATTATCGATCAGTTCGGCAAAGAGTTCCTCCAGGCAGACGGCGCCTTGGACAGAAACAAACTTAGAAAATTAATATTTTCCGATAAAGAAAAAAAACAACAATTGGAAAATATCCTCCATCCGCTGGTTTACAAGCAAATCGGCATAGAAATCCAGCGTTCAACATCCCCCTATTGCATAGTTGCTGTACCTTTGTTATTTGAAACGCAAAAATCACCGCTCTTTGACCGTATTTTGGTTGTAGATTGCAGTATTGATGAACAACTACAAAGAGTCGAGAACCGCGACAAACTCAATCGGGGGCAGATTTTAAGCATTATCGACAGCCAAATTCCGCGCGAACAGCGCTTAAAACGGGCTGATGATATAATCGAAAACTCGGCAAACATTACACAACTTGCAGAACAGATTAAAAGGTTGCACAATTCCTACCTTTTATTAGCCACTGTCAGGACTTCATCGGCTTGAACACACAAACTACCTACGAATTCCCGCTCAATGAAAGAATCCGGGTTTTCATGCGCCTAGAACAGCTTTTCCGTCAACTCAGCCATTTTATGGCCGGCTCTTCGATTTTCGACAAACGAGCGGCAATTGACGTGCTGCTGGACATTTTGACAATCTTCAGCCGTAGCGACTTGAAATCCGAGTTAATTAAAGAACTGGATAGGCATACCAAATACTTAAATCAACTGGTCAACCGTCAGCAGGTTGATAACCAGAAACTGCAGGAAATACTTGCCGAACTCAATCAGTCCAGCCGGAATCTCTACAGCGCAAACGGTAAAATCGGCATCAAGGTTATGGAAAGCGATCTTTTTCAAAGCATTTCCCAGCGCAACACCATTCCCGGCGGCAGTTGTTCCTTCGATTTACCGGCTTTTCACTACTGGCTGGAACAGGATCAAGGCGAACAACAAAAAGATCTTGAACGCTGGACTCTACCCTTTAGCGACATTAGAAACGCCATCGACCTGATTCTAGGCTTTATCCGCAATAGCAGCGTTCCTAGCCAGGAAACCGCCCAGGCCGGTTTTTTTCAGTTGGCGCTGGATAAAAGCCACCCCGTGCAATTGCTGCGGGTTGGCATAGCATCGTCACTACCTTGCTTTGCCGAAATCAGCGGCGGCAAGCATCGCTTCAGCATCCGCTTTATGAAGCCCTCCAGCGACGAGAATCGCCCCGGACAAACCAGCGAAGACATTCCCTTCATGTTGACCCGTTGCATGCTGTAATGACAAACGCCAATTCAATCACCACCATCGCCTGCCCTTGCTGTAAAAAACCGGTACGTTGGGTTAGCGAGGAAAAATTCAAGCCATTCTGTAGCGAACGCTGCAAATTGATAGATTTAGGGGATTGGGCGACAGAAGCGCACAAAATTCCGGGGCCAACACTTATCGACTTGGAAGAAGAGGATGAGCCACCGTTCTTCAATTAATCGTCGGCTTCCTTGGAAAGATACTAAATAGTGGACTTTGAAGATTGGATAAACTCGTAGGATTTGCCAACCATCGGGCGGCGCATCGCTCGCCAGACCTTTGAGCAATTAACAGTAAGAAACTCTCGCACTCCCCGAATTTTACCGCCGGGGTATTCCTACAGAGGACGCCGCAAGTACCTCCATGTAGGCTCAAAGCCAGCATCCATACTGGCTATGCCTCTTCCGGAATACCCCGGCGGCAAAATTCAGCTCTACCATATTGAAGCGCTTTTTTGTTTATATAACAACATAGAGGAGAAATCCATGCAAGCTATAGAGTTGGATGCGGCAATCGTTAAAGGTGAAATTCATGCTAAATTGCCAATGGAAATAAATGCTGAGAAAGTCAGGCTGATTGTTTTGTATGACGCAGTACCCCCTGTAGACAACGAGCCTCCAGCAAATTTATTACAACTCCTCGATAACATAAGTAGCCAACGCAACTGGCCGCTAAAAAGCAAGGCTGAAATTGATAACTTGCTGGATGAAGAAAGAGCCGCCTGGGATTGATAAGGATGAGAAATATTTATTGGGATAGTTGCATTTTTATCTATTATCTTGAAGCCGAAGAGCACATCCAGCTAAAGCTACGAACCCAACTGCAATCGGTTGAAAATGTCATCTTATGTCACACGGCATTGACAGAACTGGAATGTCGAGTTGAGCCAATGCGCAATGCCAAAATTGAATTATTGAATCAATATGACCGATTGTTTGTCAGCCCTTTAACTAAAAGGCTCGCCTTAAATGATTCGGTGTTCCGATATGCAACTGAACTACGGGCGGCTCAGCACCTAAAAACACCAGATGCCTTACATCTTGCAGCGGCAATTGAACATGGCTGCGATTCATTTTGGACGCGCGACCATCGTTTAGCGAAGGCTGTATCTGATCGCATTCATATATATGTGCCAGTTTAATGCGTAGGCCTTGTTGAATGAGAATAAAACCCAGCACAAAGGTGATAAGTTAGTTATTCAAGGCAAATAGGTGTTCGGTCTTTTCAAACATGATTTGAAACAAATTGTCCAAGAGGAAGAAAACATGTTGAGCCATGTCAAATACTATAGTAGGATCAATTTTCAGAGTCGACATACGCCTTGTTTCTAGCCGTTAAAAAAGGCTGTTTGGCTATACTTATGATTATCATGGGATTTGAATTGGATTTGTAGAATTAAGTTACTCTGCCCCTCTTTCACTTTGTTATTCGCCATTTGTCATTAGCCCGGCGACATGCGTTGTTATTTCATTGCATGGAATTGGAAGGATGTTTATTCACCAAGCCCAGACTCACTCCATTTTAATTGGAGGTAATCAGGGTTCGGATGAGAACCATCAATTCGCGCCATTATCTTTTTTCCATTCAATTTCGCATAAGTTGTTTCTAGAAGTGCCGGTGTAGTCGTAACTTTCAACGTGTAAGGATCTATCCCTAAAAGATTCGCATCAAAAAGGCTATGAATATCTGACCTAAGCAGAATTCCGTTCCCAATACAATTAAGTCCCGACTGTGAGTGATTGATAATGTGTGCTGCTTCCACAACTTCTCTAAGGGATTCTCCTGTAATAGCACACCTACACTCATATAGACGAATGAGATTTAACCGGAAACGAGCTTGGTTTCGGAAATTTTCAGAGTAGTTGTCGCCTCGACGGTTAAATCTTAAGCGGCTTTTTTGTTTTGAGTTGCCTTCTCAATACTAGGTTTACTATTAGCCTCAGGCTTGTCAGGATTAAGGTGGACTGCTTGAATGCTTTCCCAATTCCGCGTGTCACCAGTCCATCGCTTCGGGTTTCGATCACGAGCAGCCTCATAGACAGCTTTACGCTTAACCAGCAAGTCCTTGTCCAAGCCTTCATGGCGTTGTGTAGGCGTAACGAACTGGATGGCGCTATGGCGATGCTCGTTGTTGTACCAATCCACCAGGCCCGATACCCAATCACGCGCATCCGTTACCTTGGCAAATGGCTTTAGCGGATATTTTGGTCGATATTTTAAGGTCTTAAAGAGCGATTCTGAGTAAGGATTGTCGTTGCTTACCGAAGGTCTACTCAACGAGGGCATCACGCCGAGTTGTTGCAATGTAGACAGCATCGTAGCTCCTTTCATTGGGCTACCGTTGTCAGAGTGCAGTATAAGCTGGTTTGACTGTATACCTTCACGATAGCACAGATCGCGTAACAGCTCGCCTGCCAAGGCGCTGCTTTCCTCTGCATACACCTGCCAACCCACAATTTTTCGGCTAAAAATATCCATAAACAGGTAAAGATAGAAAAACTGCCCACAGATTGCCGATGGCAGATACGTGATATCCCAGCTATAGAGTTGATTAGGCGCTGTGGTGCAGATCGCGCGAGGTTTAGTACGGGGCTGAGATGGCCGCTCACTGCGACGGTGCGCCAGTTGGTTTTCTGCTTCCAGTATGCGATAAAAAGTCGATTCAGAGGCCAAATAGCTACCTTGATCCGCAAGTCGAGGCACGATCTGACTCGGCGGCAGATGCCCAAATTCGTCTGAATTGGCTACAGCCAATACCTTGGTTCGCTCAATTTCCGTGAGCTTATGCGGCGGCTGGTAGTCGCGTAAGGGGCGTTGATCGCAATGGATAGTCTCGCCCGTCTGCCAGCGTTGTAAGGTGCGTTCGCTCAAACCCAATACTTCACAGGCTTGTGCTTGTCGTGCGCCGGCTGTTTTTGATTCATTGAGTAAAAAAATCACTTGCTCGCGCTCTTCAAGGGACGTCATTCGACCTCTCCCCCCAAGAGCGCTCGGAACTTTTTTTGCAGAACCAACAGCGCGGCGGCTTCTGCTAAGGCTTTGTCTTTGCGTAATATTTGGCGCTCTAAGCTATGAACTTCTGTTTTGAGAATCGCTACCTCACGCTTATCAGATGTACCGCTCTGGGAACAGAAATCGGCTTTCCATTGCTCCAGTTGATGGACAAATACTCCTTGCTCTCGGCACCAGGCGTTTAAAGCCTCACCGCTCAATCCATACGCTTGATTTAAGGCATCAAGACGCTCTTCAGGACGCCAATCTTCTGGGCGTTTCGATTTCAACGGTAGAACAGGATTTTTGCCCAATTTGCTTCTTCTCATCCATGTTTTTAAGGTTTGTAAACTGATGTTCAAGTCGTCCGCGACGCCCTGAATCGATTGCTCATTTCCACGATTGTATACTTTTGCCAGCGCTTGCTCTTTAAAGTCTTCTGAATGCCTTGTATAGGTTTTCATTTCTAATCTCAAATTTAATTTTATTTAAAAATTTGAGACGACAACTATTCTGACGCGGGGGGGTTTCGACGGAGTTTCTTCTTACCATAGCTAGGATCATCGTCATTTTCAGCTTCTTTGATGCTGGGTGCTATATCGTTAACTGTTGTATGTGCAGCAATGGCCCTTTTAAATAGCGCAACAAACTTATCACAAAGGCCTGACCAGTCTGAATGATCAACAAAACTATATCCATTTTTGGGTGTATTGATTCCGGATTTTAAAGTTTGTTTAACGCCTTTCACTTCCTCACAATATTTGATATCCAGTGCGGATACATCACCAAGCCATTCAAAAAGGAATTGAATGTTTTGTTTATTACTTGGCACTTTTAAATGCCATGTAAAAAATTCATTAGAGTGTACAATCATTGATAAATCAAGCTCGAACCCATAGCGACCGGTCTTGTCAAAAAGAACAATATAAAAAGGCATAGAGCCATCACGCCAACGAGTAAATCGAACAACCATGCCGTTATTCATAAAAAGTGTCTGATAGACACCTTGTCCTCCGCCAAGAACCAACTTATCGGATTGACCCTGTATTCCAGCTAGCTCCGCCATCAATTCGAAACCAATGCTTTTATAAAATTCAAACTCTGAAGAACTCATTTTGTAGTCCGATAATGTAGATGGACAAAAATCATAGTTAACTAATATTCTTAAGTTGATATGCAGGATTATATTTAGTTCTTCATGGAACTAATAAATTGTTTTACATCATCCACTGAAATATTCTCTTAACGTCATTCTCAGAATAATTGTGGTCAGAGTAACATATTAATTTTGCCAAAATCTCCACCTTAGCGGTTAAAAGCCGAACATGATGCTGTTCATTTAGCTAGATCTTAAGGTCTTAGTTCCGATTCCCGAAAAAGCACTGACCCCCGCAATACCCTGAGCGCCAGAGGCCAGCGCTCTATCCAAATCATCACGCCCAAGCCCACCCATCACAAACACCGGAATATTGATTTGCTCTATGAATGACTTAGTCACCTCCCAACCCAGCGGCTTAGCATCCGGATGGGTCGCGGTCTCCTGTACCGGCGCTAACACAGCAAAATCGACACCCAGCTTCTCAGCCTGTTGTAATTCAATCAAATCATGACAGGAGGCGGCAACCCAGGCAAAACCGGATGGCTTAACAGTAGCTTCAACTAAAGCCCGGCTGGTTAAATGCACACCGTCGCCATGTCCCGGCCCAAGTTCTAAATCCGAATTAAGCATTAACCGAATCTGCCGTTGCTTGCAGATATCGCTTACCACGGCCAATAACTGCGGAACATCGCCAGCCGGCAAGGACTTAATCCGCAATTGCAGCAAACTAATCCCGGATTGTAAGATACGCTGAAAATTTTGCATCACTTCCACGACATCCCGGCCTTCCAGAATCGCGTAATACTCCGGCAATTGCGCCGCCCGAATGATCGGCAAATTGGCAGCCGGAAAGCGCAATTCATCCAATTGCCGTGGAGTTACCCAGCGCATGGCTTGACCTTCACAAGCCGTTTCCTGTCCCGTATAAGCACTGACCTGCCAAACATCCAGCAACACTTGGCGATCTCCATAGTCATGCCGAACTTTGATCAACGGCCTGGCTTGCTCAACCTGGATGCCAACTTCTTCATATAACTCACGACTCAGTGCCTGAGTAACCGATTCTCCATACTCCAATTTTCCGCCCGGAAACTCCCATAAACCACCCTGATGCACATGATCGGCGCGGCGGGTAATTAAAATATGGCCTAAGCTATCGCGGATCACGCCAACTGCGACATGTAACGCTACAGAGAATGGCTTAGGTTCGGTACTCGGCATTAATACGCACATAATCGTAGGAAAAATCGCAGGTCAAAACTTCCTCTCTAGCCTGACCTCGACCCAAGCGCACTGTAACGATAATTTCTTCCCTTTGCATCACGCGCTGCCCGTCCTGTTCGGTATAGGATGCCGCTCTAGCCCCGTTTTCGACGATACAAACATTGCCCAGATAAATTTCAACTTTATCCAAATCCATGTTTTCGACACCGGCGCGGCCCACCGCCGCCAAAATCCGCCCCCAGTTCGGATCGCTGGCGAAAAAAGCGGTTTTTACCAAAGGCGAATGGGCGATAGTTTTCCCCACTTGCAAGGCCTCTACACTGGACTGCGCCTGTTCGACCACAATCCGCATTAATTTTGTTGCGCCTTCCCCATCCCGAATGATTAATTCCGCCAAGCGCTTGCAAACCTGCTTTAACGCCGCTGAAAAGATTGCATAATGTTCACTGTCCGCCAAAATTTGCGGCGCAGCGCTGCAACCACTGGCCAGACAGACGCAAGCGTCGTTGGTGGAGGTATCACCATCAACGGTAATCCGATTAAACGACAACTCCGCTGCCTCCGCCAAACATTGCTGCAACAAAGCTTGCTCGATGTTGGCGTCGGTAGCGATAAATCCCAGCATGGTGGCCATATTAGGCTGGATCATGCCCGCGCCTTTAGAAATACCGGTAATTGCCACCGGCTGTCCGCCGATATTAACCACTACCGATGCGCCTTTAGTGAAAGTATCGGTGGTCATAATGGCCCGCGCGGCTTTCTCCCAGTGGTTTTCATCCAGATTCCCGAAGGCTGCCGGCAGAGCGGCGACCAGTTTACCGACCGGCAAGGGTTCGCCGATCACGCCGGTGGAAAAAGGCAACACCTGTTGGGCAAGCCCCTCAAAATGTTCGGCGACAGCTACGCAGCAGGCAAAAGCATCCTGAATCCCTTGCTTGCCGGTGCCGGCATTAGCGTTTCCAGAGTTAACCAGCAGCCAGCGCGGCCCTTGGCATAGATGCGACTTGGCCACTTGCACCGGGGCGGCGCAAAAAGCATTTTGGGTAAATACCGCCGCGCAGCTACCGCCCTCATCCATATCTATGAGTAAGATATCGTCGCGTACGGTTTGTTTAATGCCGGCATTACTGGTTCCAAGCCTGACGCCTTTGATAACATGCATTTCAGGGAAGCTGATTTCACCTATCGCCATATGATTTCCTGTAAAAATAAAATAACGGTACTATCCTTCAACCCACTTCCAGAACAATCACATACTCGCCTTGTTCTGCGCGAGTTTCCAATACTTTATGCCCATTGATGCGGCACCAGGCCGGAATATCCTGCATGACGCCGGGATCCGTGCATTCCACGGTCAAAATATCGCCGACTTGCAAGGTTTTAACCTTATCTTGGGTACGGATCACCGGCATAGGACAGAGCAAACGCCGGGCATTGAGCATTGCGGCGCTCATACAAACCATGCCTCGGGAATTTGTTCAGCAGTCAAAGGCTTAACGAATACGTTACGCTCCTCGCCCTGCTGGCCGCGTATAGTCACCTCCACTTGCTCAGCCTCTCGGCCCTGTCCATAGCGGGCCAAAATTTGCCCGGCCAGCAACAAATCGTCCTCATCCGGTTTACCGTCGATCAATACCAGCGGCCCTCGATGACTTGCACAATTCATACTAATAAAATCTTTTTTATACCCACTCATGAATTGCGACTCGCCGTCTTCCCGGGCGACAATGATTTTAAAATGCGGTTTTGGGCGTATATGTCTCCCCACTTTCAACAGCATAATATCGTCTAATTCGTAATCACGCTCACCACGCGCCTGCCATAAATCCATCAGTTTTAAAGAGTAACTTTCATCGGTTAAAAAGCAACAGCCGCCGGCCGGTTGCGCATAATCGGTAAAACCGTATTGTTTTGCGAGTTGCATTTGCGGCTTGCGCGAACGACCGCTGAAATTAAACAACTGCTCTCTGCTGAGCCAGCCTTCCCGCTCCGGAAGGGTGGTCGGCAGATTTTGCGCGCATAGAGGTCGCACCAATAAATCGTCCGCGCCGGATTTCTCCGCAATGATAGGCATGGTTTGCTTACGTTGCGACATAGGCCTTTGGCCGATTACTTCACCCGTGATAATAAAATCGAAGCCATTTTCCAGCATCCATTGTTTAGCTTTGTTCACCATAAAAATCTTGCAATCCAGGCAAGGATTCATATTTGCGCCGTAACCATATTTTGGATTCAGCAACACCTGTTTATATTCTTCGATAATATCGATAATATGTAGTTTAATGCCTAATTGCTCAGCCACCCATAAGGAATTATTGCGTTTCGGCTTATCGGTGTCTTTTTTACGAATGGCGTGTGTATGGCCTTCCACGCAAAAACCGGTATAAAAATTGATCCCCTCGACATGGATACCTTGTTCCATTACCGCTTGGGCGGCCAGCATCGAATCCAAGCCGCCGGAAATCAAGGCAACCGCTTTTCTTTGTTTATTCATCAGTGCAAATAATTCTTAATCACGAAAATCCTTAACATTATACCCGCCCCACCCATACTGACTTCAAATTATTACAAACTTAGCCTAGACTTAGGGCTTAATCTGACAACAAAGTTTAGTGACTTATGGAACTTAAAGACTATTTGAAAATTTTAGTACAAAACGATGGTTCCGATCTGTACCTAACCGCCAACGCCCCGCCGGCGGCAAAATTTCACGGGGCGTTAAAGCCGATAGAAAAAACCATACTCAGCAATCATCGCATCAAAGAGATTGCCGACAGCATCATGGACGCAGAACAGCGCGCCATCTTTGAACAAATACCGGAAATGAATCTGGCTATTCAGGAAGAAGGCGTAGGTCGCTTCCGCGTGAATATCTTCAAACAGCGCAGCTCTTACGCATTGGTGATTCGCAATATCAAGACTGATATTCCTAATGCAGACTTACTAGGCTTGCCGCAAATTCTGAAAGACAAAATCATGGAAAAGCGCGGCCTGATTTTATTTGTCGGCGGCACCGGCTCCGGTAAGTCGACGTCTTTGGCCGCCTTGATTGACCATCGCAATAGTAACGCCTCCGGACATATCATTACTATAGAAGACCCGATTGAATTTATCCATCCGCATAAAAAATCCCTGGTCAACCAGCGTGAAGTCGGCGTTGATACCTTGAGCTATGCCGACGCCTTAAAAAACACCCTACGCCAAGCCCCGGATGTGATCCTGATCGGCGAAATCCGCAGCCAGGAAACCATGGAACATGCCCTGGCATTTGCGGAAACCGGTCATCTCTGTCTGTCCACACTGCATGCCAACAATGCCAACCAAGCTTTGGACCGGATTATCAATTTTTTCCCGGAAGAGCGCCGTAATCAGTTATTGATGGACTTATCCTTAAACTTACAGGCGTTTATTTCCCAACGCTTGGTCCCAACCATCGCCGGCAAACGAGTGGCAGCCATTGAGATCTTGCTAGGCACAAAATTGATCAGCGATTTGATCTGCAAAGGCGATGTGCATTCTATCAAGGAAGTGATGGAAAAATCGGAAGGCATAGGCATGCAAACTTTCGATAACCATCTGTTGAAACTATTTAAAAGTGGGGAGATTTCCTTGGAGGAGGCTTTACGCAACGCCGACAGTCCCAACAACCTGAAACTTAAAATCAATCTCAGTGAAGGTATAGGCTCCGCCACCGGCAATCTTAGTGACAAAACATCTGGATCACTTGCTTTGGATCCGATTGTAATTGAAGAGGAAGAAGCGGAATAGCCTTAAAGAAATAAACCTGCTCAAACTAATTGCGAAGATTGGGAGTTCCGGCAAGATTTTAAAACTTGCCGGAGCTTTCGCCATTGTTTCTTCTAGATTAATGGCTAACTTCGACCTTACCGCCCTTAGCCTGACCGATTTCTGCCAAAGTTTGGTTAAACCAATCGGTATCGATATCAAAAGGTTTGCCGCCTTTAATACGTGGAAACTCAATCGCCCGCAATACAAAGCCATTGTCATCGTCATGACCAATCACGCCAGCCTCGCGACGGAGCGCGCATTCCACCGCTAAATCGGCGCAGGATTTGATCAAACGCATATCATCCACATTGGCCGCCGCCGCACGGGCGAAATAACCTGATTTTTGCACCAGGGTTTTTTCCGCGCCTATCATTTGCGCAAATTGCTCGCCAAACCATTTGCCGGGGTTAACCGCATCCAGTTTGATATGTCCAAACGCATCGCGCGGCACGTCCTGACCTTTGGTCTGTAATTCGGCGACGATAGCTTCCACGCCAGCGCCCTCAGAGACGAAAATATTCACGCAATCCACGACATCCATCACTTTGCGCAACCGCGCAGCTTCGGCAGCCAGATCGATGGTCATCTCCGGAATGAACACGGCATGCACTTCGTAAGTCTCACGCGACAAACCCAACTCTGGCAACCACTCGGAGCGGTCCAGCAATTTACGGTATTCCTGCACGGTCGCCGCCGTCAACCAACCACAACTACGGCCCATGACTTCATGCACGATCAACATGCGTGGATTAGAATTATTTTCGGCTACCACGTTCAGAAAGTAACGCGCGCCCTGCTCAGCCGCTGTCCAAGCGCCCAAGGATTGTTTAATCGGGTACACATCGTTATCCACGGTTTTCGGCAAACCAATCACTGTCAATGGGTAGTTATTGCGCGCCAGGAAAGCCGCCAAATCCGCTGCAGCGGTATTGGTGTCGTCGCCGCCGATGGTGTGCAGGATATCCACGCCGTCTTTAACCAATTGATCGGCTGCCACTTTTTGCGGATCTTCGCCTTCTTTTACCAAGCCGCGTTTTACGCAGTCTTTAATATTGGTCAATTTCACTCGACTGTTGCCGATCACCGAACCGCCGAAACGTTGCAGCAAGCCGGCTTTTTTTCGTACTTCCGGGGTAACCGGATAAGAATCGCCCAGCAGCAAACCTTTATAGCCGCTGCGATAACAAATGATTTCGATACTGGGATCAATTTCAGTATAACGTTCGATTAGGCTGCCGATGGCGGAGTTCAAACAAGGCGCCAAGCCACCGGCGGTAAGGATTGCAACTTTATTGGGTTTGTTCATGAGCGTTGTAATTATAAGGTTATTGAAAAAGCGAAGCGGTCTAGCGGCTAACCGGCAACGTAATGGCCTAAAAACCAAAACAGCCGAAACCGAACCAACTTACAAATTTTATCACAGGCGCTGTTTTGCAGAGAATGAACTAAATAACAACACATAGCTCACCACTATCAATCACTGTCGGATGTGTTTGGCAGGAAGTACTGTTTAAGTAAAGCAAAGTTAATCAATCATGTTTTTTCAAAGTGGTCCCAGCCGGTTTAAACGTGTGTAAGTCCACTTTTTCAGCCAAAATTTCACTGGCGCAGCCCCAGCTTAGGGCTTGATCCTGAGTGAAGCGTTTGCCGAGTTGCCAGGCGATTTCCGCGCGGGCCAATTCCACGCCTAGATAGAATGCGTGGCCGCCGTCTTTTTCTACCTGTAAATGGGGAAATAAAGCAAACGGGTCCTGCGCGGTATGTAGGCCGTCGCGGTTGAAGACATGCAAGCCCTCGCTACTGGTTTGAATACGGTAACTGGGATCTTTGATTTCCGCGGCGATGGCGGCAATTTCGTCGCGGCTATAAGGGAAGGGAGCGGAATCGTGCACGGTCAGCATGTCGGGAGCGATATGTTTTGGTAGGCAGTTGTGTTGTTTTGCCGCGTACATAATACGCCGAGCTCGATCGGCTTCGCGGATAGCGCGGCAGGCGTGTTTGCTGACTTCGGTAGCCAAAATATGATTAATGTCCAATTCAGAACATATTCCCAGTAATAAGGCATTCATGCCGCAGGTATCGGCATGCGTCAGTTCGGTGATATTGCCGACCCCTAGCATCATTTCTACTTCCGGGTAGCGTTGTCTGAAATTGTAATTACGGACTATGGATTCGGTAAAGCCGAAATGTATCGGGTCAAGAATGGGGTCGACAATAAAAGCCCGGTTTTTTGCTTGTAGCTGCTTAATGGCTGCGTCCAGCGAGCTTAAATCGCCGTGTTTTTCTGGGATCAGGATCGGGGTTGCGGCTACTTCCTCTGCAATCCATAGACTATTGTTGGTAAGGCTGAGCATATAATCAGCTCCGGCTTTACCGCCGGCAAGCAGATCGGCGTCTTCCAAAGAGTCTATGCTGACGATGAAACCTTCCTGTTTTAATGTAACAATACAATCGGTCAAATGTGGGAACAGCTTGCCTGGCAAGCAGCCGATGTCGATGACATCCGCGCCGTTGGCTGTATAGTAATAAGCCCGTTCCAGCACGGCGTCAACACGCATATTCGGTGCATCGACAATTTCTGCGAAAATTTTTGTCTGATATTGGGATAGATCATATTGGTGGGCGTTTTTGCCGAAGTACTGCGGCAAATCCTTAACTTCCTCCGGGCCGCGTTCGACGGATACGCCGAGTTGCCTGGATAAATTCTCCAGATCGCCGCGGCAGCGTCCGGGAATCACGATGCGGTTGGCATTCATGGTGTCTTTTAAGCGTCTGCCTATCATTTCCGCCGTCATGAGTGCTGCGACTTTGACGCCCATTTCCTGAACTGTGTAACTAAATTCCGGTTGCATGGCTGTGAGGATTTGGCGTAATTGCTTTTCAGCCAGTTTGCCCGTCAAAAATAGAATGTGTTCACTCATGCTAATGCTGCAAGGCGCTTGAGCACAGCTAGTTTTAATTCGTCGACGCTTTCTACCACTTGCGTGTAAGGGAACGTGCGGATTTTATTGGTGGCTTCCAGGTCCACAGGCCGGGGGTAAACCATGACCTTTTTACCTCTTGGAGCGGTGGTTTCGATGCTAGGGGCAATGTCGCAAGGATAAACGATGCTCTCAATTCGGCATTTGCCGGCTTGAGAATAGAGGTTGGTGACCAAGGAGTCGGCAATGCCGAGTACGCATTTGGCTATCGTGTTCGATGTGGTTGGCGCCATAACCAGGCTGTGATAATAGCCTGTATAAAATAGGCCCACTGGCGGTGATGATGCAGCTTTGTCTCGATAAATCGGTAGTTTGTTTTTAATATCATTTATATGTATGCCATACATTTTTAAGACTTCTTCGCCCGCTTGGCTAAGGTATAAATCGATATTATCCAGACTGAGCAGGAACTCAAGACATTCTTCAATATAATGTCCAGAGCCGGTGATGGCCCAGGCGAGGCGGGGAGCTTGCATTGTGGAAAGTTGGTGTCGGTAAAGGCTGCATTATACGTTAACAGCATAATGGAATGCCTGTTCATTTGATATTTGATTTTGTCAATAGGATGATGGTAGAATATTTGCAAATTGAATCACAAAAATGATTTTATCTGCATGTTTTTTAATGTTAGCCTTGGCCGGAAGGCCATCAGTCAGCGTGTGCTTGACGGATAGGTCAAATTTCCAGAATAGTTATATTTCGAGTTCACCCCAATTATTAGTAAAGATTGGGAAAATTAACCATATGTCTTCATCTTAATTATGGAAAGCCTAGAGTCCTTGGCGCAATATAAGCCCGCAGCAACGCCCCGTAAATCCCATATTTTGGCATTTACCAGTGGTAAATGCGAGGTTGGAAAAACCACCATTACCACTAATGTGGCAGCAGCAATGGTGAAAAGAGATGCTCGGGTATGCATTTTCGATGCCGATAGTGGTTCCGCTAACATAAATATTGTGCTTGGCTTGCAACCTGAATTCACCATTGAGCATGTGTTGACCGGTGAAAAATCAATAACTGAGGTAATGATAACTACCGACTCGGGAATCGGGGTAGTGCCGGGGGCGGCCGGAATTGCTGAGTGTGCAAAATTAAGTGATGAAGAAGCCGAGCGTTTAGTTGAGGCCTTATTAGAGTTGGAATCCGAATACGATTACATTCTGATCGACACTGCAGCCGGCGGCGTGGGTAGCGCCTTACAGTTTATTGAATCCGCGCATTGCGCTTTCTTGATTATAACTCCTGAGCCAACTTCGTTGACGGATGCGTTTACGATGCTGAAAACGCTTAACGGTAGAAATTATCAGGGTAGGCTGAGGGTAATTGTTAATTTGGTTGAGGATTATCAGTCCGCAATCGAAACTTATCGGCGTTTTGCCACGGCTGTGGAAAAATACCTACAACTTAAAGTTGAATACGGTGGTTTTGTAGCAATTGATGAGAATGTTTCAAAATCTGCCGAAATGCAGGCGACAGTGGTCGAACTGGATCTTAATTCGCCCGCGAGCCGTTGTATGATTGCTTTAGCCGATAATGTAGTGAAATATATCGGTTCAAAAGAGGTGGAATCCGGCTTAACAGATTATTGGTGTAATCTGTTGGCGGATATTGATGCGCCATCAGAAAAGCTTGAGGATGGCGATAGCATAACGGATAGCAAAGTAGGAGTAGAACAAGCCATGAATTTAAGTCGTGGGGAAACCATTCATGTTGGAGATCCTTGCCAAAGTTTATTAGCAGGAATAAAAAGCCAACAATTTGAGCGGGAAAAATTAGAAAAATTCAGTGTAGACTTTTTTTCGGTATTTGTAGAACAGTATGGCGGTTTTCCTCAGGGTTTTCGGCAATTGATCTATCGTTGGCAGGAAGTTGAGAAATATGCTGCGCCTGGTATTTTAGAGCTGATAACTACGTTGGAATCGCTCTATGTCTCGCGATATCAACAGCCTTTATTCGCTCTGGAAGACAGTGCTGCACGCTTGGTGGCGCAGACCCGCGGCGAGGAATCCAGATTGCGTGAATTGCTTAATCAGTTTCGTTCTGCTTATAGGCAATCTTTTCATATTGATGCTTTCGATGCGGAAAAAGAGATTCTGGAGGCTATTGATCAAGAGGATTTCACAGAGGAGGGTTTTGAGCGTCTTTGGCAGCAGTTACGAGCTAGCTTTAAATCGCGTTTCAATAAGCCTTATCTGGGGCAGAGCGATTTGTTGTTGGAATCAACCGCTGATCAGTTGGTAGCGATGGCGGCGGAAGAAAAACAATTACAGGAAGAAATTAAGTTATTGACGCAAGGTTTTCAGCATTTGTCCGGACGTCGCGATGCATTGCTGGCGGCAATCAAAGCTGTGCAGGATCAAGTTCACCTAAAGTCAGTGGCAACTTCATCTCAATAGTGCCGGAAAATATTAAGCTCTAGCGCAAACCCAAACATCGACCCGGCTGACGCCCTTTTGCTTTAAGGCCAAAGCCAAGGCCGAAGCAGTAGCACCAGTTGTTAATACATCATCAATTATGGCGACATGCTCCAAACCTAGCGGTTTAACGATACTGAAGGCATGGAGTGTATTCTTTAGGCGCTGCTTTGCAGGTAGGTTGCTTTGCTGCGTGGTGTCGCGAATTCGTACACAGCTGTGTAGATCTAATGGGATCTGCAGTTGCTTTGCTAAGTGTTGAGCGATTTCTATCGATTGGTTAAACCCGCGTTGTCGATAACGGTTAAGGTGGAGTGGTATCGGTAATAAGCATTCCGGTCTTTGAGAGGTATTGGCAATATGTTTTGCCAGTAATGTACCTAGCAGTCTGGCGTTTTTGTATTGTTGGGCAAATTTAAGTTGGGTAATCAGATAGCGCATATTGCCCTGATACAAAAATGGTGCATGGGTGTCATCGAAATGCGGCGAATTTTTCAAGCAGCGTCCGCATAATTGCGGCGATAAAATAGCTGTTGCAAAACTTTCTCCGCAGCGGTAACAGCAATGCGGATTTCTCGGTAAATCGGCGAAACAGTCGCTACATAAATCCAAATCAGCAAATCCTTTTTGCCCACATAATATACAGCGCGGCGGCAGCAATTTGTTCTGTATAATATTCAGCCAGTTGTTCACTAAAAATTTAAATTTAGGTTGATAAGTGGTTTAATCTACTGTTTCGACTTCCCTTTCTTGGAGATTACCAGAATGTCCGCTACCCTGGAACAGATAGCTATTGCAGCGCCCATCCGCCACGATTGGCGCTTGTCTGAAGTCGAGGCTTTATTTGCCTTACCTTTTAACGATTTATTGTTTAAAGCGCAATCGCTGCATAGAGTTAATTTTGATCCGAATGAAATACAGGTAAGTAGTTTATTGAGTATTAAAACCGGCTCCTGCTCTGAGGATTGCGGCTATTGTCCGCAAAGTGCTCGTTATGACGCTGATTTGAACCCGGAAGCCTTATTGCCGTTGAATGCGGTGTTAAAGGCTGCCGAGCAGGCGAAGCAGCAGGGCGCATCTCGTTTTTGCATGGGTGCTGCCTGGCGTAGCCCTAAAGATCGGGATATTGAGCGGGTGGTGGAAATGGTGCAGGGTGTTAAGGCATTGGGCATGGAAACCTGCGTGACGTTGGGCATGTTGACGGATAAACAAACCACGGCTTTGAAAGCAGGTGGTTTGGATTACTACAATCACAACCTGGATACTTCCGAAGATTATTACTCGGAAGTTATCACTACTCGCACTTATCAGGATAGACTGGATACCTTATCCAGAGTGCGTGACGCCGGCATCAATGTTTGTTGCGGGGAATCGTCGGCATGGGCGAGTCCGCGCAGGATCGCGCTAAGTTGCTGCTGGAACTGGCAAATTTGCCAAAACACCCGGAAAGCGTACCTATCAATATGTTGGTGCAGGTCGAAGGTACTCCGCTGTATGGTCTGTCTGCGCTGGATCCATTTGTGTTTGTCAGAACCATAGCCGTGGCGCGTATCCTGATGCCGAAATCTCGAGTGCGTTTGTCGGCGGGTCGCAAGAACATGAGTGATGAAATGCAAGCACTGTGTTTTTTCGCCGGCGCCAATTCCATCTTTTATGGCGATAAATTATTAACCACCGATAATCCAATGACGGACCATGATCAGGAATTGTTCCAGCGTTTAGGCATATATTCAGGTGGTTCAAGTTACGCCTGATGCGCCAGGATTTTTATGCTTTCGACGCTGAACTTGCGCAATTAAAACAGCAAGGTCTGTATCGAGGCCGACACATAATTGATGGTCCGCAAGCCGTGTTGTTGCATGTCGAGGGTCGGCAACTGATCAATTTTTGCAGCAACGATTATTTGGGCTTGGCGAATCATCCTCAGGTGTGCGAGGCTTTTAAGCAGGCGGTAGATCAATATGGCGTCGGCAGCGGCTCCGCGCATTTGATTTGCGGGCACAGTAGCGCACATCATGCCTTGGAAGAAGAACTGGCGTCATTTACCGGCAGAAAGCGGGCTTTACTGTTTTCCACCGGTTATATGGCAAATATGGGCGTGATCTCAGCGCTGTTGGGTCGGAACAATTGTGTGCTGGAAGACAGGCTTAATCATGCCTCGCTGTTGGATGGCGGGTTGTTGTCGAGAGCACGTTTCCAGCGTTATCGGCATGCGGATGTCGCTAATTTAGAAACTCGCTTAGCGGCTTGTCCGGCCAATGCCATGATCGTCAGTGATGGCGTGTTTAGCATGGATGGTGATTTGGCGCCGCTGCCCGCCTTGGCTGGTCTAGCCAGTAAATATGGCGCCGGCTTGCTGATTGATGACGCGCATGGTTTTGGCGTATTAGGGCAGCACGGCGGCGGCATTGTTGAATATTTTGGCTTAGGTCAGAAGGATGTGCCTATTTTGATGGGGACGCTGGGTAAGGCCTTTGGAGGCTTCGGCGCTTTTGTGGCGGGTTCCGAGTCCTTGATAGAGATGCTGATCCAAAAAGCCAGAACCTATGTTTTTACCACGGCGACGCCGCCAGCGATCGCCGCAGCCGGTCTCGTCAGTCTGCGCTTGCTGCAGGCCGAATCTTGGCGGCGGGAAAAATTACAAAGCTTAATTTTGCGCTTTAGAACGGGCGCTGAACAACAAGGATTGCCATTACAGGACACTTTTACAGCTATACAGCCGATTTTGATAGGCGAAAGCCAGCAAGCCTTAGCTGCCGCCAAACAACTGCATGAACAAGGTTTCTGGGTGAGCGCGATTCGACCGCCCACGGTGCCGGCTGGCACGGCTAGATTGCGTATCACTTTTTCCGCTAATCATGAAAAATATCAGGTTGACGCCTTGTTAGATGCGTTGGCTCGGGTGTTGTGATGACTAGGATTCATAAAGAAGTCTACGGTCATGGCCGGCCGCTGGTGATGATACATGGTTGGGCGATGCATAGCGGCGTATGGCGAAGCTTTGTGCAACAATTAGCGCAACACCGGCAGGTGATTTGTCTGGATCTGCCGGGACATGGCCGGAGTGGACATCTAGCAGATTACACCTTGGAAAGTATTGCGGATGTCTTGTTCAGAGCCATTCAAATAGAGAAATTTAGTTTATTGGGGTGGTCTTTAGGCGGTTTAGTTGCCATAGAAATGGCAAATCGGTTTCCGCAACAAGTGGCGTCGTTGTCACTTTTGGCGAGTAACCCTAAATTTACGAATTCGGCTGATTGGGCAGGGGTAAAGCCCGAGGTCCTAGATGGATTTGCTGCGCAATTATCCATAGATACCCGGCAAACCCTGCTAAGGTTTTTAGCTTTACAGGTCAATGGCTTACCTGATGGCAAACAGCTATTGCTGCGTTTGAAACAAGCCGTTATGGAGTGTGAGTCTCCAAGTGTGTCGGTGTTGCAGAAGGCCTTGCAGATTCTAAAACATAGCGACCTAAGGGCGAAATTGCAGCAATATAAGGGGCCGATCACCCTGATACATGGCGATAAAGATCCATTAGTGCCGTTAACCGGCGCATTGTCTATGCAGCAAATGCAACTGACTATTGCGGTACATGTGCTGGAAAGAGCAGGGCATGTACCGTTTTTATCGCATAGCCGGCAACTGCTGGATATTCTTCAGGCTGGTGTATGAATATCGACTTTCGTTTGGATAAAAATAAAATTAAACGTTCTTTTGCTTCGGCGGCTCACAGTTATGATGCCGCCGCTGCATTACAGCGGCAGGTGGGCGATGTGTTGCTGGAAAAATTTCCAACTATTACTAGTTCCGGTGGAGTATTGGATTTGGGCTGCGGTACCGGCTATTTGACTCGGCGTATTGCGGCCGGGATGCCTGCGACGGAAATCACGGCCATGGACATCGCTTTACCTATGTTGACTGCCAGCAGACAAAAAAATGGCTTGGCTGCGATTAAATATGTTTGCGCCGATGCCGAAAAGCTTCCGGTTTTATCGGACAGTTTTCAGCAAATTTATTCAAATCTGGCTTTGCAGTGGTGTCAAAATTTACCGGCGGTATTTGCCGATTGTCGGCGTATATTAAAAGCCGATGGGCAACTGGTATTTACAACGTTTGGCACGGCTACGCTGCAGGAGTTGAAGACCGCCTGGGCTACAGTTGACGCCTATCCGCATGTTAATGAATTTTACGCTATGCATTCTATTAGCGAATTTTTACGCCAAGCTGGATTCAATTTTATGACAGTAGAAAGTGAGATTTACCAATTATCCTATCCATCGGTTATGGCCTTGATGCGGGAACTGAAACAGCTCGGTGCGCATAATGTTAATTTGGATAGAGTCCGGAACATCACGACACGTAAACAGTTGCAGCGAATGATTGCCAATTATGAGGCTGCGATGCTGGGTCCGACGGTGCTCGCCAGCTATGAAATTATTTTTGTGCAGGTGCAGGGCTAAACTATGCCTGCAGGGTTTTTCATAACCGGAACGGATACGGATGTTGGCAAAACCTGGGTAACTATCGCGTTGTTACGCAGATTTAGCCGGCAGGGTATTAAAGCGGTGGGCTTTAAGCCGGTTGCCGCCGGTTGTGTTCGGCAGGAGGGGCGCTGGGTCAACCAGGATGCACTGCTGATTCAGGAGCATTCCAGCATTCAGTTAGATTATAAAATTATAAATCCCTATGCATTTGCAGCACCGCTGTCGCCGCATATTGCCTGCGGTGATGTTCTGGTTAATCTGGAGACAATTCAGGCGGCGTTTATGCAAATCAACCTTTCAGCGGAGTGTGTATTGGTGGAAGGTGCGGGCGGCTGGTTATCGCCGTTAAGCAGAGAGATGGATAATGCATATTTGGCTAAGATTTTAGCTTTGCCGGTGATCGTGGTAGTAGGCATGCGTTTGGGGTGTATTAATCATGCGCGGCTGACGGTCCAGGCTATTAGGGAGGCTGGTTTGCCTTGCGCGGGCTGGGTGGCGGTGGAGATTGTTCCTGAGTTTGCCGGTTTTCAGGGGGCGCTGGAGTTTTTGCAAAAGAGTCTCAATACCCCCTTGTTAGGGGTTTTGCCGCATTTACCGGTTGCGGATTTCGACTTATTGGCAGGATGTTTAACGCAAGCCTGGTAGTGTTGACCGGATCTTCAGTTCCCATTATACCGTAATTTACGCAATTGCGGCTTTTGGCCTTCTGATCATGCGGTTACTGCCTAACATAATTACTATTCCTGATATCAATAAACCCACACTGCCCGGCAAAGGCACTGCCGCAGGTGTCGATAATGTAACTACATTTGACTGGGCTAAAATACTGGTGCCGCCATCTGAATTAAGATTGAATACAAAGGACGCATTCCAAATTGGGTCTGCTAATAAAGTATTAAAATTAGCCACTAGTGTCCGGTTAAATTAGACTTCAAAACGGGAGGTTGGTTAGCCATTATTAGACAGTTTGCCATATGCGCCTAAGAGTGATTTCGATTTGTTTGCGGAATTCCTCACTCTATAGTTTTTATGCGGTTCTTGCCCCTCAATCAAAGAGTAACTAGGTTAAAGTTGATGTAGATCAATATAGTTAATGGCAGGATGATGAAAATGTCGCTTCCATTATAAAAATAAACCTGGAGACTTGATATGGCTTTAATTACTTGGACTGCTGCGCAATATGGCACCGATGTGGCTTTTGCTGATGAGGAACATCAAAAATTGTTTGGTTTGCTGAATACACTTTACGACGAAGCAACTGGCGGCTCGGATCGAGCAACTATTGGTGCGTCGCTGGATGCGTTAATCGCCTATGTCGTCGATCATTTCGCCCATGAAGAAAGAGAAATGATCGCTAAAGGCTATGCCGGTTATGATGCTCATAAAGCTGAGCATGTGGCTTTCGTGGGTATTGCAGCAGATTTACAGAAAAAATTCCACGCTGGTGAAGCTGACGTAACCGTTGAAGTGGGTGAATTAGTGAAAGGTTGGTTGGATAAGCATATTCCAACTTTTGACAGAGGTTATTCTGCTGCGTTGAAATGATGTCAAGGTAATACTGTTCCATCGCGCATGAGGCTTGTGAGCAGCGATGCTCCCAAGCCTTTTTTATGTCTCCAGGCTTTGAAAACAGTCACTTTTAGCTTTAAGCCAGCTTATTTAAGACAGATTGGTTTAAATTTTTCGTCTCTAACCTCTCTTACTTAAAGGTAAATTGTAGCTTTAGGCAGAAACACGTAAAGCTCTTCTGGTTTAGATCGGCGTCATAGGTTAGAATTACTAGGTTAATTTGTAATAATTACGTAAAAGGAATTGTTGTCTGGGGGTGTTTTTGACGGCAAGCTTACGAAAAATGATTTTTCGCATACAAGTTTATAACTACTATCGGGAGGCTGCTCCGTGAAGAAAACAAAGCAATTGCTCGCCTGTTTAGTGTTGATGTCCCTGGGACTGAGCACTGCGCACGCGGACTACACACTTAACCTGATGAAAGGGGTTACACAACTGAGTCATGAGTTGTACGACTTACATATGCTTATCTTGTGGATATGCGTATTTATTGGGATTGCCGTATTCGGCGCAATGTTCTATTCGATTTTTCATCACCGGAAATCGAAAGGCCATAAAGCAGAGCAATTTCACGAAAACACTACGGTTGAAATTATCTGGACCATTATTCCGACGCTGATTTTAGTCGGCATGGCTATTCCGGCCACGAAGGCGATGATCGATATTGATAACACCAAGCCTGATACCGATATGACCATTAAGGTTACGGGTAAACAATGGTTTTGGGATTACGAATATCTGGATAGCGGTATTCATTTTGAAAGTCATTTGGACAAAGAAAGTGAAGGTGTACATCGCTTGGGGTCAAAAAATCATCACGATTATCCTAATTATGAGTTGAAAGGGGGTAAGCCGACTGATGTTGCCCATTATTTGTTAGATGTTGATAATCGTCTGGTAGTTCCCGTAAATAAAAAAATTCGTTTCTTATTTACAGCGGCTGACGTAATCCATTCCTGGTGGGTGCCGGATTTAGGCTGGAAAAAAGACGCAAACCCTGGCTTCGTCAACGAGGCCTGGACTTCTGTAGATAAACCCGGCATTTATCGTGGACAATGTACTGAATTATGCGGCAGGGATCATGGCTTTATGCCGATTGTGGTTGAAGCGCTGGATCAAGATAAGTACGATGCTTGGGTGAAAGCGAAGTTGGAAAAGCAGAATCAGAAGCCTGATTTAAGCGATGAGCCACGTTCGATTTTGGTAACGAAAGGCGCAGCGGTTTATCTGAAAAATTGCGTATCTTGTCATCAAATCGACGGCAGCGGTGTTTCCGGCTGGTTCCCAGCTTTAAAAGGCAGTGCTAAAGTGACCGGCAATATGGATCAGTTAATCGGCTTTATTCAGGCCGGCACCACTAAAATGCCGTCTTTCCGTAAATTGCCGGATAACGAATTGGCCGAATTGATAACCTTCATCAGAAATGCGCCGGAGTTAGGTAATAATGTCGGGGATGAAATTCAACCGAATAAAGTTACCCCCAAATATGACGACGATGAATAAATTGTTCTTTTTCGCCTTGAACGCATTTTCTAATTATTGTTGAGGAATAGAATATGACCGCTGTAGTAGCTGAACATGATGATCATCACGATCATGAACATGAGCATCATGGCCCGCAAAAGGGTATTTTGCGCTGGATAATAACCACCAACCATAAAGATATTGGAACTTTGTATTTAGTGTTTGCGCTGGCGATGTTTTTTGTCGGCGGCAGCATGGCATTAATCATCCGCGCCGAGTTATTCGAGCCGGGTTTGCAATTTGTCGACCCGAATTTTTTCAACTCGATGACCACCATGCATGCGTTGGTGATGGTGTTCGGCGCGGTAATGCCTGCTTTCGTCGGACTGGCTAACTGGATGATACCGATGATGATCGGCGCACCGGATATGGCTTTGCCGCGGATGAATAATATGAGCTTCTGGATGCTGGTGGCCGGCGTGCTATTGATCGCCAGCACTTTGTTTATGGAAGGCGGCGCGCCATCAGCCGGCTGGACGTTTTATCCGCCTTTGGTGTTGCAAACCGGTAAAGCCTTCCCGTTTGCGGTGTTTGCAGTGCATTTGTTGGGTGTCTCCTCTATTATGGGCGCCATCAATATTATTGCCACCATCTTTAATATGCGCGCTCCCGCCATGACCTTGATGAAAATGCCTTTATTCGTCTGGACTTGGCTGATTACCGCATTTTTGTTGATTGCTATCATGCCGGTTTTTGCCGGTGCGGTTACGATGCTGCTTACCGACCGGTTTTTTGCCACTAGCTTCTTTAATGCGGCCGGCGGCGGCGATCCGGTGCTGTATCAGCATATTTTCTGGTTTTTCGGACACCCGGAAGTTTATGTGATGATTCTGCCAACCTTCGGCGTGGCCTCGACTATTATTCCGGTTTTTGCCCGTAAACCTTTGTTCGGTTATGCCTCAATGGTTTATGCAACGGCTGCAATCGCCTTTTTGTCCTTCATCGTTTGGGCGCATCATATGTTTACAGTCGGCTTGCCAATTGCCGGCGAGTTGTATTTCATGTATGCCACCATGCTGATTGCGATTCCAACCGGTGTAAAAGTTTTCAACTGGACTGCGACCATGTGGAAAGGTTCGATGACGTTTGAAACGCCTATGCTGTTTTCAATCGCCTTTGTGGTCTTATTTACTATGGGCGGTTTTACCGGCTTGATGATGTCAGTAGCTCCGGTTGACTTTCAATACCACGATACTTATTTTATTGTTGCGCATTTTCATTACACACTGGTGCCTGCCTCCATTTTTATTTTGATGGCTGCGGGTTATTACTGGTTGCCGAAATGGACCGGCAATATGTACAACGAAAAAATCGGCCAATTGCATTTTTGGTTGTCAGTGGTGTCGGTCAATATCTTGTTTTTTCCACAACATTTTCTGGGCTTAGCAGGCATGCCGCGCCGGGTTCCGGATTATGCCATTCAATTTGCCGATTGGAATATGGTCTCCAGTATAGGTGGCTTCATTTATGGCTTTAGCCAATTGCTGTTTTTGTATATCGTGATTGATACCATCAGAGGCGGCACCGGCGAGAAAGTCACGGACGAAGTGTGGGAAGACGCACACAAACATGGTCTGGAATGGACTTTGCCTTCACCACCTCCGTATCATACCTTCACGACGCCACCGGAGCTTGTGCCGACTGAACACCTTCCGGCAACTGAGCATTTATAAGTCGGATTGACAGTGAATTAATACACCTCAGCGGCAATGGATAGTCGCTGAGGTGTCTGGTGACAATATGGATACAAAGCAAAAAAATATACTTACTGCGGTTATACTGGGCGTAGTGGCTGTGATCATATACGTGTATGCCGTGTTACAGGCCACCGCGTAATGGGCCAAGAACTGGAGCAGAAAAACAGCAAACTGGTCAAAAGGCTAATTTTGATTGCTGTACTAATGTTTGGGTTTGGCTATGCTCTGGTTCCTCTCTACGATGTACTGTGCGACATTACCGGGCAAAATACGGTAGTGGAAAATTCGGCCTTAAGCAAGGCTGAATATGTTGTTGATGAGTCTAGGGAAATAAATATTGAATTTATTACCTCTTTAAATGAGAGGACGCCTATGATTTTTCGCGGAGAAACTCGGATGTTGAAAGTTCATCCTGGGCAATATTACACGGTTAATTTTTATGCCAAGAATATCTCCGGCGCTCGTTTAAAAGCTCAGGCCATACCCAGTATCACGCCAGGGCTAGCCGAAGAATTTTTTAAAAAAACGCAATGTTTTTGTTTTACGACCCAGACATTAGAGACTGGCGAGGAAAAAACCATGCCGGTGCGGTTTGTGGTTGATCCCAAACTACCGGAAAGTTATAAAACCTTAACATTGTCATATACTTTTTTTGATATAACTAACAAATCTGAAGATTAACGAAGGGGAAGGTCATGTCTACAAATACAGCTTATTACATCCCGCATAAGGCGGTCTGGCCGGTTCTAGCAACCGCAGGTATCATGCTAACGCTGGCCGGTTTTGCTAACCATTTAAATGGTTCTTCTATCGGTTCAGGCATGATGCTGACCGGCTTTGTGGTTTTTATTACCATGATAGGCGCTTGGTTTGCTTTGCAAGCGACTGAAAGCGAATCCGGCATGTATAACCATGGTGTAGGCATTTCCTATCGCATGGGCATGATGTGGTTTATTTTTTCTGAAGTGATGTTCTTTGCCGTATTCTTTGGCGCACTTTGGTATACCAGAAATCTTTCTATGGTCTGGTTGGGTGAAGCCGGTTTTAGCAGCGGCCCTGGCCGTTCCACGCATGAAGTTTTGTGGCCGGCGTTTGAGGCCGTATGGCCGACCAATGGTCCCGGCAATGTCGGTGGGAAGTTTGAGCCTATGGGCGCATTCGGCTTACCGTTTCTGAATACCTTGCTGCTGTTATCCAGCGGTGTCACCTGCACTTGGGCGCATCATGGTTTGCTGGCTAAAAATCGTCCGCAATTAATAAAAGGCCTAATCGCTACTGTCGCACTGGGTTTTACTTTCGTTGCTTGCCAAGCGTTCGAATACTATGAAGCCTATCATGAAATGGGCTTGACCCTGGGTTCAGGGGTATACGGTTCAACATTTTTCATGCTGACCGGTTTTCATGGTCTGCATGTTTGTATTGGGGCGATCATTTTATCGGTAGTCTTGTTTAGAGGCGCAAAAGGCCATTTTACGCCGGAAAATCATTTTGCCTTTGAAGCCGCCGCGTGGTATTGGCACTTTGTCGACGTGGTTTGGTTGGGATTGTTTGTATTTGTGTATTTGATCTAGACTGTTCGCCGATCTTAAAAAAGCGCGATTTTGATCGCGCTTTTTTTTTGTCGAAAACTTAGGCTATAGTTGTCAATAATTGTTGGTTTATGGCTTGGATACAACAGGTTTTTCAATATTGCCTTGCTGAATTTTCGCGCCTATCCCTTGCGGTTGAAACAAACCGGTTTCGAAAGCAATAAATAATAAAATAAATAACAGTACGGAAAGTCCAATCCGGTAAGTTAAGGCCTGGACGGTTTTTTTCGATTGCTCAGCATCTTGGCCTTTAACTAAATGAAACAGTGCAATACCAAGGCTGATTATAATGAACAGAAAAAATATAATGGCAAGAGTTTTGATGGGCATGAGCGACTCAAAATTAGGAATATAGTTGAGCATTCTCAACTATAACAAGCAACTTGCCAAGTGTGGCGAATAACAAAACGGCGGTCGCTATTATGATAATTAGGTTATTAAAGCGGGAATTTAGTTTTTCCTGGCTGGGTTTAGGGGGATATTTGGTTTTAATGCTGGTGTTATGCAATCTGGGATTTTGGCAGTTAAGCCGCTCTGAGCAAAAAGCCAAGTTGTTGGTGCGCCAAGAGGCGGCAACGCATGCTGACGCCATTGATTTAAATCACCAAGCGCCTTTAGACAGTGAAGCCGTCAAATATCAAAAAGTCAGCGCCACAGGGCATTATGATGCTGAACATCAATTTTTGGTCGACAACCAAATTCTGGATGGAAAGCCGGGATATTTTGTATTGACGCCTTTTTTATTGGATAGTGGCGGGCAGGCGGTGTTGGTCAATCGTGGTTGGGTGGCATTGGGAAATGATCGTACTGTGATTCCCGATGTCAGTATAAATCAGCCGGTGCAGCGGATTGTAGGCCGTATCAATCACTTTCCAGCTGTCGGCATTAAGCTAAAAGACGCGGAGATTCCGACAGACAATTGGCCGTCTATGGTACAAGTAGTTGATAGCCATATATTGTCCGCTAAACTTGCGCATGAATTATATGATTTTCAAATCGAACTGGACGTCGATCAGGCAGAAGGCTATCAACGGCAATGGAAAGTTACTACCATTATCTCACCTGAAAAACATATCGCCTATGCAGTACAATGGTTCGGTTTAGCGCTGACATTAACAGCCTTATTTTTTTGGAAAAGTAGTAGAAAATCCAGTGAACACACAGCTTAAAAAGAACCACTTGACTATTCTAGGTATCTTCGCCATGTCCGTAATTCCGTTCGTGATCGCCTGGTATGTTGCCGATCACCCCGGTCTATTGCGCTTAGGTGCAAGTAACGGCGACTTGATCAACCCGCCGGTCACAACCGAATATACTGAATTTACCGGTTATGACGGATTTTCTACGCAAAATCTGCAAGAATTGCGTGGTCATTGGGTATTAATCACGCTTGTGCCGCAAACTTCGTGTGGGGCAGCATGTCAGGATGCATTGTATAAATCTCGGCAAATTACGTTGATGATGGGAAAAGACATTGCCCGTATCAGGCGGGTTGCTGCCATTTCAGTAAAATCTGCTGAACCTGTATTGAATGATGAATGGCAGGCCGACGCCCGCTTGTTAAAAATCTTGGTTTCCACGCGATTGCAACAAAAATTTGCAAATATTTTCACTGGACCAATCTCTGAGGGCGCTATGCTGATCATGGACCCATTGGGAAATCTGATGATGAAATATCAGTCTGGTTTCGATCCCTATCAAGTCAAAAATGACTTGAGCAAACTTTTAAGAATTTCACAAATCGGTTAGAACATGTTTAGAAAATTAACCTTGCTCTGCGCAATATTGGCTTTAGCCGTTAGCTTATTCGGTGCCTATATTAGCCAATCTAATGTTGGCGTGGGTTGTCAGGCATGGCCGGAATGTTACGGCAAAATTTTTATTGGCTATAACCATCCGTTTCAATCCCATGCCGAAAATTTATTTCCGGAACATAATGGCTGGGAGGTTGAAGCAGGAAAATATTTGTTGCTAACGCTGGTTGGTTTGGCGTTGATTATGCTTCCCTTAGCCTGGTTTCAGAAACAACAGCGCCGAGTTGCTGTTGGTTTAACTACTGCATTTGTACTGATTTTACTTATGCAGGCGTTTCTGGCTTACGCCATCTATCTGCATATACAAATTTATGTGGTGCCTATTAATGTTACAACGCATCTGTTGCTGGGTTTTACCGGCTTTTGGGTTTTGACTTGGCTATATTTAGCAATACAACCAGCTGTTATTGCTCGTCCGGTTAATATCGGACCGGACGGTTTAACGCTATTTGCCATATTGATATTGTTTTTGGAAATTGGTTTGGGCGGTTGGGTTAGCAGTAACTATGCCGCTTTGGAATGCGCCGATTTTCCACGTTGTGGTGGGAAATGGTTGCCGGAGGCGGATTTTACCTCTGCGCTGAATTTTTCTCATGGCATGCTCTCCAACGATTCACCCTTTTTGGAGGCCGGCGGGCGGATAGCGGCCCAGTGGCTGCATAGAGCAGGGGCTTTGCTGGCTTTTATAATATTAAGCCTAGTGATGCTAAAGGCTACTAGTCAAAAATATCCCAAACAGATCCGCCGTGCCGGTGTAATTTTAAGTGCTTTATTGCTGGTGCAGATTGGCTTAGGCATCTTGATAGTCAAGCAGTCTCTGCCTTTATGGGCCGCTCTTAGTCATAATCTATTGGCAGCATTATTAATGTTGCCTTTGTTGGTGATTTATTTCTACAGCAAATACACGGTTGCTGAGGATGTGGATTTTGAACAGACTCTAGAGCTCGAAGCTAAGCCAATAGTTGTCGAAATACCTGTTGAGCCGGAATCAATATTTTTAAGATTGCGGACGCAACTGCAGAAAACCCGTGGCAGTTTAGGCGGCGTTTTAAGCAGTCTGTCTTTTGGACAAAAATCCAAGCAGGATTTGTTGGAAGATGTCGAGGCCAATTTATTGATGGCTGATATTGGCATGGAGACCACGACGGAAATAATCAGGCATTTGACAGCTAGTCTGGAGCGCGACCAGCTCAAGGATGGAGAGGCGCTTAGCCAGGCGTTGAAAGAAAATCTGTTCGAAATGTTGCAACCATGCAGCCAACCGCTACAGATTCCTAATCAGGATGGGCCGTTTGTGATTCTGGTTGTTGGGGTAAACGGCGCGGGAAAAACCACTTCTATTGGTAAATTGGCGCATAGGCTACAGGCGCAAGGACATAGCGTGATGCTGGCCGCTGGCGATACCTTTCGGGCGGCAGCTGTCGAACAGTTAC
Organism: uncultured Pseudomonadota bacterium; assembly: GCA_963705975.1. Classification (GTDB taxonomy): domain Bacteria; phylum Pseudomonadota; class Gammaproteobacteria; order Methylococcales; family Methylomonadaceae; genus Methylomonas. Next base: position 55,722 of record CAVPMI010000009.1, read on the forward strand.
AGGCTTGGGGGGAACGCAATAATGTCCAGGTTGTGGCGCAACACAGTGGTGCTGATTCTGCTTCGGTGATTTTTGACGCCTTGCAATCTGCAAAAGCCAAAGGCATAGACGTGTTAATCGCCGATACGGCCGGCCGGTTGCACACCAAATCCAATTTGATGGATGAATTGAAAAAAATTAAACGAATTATGGGTAAATTAGATGAGTCGGCACCGCATGAAGTATTATTGATATTGGATGCCGGCACCGGACAAAATGCCTTATCCCAAGCGCGCTTGTTTAACGAAGCAGTAAATTTGACCGGTCTGGCGCTAACCAAACTGGATGGGACAGCCAAGGGCGGAGTCATTTTTGCGTTAGCCAATCAGTTGCGTGTGCCGATACGCTTTATTGGTATCGGCGAAGGTATAGCTGACTTACAGGATTTCGACGCCAGAAGTTTTGTTGACGCCCTATTTGTAAAAGATTGAAACTATGTTGAGATTCGAACACGTAAGCAAGCGTTATCCGGATGCCGGTGAAGCACTTACGGATATAAATTTTCATTTAAGCCGCGGAGAAATGGTTTTTTTGACTGGACGTTCCGGCGCCGGTAAAAGTACTTTGCTGAAATTAATTGCGATGATGGAGCAATGTACGCGCGGTGTGATTATCTTGGACGAGCAAAATATCAGCCGCATCAGCGAAAGGCGCGTACCTTATGTGCGAAGGCATTTAGGCTTAATTTTTCAAGATTATAAATTACTCGACGATAGAACGGTGTTTGATAATGTGGCGTTACCGTTGATCGTTTCCGGCGTCAATCATCAGGAAATTTCCAGACGTGTTCGGGCGTCTTTAGATAAAGTCGGATTGCTCAGTAAAGAAAAAAAATATCCGCTAGCGCTGTCTGGCGGTGAGCAACAGCGAGTAGGCATTGCACGGGCGATAGTCAATAAACCGAAATTAATCTTGGCCGATGAGCCTACTGGCAATTTGGATCCTGATCTTTCGGCGGAAGTGATGCATATGTTCGAGGAATTTGTTCAGGTGGGCGTGACGGTTTTGATCGCGACACATGATCTGGAACTGGTAAACCGGCTGGGCCATAGGCGGTTGACGTTGGATAAAGGCCATTTACTCCTGAGCTGACTATGAAGAAAAATCAGATCAAACCTTTTGGCGTCAGGTTAAAAGAAAAATTTGCAGCACATTTGCTGAATCATGCCCATGGTCTGTTTTCCAGCCTGGGCAGATTAAGCCGGACGCCGTTTACCTCGGCAATGACTATCCTGGTATTGTCGGTAGCGATTTCCTTGGCTGGCGGATTTTATATTGTCGTCGCGAATATTCAGCAATTAACTGGGAATTTACAGGCCAGTAATCAAATGTCGCTGTTTTTGCGGGATAACGTTAGCGAAAACTCTGGCATGAAATTGGCGGAGCAGATAAAACAAAATCCCAGCGTCGAAACGGTTAAATTCATCAGCAAAAAACAAGCGCTGGAAGAATTTAAGATTAATAGTGGTTTTGGCGATGCCTTAAATGCCCTAGAAGGCAACCCTTTGCCGAATGTCATCGTGGTATTGCCGAAAAATATTTTGGAAAGCAATGCAGATTTGCAAAAACTATTGACCGAATTCAAGCAGCTTACGCAAGTGGAGTTTGTGCAGATTGATATGCAGTGGGTAGAAAGAGTGCAGACCATTATGTTGATTGCCAGTCGCGGTGTGCTATTGGTCGGCTTGCTGCTGGGCTTTGCGGTCACTTTTATTACCGGAAATACGATTCGTCTGGAATTGCATAACCGTCAGGATGAAGTTTATATCTCGAAATTAGTAGGAGCAACCTTAGCGTTTATTCAACGACCATTTTTATACACCGGTTTTTGGCTGGGATTTATAGCCGGTTTTCTAGGTTGGTTGATTATTACAATTATGTTGTTGATTGTCAGAAATCCAGTGGAAAAATTATCGACACTCTATAATAGTTCTTTCGAATTGCAGTTTTTGAGTTTTTCGGAGTTTCTGTTGTTGTTAATGTCGTCATCCTTGTTGGCGGTGCTGGGGTCCTGGGCGGTGCTGCATTATCAACTTCGGTTGCTTAAGCCGCAGTAATTTTTCATCCAAATTTTTAAAGGCAAAGCATGAAATTTTGGGAAACTAAAACCCTGGCGGAAATGAGCACGGAGGATTGGGAGTCGCTCTGTGATAACTGCGGTAAGTGTTGTCTGATTAAGCTTGAAGACGAAGACAGTGGAGAAATTGCCTTTACCAGCGTGGTGTGCAATTTGATCGACCTGGAAAGTTGCCGCTGTACGCGTTATAAGGAGCGCACTACTTTAGTGCCGGAATGTATCGATTTAAAACAACATGATTTCGCTGCCTATAATTGGCTGCCATCAACTTGTGCGTACCGTTTACTGACCGATGGTAAACCATTACCCGATTGGCATCCGCTCATCTCAGGAAATCCGGAGTCTGTCAAAGACGCCGGTGTGTCCATCAGCAGCTATGCAATTAAGGAGTCGCAAGTTGCTGATCCTGAGGACCATATTATTTCCTGGTTGAGCTAAGGGGTTGGAATTGGGTTGTTTTTTGGCAATCATCCGTCGTAAACCTCATCCTGCATAATCAAAAACAATACCCAGGAGAATGCGCCGCTGCTGATTTTACAACCGCAATAGCCGCATTCCGAGGTTTGTCCCATGTTATCCGCCGGCGCACCGCAACTAGGGCATTGTTTTAAACTGTATTGCGCCGTATGTCGTTCAATGCCGGTACGGCGCACAAATGTCCAGTATTCGCTGTAGCGGCGTGAATCCCGTTTTGAGCCGCCTAGAATTTTTCCATTGGCATCCTCGGTGTAATCGTTACAAGCCGCAAATATGCGTACCGTGATGGCTTCATAAAACTTGTCGGTGTCTATTTTTACCAATTCTACGCGGTCAATAGTGAGATTATCTAGGCGATTGAACCAGTTATGCTCGGTATATAAGTTTAGCCAGAACGAGTTAGCTTCATACAGTCTATCGGACAGCAGATGTCTTACGGCAGGCCAATTCCGTTGGCTCCATTCTGCATAGATCGTCAGAAAATACCCTCTAACTATGTCTGTTTCAAACGCTTGCCAAAAGCCTGTCCAATCATTAATATTATGTAGGTGTTGCCAGTTCTCAATTTGTGCAGATAGTTTTTCTTGTTTAATAGTGGGCAGTTCTGTGCCTTGCTCTGCTGCGTAAGCCACTAAATCATTCGCAGCCAATTCCGTGGTTTTTAATACCACCCGTTTGCCTAAATACCATTGCTGGGCGCCTTTTTGCACTTGGTTACCGCAGTGTTGGCATTCGCCCGCATCGGTAAAATGCGCGGGCGCTGCGCAAAACGGACAACATAAGGTTTGCATTTTCTCCGGTTCCGGCGATAACAAGCCTGTTTGCCGATAAAACAACCAGCGTTCGCTAATAGCATAGCGGTTTCTGCTATTTAGTCTATGCAGCGTGTAGTTGGCATCAATCAGCAGCGCAATGCTTTCGGTTTCTGCGTCTTGGGTATTAATTTCCAGCCAATTAAGGCCGTTAATGACAATTTCATCAATCATCCACGGGCTTTCTTGAAGAAAATGGCTCTGTAATTCGCTGCTGAGAAAAGGGCTAAGATAGCTGAATTCAGGATGGGTGGAATAGCTATAAAATTTACTATACAAAGAATGCACGAAATCTAGAAACAAGATACTGGAAAAATTTGGGTCAGTTTGTTTGAGGGAGGCCATTGCTGTGGCGATAGTTTGCTTGTCCCTTGTCCTATTAAGTACAGTGGGTCTAACAGTATAGGTTTGTGCAGGCGACTGGTTCTTGCAGACAAAAAATATAACAATGATAATGACGAGCACAAACACCAGTAGCACCAGCATGCGCTCATGGCTATCCATACTGCTATTACTCTGATTACCGCTGCCTGCGGAATATGACGAGCCGTTGTTATGAAAAGAAAACGGTGTACTTTCTGTAGTATGCGCTTCGCTATGTCCGGCACTGGAATGACCGCCGCCCGGTCTGGCTGAGGCTATATTAAGCCATAATGCGCTAAGCACTAATGCCAAAAATATATTCATTGCTCTCATAAGTCTATTTCCATGTCGTCAGGCAATTCATTAATATCATTAGCTTGAGCCGGTAAATAACGGCTAAAAACGGCTGCGGTTTTCTCCAATTGCGCCAGTAAGGCTGTATGTGGCTGACGACTATTGAAAATTTGTTGGAATTCTGTGCGTAAGCTTTGCCATTCAGCGACAGGTAAAGCTATTTCCAGGCCGCTATCCGGCAGCAGATATACCAGTTTTTCTAATTCAGAACAGTAAATTAATAGGCCGATTCTCCCTCGCGTTTGGTGTATGCCGCCTTTTTGGAATAAAGCTCTGGCCATGATTTCTACGTTTTTTTGCAAACTTGAACGCCTGCTGCTGAGCCGGATAATCTCAGGCAGGTGAGCAAAACCATAAAAAAGTGTAAAAGCCAACATGGGGGCGCAGTATATCCACCAGTCGGGGAAAAACTCAGGGGCAAATACACTATAGGTATGCATTAGCCAGGCGCTGATCGCTCCCCAAGCTAACGGGATAGCATGGTAATTTGCGGCATGCGAGCGTATCACCACCACTACTTCGGCTTGGGAATTGCGTTCTATGGCTTTTACGGCTTCCCACAGCTGAGTTTGGAAAGGTGTTGTCAATGATTTTTTCATGAGTTAAGACCGTGGTGAGCTATACTTGTATGCATTAAAATACCCGGCAAAGGAGTTCAAAATGGCGCTGTTTGATGGTTTAAAACGCCAATTACGTTCGGTAATCGAATGGCAAAATCCTAGTCCAAATGCTTTATTCGAGCAATGGACCGACAATGGCGACGAAATTAAAAATGCTTCCACCTTGATCGTCGGTCCCGGACAAGGTTGTATTTTTGTCTATCAAGGCAAGGTGCAAGCCGTTTACGAGCAGGAAGGCTTGGTGAATCTGCACACCGACAACGTGCCGTTTTGGACGACGATCAGTAAAGCCATGCAGTTTTTTCAGAGCGAGCATAAGGTCGGCATCTATTTTTTTAGAAAAACCGTGATACTCGATCAAAAGTGGGGAACCACCTCATTAATTAAATACCTAGATCCCAGCTATAAGTTTCCGGTTGGCTTGCGGGCTTTTGGTAATTATAGTTATCGAATTCAAGAAGCCGGTAATTTTTTTGTCAATGTGGTCGGTAGTCAAAACAGTTTTACGACTGATGATTTGAGAAAGGTCGTCGTCGCCCGCCTTAGCCAGCCTTTGGCTGATTTTCTGGCCACCAGTCATTTCGGTTATGTCGATATTGATGCTAACCGGGAAGAAATTGCCCAAGGTTTGCAGGCAAAATTAGTGCAGGTGTTTGCCGAACTGGGATTTATGATCACGGATTTTCGGATTGAAGGCACGGACTTTGACGAAGATACTCTAAAACGCATAAACCGCATTGCGGACATGACCGCCGAAGCTCAAGCGGCCAGAGAAGTTGGGTTGGATTATGCCAAAGTTCAACAATTGGAAGCCATGCGCGATGCCGCCAGAAACGAAGGCGGCGGTGCAGGCATGGGTATGGGCTTGGGCGCGGGTATCAGCTTTGGACAAAATCTTGCGCAAGCAATGAATAATCCTAGTGCTAATGCCGGAACTGCCGCTGATGATCCAATGGCGAAGTTGGCGCAGTTAAAGAAAATGTTTGGAGCGGAGTTGATTTCTGCTGAGGAGTACGCGGCTAAGAAGAAGGCGATTCTGGATTTGCTTTGATTGGTCGTGATTTAAGACCTGCCTTCTGATAGTGTTGTGAGCTTGATTTTTTACAGCGTCAACAGAACGGTTGGGTGTTAGCTTTTGTCATGCTGAAGGCTAATGCTGAGGGTGTTCTATCCCAAATTCCACTCAGGACTACCCAATTCCCAAGGCAAACCATTATCACGACCGGTTCGCCAAAACCCTAAAACCTCATCCCTCCTCGCCATAAAGGCATCCAGCAAGCCTTTTTGTTGTTGCTGGTAATGTTCTTGAATGGCGATAGGGATCCCGGCGGTAAAAAACTCTTCCAAGGTCTGACACAAAACGGCGGAGTTTTGAATATCTCCCAGCAGCGTCAAATAATCCTGCATGCGCTTGGCTTGATTTGCCGGGAAGTCTGGTAGCATAGGCTGAGCGGCTGCTAGGATATAGCGTAACTTTTTCATTGCAATGCGAAAGGAATGTATGCTGGGCAAGTGCGCTGGGTCTATGGCCTGATGCCGCTCCAGAGCTTCTGCAAATACATTGTCGATGATGGTTAATACTGCATCGTTTAGATCGCTTCCGACATACAGGCGTTTACAACGACGTTCGGCTTTTTTCAGCTTACGTTTAATTTTGCCGCCGGATAAGGTTTTGATGAAAATCCGACTTTGTAATAGCAGATTTTGTTCATGCTGTTGCAGGTGGAGCAGAAAGGGCGCTAATTCCGGTAAAGCTGCAAGCGTATTGCCGATTTCCAGCAACATCACCTGCGTGTCGCGCAATTCATCGAAACCATCGAGTTGGGCTTTGATAGTTTGTCGGAGCTTGTCGAGCCGGCGTTGCGGAGTCAATTGGCGAAATAGTTCGAGCATAGCCTGCAACCGCCGGTTGCACGTACGTAATTTATGCACGGCTTCTTCGTTACTCTGCCGACGGCAAGACTTTAAGCGTTTACAGTAATCATTGCCAAGGCAAACAAGGGTGTCTAACAGAAGCTTGCCGTTTGGACTTTTCATGGCTTAGGTTTTGCGGCTTTGCAGCTTTCTTTTTCGTTGCACCAACGTGATGATAGGCCCGGAAAATGCGTAAGCCACTGCCATTAAAAACAACATGCGTTGCGGTTGCGCCATGATAAAGCTGATTGCCAGCATGGCGATAATAGCGACGATGAACGGTACTTTGTTCTTAAAATCGATTTCCTTGAAACTGGAATAGCGGAAGTTGCTGACCATCAGCAAGCCGGTGCAGATGGTGGTCACTAACACCAGGTATTTTATATTTTCTACATTGTATTCGTTTTCAATACAGAACAACAGTCCGCCGGCCAAGACCGCTGCCGCTGCCGGACTGGGTAAGCCTTGAAAATAGCGTTTATCGGCAGTTTCGACCTGAGTGTTGAAACGCGCTAGCCGCAAAGCGCCGCCGGCCATATGCACGAAAGCGGCAAATAAGCCGGCTTGGCCCATTGTGGACAAGGTCCATAAATACATCACCATCGCCGGCGCGACACCGAAGGATACCATGTCCGACAAGCTGTCATATTGCACGCCGAATTCGCTCTGGGTGTTGGTCAGCCGAGCGACACGGCCGTCCAAACCATCCAGCACCATGGCGATGAACATGGAGATGGCTGCGGTTTCGAAGCGACCGTTCATCGCAGAGGTTATGGCGTAAAAACCACCAAACATAGCGCCGGTGGTGAACAGGTTCGGCAGCAGATAGATGCCCCGATGCCGAGGAGGTTGGGTGTTCTTTATCATTGCTTTGGCTGTGGGTTTTGGGTTATCTCCATTGTACATGCACAAGAGTTTTTTGGGCTAATGGATTTATAGATAATTTATCTGGTCCGCCGATCCAGCCGCTACTATTTCGCCGATAGCAAACGCTGTTTCACCCTGTTCCGCCAAAATTTGTAAAGTCGCCGCCTCGTCTTCGGCTGCGATGCAAGCTATCATGCCGATTCCGCAATTAAATGTGACTAACATATCTTCCAGAGCCACATTACCCTGCTCTTGCAACCAAGCAAAAATCTCCGGCATATGCCAGGCGGACAGCTGAATGTCGGCTTGCAAAGTTTTCGGTAAGACCCGTGGCAGATTTTCTGTGATGCCGCCGCCGGTAATATGCGCCAGCGCATGCACTGGGACGGTTTTTAACAAATTTAGCAAGGGCTTGACATAAATACGCGTAGGTTCCAATAAAGTTTCACCTATAGACCTGCCGTTAACGCTGTCATTAAGAGCTATACCGCTTTTAGCGACAATCTTTCGTATCAGCGAGTAACCATTGGAGTGTGGACCGGAAGAAGCAATGCCGATCAGTTTGTCGCCGGCTTTAACTTTACTGCCGTCAATAATCTGGGCTTTTTCGACTATGCCAACGCAAAAGCCGGCTAGATCGTAATCACCGTCCGCATACATGCCGGGCATTTCTGCGGTTTCTCCGCCGACTAAGGCCGCTCCAGCTTGTTCACAGCCTTTGCCTATGCCTTCTATGACAGCGGCTGCCGTTTCAACATCGAGTTTACCCGTAGCAAAATAGTCCAAAAAAAACAAAGGTTCTGCACCTTGGACGATAATATCGTTGACGCACATAGCCACCAAATCGATACCCACGGTGTTATGCACGCCCAAATCCAGCGCTAATTTCAATTTTGTGCCTACGCCATCCGTGCCGGAAACCAGTACCGGCTGCCGGTAGCGATCCAATGGTAATTCGAAGAGCGAGCCAAAGCCACCAAGGCCAGCCATGACGCCGGCATTTCGGGTTCTGGCGGCAATAGGTTTGATGCGTTCAACTAAAGCATTCCCGGCGGCAATATCGACACCGGCGCTTTTATAATTCAGACGTTCTTGCTGTTGTTCGCTCAATGGTAACCCCATGTAAAAGTTAAACTCAATCGCGATATTGTACTATAACTATAAACTTAACAGAGTTGAGCTAGGTTGCTGGCAATGAATTTTATAAAGGCTAATCAGGTGCGTCATTGGGTTTTTGGCTTATGTTTGCTGTTCAGCCTGCCGCTAGCGGCGTTGGAAGTGAAAGGTTTGTTTGAAATTGAGGTGGTTGCCAATAGTCAATCAGCCGAAGCCAGGGACATGGCGATTAAGCAAGCATTGGCTGGCGTTTTGGACCGGGTTGTAGTTGCGGAGGATATTTCTAAAATTCCAGTTGCACAGCAAATGCTGGATGCAGCTGGGAGCTACGTGAAACAATCGCAATATTCTTTATTGCCCGCCGACGATTCCGCTGCAACTGACGCTCGTTTGTTCCGGGTGCAATTCGATGAAGACCTGATTCTGGAAGCATTACGCAAAAGTCAGGTCGGCGTCTGGAGCGAAATTAGACCGGAAACCTTGTTGTGGCTGATTGTTGACGAAAATGGCGCCAGGCAGTTCTATAACGCCGATGCGATGCCGGAGATAGACGCCGCCTTGACGCTTGCCGCTAAGTTAAAAGGCTTACCCTTGATTTTTCCGCTGTTGGATATCGAAGAGCAGCAAAAAATTTCTGTCACCGATGTGTTGGGGGCCGACTCCAGAAATCTACTGGCAGCATCCACTCGTTACGATGCACCGGCGATCATGGCCGGACATGTGGTGAAAAAAGGCGCCTGCTGGCAAGCCGATTGGGCGTTTCACTTCGACGGCAAGATTAAGCAATGGAATAGCGTCTGTGAGCCGCTGAAAAACACTTTATCGAACGGCATCAAAGGCGCTTACGATGAGTTATCAGCTTATTATGGTGTGAAGCCGGAATCAGAGAATACCAGTGGTGCTTCCCAGTAAATCCGAGTAGGTTAGCGCCCGGTGCTACCTACAGCCGGCAGCGGCACCACCAAATTAGTCCCGCTACCATTGCCGGTCACTATCATCGGCTGCTGGCCGTTCCATTTCAATTTGGCCTGGGTTTCTTGGTAGGCAAGATACTTATCTGCAGTCCCAAAGGGCTTGATTTGTGAAGTTAGGCTGCTCTCTTGACCCTCGCCAGTAAGCACCAACCGCGATTTTTCCGCCTCGGCGGCTACTCGGGTGGCTTCCGCCGTACCTATTGCATTTAAACGTATCGATTCCGCCTCGCCTCTGGCTCTTTCAATGGCGGCATCCGCTTGGCCTTTTGCTGTTGCTACCACTTGTTGCGCTTGAAATTGCTTGGTGCGCAGTTCATTTTCCGCTTGAATAGCTGCGTTTTTGGCTTGAGTGGCGGCGTCAATCGAGGCCATGAAGGAAGCTGATGGCGTTATGGCGGCAATTTGCAAACTATGCGTTTTGATACCAAACAGCTCTTCAACCACCTTGGAGACACTTTGTTCGATTTGGGTTTGAATCAGCTCGCGATTGCCGTTGACGGAAACCATGTTTTGCACTGCCAATACCCTTGCGGTGCGATCCTTGGTGACCGGGATGACTTGTTCATTGATGTCAACATTTCCAGAGCCGCCCACTTCATACAGTACATGGTAAACCTGATCTTTGGGAATGGTATAGTTGAAATTTTCCTGGATTGATACCTTTTGATTATCGATTGTCAAAACATCAAAACTGGGGATATTCAAAGTCTGCAAAGTCACTTGAATTTTGTCAACGGTATCGACGAATGGAATCTTAAAATGCATGCCGGGCTCAAGCGGCTTATCTTTTGGATAAACCACGGTGCCAAAACGTCTAATATTTCCCAACTCTGTCTGGTCGATACTAAACACCGATCCATAGAGAGCGCTAAAGGCAAGTATTATGGCGGCTACGCGTAAGCCCCACTGCTTGCCAAGTTCCGCAACGCCATCCATTTTTAAGTTTTCAAAGCTGATTGTTGACATTAGCTACATTTTGATAGATAAGAAATCAAAACTCGTCCCCACCCTGAAACTTATCCAGTTGCGCTCGATAATCCTGAAGCTGAGCATGGCTGAATTGATCGTTTAAGGCTTGGACCAAATCTTTGGTTTCTTCAATCATGGCGGCTAGTTTTTTGCGGTTTTTTTTGTTTTTGCCGACCGGGCTGTTTATCGGCAACAGAATACGCCAAAAACTCAGGCTTTGTTCAAACAAGCCGGCTAAATCTTCCGCTAGATTGAGTTTTTTCTGACGTTTGCGCAATTGATTAATGATCAATTTGCCGTGAAAGCGGCTAATAAAAATATGTAACGGCGTTAAAAACAAGGTAAAACCTACCAGCACTGCGGGGCCGATTATTGGGTCGAAAAGCACGTCGAGAATGCCGGTAGCAATTTCAGCAAACACCAGTAAAATAATAAAAAATGCCACAATAATCAGTGTTGTCGCGTTACAGCGCTCTTTCCAGAGTGTAATAGAAGATTCAACTTCTTCTAATATGACATCTTCAACGTCGCGTATACTTTTTTCCAGATTTGCCAGGATGCGGTAAGAGCGATCATTATTCAAATTATTGACGCGCTGATCAATATCGATAGTACCGCCTCCCTGGGATAGTACGAAAAACTGACCGGTATGGATGCCGAATTCAGCGAGACGCCGTTGCCAAGAAGCGCAGATTTCCTGGCTCTTGAGCGGATCTAAAGTAATTTCCGAGTGGTCGATGACAAACAGAAATTTATTTGACTCCTGTTGTGCAACAATTTCAGTGACTGTGTTACTGATCAAAGCAACATCCGCTTCGAACAAGTCGGTAAACACTAGCACTAAGTCGGAGTTATCCAACACATGCTTACGCAATAGGGTCGTAATGCTGGTTTCGGTGACCGGATTCAGTACAGGGGTATCTATGATTAATTTATTTTTTAATGTCGCACTATTGACGGTGACCAACTCCAGGTAATTGTTTAGCCTAGAGCCTTCACCAGTTACCAATTGTTCGATTTCACGGCCAATTTGATAAAAAGGCAGTCGGTGATCTGCATCTAAAGCGGTGCCTGGCAAGGTTGCGGTATTGGCCTGTGGTGTGTATTGCAACACACTAAATTTGTGCCGCGCCGTATGCAGATTTACACCGAGATAGCGGTTAATAAATTCAGATTTGGCGGGAGAATATCCGCCTAATGTACTGATCAACGGCCACCAGGAGGTTTTGCGAGCCGTGGTCTCATCATTGTCGATCAGTCCCATTGCATTTTCGAACTCATCTAACTCCTGGAAGACTTTCGCCGCTTTTTGTAACACGGGATCCGTGGCGGCAAATTGTTTTTCCAAATTAATCAGATGCTTGCTAACCGTTTTATCCGCCATGAGAATTTAGCCCTGTATATTAGTAATTATAATCAGACGGCAGGAGTATACACCCAAGCATTTAAACCGAAAAATGCTAAGTGTGATGCAGTGCTTACTCCTTGATATTCAAATCTTTAAGTTTTCGGGTTAAGGTATTGCGCCCGTAGCCTAATAAAATAGCTGCTTCATGTTTTCTGCCATGCGTATGTTGCAGCGCGGCTTCAATCAAATGCGTTTCTAATGTCGGTATAGCATGCTTCGCAATATCAATTTTACCGGTCATTAGTTGCTGTTTAACCCAACTATGAAAAGCGGCCTCCCAGTTGCCGGAATCTGCTGAAGTCAACAACTCCTGATTGGCTGGTTGGGTTAATTCCGGCGGTAGGTCCTCTATATGGATTTCCCGGCTTGAGGCCATCACCGTTAGCCAACGACAAATATTTTCTAATTGCCGAACGTTTCCTGGCCATTTTAAATTGCTAAGCAATTGTTCGGTTTCCGGTTTCAGGGTTTTAATTTCCGCATTCAGTTCTTTGGCGCTTTGATAAAGAAAATGTCGCATTAACAGACCGATGTCTTGGCGGCGTTCCCTTAGCGGCGGAATATGAATCCGTATCACATTCAGGCGATGAAATAAATCTTCGCGAAACCGTCCTTCCGCCACCAAGGTTTCCAGATTTTGATGAGTGGCGGCAATGATGCGCACATTTACTTTGACGGAAGCATGCGCGCCGACCGGATAAAATTCATTATCGGCTAAAACCCGGAGTAATCGGGTTTGTAGTTCAGCCGGCATATCGCCGATTTCATCCAGAAACAGAGTGCCATTATTTGCTTGTTCAAAACGACCGATTCGGCGGGCTTGTGCGCCTGTGAAAGCCCCTTTTTCATGACCGAACAATTCAGATTCCATTAAGTCCTTAGGGATGGCGGCCATATTTAAGGCGATAAACGGTTGTGCGGCTCGCGGGCTATGGCGGTGCAAGGCTTTGGCGACTAATTCCTTGCCAGTGCCGGATTCTCCGTTAATCAAGACAGTAATGTGCGAGCGCGCCAAACGACCAATTGCGCGAAATACTTCTTGCATGGCCGGCGCTTCGCCGATAATTTCCGGGGTTTCTTGTATGGCCTCCGGTAAATTAAAAGTGGTATTTTGCTGTTGCTTGCCATGCACGCAAGCTCGATGCACGGTTTCCACTACTACATTGACGTCGAATGGTTTCGGCAGGTACTCAAAGGCGCCGCCATGAAAAGCCGAGACTGCACTTTCCAGATCCGAATGTGCAGTCATGACGATTACCGGGAGTTCGGGATAGCGGTCTTGAATATTTTTCAGCAGTTCAAGTCCGTCCATGCCAGGCATGCGAATGTCGGTAATTAACACCTGTGGCATAGTTGAAGGCAGTAATTTAAGTAATTCATGCGCACTCGCGAAACTTTGAGTTTCTATGCCGGCCTTTTGCAACGCTTTCTCCAGCACCCAGCGTATTGATTTATCATCATCAACGATCCACACTTTATCAAGATGTTGCATGGTTATTCTCCAGGGGTAAATAGATGGAAAACACCGTCTGTCCGGGCTCGCTTTCGCATTCGATTAGGCCGTTATGCTGGTTAATCAGCGATTGTGCTATTGACAATCCCAAACCTGTGCCTTCCGCCCGGCCGGTGATCATCGGGTAAAATATTTGATCCATTAGTTCCGGCTTAATGCCAGGGCCATTATCGGTAACCTCTATTTTTATCGTCAATTTGTAACGTTTCCGACCAATAGTCATGTGGCGGTGGATTCTGGTTTTGATAGAAATTTCTCCTTCGCCTTGGATAGCTTGGACAGCATTACGGACAATATTCAGCAAAGCCTGAATCAATTGGTTTTTATCGGCATATAAATCGGGAATACTAGGATCGTAATCCGTTTTAAATTCGATGTTGTTATTGGCTTCAACAGAGACTAGCTGTCGAACCCGTTCCAGCACTTCGTGAATGTTTAACAAGCTTTTGTGCGCTGGTTTATTTGGACCAAGCATCTTATCCATTAAATCCTGTAAACGATCTGATTCAGCTATGATAATTTGGGTGTACTCCTTTAGCTCTGGGTCAACCAACTCCAAATCGAGCAATTGTGCTGCTCCGCGCAGTCCTCCGAGCGGGTTTTTGATTTCATGCGCTAAACCGCGTACCAACAAGCGACTGGTATTTTGCTGAGCCAACAACTGTTCTTCCTTATTGATACGCAAATGCCTATCGACTTGTTGGAGTTCAATTAAAATGTCGCTAAGCTGGTTATTTTCCATCATCGGCGTTGCGCTCAGATTGACAGTTACAGTTTGGTTTAATCGTTCCAGAATCAGTTCTCTATCGACTAGCGGCTCATTTAGTTGTAGGCGCTGTAACATATCATCCAATAAAAAGGTTTGTGAAGCCTTAAAAAGCTTGGTTATGTGACTACCAAGCAGATGTTTGGCACTGTCGGCAAATAAAACTTCGCCGGCAGGATTGATATAAGTCAGTAGCAAATCCTTATCAAATAGCAGGATGGCTTCGTTAAGGTGTTCGAGAATTTTTTTAAACACTTTGATCATGATGTTGAAAGCTAATTTATAGACAGCAAATTGTACGCCAATGTTGCAAAGGCACTAACAATATG
>CAVPMI010000010.1:0-10479 GCA_963705975.1 uncultured Pseudomonadota bacterium
TCCGGATTTCGCGCCGGTGCAACCGGCCGATTTAAGACCGCCGCAGCAAACCAATGGCGCTATTTACCAAGCTGGCTACGATATGCGCTTATTTGAAGATATTAAATCTCATCGGGTCGGCGATATTTTAACGGTGACTTTATTGGAAGCCACGCAATCTAAAAAACAGGCGGACACGACGGCTTCCAAAGACAGCAATGTTACAACGACAGGCAGCGTGCCGTCTCTGTTTGGCATAGCCGGGCAAGCATTATTGGGCGGCGCCAGCGCGGTTACCGGCACCTATGATTTTACTAGATCCAATACCGGTAAAGGCACCATGGATCAAAGTAATAGTTTGACCGGCGGGATCAGCGTAACGGTGGTGGAAGTGTTGCCAAACGGCAATATGCGCATTCGCGGCGAAAAACGCGTGACCTTGAATGACGGCAATGAATATATTCGGCTATCCGGGATTGTGCGGCCGATTGATGTCAGCGTCTCCAATACCATTCCATCTACTTTGGTGGCGGATGCAACCATTATGTATACCGGCGACGGCAATATGGCGGACAGCAGTAAAGCGGGTTGGCTGACACGGATATTTAATAGTCCTTGGTTTCCATTTTAAGGCTAAGACCTAAAAAATATGTTGAGTATTACAAGAACCCGTTCGTCCTGAGCCCAGTCGAAGGGTGAGCTGGTTCTTGTAATGCTCAACTGATGAGTGAATGTTTGGTAAACCGTTCATGCTTCGACAAGCTCACGGCTGCAAGGATGCAGGAGGTAAAGCAATGCATGGAGCAATTGCCGGGTACGAACGGTTTACCATCGCTTTTAAACAGGTAAACATGATGTGCAAAATTATCAGTTGTCTATTGTTCCTGCTGCTTAGCAGCACGGCTACAGCAGAACGTATCAAGGATTTGGCCTCGGTGGCCGGGGTGCGCTCCAACCAGTTGGTTGGTTATGGTATTGTCACCGGCTTGACTAAAACCGGCGATAACACTTCTAAATTTATTCCACAAGGCTTAGTTAGCATGATGGGACACATGGGGTTGACTTTGCCGACCGGCACCGATCCAAAAACCAAAAATTCGGCTTTTGTGAGTATTCATGCCGAACTGCCGGCTTTTGCCAAACCGGGGCAAAAAATCGATGTCACGGTGTCCTCTATCGGCGACGCCAAGAGTTTGAAAGGCGGTTCGCTGTTGATGAGTCCATTGCGCGGGGCTGACGGTAAAGTTTACGCGATGGCGCAGGGTAATCTAATCGTGAACGGTTTAAGCGCCACGGGGCAAGACGGTTCGAAAGTGACCGTCAATAGCCCAATGGTCGGTAGGGTGCCCGGCGGCGCGACGGTCGAGCAAGCCGTGCCGACTTCTTTCGATCAACCCGGCGATTTGGTCTTTAACCTGAATACTAACGATTTTACCACTCTCAACAGCATGGTGGCGGCCATCAATAAAACCATGGGCGCCGGCACGGCGAAAGCCTTGGATGGCGGATCGGTGGCGGTCAGGTCGCCAGTCGATCCCAATCAAAAGGTCAGCTTTGTGTCAATGATAGAAAATATAGAAGTCACTCCGGATGCCGCGCCCGCTAAAGTCATCGTTAATTCCCGGACCGGCACGGTGATCATTAATACCATGGTCAGAATTCAGCCGGCGGCTGTGTCCCATGGTAGTTTGACGGTTACCATCAGCGAGAATCCGCAGGTCAGCCAGCCAAACGCCTTGTCCGGAGGTTCAACCGCAGTGGTCCCGCAATCCGATATTTCTGTTAAAGAAGATAAAAACCGGATGTTTGTGTTTAGTCCAGGCGTGTCGCTGGATGAAATCGTCAATGCGGTGAATGCGGTAGGCGCTGGTCCCAGCGATTTGGTGGCGATTCTGGAAGCCCTGAAGAGTGCAGGGGCCATGCAGGCCGACTTGATTGTTATTTAGATCGCTGAGTTCAAGGAGATTCCGATGTTAAATGTCGATAGCCCGGTTTATACCGATTTTCAGAGCTTATCCAAGCTCAAACTGGATGCGCACGAACAAACACCGGAAGCTATCCAGCAGGTAGCCAAGCAGTTTGAGTCGGTGTTTTTGAATATGATGTTAAAAAGCATGCGCCAAGCCAGTCTTTCCCAGGGCTTGCTGGATAGCCAGCAAAGCGACTTTTACCGGGATATGTACGATCAACAAATTGCTTTAAACATGGCCGGTAAGCCGGGTTTTGGACTTGCTGACTTTATCGTCAAACAACTTAGCCCGAAAAAAAGTTCCGGCGAGAAAAAAGATATAGACGATTATATCGGCGATGCCGATGTCTCTTCAATAGTTTCGCTAGCCTCGCCGCAAAATACGCCGGTTGCGAATAGTTCGGCTGCTGATCCTTTGGATGCGTCGGGTTTAAGAAGCTTGGAGCGGAATCTGGCGCGCTTGGAAACGCGCAGACAGGCCCTGTCGCCGCAATGGCAAATGCAAGATGACGAATGGCAAACGCAAAAAATAGCGGTCGATCCGGTCTTAAGTTCTAAACAAGACTTTATTCAGCAGTTGCGTCCGCATGCGCAACAGGCCGCCAAGGCTTTGGGCGTGGATGCTAATCTGTTGTTGGCGCAAGCCGCGTTGGAAACCGGCTGGGGACAAGCGGTGATTAAAAACGGCCAAGGCGAAAGCAGCTTTAACTTGTTTAATATTAAAGCCGACAAATCCTGGCAGGGCAAGCAAACCAAAACCGTCACCTTGGAATTTGCCGGTGGCGTCGCCAAGAAAGAAGTGGCTGGTTTTCGGTCTTACGATTCCTTCAAAGCCAGCTTTGACGATTATGTTAATTTCATTAAATCCAATCCCCGCTATAGCGACGCCCTGAAAAAAGCCGGTAATCCAGTGCAGTACATTCAGGAGTTACAGCAGTCCGGTTATGCTACAGACCCTAAATACGCCGAAAAAATCCTCAATATTTATAACGGGCAGATTTCCGGGCAAGCGCGCTTGCTGAATGGCGCCGGATAGAGAATAGTCATGACTTCCAGTTTATTAGGTATCGCAACATCGGGGCTGAATGCTTACCAGCTTGAGCTAAACACCACCAGTAACAATATCAGCAATGCCAGTACGCCGGGTTATAGCGTCGAAAACGCCCAATTAGCCAGCTTGCCGGATCAACAGACCGATGGCGGCTTTGTCGGCAGCGGCGTGAATGTCAATACGGTTAGCCGCGGCTACAACCAATTTTTGAACGCTCAGTTATTATCTACAACCGCAGCCTATAACGGTTCCAACACTTACTATACGATGGCTTCGCAAATAGACAATATGATTGCCGATCAAAACGCCGGCATGTCAGCCTCAATGAGCAGTTTTTTTAATGCCGCCAGCAATGTCGCGAACGATCCGACTTCAATTCCGAGCAGGCAAGTGTTGTTGTCTGACGCCAACTCCTTAGCGGGTCAATTTAATAGCGTAGCGAGTACTTTAAGTAATCTGACCATGCAAGTAAACGGCAATTTGAATACTTCCGTGACACAGTTAAATAGCTATGCTACGACTCTGGCGCAATTGAATACCCAAATCGTTTCGGCAAGCGGCAATGGCTCCGGTCAGCCGCCCAACGCCTTGTTAGATCAACGCGATACTTTATTGAATCAGATTTCGCAACTGGCCAATGTGTCGGTGCTTAATCAACCGAACGGCGCGGTCAGCGTGTTCATTGCCCAAGGGCAAGCACTGGTTAATGGGTCGACCGCCGCGACGCTTGCGGTGCAAAGTTCCGCCACCGACGCCAGCCATTTGCAAGTGATGATGAATGGCCAGGATATTTCCAGCTATTTTACCGGCGGCTCAATCGCCGGAAATCTGCAGTTTAGAGATCAAGTGCTGGATCCGGCGCAGCAGCAACTGGGTCTATTGGCGACGGGCATGGCTTCCGAAGTGAATAGCGTACAGCAATCCGGCTTCGACTTAAACGGTAATGCCGGCATCGCAATGTTCAATGTTGGAACGCCGAGCGTACAGGTCAACGGGCAATACAGCGACAGTAATCTGGTGGTGAATGCCAGTTATGTGCCGCCGACCACGTATCAATTACAGATAACCGGCACAGCGCCAAATACCTATAGCCTGACCAATCAGAGCACAAACACGACTGTAACCGGCTTGACCGCCGCCACTTTAGCCACCACTGCTGCTGCAGACGGCTTTAGCCTGGGTTCCGGTAACGGCAATTTGACCAGCGGCGAAATTTTTCCAGCCATCGCTAACTTGGGTTCAGCTTACCAACTGCAGGTCACAGGCACTTCGCCCAGCACTACCTATAGTTTGACTAATCTGAGCAATAATACGACTGTTAGTGGCCTTACCAACGCTACCTTGGGAGCTGCGACGGCAAGCGCCGGGTTTAGCATCAATTTTAGCGGCGGCAACCTGACAAACGGCGATACTTTTCAGATCAGTCCTACCTATAATGCGGCGGCTAGCATACAGGTGAATCCGGCGCTGACAAATCCCGGCCAGATTGCAGCAGCCACAACTGCCGCCGGCGCGCCGGGCGATAACAGCAACGCCTTGGCTTTAGCCCAGCTTCAAACCGAACCGTTGATGAATAACGGCGCCAACACTTTTTCGCAAGTCTATTCGCAACTGGTTGCCGGGGTAGGTGCAAATACCAATGCTGCGCAGTTGAATAGCACCGCGCAGAATGCCGTCATGCAAAATGCTACCGCCGCGCAACAAACTGTTTCCGGCGTTAATCTTAATCAGGAAGCATCCAATTTGATTCAATATCAGAACGCCTATCAAGCTGCGGCGAAAACCATCACCGTCGCTGAGGCCTTATTTACCGCGCTGATAGGCGCAATGCCGGCATAATTAGGGGGAAGTATGGAAATCTCAACTGCTTGGAGTTATCAGTCGTCAGTCAATACCATGCTAACGCTGCAAAGCAATCTGAATGAAACGCAGATGAAAATATCCACTGGGCAACAATATTTGAATCCCGCTGAAAATCCGGTGGTGGCTTCCAGTCTGATCGATTTCAATCAAAATATTCAGGAAAACCAGCAATACCAAGTCAATATCAGTTCGGCGCAAGCTAAGCTGCAATTGGAAAGCTCAACGCTGTCCAGCGCCACCGATGTATTGCAGAGCGTGCGGGAATTAGCAGTACAGGGTTTAAACGGCAGTAATTCCGCCGCGAACCGGCAGCAAATAGCCACACAGATCAATCAATTAAATCAGCAGCTAATGACACTGGCCAATACGCAGGATGCCAACGGTCAGTATTTGTTTTCAGGAAGCGCCACCAGTACCCAGCCTTTTGTCAGTACCCCTGCTTATGCTTATCAAGGCAATGCCACGCAAATGAATGTTGCCATCGGGCCGGAGGATAGACAGGTGACGGAAAATGATCCCGGTCAAGCAGTGTTCGGTACGGTCGTTACTACGCCGCCGGCTCTTGTTGAAGGTAGCATCAATAATGTTTTCCAGGCGGTCTCGCAATTGGCTGCCGATCTGAATAACAATACGCCCAACAGCGCTTCGCTGACCGATATTGATACGGCGATTAGCCGTATTGATACTATCCAGGCTGCGGTCGGCGCGAAAATAAACGTCCTGACCAGTCAGCAAAGCATCAACGCCACCACTATTTTGGATAACCAGACTACCTCATCAAATATTGGCGATGTGGATATGACCAGCGCCATTAGTCAGCTCAGTCAGCAGCAGAGTTCGCTGCAAGCGGCTCAGCAAGCTTTTATAAAGGTGGGAGGGATGTCGATATTTCAATATATGTAGGCGGATTAAAGTTTGTCGCTTAACTAGTAATAGATTTGTTTGCACTTACGCCAAAAGAAATGTGTAAAAAACTTGTAACGAAATTTTCCAGATCCGCGCGTTGATGTTTGGCTTTGCGGAGAAAAAAGTTGTAAGCCAGTACAGCGGGCACGGCCACCGCAATGCCTATGGCTGTGGCGATGAGCGCATCGCCAATGGGACCGGCCACCACATCCAGGCTGGCTGAACCTTTTTCGCTAATATCGTGCATCGCATGCATTATACCCAATACAGTACCAAATAAGCCGACAAAGGGCGCGGTACTGCCAATACTGGCGAGCATGGTTAAGCCATTTTCCAAGCGCTGTTGTTCGACTTGGGTTTGTTTGCGCAGGGTTTGCTCCAGTAAGTCTTGAGAAGAGCCTTGGAATTTTAAGCTGGACCCGGTTTCCGGATGCTGCATTTCCGCAAGCCAGATAAAGCCGCTTGCCGCAACACGCGCTTTTGCGCCTTTTGCTTTGTCAACAGGTAAACTTTCAGCCGCTTTTAAATCTAGGGCATCCCAGAAAGCTGCGTTATAATGTTTATTGTAATATTTGTTTTTGGCAAATTGCCAGATTTTGAACAGGATCAAAGTCCACGTGATCAGCGAAAATATCAGCAAGGTGAATAAGGTCGCATCGATTATGATTTCCGGGGCAATATGAAAAGGCATCTTTTTCCTAATTTTCGATTAAATTAAATACTATCGGTACTAAAACCGTACTGGCGATGACGGTCTCACCGCGTTTGGCCGGCACGAAACGCCATTTCTGCACTGCTTCGAGCGCTGAATCGTCAAGAATTTCATGCCCACTGCTGTGCGCCACCTCAACGCCTTCGCTTAAACCTTCGGCAGACACTTTCACGCGCAGCAAAACCTTGCCATACCAACCCCGGTCTTTAGCTAACAGCGGATAGTTTGGCGCAGGATTGTGTAAATAATTAGCATTGAATTGCGCAGCAGTAATATGTTCGCTAGCCGTGGTTGGCGCAGCCTTGCTTTCAGGCGCGCTGGCGTGGGTTGTTTGCTCTACGGGTTCTTGCTCTTGGACGTTTTCCTTCGGCGCAAAATCAGCTGGTTTTTGCACGACTGGCGGTAGTTTTTTAGCAATAGGCTTAGGCTTAGGTTTCGGCTTTTTGGGTTCGACTTTTTCCGGGGGGCGTGGGGCCGGTGGGGTAGGGGCAATGGTGGGTTGAGGGGCCAACATGGAGATCATGGCCACTTCCATCATTAATGGCTGGGCAGGCGTTATGGCGGGTTCTGCGGGTTGGTTTAACCATAGAGCGCCCCAAAGGTGCAAGCACATCACTAGCAATGAGAGTAACACGAGCATATCTCGTGACTTTTCTTCGCCTAATAAAGATTTTATCAGGGATTTTAAGGTGGATTGCGACGTTGCGCC
The DNA here is from genome assembly GCA_963705975.1 of uncultured Pseudomonadota bacterium. Lineage (GTDB taxonomy): Bacteria > Pseudomonadota > Gammaproteobacteria > Methylococcales > Methylomonadaceae > Methylomonas. The sequence goes on from CAVPMI010000010.1 coordinate 7,190, forward strand.
GATTGCTATAGGCCATTCCGGACCCGGCAAAAATACCTCATTGCTTTTAAAATACATAGTTTATTGTTGAAAAATATAAGTATTCAAGGAAACGTCATGATTTTTGATAACTTTCCAACCGGTTGCGATGTCCATTTGCAAGTCGGTCACTGATCTTTTTTGCAGTTCCAAATCCCCGTCCTTAACGTTGGTAAATCCTGTCGGCGTCTGTGGGTTTAGTAACAGGCGGCGACAGGAGCAGTGCTAGGTTATTATTAAAACTTATAACCGACTTGCGCAAAGAACGAACGTTGCGGCAAAGGATGGTTGAAGTAAGCCGTATAATCGTTTAGGTTGTTGACGCCGGCCGAAACGTGGGCGCCTTTTGCGAAACGATAAGTGGCTTTTAAATCTACATAGTAGGCGGCGGTAAAGGCCGTGTAATTGTAGATATTGTTATTATCCTTGTTATCAATCCCTGAGTGCATATCGCTGTTATAGCGAGTGCCAACTGTCAAATCCAGATCATTGCCATAATGATAAGTGGTTAACAGATTGGTGCGCCAATGCGGCATCAACGGCATTTGGTTGCCTACAACGGAGGGATTCAGCGGGTTGCTGACGATGATGGCGTTCACAAAGTTACCATTAAACGTAACGTCAATCGGCGTATCGTTCACCCGTTTAAAGGTAGAGGTTACATCCGCGCCATCCGTGGAGACCTGGCCTATGTTGGAGAACATGTTGCTTAATGGGCAGGTACTAGTGTTTGCTCCATTGGCATTTTGGCAGCCAAGATAGATTTGCTGTTGGTAAATGGCGTTACGGATGTCTTCATGATAAATCTCAAGCCGCGCATAACCGGTGTCAAAATTATATTGTGAATACAAATTGTAATGGGTGCCGTCTTCCACTTTTAACTGGCCATTCGCTAAAGTTTGGCTGCCGTTAACGCTGGAAGAGTTGCCGAACAACTCGCCATCGGTGGGGAAGCGGTAGGCTTTTGCCACGGAAAAACGCCAATCCCAGTTGCCGGGTTTATAACCCAGCGAGAATTTAGGCGCCCATTTGGATTCCTGTCTGTTGGCTGGATTTAACGTACCATTGAGCGCCTGGGTAGCCGTGACGGCTGGCAGTGATGTACCATTGCCCAAATTCGTGACGCTGCTTGATGTGTCCGTTATATAGGTGCCATCGTACATATTCCAGCGTTCCAGTCGTACACCAGGCGTTGCGTCCCAGTTTTCCCAAAACCGCCAGGTCAATTGTCCAAACAGCGCTTGCGTATCGGTGACGCCGCCGGTTTTTAATTTGGTGTTGGCTGCCGTCAGGCCGGAGTTAATGGTGTTGTTGGTTGCCCCTGCCTGAATTTCCGCGCCGGTACATGCCATGTCGGCACCATAGTTACACAGGTTGCGGGTAGTTTGGAACATGGCCGCATGTTGGAACTCATAGCCTGAAGCCAGAGACAAATCTTTGCGCCCCATGAACTGTTCGTTATTCCATTTTGACGAGAGATTGAACCAACCTGAATTATCCCAGGAGGTGTTGGTGCCTGTAGGCGTTGTCGCGTAATGTGGATCGTTGGGGTTATAGGTCGAGGTTAAGGTGGTGTCATGCAAAATATCGAAGTAGCTGATATTGGTGTGCGTGAACCAGTTGCCGATCACCCGGCCATCCAGTTTCCAAGCCATAGTCAGGGTATTGCGTACTTCCTGAGACTGGCCTAGGTTGGATTCACCGTTGAGGGCGTAACCATTAATATTAACATTTCCGCTATTAGGATAATTATTAAGTAGACCAGGGTTGGCGGCATAGTTGGTGCTGCCGTTGGCATTGGTCAAAAAGGATACGCCGGTATTTTCTATGGTTAAATCATCAAACGCCAGTGTCATCATGGTGTTTAAGTCTTTGTTGATATCAAACCCGCCTTTCCATTTGAACAGATTGTCGCTGGAGTGTTGAATGCCGCTAGAGCCATACTGCACCATATTATAGCCGGAGGGGCCGCCCTGACCGTTGCCTTTCGGGTTCAGAGTGGTAACGCCGCCGTTGACAACAGGTAAACTGCCGGAGGCTGTCGGGGGATTCGCGCTGCCGCTGTTTAAATATTCCGGCGTCATCGGCTGGCCTTCGTTCTCCAAATGCGTATAGGAGGCGTAGGTGCTAAAGTCGCCGAACTTGTCGCCATAGGAGCCGAAAGTTTTAAAACCCTGCAAGTCCGCCGTTGTACCCTGACCGCTATACGGCTGGTTCATATACGTCGCTTCCGAATAGAATTCGCGCTTTTGCGGCATGCGGGTATTGTAGTTAATCACGCCGCCCATGGCGTTGCCGCTGTATTCTGCGGCGAAGGGTCCGCCGATCACATCTATCGATTTAATCTCATCCGAGCCGACCAAGTTTAAACGCGGCGCGGCGCTATAGGAGGTATCGAAAGGGTCCCAGACCGGCATGCCGTCGACGTTGACTATCACTCGGCCCTCTTCATAAGGATTGGAGCCGCGCATGCCAACCGGGGCATTACTGTCGCCAATATAGCGTTGCCGTGAGTATATGCCTTGACCTTGATAGGTTAAGGTGTCAGCAGTAGTGACTGCGTTAGTCGTATCTAGCGTTGCCCGAGTCATCGTTGTCGTGGGCGCCGCGAAATATTGGGTTTCGTTCGTTTCGCTTTTTCGCTTCGCGTTTTTTTCGTTTCGCTCGGTTCTCGTTCGCTCGTTTCGTTCGCTCGTTCGTCGCTCGGTTCGCTGTTCGTTCAACTCATTCATTTCGTTGACTCGAGTTCAGTTCATTCAACTGGTTTCTTCGACTGATAGCTCGACGACGACGACGACGACGTTCATTGAGCTCGTCGTTGACTCAGACTGAGCTCGAGTTCAAGCGAGAGAGAGAGACGGCTTCGGACTCGGGCTCGGGGACGACGCTCGTTCGCTCGGATTCAGTTCAGCTTCGGGCTCGTTCGCTTCGGGTTCGTTCGCTCGTCGTTCATTCGACTCGAGCTTCGACTCTATTCGACTCATTCTCGACGACGACAACAACTCTGACTTCAACTCATTCTCAACTTCGTTGTCGCTTCGGCTTCGGTTCGGCGACGAATTTCGGCTTCGGGTTCGGTTCGCTTCATTCAACTTCGTTGACTCATTCAGATTCATTCGTTCAACTTCAGCATTTGAGCAACAAGACAACAAGACGACGCTCGCGCAACAACCTCCGCTCGGGACGACGCTCGCTCGTCCGCTCGCTCGCTCGCTCGTTCGCCCGCTTCAGGTCGCTTCGGCTTCGCTCGCTCGGGCAAGGATCGCGTTTCG